>NZ_LN906597.1:358767-1087285 GCF_001460935.1 Candidatus Ichthyocystis hellenicum | reverse complement strand
AATATAGTAAATATAAATAACGAACGCATTCCAAATGGATACCCAGGGATGATTGTCCATCGATGACAAATCAAAGATACTTTAACAAATCTACATTCCATATTAGTATAAATATTCATATCACATATGAAATAAGTCAATAGCCACAACAAGGCATGCCTGAAAATAAATTACGCTTAGTATTTAGGTAATAGGTCGGTTATTTGTTCATCTTTATTTGATAACTCTACTTACAACACTTATTTATGTTGTTTCGTTGTTTAGTTATAAATATATACCCGTCGAACGTGTTGTTGGTACAAATAACGATGATGTTCATCCCCAGCACCAATAGGTCACACAACTACTTTAATGCAATAAAACGCAGAACTTGCGATTAAACAATTCTCAAGTTGCGTATCTCATGCGACAAGAAATACAAATCTATATCGTCTGTGTCCAGATTTGGTTATACACACTCCGAGCTAAAATCTACAGGTAGACCAGTTACCCAATCTTTCAACAAATCCACGGCGTATCCTATAGATTCGAAGCGAGAAATTGCTACAACGAGAGAACTTACAGGCATTCTGTAGTGCCCAGTTTCATTATCAAGTAACAATCTTAGCTCATAATCCTCTGGTTTTTTTCCTGAATCTGCCGATTCTGCAACAACTTCTACCGATTCTGCAACAACTTTCTGGCACATCACATGACCTGAGGAAATAACTTGCTGAAAACTAGCAATACATGCATGAGAAATATTAGCTCTGCCAATAAAAATACCTTTTTCATGTATGGCAAACTTTACCCTTTCCCCAGATTCTAGAAGACGCTTAAATCCTTCTGTAGATTGCCCATAAGGACCACAGCCGCTCAGATAATCACTTCCGTAAGCCATAAGATTACAGTTTACAATTTCCTCATTTTTATATTCTTCCATTTTATTTTCAAATACTTGTATATGACATGAACTCACAATTTTCCCCTTACCTAAGCGGAAAAACATTACTCCTTAAAATAAACACTGTTTTCAACAGCAATCTACATAAAAATAAAATTTTAGTCAACATATTGATATTAAACAATAATTTACTAATAACACATTATAAATATATAAATGTAAATAATTGCTATTAAAATGTTAATAAACCATATATTGTGTATCAGTAGATATTTTATAGGCAACTATTTGGTTTGCGGTCGCTGTTATACAGTGATTAAATCTTATAGTAAAACAAAGATATTTCACACATTTGATCATATATGGGGTGAGATTGACGTTTATACAATTTTTTACCGTCGATCGTAACGGTAAAGTTATGGTCAAAGCTTCGATAACAAGTACATCTCATACTTGTTCTTGCCTTAATGAAGCGCTTAAGTAAAAAACAATATGTGGTAATATGAACTGAGAAATGCAAGTATCGCCTGTACACATCAAAATGGAAAACGCACCGCTCAGGGCAACAAATGAGTATGTATTTTTCTAAATGTATTGGATGTCTTTAACAAAATCGGTTAATCGTGGAAAATTCATACCAAATAATAATTTCCCTAACCGCATCCATAATGTTAAACAATATATCAGCCACGAATAAAAGGAAAAGTATTATCAAAAATACCAATTACAACAAAAATCTATCGATATAACAACATTCAAAATTATCTGTATTAGCCCCATGTCTTAACAAACTGGGTGAATTATAATCCAACGCCTTTAACAATGAACTGCAACTAAAAACTTTGCAATTTACACCACTCATGAGGAAAAAAGTACAAATTCCTATTGTCATGGCCATGATTCAATTGCACGCGCGATGAGCCAAAATCCACCTCTTCCCCAGTTAACCAATTCTTTACTACGGACACTTTGTACCCTATAGAGTCAAAGTGATGAACAGCCTTCTTAAGACAGTCAGTAGTTACTTGGTAGTGTCCCGTTTCATTGTCAATTTCCAAGCTACGGATTTCTTTAAAGCACTGCATTTCACTGTAAGAATTTGCGGTACACACACATACTGCATGTCCGGCAGTTATGACTTGCTGAAAACCAGCAATAGATGCATGAGAAATATTAGTTCTGCCTATAAACACCCCCCTGCTAAATACGGCAAACTTTACCCTTTCCCCAGATTCTAGAAGACGCTTAAATCCTTCAGTCAATGCCCATAAGGACCAGATCCTGATAGGTAAGAGCCATCATATGCCATAAAATTACAAGCCCTAATCTCATGATCCCTGAATTGCTCTTTTGTGTTTTTGAAATAAACTAAAGTCCTTACACACACAAAACACTGCCCTCACAAAACACACACCTGGAAACCAACACAAGACACACTAATCAGTGCCAAACCGATATAGGAGAGAAATTGTATGTTAATATATTAATTGGCACCACAACGCTGGCAATTATTACATCATTAGCATATCAAAAGATCAAAGATAACCAGTAATGACAAATCAATTAGATCTAACGTAAAAATAGAATAGTATACATACAATTATCTAGGCATATTTACACAATTATCCAAGCATAATTACAAAAACATGACTAAATTATTATTTAAAGTTATGTCTGCAATCATTTTGTCACTTCAAGTTAATGAGTTAGAACCATGTGCCACAACAAACATCATATTGAAAATATTTTATGAATTAATCTTCAATCCTTGTACTAGAAAGCGCAAACACTAGTACAAACTAAATATATAATTACTAATTCATAAAATGATTAGCAATATGACATATAGGATCATAATTAACCATATACCTGCCAATGATTACATCAAGACTTAACTTATGAAATATAAACTCAGTTCTTAACTTCGATGAATAAAATTTGATATGAATACATATTTAGCCGAGTTAATAGAATAACAGCAGAAAAAAATAGTACTTATTAGATGAATTAATAATTACGCTATCACCTGTTTTTCATAATTTTTTATATAAGGTTTACGCATGTTTGGTCGTCATATCTAACAATAAAGAGTAATTAAAGTTTAGAAGCTTTTAATGATTTAGGAAAATACATTCCAATAACATTATGGGTAATGAAATTACCTAGTATCGGTATTAGAAAACACCTGAATCACAAAGGTAAAGTGTCAAAAAGTATCAATATCGGTACAATTACCACCAATAATACGTTTTTAGTGAGGTAATCACTGGAAATTGATAATTTCGTTATTAATTACATTTATTATTTTTACTTCATAGGCTTATACATAAAACTATTGGTTGCGTATCATAGGCATCTAAGTAAAGATAACAGCTACGTAAGTATAAAGATTGGACCAATCAAGGGAATATTTTTTTATTCTCCGCAGACTCATGAGTACCATATGTCAACTATAGATGATAAAATGCGTCTGATTTTGGTAACAAAATTACAAGTTAACGACATTACCCAATATCTGCAGTTTGTGTGCCGTTGCGTAGAATATGGGGTAACATGTGTTCAGCTCAGAGCAAAAAACATTGACTCAGAAACCTTTGTAGAAATAGGCCAACTCTTTCTGTCATGTTTGCAAAAATTAAACATACCACTGATAATTAATGACAATATTCATGTTTGTAAAGACATTAATGCCGATGGAGTTCACATCGGACAAACAGATATACATGCAATAGAAGCTCGCAAACAACTTGGTCCTGACAAAATTATTGGTCTGTCAGTATGTAATGAAGAACAGCTAATATCATCTCAAGAATTACCCATAGATTACGTAGGAATAGGTCCTATCTTCCAAACACCCAATAAACCAGAAACACCGGCAATAGGAATAGAAACGTTTGCCAAACTAGCAAGACTATCAAATCACACCATTATTGCCATAGGTGGAATTACAGAG
The DNA here is from genome assembly GCF_001460935.1 of Candidatus Ichthyocystis hellenicum. GTDB lineage: Bacteria > Pseudomonadota > Gammaproteobacteria > Burkholderiales > 2013Ark19i > Ichthyocystis > Ichthyocystis hellenicum. Next base: position 1,083,449 of record NZ_LN906597.1, on the reverse strand, counting down.
AATAACGCACATGATATATTTGCTTCCGGAGCACAAGGAATAGCATGCATAAACTGCCTGCATACATCAAGACATCTTGAGCAAACCATTCAAAGATTAAGACTTCTTACCAACAACCATGATAAAATTGGTATTAGTTAATTTTTTACGGATCAGAAGTGATTTTCTGCGCGGAACGTACAATAAATTATGTTCAGTCCATACGATCTTCTCGACCTATTGTGGCATGCATTACAAACTCCGTTACCAACGAGTTTGTAGCAAACTCACTATTGGCAATTGGGGCCTCCCCTATAATGTATCAAGATCCAAGGGAAACAGCAGATATCATTAGTCAAAGTCAAGCTCTGTACATAAACATAGGAACAATCAATGAAGCTTTATTTGAGCTCATGCACCAGGCTGCAATAATAGCTAATAAGCTACAAAAACCTGTAGTACTAGACCCAGTTGGAGCAGGATTTACTCTAATAAGAACTAAAGCGGCCAAAAGCTTTATAGGATTTTCTAACGTTATTCGAGGTAACGCAGACGAGATAGCAGCAATTGTAGAAGCACCACCGGAGAACTCAGTAAAAAAAGGAGTGGACTCGTCATCGTGTAGAAACATAGACAACCTGTTGTCGTTAGTGCATTATTTTTCAAGAATCAATGGCATTACAGTAGTTGTAACAGGTAAAGATGACTACATAATCAATACGGAAGCAGTATCACGAGTATCGTTTGGATCCCCTATCATGAGATCCATAACTGGAATGGGATGCGCCCTGTCATCAATTATTTCTGCATTTTGTGCTATATCTGGAAACTATACAGAAGCGTCACATGCTGCAACCGCATACTTTTCTATGTGCGGACAATACGCAGCCAAAAAATCAAATCTACCTGGAAGCTTCAGGTGTCACTTCATAGATATTCTTAGTTCTATGTCAGAGGCAGAAATGTTATCATTCTAGGGTGATTTTGTTGTGTTGCGCAAACTACGATAACACCACAGACAAAATGGAAATTTATGGTTTGTTGCTGCATCGTAATGAGGGAGTATCTATATGTCAGTAACTAATTACCGTAAGTGCTTATCCATAGCTGGTTTTGACGGGTCTGGGGGAGCTGGACTACAAGCAGACCTGAAAACATTCTCAGCATGGGGTTGCTATGGTATGACTGTAATAACTGCCCTGCCAGTCCAAAACACTATGGGGGTACGACGATGTTATGAACTTCCTCTATCATCGATATCTGACCAACTCGAGGCTATTTTCGATGATATTCAACCAGATAGTATAAAAATTGGTATGCTTTTTTCGGGAGAAATAATAGAGTTAGTATCTAGTTTCATTTCTCATCGAGCAAAAAATATTCCTGTCGTCCTTGACCCAGTAATGTATGCTAAATCAGGTGATATACTCCTAAAAGAAGATGCAATAGACGCCCTAAAATATGAACTAATTCCACTAGCTACTATCATCACTCCCAATAGATTGGAAGCTGCACGCCTAGTAGGAAAAAAAGAAGTTACAGAAAAGTCTGAGATAATGAAAAGTCTCGTGCAGTATGCTTCAGGCTATATACTGTTGAAAGGCGGTCACGATAAGAATGAATTATGTGACGACTGGCTATACTGCCCGGTACAAAAAGAAGTCACTGTTCTGCATGGTGAGCGCATACCCACAAAAAACACCCACGGAACTGGATGTACGATGTCAGCCGCCATAACATCGGGATTGGCACTGGGACTGGATGTAGAAGCGGCGTGCAAAAAAGCAAAACAATACATCCATATGGCCATAAAGAATGGGGAAAAAAATAGCGTAGGAAAAGGATCTGGTCCAGTTCACCACTTCTATCACCTCTGGCCTACAATTAATCTAATAACTTCCTAGAAAACCCGACATTTATGAACACAATTGCCACCACAACTTAGGCAACACAAATCAATCGGTTGCCGGCACCGAAAAATATTATTAAAAACAGCTAATTATATCACGAGAATACTTTTTACCACAGCAAACACCAAAAATGGCAAAATTACACAGCTTAATTATATAAAAAAATTTAGAAACGCTAAAATTAGGCAAATCATTGCTACAAACAAATGATCGTGATAGCCTTATACGTGTTTTTACTATTAGTCTTGATCTCCATGGAACAGTTACATAAGATAATATCTGACCAGATTACTCAGAACGAGGTGGTTCTGTACATGAAGGGAACCCCAAAGTTTCCTATGTGCGGTTTTTCGGGTATGGCGGTTAAATTATTGCACAAATGTGGCGTCCGTGATTTTTTGAGTGTAAATGTTTTAGAGAACCCTGAGATCAGGGAAGGAATAAAGACTTTTTCAAATTGGCCAACAATCCCCCAGCTTTACGTTCATGGAGAGTTTATCGGTGGGTCCGATATAATGCGTGACATGGCCGAATCCGGGGAGTTGGATAAATTATTCCAGTAAGTAGTTGCTTGCTACACCCCCCCCTGTGTAAATTCTTTCAGATTTTAGTTTGTCCTACTTGTTGATCGTCATGACAAAAATTTCACTTCTGATGAAAAAATATTTTTATCTATTTATCATAAAAATCAATTGGACAAAGATTGATTTCGACTTAGTCTAGGAAGCACATATGTAACAACGGGATTATGATTATCCTTATGAGAGGAATATTTTACAAAAGAAAAATGGACACTATGTATCTTGAGAAAGAAATATTCCCCGTATGGTTTATTTCTGTTTTTTTGTTGTTGCTATTTAGCTTTTACCTGGTAAGAATGCGGGATAATAGTCTACCAATAAGATCGGTAATAGTGGTGTCCAGATTATCCCCACGACTGCTTTCCATTGATAAATATGGAAAAGTTAATGGGTATGAGTATGAACTTGTTCAACGTTTGGCCGATGTATTAGGATGTACGGTAGTACTAGAAATACTACCTAAGTACAGTAATATTAACAAATATGTTGAACAAGGAAGAGCAGATTTGTCCATAGACTTGTCAGATCAAGACGATGCATCTAATTTGGTTTCACTTGGTCCGTTCCTAGTGAGCAAGAAAATAAACCTAAACTTGAGTTGGTCTAAAAAATCACGTCCCATTTCAATTAAAGAGGAAAAACATTATTGGAAAATAGATTCAGATAGAAATCCGTTACTTCTAAAAAAATTGATTTCTTTTCACGATGATCTAACATCCAGTGGTGATCTCAAAAGAATACAGAAAAAGTTTCTTGACAGTTACTGGTCTAGAAATTTGTACAACATAAATCATTTTATAAGAGACGTAAGGAACAAATTACCTAGATATAAGAAGATGTTCATAGCTGCAGCTCAACAAACTAATTTAGATTGGAGGATCTTAGCTGCGCTGGCATACCAAGAGTCACATTGGAATGTATACGCTAAATCTCCAACTGGTGTTACCGGGTTCATGCAATTAACAGACCAAACAGCAAAAGAGCTATCTCTGAAAAAAGTAAGATCTATACAGAATGAAATTACCGCTGCCGCAAAATATCTTTCATCTATTAAAAAAAACCTAGCCGGAGAAAATGATCACCAGAAACTATGGACAGCAATTGCAGCATACAACATAGGATTATCTCATGTTTCCCATTACATAGAAGCAGAAAGAATTGGCTACCATCCTGACGGCAAAGAAAAACTATGTGGATCACTCCATGCTCGAGTTAAACAAGCCATACTTACAGTGGAAAAGGTAAAGACGTACTACCTATTACTTCAGTCAATGGAAAAAAGCATTGACAAGTGATTTACTATCTATCAAATCTATTCATATATGGAATTATTACTTCTGGAATATCTATCCTTCCGTCTTCTAGCTGGTAATTTTCCATTATCGCAACTAATGTCCTTCCAACTGCCAAAGCTGAACCATTAAGAGTATGAGGAAATATAGTTCCCTTGCTCTTGTCATCCCGATAGCGCGTATTCATTCTCCTCGACTGAAAAGATAAAAAGTTCGAACAAGAAGAAATCTCGCGATATTTGTTACTAGAAGGAATCCATACCTCGATATCATAAGTTTTTGAAGAACTGAACCCCAAGTCCCCCCTGCATAATGAAACTACCCTGTATGGCAAATTTAGAAGTTGCAAAATCTTCTCAGCATGTGTGGTTAATTCCTCATGCATCATCTCTGATGACTCTGGAGAAACAATCTGAACCAACTCAACTTTATCAAACTGATGTTGACGAATCATTCCATGAGTATCCCTACCAGCTGCACCAGCCTCTGAGCGAAAACAAGGAGTGTAGCAAACATACCTTAAAGGCAAATCACTTCCTGATATGATCTGCTCACGATGTAGGTTAGTAACTGGAACTTCTGCCGTTGGAATTAGGTAAAAATGCTCATTTTCTCTATGACATACCTCAAATAATTCTTCTGAAAATTTTGGAAGTTGCCCCGTTCCAAACAGGCAGCGCTCATGGACTATGTACGGAACAGAAACCTCTTTGTAACCATGTTTATTGACGTGAACATCCAACATAAACTGAGCAAGGGCTCTATGCATATGAGCAATCAGTCCATGCATTACAACAAATCGTGATCCACTCAACGCACTAGACTGACAAAAATCTAATCCTGACATAATCTGTCCGATTTTGAGGTGGTCCTTAACTTCAAAATCAAATGACCTAGGATTACCCCATCTTCTAATTTCAACATTATCATCCTCACAGTTACCAAAAGGAACTGATTGCTGGGGAATATTAGGAACAGTCAACAATAGATCGTTAATATCAAATAAAATTTTTCCTAACTCATCCTCACACAATTGCAACTGATCTGACTGTTCTTCGACTTGCTTCTTTAATTCGTCGACATTAGCATTTTGGCGAATACAATTACCAATATCCTTGGATAACCTATTACGAGTTGCCTGTAAAAACTGGGTACGTGACTGAATTTCCTTTCGCCTCTCTTCCAGAGACTCAAACATAGAGCGATCAAAGTCAAATCCCCTAGTTTTAAGTTCTGCACAAAATTCATCAAGGTTAGACCTCAACCAATGAATGTCAATCATAATCATCACTTTCCATAATTAAAAACTACCTACTGCAGAAGAACGACTCACATCGATAACATCGATACCACTTGTAGCAACTATGGAGAATACTTTTTCGGATACTGGTTGATTGATAACAATGTTGTAAAAATCAAGAGTAGTATGATGGTGCGTAGCATCAAAAATATCCCAATAACAAGGTTCACCCTTAACCAATCCAACTGTTATATAACTTATGGATGACGAGGAAAAACCCTTCGGAACAAGTCTGATAAAATCTACATTCCCACCAGAAGAGAGAGAAGTCAAACGGAACCTACTGATTCGAGAAGGATTTAAAACAATAGACAACGGAAATGCATCCCAATTCATCACATGATGCTTGATAATTTGCATCAAACTTTCATCATAAAAAGACAATGTATTCCTGAACCCAACGTAAATCTGCCGAGGATTACTGTAAGCCCAACGAAAACCAACTAATCGCTGGATGATAACATGCCCCTCTTTAATACGTTTATCATCATAAAATTGCACAAAATCCGCTGATATAGAAGTAGTATTTTTTAAAAAATCATACATACTATCAACTGGACCAGCGAACACCGGAAAACAAAGTAAGCAACTAGAAAGAATAATCCACTTCAAGATACACCCACCTTAATTTGTAACCAACAAATCCCGATTGCCATTACTCTGCACCGGAGATACCAAACCCTGCGCTTCCATTTGTTCAATTATACGTGCTGCACGATTATAGCCAATACGTAAATGTCTCTGCACCAAAGAAATAGATGGACGCTTAGAGTTAAGCACAATCTCTACTGCTCGATCATAAAGGGGATCTAAATCTACACTACCTTCAGACTCGGTATTACCAGGTATCGATTCTAAAGATGCAACCATAGATGGCAAATAACATGGTCCTGATTGATCCCTTAAAAAGTTAGAAACTGCATGAACCTCTTCATCAGTAACATACGCCCCATGAACACGAATAGGATAAGCTTGTCCCGGTGGAAGATAAAGCATATCACCTTGACCCAACAAGGACTCTGCACCCATTTGATCCAAAATTGTCCTAGAATCGATGCGGCTGGCGACTTGAAAAGAAATACGCGCAGGTATATTAGCCTTGATTAGTCCTGTAATTACGTCAACTGATGGTCTTTGAGTCGCTAAAATTAAGTGTATACCGGCAGCTCTGGCTTTCTGTGCCAAACGAGCTATAGATGCTTCAACTTTTTTTCCAACAACCATAACTAAATCAGCCAATTCATCTATGACTACAACAATATACGGCATTGTAAACAATTCTTCTGAGCCAAGTTCAGAATCGGGTGACGGTATCATCAATGGTTTACCTGATTTTTTTGCAGCACTAACCTTAGCGTTATAACCACTCAAATGCCTAACACCAATGCATGACATAACCTTGTAACGTCGCTCCATCTCTGCAACACACCAGTTTAAAGCGTTAGAAGCACGAGACATATCCGTCACTACTGGAGCTAAAAGATGAGGTATTCCTTCATAAACTGAAAGCTCTAGCATCTTAGGATCAATCATTATTAACCGAACCGAGTCAGCTGATGATTTATAAATTAGAGATAAAATCATGGCATTAACACCGACTGATTTACCTGATCCCGTTGAACCTGCTATCAATAAGTGAGGCATTTTGCTCAAATCTGCCACCACTGAATCACCGGAAATATCACAACCTAGAGCAATTGTTAGCAAAGATGAAGAATCTTGATAAGCATCACTACATAAAACATCTGACAGACGAACCAACTCTCTTTGTGGGTTTGGTATTTCCAAACCCATACATGCTTTTCCAGGAATAGTCTCAACAACCCTAATGGATGACACTGATAATACGCGGGATAAATCTTTTACAAGTGAAACAATTTGACTACCTTTGACACCGACATCTGGTTCAATTTCATAACGAGTAATAACGGGCCCTGGATAAGCACCTATAACCCTAACGCTCACACCATACTCTATCAAGCGTTTCTCAATTAAACGGGATATTTGATTAATCTGCTCTTCATTTACTAAATTTTTCTTCTCTTCTGGAGAAATAAGCAACGATAGAGGAGGACACCCAGCGTCAGCAATATCCAATTTAGCTATACCAATATTAATAGGTTTAGACAATTTACCTTTTTTCAGAGCCTCAGGATATTCAACCGGTATTAAAGTTTTTTTCGGGGAAACAACTTCTTCTTCATGGGAAACAATTATAGCCCGCTTAGGCTTAGTTGGCTTCAAGTCTTTTTCTATCAAGTCACTAGTAAATGCCTCTCTACCACCAATGCCCCAATTAGAGCAGGTCTCTCTTACAAACTGAGACGTATAAAAATATGCTTTCTCTGTTAAATAACCTACAAATTCACAAATTTGGGCCCATGAAATGGCAGTCATTAAAGAAAATCCGGTAAAAAAAGCAATGAAATTTAGCAGGCTAATACCTGCCAATCCCCAAAATGGTACTAAATAAACTATGGTACTTAATCCCAAAACTCCTCCAGGATGACCAGGCAAACGCCAGTTAGAGTCATAAAAATGAATTGCTTCGAAGGATGAAGCGGACCATAAAGCAAGCAATGCCCCAAAGAATCGCCACAACATACCAAATTGCATAGCATCAAATTTTGGGCTACGCACAACACTCAGAACAAATGACGTCGGAATTAAATATGATGAATACCCAAATAGGTACAGCAAGAAGTCAGAAACCCAAGCACCAAAAACTCCACCTATATTGTGTACAAATAAAATAACTGAACTCGACCTAGACCAACCGGGATCCGTTGGATCGTAACTAAACAGTACCAGAAACAAAAAAAACGCAGCACCAAAAGAGATAAGCCAACGAATTTCCCGAAACAAGTCTGGAGCACGAGGAGACAAAGCTGCTGCAGAAAAGTTAGAAACAGAAGATCTTTTTTTAACATTAACCTTTTTCATAATCCCGAATAAAACACCAAAAATGCACATTTGACATTATGAACGTAGGCGAGACGGATGCATAGGAAGACACAAAACATCTGTGCCTTCCGGCACGGGATTTCTAAAGACCTACACCTAGGCGACTAGATAAGTAAATTTTGCCGTCAGCAGACTGAATTAAACCCCTATCGGTTAAATCACGCATAACCCTACTAACCATTTCACGAGATGCCCCAACCATCCTAGCAATATCCTGCTTAGAGAGACGCCTAGAAACAAACCTTTTACCAGAATCAGCATCTTCAGAAAAATCAAGAAGAAGCCTAGCCACACGACCGTAAACATCCATAAGAGCGAGGGTTTCAATTTTCCTAGTAGCCACCCTCAAACGCTGAGCCAAACTTCTCATCAATTGCCAAGAAACTGCTGGATATTCGGTCAAGACAGCACGGAACGAATCCTTTGAAAAAACCAAAATCTCACAAGGCTCAGCACTAACAACACTAGCAGAACGAGGCTCATCGTCAATTATACCCATTTCTCCGAAAAAATCTCCTGAGTTCAATATGGAAACAATAACCTCACGACCTTCCTCATCACCAACGACAACTCTCATAGCTCCAGATAGAATTACATAAAATGAATCAGTTTTCTCACCAAGTGCAACCATCATTTGCGTACGAGGAATCTTACGATGGACAGCATACGTAAGAAGCTGGGATAACTGTTCAGGGTTAAGAGAAGAGAATAACTGTACCTTACCCACACGCACGGCCAAATCACTCTTTGAGACGGCAGACGCCCGGCCAATAGACATTTGGTTCCTCCAAAAAGTCAAAAACAAGTACTTAAAAGACACCTCAGTGCCGAATATAGATAACATCAATCAGCGAATAACGAGTAAAGCATATCACTTAATTTAATAAAAGTGACACACAATTTCTCCGCGCAAAGAAACAGAAAACACTAGAAGGAAAAATCAGTTTGTCACGGTAATACTATTAAATGGTATACTGGCTAACTAGATATTAGACTCCAAATCCGGTATAAAGCAACAGTATAAACCCAAAAGATTTCTTATTTTGTAGATAAAAAGTAAGACACATCGAGGGTTTTGTCTAATTGAATAACCCTATAGCAGGAATAAATACACATGAGCACTAGTAGTAATCACAGAAAGTTAATCATCATAGGATCGGGGCCGGCAGGTTATACGTCAGCTATATACGCTGCACGGGCTAATCTTTCCCCGCTACTAATAACTGGAACTTTTCCAGGAGGTCAGTTAATGACCACAACGGACGTTGACAATTGGCCGGCGGACCATACCGGGGTTATGGGCCCTGACCTTATGGAACGCTTTAAGAAGCATGCAGAACGTTTTGATACAAATATAATTTTCGACAACATCGAGCACGTCAACCTGAAGGAAAAACCTTTCAAGCTCGAAGGAAATAATACATATACTTGTGATTGCTTGATTATCGCCACTGGGGCAACTGCAAAATACTTGGGTCTAGAGTCAGAACAAAAGTTTCTAGGACGAGGAGTATCAGCATGTGCCACCTGCGATGGATTTTTCTATAAAGAAAAAACAGTAGCAGTTGTTGGTGGAGGAAATTCAGCTATAGAAGAATCAATTTACCTATCTAACATATGTAAGGAAGTAATATTGGTACACAGACGGGATAAACTTAGAGGAGAAAAAATACTACAAGATAGATTATTCAAACTATCCAAAGATGGTAACGTACGGTTAATTTGGAATCATACTGTTGATGAGGTTCTGGGTGACGATTCAGGAGTAACTGGTTTGAGGATCGCAAGTACAGATACGGGAGAAAAAACAGACCTATCATTGAGCGGGGTATTTATAGCAATTGGTCACACCCCTAACACTAGTATTTTCTCTGGGAAACTTGACATGAATAATGGTTACATAATAACAAAGAAAGGAAACACTATTGGATCTACAGAAACTAGTGTCCCTGGCGTATTTGCTGCTGGAGATGTTCAAGATCACGTATACCGCCAGGCGGTAACATCTGCTGGAAGTGGGTGTATGGCTGCTCTGGATGCGGAATTTTTCTTGGGCATGTAGAGAGAGCCGTGGGTACCGATAAATACGGCAACGACAGTGAGAAGATGTCAGCTCTGTTTCCTGACGTTGAACCGCTTAAGGTTGACGATTACTACTACGAGAATGAATATGAAAACGGAACAGGCACGCACGTCATCGGTATAATAAAAGACAAAGAAACACATGAACCAATAAGTTATAAATTCTCTGAGGAGTACTATTCCGAGGAAGAGGTTGGGGACTTTAGGCGAGACGACGTCCCAACGAAAACCATCAAAAACCTCAGGCGTTGCCAATGGCCGGTTGAAAGGACAATAGACCTCCACGGACTAACTAGGACTGAGGCAACCATAAAATTGGCACGATTCATGGCCAAATCCACAGAAGAAAAGTGTCGATGCCTGATGATAATACATGGACGGGGCAGACAAGGTCAATCACCACTGAGATCAATAGTCAGACGTGGACTAAAAATGAACACCCATTCCGTCCTAGCATTCTGCTCAGCTCCACCCAAACTAGGAGGATCTGGAGCAACGCTAGTTCTGCTGAAAAAATATAATCATTGCCGCTGAAAAACTTAGTTGATATCATCCTATGTTCCGTAGCCCAGGTGGCGGAATTGGTAGACGCGCTAGGTTCAGGTCCTAGTGGTGCAAAACACCGTGGGGGTTCAAGTCCCTTCTTGGGCACCAACTCAGACGAATTGGAATATGTATTTGTGATTTCTCTAGCTTTGGCGCAAATCAGTAATGGCATAGGAAACATAAGTCATCGCATCCGAAAAATACTTTCAATAGCCACAGAGGCTCGCATTAATGGAGCTTCGATGGTGATCACGCCCGAACTATCTCTGTGTGGGTGTATACCAAATGAATCATTTATACATGATTCATTTATTTCTGCATGTAGGGATGGATTAGATTGGCTATGTGAACATCTGCCAACTGATTTGGCAGTAGTAGTAGGGCTGCCTCTTCATGATGCAGTAAATTCATCTGTAGTAATAATCAACCATAGAGTTGTTCATACGGTTAGAAAATTTGATGCAATACGTCAGCGTCATTGCTATAAGGAATACATGGAATCACCGTCAATTTTCTTATGGGAAGGTTACCGTATTCTTTTAACAATGGAAGTAGATGAAAGTTGTGATACATCCAACTGTGATATTGTTATTGCGATAAAAAATCATCAATTCCAAATAGATCACAATCTAGAACCAAAGATAAAAACGTTGTCCGATAAAAAACGTATCCCGTTCATACACTTAAACGGTACAGGTAGCCAAGATAACCTAATTTTTAAGGGTGGTTCAGTTGGATATAATCCTGATGGGACATGTGCGATCAAGTTGCCCTGCTTCAAGGAATGTACCCAAATAGTAACAATAAGGGATAAAAATATCATCCCTCAAAAATTGCCAAAATGTTTCTCGTCACCAGAAGAAGAAATCGTATGTGCTCTCAAATCATCACTGATAGATTACTGCAACCAGCATGAATTTAGTGAAGTTGTGATAGGTCTATCTGGTGGAATAGACTCTAGCCTTGTTTTATGTATAGCTTCCGACGCCTTAGGAGCAAACAGTTGTCATGGGTTAATACTTCCATCTCGATTCAATAGAAAAACAAGTATGAGTGATGCACAAAACTTAGCTAACGAACTTGGATGCAGAACCACTACTTTATCAATAGAGCCGATGTTAGAGTGCTATGAGTCACATTTAAAAATAACCAGCGGTATAGCTCACGAGAATTTACAGTCTCGTATCCGCGCACAGATTATTATGGCTTACTCCAACGAAAAAAACGCCCTTGTCATAAACACAAGCAATAAATCAGAAAGGGCTATAGGATATAATACCATGTATGGAGACAGCATTGGTGGAATAGCCTTAATAGGTGATTTGTTCAAAAGCGAAGTTTACTCATTAGCTAGATGGTACCGGAACACAAAAGGAGCAATTTCTGAAACCATTCTAGAAAAACCACCATCAGCTGAGCTTCGACCAAACCAGAAAGACAGCGACAGCATACCTGACTACGACATACTGGAGAGAGTCATAAGAGCCTACCTCAAAACTGGATCCCCCCCTACCGACATCCCTGAAGATCTTAGTAACAGCATATTGATAAAATTTCATCAAAGTGAGCACAAGAGAAGGCAATTTCCAACCGTACCAACAATATCCTCCGGACCAACGCTAGCATGGTCGTGGCCTACCCATTGGACAAACGCTGCCGAACATAGTAAAGAACAACTCCCGAAGCAACAGACACATTCAAACTACCAACACAACCGTACATAGGAATTTTAATGCTACGACGGCAACATTCACGCGTCAGCCTCCTCATACCGCTTCCCTCTGAACCTAAAACCACCGCTACACCACACTCAGACTCTTCAGGACGCCAGGACCACAAATCCAGGTCAGCATTATCGTCAGTACCGACAACATCAATACCCCTTTCTTCATACATAATTTTTAAAGAACGTGACAAATTGGTCACCGATAACAGCCTGATAAATTCACTAGCTCCAGACGATGATTTGACAACTACACCAGTCAAACTAGAACTATTATTTTTTGGAACAACAACTGCAGTAACACCAGTGGCATCTGCAACCCGCAAACAAGCACCAAAATTATGGGGATCAGTAACACCATCCAACACCAACAAAACTGGACGATCACAACTATCTAAGACATCATCGATGCTACAAGAAGGCAATGGATAAACCTCAATCACAATACCCTGATGGTGATCATCACCTACCAGATGGGATAAACGAGACTTACCGCAAGAAACAATTGATATGGATCTTTCTTCCAAATTCTTCAACGCATCGTCCATACGCTTATCTCTGCGCACAGACGAATAATAAACCCTCCTGATTCTACTACAATCACTACTTAACAACATATCAAGCGCATGAAACCCCATCAAAAATCTACTCATACTCATTCCGAAACAGCAATCTAAACATAAACTTCACAAATACAAGTAACCCCGATATCCTCACCATGAATGCATGGAGTAAAGCAAACAACGAAAACAACATGATAGATAAATTAACAGAATTGCCAACTCTGAGACACCGAAGATAACATAAAACGAGAAACATGGATAAAAAATTACCTCACGGTATACTTACATAATGGACAATTAAGCTACCACTTAAACCAACTTCGTCCAGTCAGGAGCGGTAAAACGAGTTGTAGATTTCCTAAAAGAAGAAATCTCAAGCTGTACAGAAAAAGCATCCTTTAATGATGTAGCAAGCCTAGATAGCTCATCATCATTGATATCCCTGGGAACAGCACCTGGACATGGAGCCAAATTAGGAGAAACACCGCAAGATGAAATTACCTTAACACCACCACCTCTAAGTATTGAATCTATGTTGGAAGAAAACCCATCCAACAAGGATCTAGAAACAGAATCGGTACGAAATGTAGCATCATCAAGATTAGTAGATTCCCTAACAGCTTCTTCAATATTTACATCTGCCTCTGCCAACAATCTTCTAAATACAGAACTAATGTTAGAAGAAACGGCACTATCAATTAAAACCCCCCAAAACGCAGAAAATTTTCCTCCATAAACAGATTTAGCTTCCGAAACATCAGCAACTTCTTTTACAGCAGTAACTTTCCTCTTGGCTGCAACAGAAACTCTCGGCACAGTAGCAGCAGCCTTATTAACCCCAGAAGTAGAATTTTTCTTGGTTGAAACAAGAACCTTAGGAGCAATAAAAACTTCAGTAGAAGAAGATTTAGACGAAACATCCATATGATCAGTAGAAGAAACTTTAGGTGCGGGAGAAGTTTTAGAGGAAGCGTAAACTTTGGGTGAAGCGGCATAAACTTTATACGAGTCAGCGGAAATTTTGGATAAGGACTTGGACCCCCTTGGTGAAGCAGTAGAAACTTGTGGTAAAGCAGTAGAAACTTGTGGTGAAGCAGTAGAAACTTGTGGTGAAGCAGTAGAAACTTGTGGTGAAGCAGTAGAAACTTGTGGTGAAGCAGTAGAAACTTGTGGTAAAGCAGTAGAAATTCTGGGTGGGGGAACAGAAATCTGGGGTGCAGCATCAAGAACCGTATCCGCAGTAGAAGATTTAGGGACCACAGGAACAACAGAAACTCTAGCTACAGCAACAGATTTAGACGCAACAGAAGTACCACTCAATCTATGTTCGCGTAACCGTAAAATCACATCAGAGCGCCTTTTAGTCAATTCATCTACCTTTTTGGATAAAGCAGAAATAGAAGTCTTACAACGCTCGTCTAATCGCAGAGAGAACGACTCTTCAAAATGAGACACGAGTGAAGCCAGTTCCGAAGAATTAACAACTCTACACCAGCTACCAAACTCAAATATGTTACATCGAGACAATATCGCTTTAATCTCTTCGACAAAATTAGACAAAAACAAATTAACGTCGTATTCCAAAACACTATTAGCAGTAACAAGCTTAGGTTGAGCTCCATCTAGATCAGCCATAATTGATTTCTCAATATTTACAAACCTATCCTTCAAAGTAGCACTGAATCTACCTAAAGCTTCTTCGGATCGTTCCAATATCTCATCATAAGCCCCACTAGCTATCACTATTCTCCCGATTTTAACAAACCCACCAGGAATATCATTATTAGACTTATTAGGAACCGAAACACGACCACTCCTATCCCTTTCAGATATTATCAAAGGAGATGAATTTCCATCATGTGATGAACTAAAATCATCTGTAGAGGAATATCCCTCCGCTATTCCTTTCAATTTATAAATAATTATCTCAACCGAATCTGACAAAATTAGTCGTAATTTATGAGAAATAGTTAACTTTAACCTTCTTAATAGTTCAGCTGACTCATCCTTATTAATAGGCCGTTCATCACCACCATCCAATACCCTTAACCCACAAACAGAATCAGTAATAGATGAAATAAAACTAGTTAAAAATACACTGGAGCACTCTCCACTCAAATTACTTTTAGCAAAACTGCGATAATAATTTGATACAGAATCAGATTTCATAGCATCATAAGACACCTCACTTAACATTTCTGCAATAGACGATGAGAAGCTTTCATAAAAATCTTTCAAAATCGAAGAAAAATTATCAACAAAATTACCTTTGAAAATCAAATTTTTATAAGGATATATACTATATAAATCAAATATATAATTGGAAAATACAGGCCGTGTTTCACCAATATCAATCTTTCTACTACGTCTCAGTCTCGTATCACGACTACCTACCATGCTATCTTTGCCTAAAACATCACCAACACGTACAAGTTTAGTGGCCTTACCTTTACCTTTATTGCCACCTTTACCTTTACCTTTACCCTTACTAGTTGAACCTTCTCCTCCAGTAAGATCAGGATTTATTTTTACACTACTATTATCACCAAATACCATATCAGAACTAGGTGCAGGATGATTTAAATCAATAACTTTCTGTGACTCAGATTCAACAATTTTCTGTAACCCAGCTTCAACAATTTGTTGTGACTCAGATTCAACAATTTTCTGCGACTCAGCTTCAATAATTTTCTGCGGCTTAGCTTCAACAATTTGTTGTGACTCAGATTCAACAATTCTCTGTGACTTAAGTAATAATTTTGGAAATAAGTCAGATAAAGTATCATCTATTACTCTATCCTTATAATCATCAATTTTTGAAAAAATACTGGAAATAAGGTAACTCTTCTCCTTATAGTTAAGTTTCATAACAGCCCCGTCCGTATCAACTAGACAAGCTCCCTCCACTACTTTTTTGATCTCACTATGAAAACCTAAACTTTCAAATACATCAAGG
This sequence comes from Candidatus Ichthyocystis hellenicum, assembly GCF_001460935.1. Lineage (GTDB taxonomy): Bacteria > Pseudomonadota > Gammaproteobacteria > Burkholderiales > 2013Ark19i > Ichthyocystis > Ichthyocystis hellenicum. The sequence goes on along the minus strand of NZ_LN906597.1, from coordinate 1,067,553 downwards.
ATCTCATAATTCAAGGTAGGCTTAATTATGGCCAAAGCTGAAAATTTATCCTCGTTGCGTAAATCCAAACCACGCAGAAGAACTGATATCCTATCTTTTAACAAAGGCGTTATACGATTGACGAAGATTGACAAAATTGAATCAATAGCATCAGCATCTTCATCTCGAATTGGACGAGCTACTACATTCGAACCAGAAGCTTCTTCATTATTGGAAACTACGTCTAGATCAAAAACACCGCTTGCTGTACTATCACTACCAATATCAGCATCATAACAATCCGATGGTACCCCCTCCTCAGAAATATCAATCATCCCAGGAGGACAATCTGATCTACCAAGCATTTCTTCTTCATCAATAATACTATCAGCACCACCTGTAACTGAATTATGTATAATATTTTCAACACACTTTCTAACCACACTATCCATATTGAAACTAATGCATCTAACAACCAACCTCACAATCATAGAGAAATGACAATCAGAAATATTAGATTCAGAAAAGGAACCAACATCATCCGTGGAAGCAAAAATATAATAAGATGAGGATAGTATTTCAATAACACTTGTAACAACATTCATTTCATCAATAACTGAATTGAAATTCTCAAAAACCACACTAGCAACTGAAACCAAGGCAGAATCTGTAGTTAGAGTGCTTAGATCCTTATCCCTCAATGCCATTAAAATTATAGAAGGCAGAGAACGCTCCCATCTCCTACGAACATCATATACAATCCTACAAATAGAGTGCCTACAATTTGAATCAAGCGAATCAAATAGCAAATTAGAAAGAGTAAATTCATTGTCAAATGGACTTTGTAAAATATCTACCCCAAATGAAGAAAACTCACATCCCCACTTCCTAATAAACGAAAACCAAGCATCCATAAACATTGGCAATGAGGATTGATTTAAATTTTCAGAAATTTCATCAATAAAACGTGATTTATTATCATCATCTATGCTTACCGAACAACCATCAGTAACAACTTGCGCTGCATTAATAACTTCTCGTAATTGAGGAACAAAAATATCATTAACAGCTTTAGTAACTTTAACTATGGCAACAATAAAATCGTTAACAAAACTAATACAAAAATCATTAAATAGTCGGTTCATAATTACATAGGAAGAACCTGAAGAACACATAGCATTACAAATAAGTCTCCAGTTATTACTATATGAATTAATAGAAAAAATAAAACTGGAACTACTGTCAACAAAATCGTAAAAACTTCTAATAATGTTATTTAGGCGAAATGAACTTTCTTTATCAATAGTTAACCCATAAACAACAGCAGAAGGATAATAAAAATCCACGGCAAAAAGGGCCCTAGTTCTCAATACTTTAGAATCACTGATGGCATATCTATTGTGTCTAACAGGAATGATATTAGAGCCATAAGATAAAAAAAGATTTGTAGAAGGCAACATGGAATACGGATGAGATACACTTTCGGAAGAACACGATGCCATGGTGCTATTGGGTGATAATACAAAATCAGAACTCATAGTTACACTCGTAACATTACCTTCAACATCACCTTCACCTTCACCTTCACCTTCAACATCAACATTGCCTTCAACATCAACATTGCCTTCAACATCAACATCATGAGATATAGAAGTAAAACCATAATCAACTAGTCGGCTACACATATATAATTACCTATAATTTTCTGCACAACCACAATTGTTGTCACACAGCATGCAAGAAAAATGCCCAAGACTTAAGAATATAAAAATCAATTACTTCACTACAAAACAATTACATTACGATAATAACAAATCATATTAATTACTATAACCAAACAGATAAAATTGCAATATAACTCACACCGCAAAGATCATGCAGTAACAAGTTTACAAATACTAATCGTTAAGACACCTCCTTCTGTCAATAAACATCTTCACCCATGGCAGGATTATATTCAGCAGATGATATCAACTGATACTAGCATTGTGAATAACATTATTTAATGAATTATTATCCATTTATCATCATGCATAGCAAGTTACTCATCTCAAAGTTATTGGTTGTCAAAGTAACTTAAAATAAAATTATGAAGAGCTAGTACATTAACTACCGTATTTTTATGCTCAAAGGAAGCGCAATAAAATGTATTTCGTTATTTAAATTAAAAATTGCTATATGAATAAAATATGTTACCTCAAAAGACAATAATTAAAAACCAAACTACAGCACCAGTATATTCTAGCATCTAAGAATTAAATGATTTAAAACCTACGTCTACTATTTAAACTAAAAAATTTCCGGATTTGGTCAAAAACACTACAAGCACTACAAAAATAACTAAAATTTACATCCCCCCATATCCATAGATAATATCTGCCATAGAAACGCTATGGAATAAAACAAGTTACATAAACTAAAAAAGTAACAATGAATCATACTGGGCAAGGATATTACTCCTTTTCGGTAATAATATAAATATAACAATAAAGTATATTCCGGCATTACGTTTCTATTTTATATTAATCATCAATAAAACTATAAGATACCTATATTTCATTCCGGCGATTATATAATCAACCGTCATAGATAACAATCGTTATAGATAAAATAATTATTTGATCTATATTTTCTGCCCACAGAGGTCTATGCAAAATAGTATTTGCTTATGGAGTTATCAAGAATATGTTTTATAATAAAATGATTTGTTAATAACTAATATTTACATATAGGATATGTAAGAAAAAACCACTACGCCATCCAAGCTACATTTATTTACAAACCCCAGGATAGTAACCAACATATATAACACTTATCAATGCTGCTACAATCATCTCATGCCATAACTACTTTATAAACATTAATCTCAAGCAATATACTTCACAACTTTATTAATACAATAAATGAATTACAAAAGCGATTATTAAAAAATTGCCATCAATTACTACAGCAATGTTGTATGATAAAACAAACACCATAAAATGTATTTCATATCATATTTATGGTTAATCAAATCGCGATTAAGATAAAAACATCGATTAAAAATAAAATCACAACTCTAACATATCATATTGTCTATTCATTGAACGAACAAAAATTAAATTCTTAAAAGTTACACCTAACACCTAATCCAATAGGATGACTAATAGTCATATTTTCTGATAAAAAATGACTAAATTTTACATTTTACCTTCCCCCAGCAACAAGCCATTAAAAATCAACAATAAGTAGAACTTAGTAAAAATATTACTACACTTCCATCACATCTATAATTTCTTCTTCTTCTTTTTGTTGTAATTCATAAGTCTCAGGACAGATATCTCTTCTGTTCTCTATGTCCACCACTCTTCCAGGGGTGTACCTTCTTCTGTTATTACGAACCCTATATCTCACAAGTAAAAATATCAAAGCAGTAACAGCTAAAAATAAAAAAACCATACACATACCAATCATAAAATAATTGGTTGCTATAGATTCATCAATAACAGGATCTAAAGTTACAGATTCAATAACTGCTAAATCTGTAGTTATTAGTTCTAGAGTTGTTAATTCTGAGGCTAACACCGTAGTCGTTGATCCAAAAGTTGTTGCTTCTGGAGTTGTTAGCCCTAGAGTCGTTGATCCAAAAGTTGTTGCTTCTGAAGTTGTTAACCCCAGAGTCGTTGATCCAAAAGTTGTTGCTTCTGGAGTTGTTAGCCCTAGAGTTGTTGATCCAAAAGTTGTTGCTTCTGAAGTTGTTATCCCTAGAGTCGTTGATGCAAAAGTTGTTGCTTCTGGAGTTGTTAACCCTAGAGTTGTTGATCCAAAAGTTGTTGCTTCTGAAGTTGTTAGCCCTAGAGTTGTTGATGCAAAAGTTGTTGCTTCTGAAGTTGTTATCCCTAGAGTCGTTGATGCAAAAGTTGTTGCTTCTGAAGTTGTTATCCCTAGAGTCGTTGATGCAAAAGTTGTTACTTCTGGAGTTGTTAGCCCTAGAGTTGTTGATGCAAAAGTTGTTGCTTCTGAAGTTGTTAATCCCAGAGTTGTTGATCCAAAAGTTGTTGCTTCTGGAGTTGTTAACCCTAGAGTAGTTGATCCAAAAGTTGTCGCTTCTCGAGTTGTTAGTCCTGGAGTAGTTGGTCTCAGAGTTATTGAACCAACAGTAGTTTCATCAACAGAAGAATCCTTATCTTCCATATACTCATAAATACTCGGACAGTATTTACTGGTTATATCCTTATGGATACTGCCATAATCATCACATGACTTAATAATTTTAGAAAGATCACCTTCGATCCTACTGTTAGCACAATCATTTGATTTACCTAATTCGCCAACACTATCAAAAAAAGCGTTATATGCCTTGGCCACCCTTTTATTAATACAATAAATAACTTTCAATATAGGATTACCAAAATCGTTAGTAGAATGACCAACACTCAGACAGTAACGAAAAGATTCTTTAATACCCATCAGATCTGAAGATTCATTTTTTTTATGGGCACAACCAGAACTTGATTCAAGATAAATAACAGAACAAATACTTGCTTTAAGATCGCACCAAGATTGAGCTATTAAATGGGCATCAGAACCTTCATCATAATACTCATCTGAATCCTCTTCTGATGACTTATCATCTGCTGAATTTCCGAAAAAAATCCCACCCACTCCATCTGCCATGCTAAGAACAGCTAATTTAGTTATAGCACTTCTAAGAACAGATAATTTTGATAATAAACTTATGCCATTATGAGAAACACGACTACCATTTTCCTTTTCATAAACAACTGTATAACACTCAGCAAATTCTACAGCTTCATCATCATCATCTTGACCCAAATGTTTATTACCAATATTAATCACTTTTTTCACCTATTTAAAGTTTGACATCTAACTGAAATAAATAATGCGAATATAACATTTGAAATAATATAGTTTATTGAATTATTATTTACTAATACATCATGCTTATTATTATTGTGATTTTTTTGTAAAGAAATTTATAAGGCAATAATTACAAACAAAAACAGCATTAATTAAATAAGTCAAATAATAACTTACGCAAATACCATGATATAAATAATCATTACCGCAAAATAAAAAACCACCATAGTTATTAAGTAATTTTATTTAATAAAAATAATTTGATTATAAGCTACACAAAAATACACTAATAACATAACAAGTCTGTAAATAAAGTTTTTAATATTAGTGATATAAAATATAAACATAAATAATATACCCCATAAAAATTTTACCATCGTAAACTTATAAATTATCCATAAAATTACAATACAACCCCATAAATAATTAAATTACATGATTTTTTTGATAAAATTGGAACTGGAGAAATGCATTTGTTGCAATATTTTTTGAAGTTAACAACAAAAAATATCAATTTTATTTATTCTTAGATATCATAAATATCTATCATTGGTGGTAATAAATTAACTATTTTAGAAAAATCAAGAACAGAATAATAATCAACAAGCTACTTTCCATAAACAACATTTTTAAACTTAATACATAGCCCCATCATTTTTTCTTCTTCTTGTATGAATCAGTACTATATTCATCCAAACATGGACCACTGAAAGACCTTTTGTCACTGCTAAATACACGACCAGAAACAGATTGATCTGGTAAAATTTCTAGTGAAGAACATGAAGATGAACCCATCAACTCCTCAATACTTCTCATAACAGAATAATTTCCATCACTAACAAGACGATCCATAAACGACTCAAAAAGATTACCTAACTCATTGAGTTGAACATCACCACCTTCACAAACAGGATGAGACTCTACATTAACTACCTGGGAACCAACACCCTCACTAGAATAACAATGGTCGCCCTTAGCAGACTCAGGACAAGAACTACTACCAGCAGAATCAGGTAGAGGAGTAGGAATATTAGTAGAATTAACCACATCTATCCAACATAGCCTAACAAAATCTCTAAACTCCTTATTTATACGAGACATAATTTTTACACAAAGCACAGTTTTATAAGTTTCATCAAGTTTTACAAAAGTACCATCTCTCTTCACTACATGAGTATTCGAGACAAGTTCCTTAAGCTCATCATACTCATTCTTATAAATACCGCTAACTAATTTCATTGCTATTGGCAACAATTTTGATGACACATATTTCCATTCACTAGCACTAAATCCACCTAATATCATTTCTCTAAACTTTTTATTAACAATGGACTTACACATTGGAGAAAATTTTTTTCTGATGGATGAATAATTATAGTCAAATTTATGATGAAGATTAACGCCCCACCTATCTATCATGTAAGTGGAAACTTTACTCTTCATTCTTGATAAAAAATTATTTATTTTGTTAGTATAAATGTTAATAAAAGAGTCACTAATACTACAAACCTTAACCTTCAATAGGGAATATATAGCAGACTTGATATTTTCAATAAATTTAGAAAAATCCACCTCTCTGAAACTACCATCAACTCCTGGTGGTGCCCATACTGCTAACTGACGTAAAAAATTACTAAGATCACACTGCAAGCTAACTATAGCTTTATTAAAGCTCTCTTCAATTAAAAGAGGCAATTCTACATCAGAAAAAACCTTAAAATCGTTATCATAATCATAAGAAGAATGGTTAGAAATTTTCATGATTTTATCATGCAAGATAACTTTTAATGAATTACAAAAATCATGTATAAAACCTTCACTGAAAACATCAATTTTATGTTTAGCAATTAAAGAAATAGTAACACCATAAACATCAACAAAAGCAACTGGATGAGCAACATCGTTAATAGTTTCTTCTCTAATTTTATTACAGTTTCTGAGACGACAGAATGGATTAGTGTGATCAGCAGCAAATCCACAATCTGATGATGAAAGCAATGATAGAACAGACTCAATATCATCCAAATGGGAGTGCCAATAACTCATCATAATTTTAACGATTAACATCTCCAACTTAGTAACAAAATTCAAAAAAAGCATCTCCATTTCATGATATGTCATACTACGACTTCCAGAGGAATCAATAACCATACCTCGCGAAATAGTTTTTATTATTCTAGGAATGAAATCCCTGACTAAAATTTTGATAACCTTTGGTCTATAACGACGCACGGATTCATAAAAATAAGAACAATCTAAATCAAAACAACAAACATATATAGTGATACTTTTATTATGATTTTTATCATAGCTGAAAAGTGATCTACCAGTGCGGGAAAAAAATTTATCATCCTCTAAAAATGAACTAACTGCATCTGAAAATCCAATTTTGTGATCATTAATTTTTAATGAAAAATCTTTACTAAGCTCATATCCACACTCAACAGCATGCTCATGGAAAAAAGAATAATCTGAAACATAGGTTTGACAAAAATACGCATCAAAGCCATAACCAGAACACATACTATAAGCCAACTTTGATAACGATGAATCTGAAGTCGATAACATTTGAGAAGAATTAACAATAGACTCAACGGTAGAAGAGTCAGTGGCGCAAAAACCAACACCACCAGCAACAGGCAATGATGAACCTAAGTAATCACCAAAAGATACTCCCATCAAACAAGATTGGTCACTAGAAACATCTCCGATATAAGATGTATCATTAACTTCTCTATCTAGATCATCAGAATCAGAAAAGGACAAACCTATTTTACTAGTACTCATATTCATATGAAATGATAAAACTCTATCCAAAAAACACGTTTAATGTAAAATAATCATACCATGCAACACCCCCATAGATGAAAAACAACCACCAATTAGAAAACAACATCAGAAGCAATTGAGAAGTAGTAACAAACACCAGCAACCAAAAATACATTAATAATAGATTTGATATAATAAAATATGAAAAGACATTTATACATCCACACACCTGAAAACCTTTACCCAAAACTCATAACTACGTAATTTAACTAGGTAGGAAACGTAAACAAAAATAACTTTTTTCTAGTGATTACCATCTATATTAACATTACTTCTTGCACTAACATACCCACCAAATGAGGAGACAACCCTCTTCCACAATGATTTAATAAGGATCACAAATTTTTCATCAACATCACTCATAACAATTCTCATGACATTATCACATTCATCTCTGGTAAGTCTTACTGCAGTACCCTCACGGGTCATTGCAACAGCTTCTGATATTAATTGTTCCAACTCCCTACGTTGTTCTTCAATAATTTCTCTAACTTCTTCTCTAGCAACACTCAATAAAATATCTGACACATTAACCCAATGATGTCTAGAAAAACCACTCTTTATCATATCAGAAATTTTAGCATAAATAATAGACTTGATTTTAGCAAAAAATCTCTTCTTTATAAGATAAATGTTATAATCAAAAATGGGGGCAAGATTAAATCCTAGATTTTTTTCAAATTCATAATTAACCACATCATTAACATTACATCCTTCCGTACCCTCACAATTACCAAATGAAGAAACAGATTTCACCCGCAATGATTTAGTAGCTTTCACCCACAATGATTTAGTAAGACTTATAAATTTTTCATTGCAATCAGAAACAATAATCCTCATAACATCACGTCTTTCATCACTCGTAAGCTTTACCATACCACCACCAGGAGCCAACACAAACGATTCTGATACAATGCGCAGCAACTCCACGTACTCTTCTTCCATAGTTTCTTTAGTTTCATCTTTAGCAACTTGTAATAAAAAACTAGATATGCTAAACCAATAAAATCCAGTAAAACCACCCTCTATCATTTGACAAAACTTACGATAAACAATAGATCTAATTTTACAAGAAAATTGATTTCTCACAGAAATAACATTGTAATAAAAAACAGGGTGAATATTCAATTTCAACTTCTCTTTAATATGATAAGCAATTACAGTACTCTTTAAACAAGATGATCTTCCCCTAGTAACATAATTTTTGCTAAGCCTCCTACAAAAACAGCTTACATACTCGCTCAACAAATAAAAAATAGAGTCCATAATTTTTTTGAGAAGTATAGACAGATCTACTTCCAAAACACAATCACCAGTTCCTAGTTTAGGCCACATCATAAACTCTTTCAAATAATTAATAATAGAATTCATATCTACAGACATCATCTCATCAAATTTAGTTTTTATAACAGCTGGCAATTCCAGTTCAGTAAATTTTTTAAAGCTAGCCTGAGAACTAGAACCACCACGAGGAATTCTCAAAACCTTATCATAAACAATAATTTTTAGGTCATCAGAATATCTACTTGAGAAATCATTTATTATTTCTTTAATTCTGAAAGAAGCAAAAAAAGAAACGCACTCCATCATAGTATGAGTAAATGCAGCCGGATGAGAAACAACAGGAACACTTAGATTCCCATAAAAACTAGAATAAATAAATGGATCTTTAAAATCATCTGGTAATGAGAGAATATGTTGATGAGTATTATAAAATTTGTTCCAATGTCCCATAATTTCTAACATAATTAAGCGCTCTAAAGTAGTAACAAAATATAAAAAAAACTGCTCCATTTCGGCACTAACCATTGCGCGTTCACCATTGCTATCAATAATAGTACCTTTAATGATAGCATCTATTATTTCTGGAATAAATTTAGACTGCAAAACACTAATACATTCTGGTCTAATACGATATACGGCCTTAGAAAAATTATAACAAGCCATAGGCATATCTCCATTATATTGACCCTCAAAAAATTTAATGCCTCCATCATGTAAAATTTTATTAATAGCAGACACAAATTTAATCTTATATTCGTTAATAACGCACAAAAAATCATCACTAAATTGATACCCGCTTACAGTAGCATAACTCTTGAAAAAATCGTCCCCTAAAACGCCATCCATATCCTTAGTACAAATATTAAATCCATACCCATAACACAAAATTTTAGCTAAATATAATAGATATGAACTGGCAGTAACTCGCGACAGATCAGCAGAACATGAACTAGAGGCCACAGCGCCAACAGTCACACTACTAATAGTACCATTTGAAGCCGCATCGGTACCATTTGAAGCCGCATCGGTACCCGTTCCAGGAGATGAATTTTGTACCAAATCAGAATTAAAAGTAGATGTGCCACTACCTGACACAGAACAACTTATTTCATCATTCAACTTAAATTCATAATCAGAGACACAATACTGATAATCACTTATTTGCCTATCATTTCCAAATGCCATATATCTGCTACAAAATTAACTAAACTACATCTATATTACTATTATTGTAATAACAATATAGCCCAGTTGTTGATTAAAATAAAAATATCACTGACATAATTGTAAACTAAGTGTAGAAACAAAAAAATCCAAACAACTAAAATTCATAAACGACAACAGTGTACATTATAATGCATATAAGACCAAATAGAGACCTAATTACATCAGTAGATAATGCAAAGCTAGACTACAATCTACCTAATATAGCAATTAAGATTAAGACACATGCATGCATTCTAGAAAACTACTATTCTTTACAAAATTAACATCTACTATTAGCTCATTTCTAGTATAACCCGTAGCTGAATTTTTTATAAACTCATGAAATATGCAAATACACACGAATTGATACAATAATAAGTTTCTACTATGACAATTACACTTGTATATCCATAGCAATACTTTCCCTATATTTATCTTTATAATGTATATAATGGGCTTAGATATCATTATTAATTAATAAGCATTGTGGTCTCGGTCTGTAATTTTTTTACTGTTTCACTAAAATAAATATTATTGATGAATTAGGCCATCAACATACTAACAATAATACATTGAAAAATATGAAGCAATCAGATATATTGTGCGTTAATTTACAATGTACAGTAGCGTGTAAATTATAGTATTTAACGAAGGAAGTTTATAACATCAAAAACTAGAGGAAAAAATTATTTACTTCTTTTTATACGGTGAGAACAAAATCTCCATGGCAGTTAAGTTATTCTACCTACCAACGTAATATATTGGTAATATAGATGATTTTTATGTATATAACCTCATATATTTAGACATATGCTTTACTAATAATTTACTATTTTTTAAATCATTATTTGTATTTAGTTACTAATTCAAAAATAAATCCAAGCTATAGTAAATTATTAAGACAATTTATTTTACAAGAGAAATACGTTAAAACTATATATGTTTTATAAAGAGTAGAAACTCGTTCAGCTAAATATCACAATGGAAGACATATTTATAATTTACCGTGACAATAACTTTATTATTAGCCCTCACATCAATAACTGGATATGCCACAATGGTTCCCGTTTAATGCAAAAATTACCGTCACTTATTGACTCCATCTAACAAAAATGTCACCATGTCTAACAACCATTTCAGCGTGTAAACCTCTAAGAAAATCATGAATTTCATCAATATTAATTAATCTTGCAATATTATCACCATCTGCATATACAATTACACCTGTAATAAACTCTCCCACTCTATCCATAAATTCAGATTGACTATAGTCAATAATAGATCTTATCCTTTTTTCCATAGCAACAACCCTGTCTTCGGATGTAAGATCAGAAAATGCGGATGGATCCCCTTTTATGGATCCAATATAGTTACTTAAGTTATCAATCTGGTATAAAATCATACGATTAATTTCATTATTAAATTTTCTCATAACTCTAATAGTACCAAACATAGACGGAACAACATCATTGTCTCGATCATGATTGTCGTTATATTCGTTTTCAACATTATAATAATCCTCTACTACCCTTCTTTTTTTACTCTTGCCCTTGCTTTTACATTTTCCTTCTACCATAGGAATAACCAAATCATCTTTAGAAGATTCACTCTTTGACACTAACATAGAAGAATTAACCAAAGAACTAACGTATTTAGAAACAAAAATATCTATACTTTCATTGACGGAGTCGAAGGATGACATTAAAAATTCACCTTTTTCATTATAAGTCATGACTCTACTACCAGAAGGAATCATTATCAATGCTCTTGATAATAGCGATTCCAGCTTGGAGGAGAAGCCATTTTCAATGAAATAACTAACCTTTTTTTCATATATATCCGGCCTTATCCTGATTAAAATATACTCCAAGCTAGACGAATTTATATCCATGCCAGATAACAGACAATCAATCATTTCACAAAGAACCGGCTTAAAACACCTGATAAATTCTCCAACAATAAAATGAAATTCTAACCTATCCTCTTCTCTTAAATCCAATAAAGAAAATTTTATAACAGAATTGCCAACAGTAGAGGTTACACTAGAACTATCTCTAGTATAAAATCCACGGAAATCACATACATCAGAAACCATCCCTGAACTGTAATCAACGCAAGATTCACTAATATCGGCCAAAATAAAATTTCCATAGAGTTTAATAAGATCTCGCCATAATATCCTAGCCGCATCCTTTAGTCTTTTGTTTGAAGACTGCATAACACCCTTAGTAATATAAACCTTTTCTTCCCGATTAATTTTTCTCTCTGATCCATCGTCACGTATCATACGCGCTTCTGATATAATCTTCTTCAATTCCTTATATTGACTATCAATGATTCCCTTAGTTGCTTCTACAGCAACAGAGAATAGCCTTGACGAAATAGAGGACCATTTGCAATTACATAAGTTTTCTTTCTTCATAATTTTTGCAAATTCTATAATCACAATAGGCTTAAAAAGAGCTAACTTTTTCGCCCTAAGTTTCTTTATTTTCACAAAAAAATCTTCATTAAGCCTAAATTTACAATTTCCAAAAACATACAATCTTCCCTTATAATCCGAGGACTTGTTAGAAGATAAATCACGTTTATCACGTCTCAAAATTTTAAAATAGTTGCTAACGGTACTACGAACAATTGAACTATCAACATTAATTTCTGCCTTAACCAAAGTAAAAATATTACGAATGGTTCCTCTAACAAGAGCTAGTAAATCATTTTTTGATTCTGGCCATATAATCAATTCATTGAAAAAAACAACAATTCTATTCATACAATGATCAAGAATTACGTTACGAAATTCCTCTAGAATAATATCAAATAGTTCTTCATTAACACGCACTAACAAAGCTTCTACGCAATCCATGCCACGATAAAGCATACAAATACCCATAACTCTATCACTAATAATAACTTTCAGTTTTGAAATACAATCTGATGCACAATTATCAATCATTTGGTCAACATTTCTAACACCAAAAAAGGAAACATATACTCCATACCTATAAGTAAATGCAACAGGATGGGAAACCATAGGTACATCAGCAGCACAAAACACACCAGTAGAAATACGAATAAACGGATTCTTATAATCAGTATACTGAAGTGATAATAGAAGATCTTTATTTAGATCACAAAAACTATTCCAATAACTCATAGCCCTTAAAATAATTACTCTTTCGAATGTAGTAACAACATATAAAAATAATTTCTCCTTATCAAGGTAACCTAAATTACGGCTATTACTGGAATCCACATCAAGAAGTTTATCAAAAGCATCTAAAATCAATGGAACTATCTCATTCCGCAAAAAATCAACAAATTTAAATCTAATACTATGTACAGAAACATAAAAGAAACGACAATTACTATCTAACAGCAACAACAATTTGTCATAATTATTTTCATTTATTTTAAATAAAAATCTGCTAAAATCATCTTCACACAGAGTCGTATTAACATAATTTACAAACATATATTTTAGCCTATTAATCTCTGATAAAAAATTATCAGAGACGTCATAACCGCATCTATTTGCGTAATTCTTAAAGAAACATTCACTGTAAAAATCATACATATCATCATCATAAATACTATATCCATAATTACTACATATCTCATAAGCTGCTGAGACAATATTAGGTTGTGAGAATTTTGATGCGCATAAAGAATAATCTTCCAACAGCTTTGAAATAATATCTAGAGATGAATTAGGATTAACTTCAGCAACATATTCAACTGGGACAGTTGAAGTAATATTTACAATATCATTCAACTGTCCCAAGCCACTTTCTTCATTACCACACACCAAATCGGAATCAGAATCAGAATCAGAATAATTAATAGAGAACGGAAAACCAATCGTCAATCTTTTATCACTCATACAATCACCACGTTTTTTTATTTTTGTATCTATTAAGTAACTAAATTAAAATTAATATACACAAGGTAATATGGCAACAACAAATCGATAACATGGTAGCATACAATTACCCAACTAAAATGAGCAGAACTTAATTTTTATTAATATAGCCTGTTTAAAAATACCTACAAGTCATAAAAAACTCTACTAAATATTTGAAACACATCACAAGAACAAATAGGCATTAAAGCATTTACATCTAACTAGTTTATTTTATATATTTAGCATTATCCATCATTAAGTAAAAGTTTTTACCTTATTGTCATATTAAATATAATAACTAACAAAACAATCCATGCTCCCATTAATAAAACCCATAATAATCACGGATATTTTCAATTGTCTTCCCTTAAATTTGGTCATCCAGCTATCTGGACCCAAGCACATCACCAATAACATAAAATAGTGCCACTCCTAGAAAACCACCAAAATACGTAAAAACCTAGGATATAATTATCCCACAATCATCTCAGCACCATAATCACCATATCAATCCGATTAATAAAAGATTGCAATATAACTCAGTATAAAATCAGCCCCCCATACCTTTCATGAATGCATATCTACAGTATCGTTATATAAAAATATAATATAATTTATATGCAACCACAACAAGAATCATATGCCCCTTTTGTAAAATACATAAAAGCATTACTTAGAACGTCATCAATAATATCATACCCCCTCTCGTCTCAATACAGCACAGTAATGATTTACTCAAAACATCGAATACTAACCATTTATCATTTTATCAAACCCTATCCCAACAATTACGAACAGACAAACTCTTCTAAAGTAATTAATGTAAAAGTCATAACTCTATAACTATAAAACATCTATAACTTTACTACGTATGATAGGATTCAATAGTGAAATGTAGTTTTGATAATAAAGTTAAAATATCATTACAATTCAGTTATTGAGGCGAAACATTATAGGAAAGCACGTGATTAAAATAAGTGTATCCGGAGAACCTACAGCAAGCACACACCTATTATCACCACAATAACTAACATGAGGGATAAAACCAATATAATTAATACAATATCTCATAACAAATTATAAAAACAATAAAACCTCAATCAATTATTATTTAGGCAAAAACTTATAATAATTATTAGTTACATCTATTCATATACGACTCTAATAATAAATCAATGTAACACGGATAAACACTAAAGCTAATTTCCATGCAAACATCTTTTTATTGTTCCGTAAATAAAATTTCACTATGCCTCAATGAAATATAATCACGTAACTCAGCAAGAAAAGACACAGTTTCTGAGCTATTGATTTCCCTGACACCCACATCAATATCATATACAGATACATTAACAACAAATTCAGCAACCTTATCTATAAACTCAGATAAGGCATTACTACTGATTGTACCTAAATTTTTATTTATGAAATCACGCATATAACCAGGCGAAAGATGTGATAGCTCAGAGCTAGTATTCGTCCTAACAAATCTAACAATAACAGATAAAAAAGAAAGATGTTCCGATATCATACTATTAATATCGTCATTAAATTCGCTACAAACACGAACAGAACCAAACCTAGAAGGAACAACATCATAATCTAGATTATGTATATAATAATTTCTCTTTCTTACAGAAGTTCTGCCCAAAGCTCTGTTAGAAATTATATTAGAAGAATAACTTGCAGCACTCCCATCATAATTCACTGTTTCAGATACTCTACTAGGTACACCACCTGAGCTAGTAGTAACACCAGAACCAATCAAAGAGCTAAGATAGCTAGAAATGAAAACATCCACTCTCTTGGTAATATTTCTAACATACACCACCAATATTTTATACTTTTCATTATCAGTAATAACTCTACTAGAACATGATTTAACTACCATTGCCCTAGACAACAAAGACACAGCGCTGGACAAAAATCCATTTTCAATCAAAAAGGATATCCTTCTTTCAGAGAGAATTGGAGTTATCTCATTTAGAAGACATTCCAATCCGGAAGAAGTCACATCAACGCCAGACAACATAGTTGATATCGTTTCGCAAACAACCGGCTCAAAATTCCTAGTAAACTCATCCTCAATAACACTCAATCCTGACCTATCAGCTTCACTAAGATCAGGCAACAAAACTTCTAACACAACATCAGAAGATAAATCACGAGACTTGGTAGACTTAGAAACATCCCTCCATAATGACCTAGTGGTGTCCTTAAATTTTTTATTCGCAGATGCCATAACATTCTTGTTAAGAATAACCTTCTCCACACCTACAAGATCCCTCTCCCTTCCGTCATCACAAACTATACGCGCCTCCGAAACAATACTCCTAAGCAATCTATATGTATTATCAACTATTTCTCTAGCCTCTTCCATAGCAACAGATAATAACCTTTCGGAAACATCATACCAATTAAGGCTACCTATGATACCTGAAGCAATAATCCCCTCAAACTTCCTACGTACAAGAGCCCTAAACAGTACTAAATTATCTGTCTTAACACTCGTAAACTTCAAATTGAATTGTTTATCAAGCCTGAAGCCACATTTACCAGACATAGAATACTTTCCCTCAAAACGAACCTTAGGTAATGAAGATTTATTACCTCCGCGTCTGGTTCCTAAAAACATTCTTTTTTCTTCTTTATCAGAATTAATACGCCCTGCCTTGCCCTCCTTAATCCGATTCTTATGCTCGGAAATAATAACATCGCTACCAGCAATAATATTTGATTTCACCAAACTGAAAATAGACCTAACACCCTCCTTAATAAGATTAGATAAATTACTTTCAACATATGGCCATGTAAACATACTATCTAAAAAGTCATCAAATGCACCCTTACAACAACCAGAAACAATTTTCAAAAATTCTCTCCTGATTATGCTGGACATCTTTTCGCTCTTAAATTTTAACAAAGTTCCAAGGCAATTAGAACTATTGCAAATTTTATCAATCTCTTTTTTAATTACAGGATCTAATCTGGAAACACAGCTCGCAGCGCAAACATCAACAACTACTCTATTAAAATAGTCAATGCTCATAAAAGAAACACAAGCACCGTGCAAAAAAGAAAACGCAGCTGGATGACAAACAACTGGAATATCAATCCCAGAAATCCTTTCAGAATCTCTAGCACAAAGCAAAGGATTACTATAATCATTATTGGGAAATGATGATATAAGATCTCGGTTAAGATCACAAAAACTACCCCAATAATCCATAACCCTAAGCATAATTAATCTTTCAAATACAGTAACAACATGCAAAAAAAGCTTATTCCTATCATTATAGCCCATTACATGATTTCCACTCTTACCAACAACCTCAAATTTATTAATAATTCCAATAAGCAAAGGAATAATTTCAGAGATTAGAAAATTTATCAATGTATCTCTAGCAGTGTACACAGCACTAGCAAAATTATGACAATGAGCGTCTAGTGCCAACAACGGATCCACCGAATCACATACATCCAATTTACACAAGAGAACATCAAAACCATTATCACTAAAGACAATAACAATACGATCCGAAAATGCATTCCTTAAATTATTGAGCTGTAATAAAAAACCAGGAGTAAGAGTAAACCCTATATTGGAAGCACATCTCTGAAAAAAATCAACATCAAAACAACCAAGCATACCTTCAGTACATGTACTGAATCCATAATTGCTACACAAGTGCAAATGCTGCTCCGAAAAAGAAACTCTTTCTTGTACATAATGTGATGAACTATCATTGCTTAATACCAACATACTCCTAGAACTATAATCCTGAGCAACAGATTCAGATCCACCAACATTGTAATTACCAACACGCACCAAAATGCTTTTCAAATACGGACCATCATCACCATCCAGATCAATATCACTCCGGTCTGATTCTGAATCTTGGTCCGAAGGATAAAAAGGAAAAGGAAAACCATCCCTCGATCTTTTAATATTCATGTTAACACCTTACTCTTTTAATTTTCATACGCAAAACACTAAACGCACAAATAAGATACACACTGACTCGATAACTAAAAAACAAAGTCACCAAATCTATACATAGAAAAACCAACAACTTCATCATAAATAGATAGATAGCTCGGAAAAAGACAATACCATCTGCAGTAATAATCAAGGAAACAAACAACCTCAGTAACAATCACCCCCATCTCTAAAATAAATACCCCTCACTAAAAACAATCACAACATTATGCATCTTTATTAGCATGACAACCTCAACATTCAATACAAAAAATTACATCTAAAGACATACCATAAATGAACAATCCATTAAATATCAAAGAAAAAATTCCTTAAATAACATAAACACAAGTCAAAAACTTACTCCATTGGAATGAAAATTATTACTTTTAGATCAATAGCACTTCTTAATAAGACTGCAACAAAGTGTAGAGTATACAATGACAACTATGATAAACCAATAGTTAATAATGCACATACAAATACACATCAAACTTTTTTCATTCATTAAATATACAAAACATAATGTAATAATATATACCTAATAAATAAGTATCGCCGTGTAATCAAGACCAAGAAAATTTATTTTATTGTCATTGATATTATATTTGGCAATTCACAAGACATAATCTGCTCATATTGACTATGAAGATAATTGTAAAAATAATTCACTATGCAGTGCCTCTCATCATCATTAATTAACCTACCACAATCAACGTCCAATACAAAAACATCAATAAAAAAACTATTCATTCTATGAACAAACTTAGATAAATCATCATCACAAAACGACCTTAATCTATCTAAAATTGCACTATCAACACCAACATTATGATTTTTTTCCAAGTCAAGCATAATATGCTTAATAAAATTATATATACCCGTAAGGTGCTCCTCAAGCATAACGCTAATACTACTATCAATATCTACATCAAATCTCAATTCACCAAAATCAACAAATACGGGAGAAACATCCCCTTTAATTTTGTAGTAGCACTTCTTAATTTTGTTAGTATCACTGGCAGTAGAATGGAAATCAATCGGATTCAAATTACTGGCATACACTTTGAGATCACGTTCGTTGGCAACCACATGATCAGCTTTTGGTATATCAAATTTATCATCCTTCACATACTGAGAAGAAGACATCAACTCCTCAATACCACTCATCACAAAATCATTGCCATCACAAACAACTCGATCCAAAAATGACTGAAAAAGACTTTGCAATTCACGAGAACATATAATATCCTCAGCCTCCGGACATAAGGACGATTCATTCATAGTAACAGCTGCAACTGCACCTTTATTTAAAATTTCATGATCCGTACTAGATGTATCTATAGCTGATGAAAATTGATCGATAGTAACCGCAGAGTCCAAAGACACATTCGTATTTTCCTGATCTGAAGCAACAATTACACTAGTCATGTCTACAGATGCAAATGAATAAGCTTTCCCCACAGAGACACGCACCTTATCCCACAAAGACTTGGCATAACTTCTTAAACTTGAGTCAGAGTGCGTCATAATTAATGACGTAAGTTTTGAGGCCTGAGAATTTGTAAGAGCTAATACATCATAACTATCGACAGTGGGTGCTCTAGTCACCACATCAGCTAATTTATCAGACCTATCTGAAATAACTTCCTCAGCTTCTTTCTCAAGAATTTGAAACAATACAGCAGATACATCATCCCATGATAATTTAGGAAAACCATCCTCTATAAGACTATAAATTTTACTACAAAAAATAGGTTTCAATTTAATAAGAAACCTGCTTTTTATTGACAAAACATTATAATCAAGCTTGGGATGTATGTTTACTCTCCATTTGTTTTTTGCTAAACGACAATACCGACCTTCTTTCTTTGATATAAATTTATCAATTTTTCGAGAAAAGTATCCGATAACACTATCGGAAAGGCTGTGTAATCTTAGCTCCAATGATTTGTAAGCAGACTTTACAATTAAATCACGGAACATCAACAAATCAACCTCCTTATCTTCTCGTGAATTCCACATCATTAACTCAAAAATCATATTATTGAGTTCAGTCTGATCATTCAACAACATTTCATCAAACTTTACTTTAATCAAAGCCGGTAACGTTTTAGTACGGAATACATTAAAATCAGTTACATAGTCAAAACCGGTATCAGAAGTAACGGCAATCTCGTCACTAATAACACCATCTAGTACACCATAAATTTTATCGGAAATTTCTTTAATAAACCCATTTATCCTAGTTATAGAAAAAAGAGAAATACATATCTCAGTATTATCAAAAAAACTAAACGCAGCAGGATAATCAACAACAGGAATTTCCAATCCGCAAAAAACGCTAGAATGAATGAAAGGGTTACTATATCCCATATGCAATGGCAACGAAAAAATTAATTCCTTACCTTTAAAAAAATCATTCCAAATATACATTGCCTTTAAAATAACCATACGCTCCAGTGAAGTAACTGAATGCAAGAAAAACATCTCCATTTCTGGGTAAGTCATCTTACGCTCAGAACCATAATTCATAATATTATTATTTAAAATAGTCTTCACTATTGCTGGAATAAAATCCGTTCTCAAAATACATACACATTTAGATCTTAAATCATACACATATCTAGAAAAATAACTACAAGCTTTATCTAACAATTCAATCACACCAGGAGTAGATACGTCAGAGACCTCAGATATTTTTTTTACAAAAAAATCCATTTCTTCCTTAAATAACCTCGAATTGTAAAAAGTTACTCCACCATCAAAAGAAGCACTACTAGATGATAAAACACTATCAATAAATATTGAAAAATCATCTTTGTGTACATTCATGTCAGACAAAAAATCACTGGTCAACTCATATCCGTATTTATGCGCATGAATCTGAAAAAAACTATCTTCAAAAATTTTATCAAAACCATCAAAACAAGTGTTAAATCCATACCCAAAACACAAGTCCTTAACTAAATCGAATGAATAAATACTAGAAATTGTTTGATGAGAATCAAATGTTATTGGGTTATTTTTATAACCAACACTAGGATTTGTATGAACATCACTGTTAACAATCATTAGTGAATCATAATTTTCCATAGGTAATGGCAACGACATCTCATTAGCCTCTGGGTTTAAAACCGGATGAGAAAATGGATAATCTAAACATTGATTTAGTAAGTCAAAACTTTGTTCCGCACACAAATTGCCACTATTATTCTGATAAACTTGATGTGAGGGGCAACCTATTTTTCCATCATCCATAAATCATCCATAATATTAACCAAATTTTTACCTAAATTTTACATACTCAAATAAGTTTAGGAATAACCAATCAACAGCACAATTATAGTAGAAAATAACCCACACAAAAATACCAATACAAACACATAATATGCTCCATAATGATATGAAAAATTACCACAACCAATTAACACCACATAGTCTACATATTATTCACTTATTTCCATCCAAATTTTCATAATATAATCACAAAACGTACTAAATCGTATGTCATTTTACTAAAAACAGCACGATTATATTTTATTACTTAAAATATAATCAACAAATTTAATCAAATCCTAGGGCTTACTAGGGCTATAATATAGACTGTATCTGTATAGTTATACTAGCTGCTTTAGTTAGATGAAGAATTAAAAACACTAACCAATTTTAATTCATTGCATTATATTAATATGGTATCGCATGAATGATTTACCAATAAAATGACATTTGCCAGAGACTTTCCATTTATATATATTAATCACAAGTAAATTATATAACTTATTCACTAGCTTTAACGCTCGAAAACGTACCACCACCACACTGGCAAACAAACTAATGGTAAAATCATATAATTGATCATCGAATTTAAATTTAATAAGAAGTTTAGTTAGCAAACAAATTAAAACGTGTATTCATGTACATAAAATACACCTCACACGAAAAACACTCTCACCGAACAAAAATTTAACTCATACCACGTATAAGCCACATGTTGATTATGAAATATACTACTCAATCAATATCAATATGAGTAAAAATAATTTCTTAATTATTCCCATAAATACCTAAAAAAAACAAAAAGCAACTAACATCGCATAACACATCAATTCTACTAAACAAGTAACAACCCATGACAAATCATTACCAATTTAGCTAAAATCAATTTATACTGGATCCTAATAAATAGATGTAGATCTGGTGAATTTACTAATTCGCCTCTTAACCAAATACTCTTTATCATCATAGACTCTATCCATGAATGCTTTAAATATACATCGCAGTTCACAATCAGTAATGGACCTATAACCTCCAGATGATTCTACCACCCTAGAATTAAATAGTAATGACTTTACTCTTTTTAAAAAACCTCCATCTTTGAACAAATTATAACTACATTCATGTATAGATGAATTAACCTTGCTTAAAACAAATTCATGCCCTAATGAAGATGTATCAACATTCACTAATAATTCATTAATAGTTTTATCAATAATAGAACCGAGGGATCCAATAAATTCTAACCTAATATTATCAAGATCTACTGCATCAATTTCACTAAGATTTTCTATATCAGGAGAATACAAAAAATTTACACCAGACCTAACAGGCACTACTGCATCTAAATCAATAGCACCCATAATGTCATAATTGTTACATTCCTTTGATTTTGAAAATGTCTTATTTAATAAATTAGTTACATCTATCCATGTCAACCTAAAAATTTCCCTCGATTGCTTATATATCACTCCCGTAATTGTCTCTATAGCACTAGATATTTCATCAGGTAAAAGCTCTCTAGTAGATGTTAGTGATTCATCAGGCGAAAAAACCACCGCACGTGATTTAAGCAAGAGATCATGCATTGATGAACGTTCCCTATCTACAATAGTATCAATTTCTTTTTTGACAATAGGAAATACTTTATTAGATATTTTTTCCCAGGAAAAATTATAAATAAAATCACCATCATCAAGTTTATATCCGTTTTTAATAATTTCACAAAATTTATTATGGGCACAGTTTCTTATATCAGACAAAAATTCCTTCTTAGCTTTAAAAATAGCATCACTATCTTCATAACGGAGATTGATTCCCAACAAAAAATTTATATCTTCCGCATTACGTGATTGTGATTTGTAAATATCTGTCACATCTGCCGAAGATAAAAAATCACTAATAGGATCAGATACAGTAGTGTCTGGTTTTTTTTCAGAAAATTTGGAATTGTTATAATCATCGAATGAAGAAATAACATTTAACCATGCCTTTCTAACTAAACATTTTGACCCCCTATGTATGAGATTCATAATCTTTTCTAAAATTGTAGATTTTTCTTCATTTGTAATATTTCTATCAGAAGAACCAGTTATCACCCGTGATCTAGATAAAATCGTCTCTAAGCCTATACGTTCCCGTTTTAGGATTAAATTAATTTCTTCCTGAGCAATAGGCAGTAACTTTTTCGACATCTTTCTCCAAGAAAATCTTCCGATAACATCATTATTACCAAACTTATATTTATTCTTTAGCATCCCATAAAATTTGTCATAAATTATATTCTTAATTTCAGATGAAAATTCTTTCCTTAGATTCAAAATAGCAATATTATCATTATAACGAAGCTTAACCCCCCAACTACCATCAATATCTACATCTTCTCTATCAATATCCCCAGAAGTTTCCTTATAGCCGTACCCAGTATACTTTGAGGTTCTAGTTAGCGATATCCATAATAACCTAATAGAAATTTTCAAATTTTTATCAATACATTTTTTAGCACGAACCATAAGACTACTTTTTTCATTATCAGTAATCTTCCTGATTTCAATGAACCAAGATTTAGTACTACGTTTAGTAATTTCTATTATACGTGATCTAGATAAAATTAAATCTAATTCCAGGTAATAATTTTCAATTATTGACTCAACTGACTTCAGTGAAATCGGAATCAATTCCTTAGAAACACTGCTCCACAAATGTTTATTTACTATATTAATGCCGTTAAACTCAGATGTATTCTCCAATATCCTAGAGAATAAATTATGTATATTTGATTTAATTTCAGATAATAATTTTCTTCTCATAAATAAAATAAAACTATCATCATCGGGATGAAGGTTTATTCCCCACCTATTAATAATTTGATTGTCATCAACACCAAACGCAGCAAAAATTAGGTCTATAGATTCTGACCCTACCTTTAATGATTCATTTCTTGACCAAATATTAATAACTGACGAATCAACATCTTCAACTGCAGCAAATACAGGCATATCGAAAGATATATCTTCTTCAGAATCCATAGAATCATTACAAGAAAAATCATCTTCAATTTTGAGTAAATCTTTCCATATTCTCTTAAACAAATGTCTTGTTTGCACATGTATCTTATTAATAGCAAATTTCAGAACAATAACTTTTTCTTCAGATGTTGCTTCTCTCGTAACAATATTACTATCATTAACCTCGTTATCATCTACAACAACATGCGCTTTAGATAAAACCCTAGATATCTCTACACGTTCTTCATCAATAACATGCCTAATATCTTCCCTAATAATAGGAAACAAATTTTTATAAATTACGTCCCAATCAACTTTACTGATAAAAGTTCCATCTGAAAATTTATAATTCTCTTTCAGCATTGAGAAAAACTTATTACTAATAATATCCTTAGAGTAAGATGAAAATTTACTTCTTATAGATAGAATATTATAATTGTCCTCAGGACAAATTTTAACTCTCCACTTATCAACTATATTACATAAGTATTTATCGTCCAATAAAATTTTTTTAGATTTCTTTAGCATCAATTGAAACTTTCTAATAACCTTACTCTCATTACAAATAGCTTTACGTTCAAATAAAGTATACATTTCACTAATAATATCCTTCATAAGGATAGATTCTTTTTTTTCTATTAAGTCAGGAGTACTCTTGCATATTATTAATTCATTTAAAAAATTATTAAGATTATCAATCACTCCCTTTTTAGACAATTTCTTATAGAATTCCTTTTTAATTATACTGGGAAGTTCTTTGTACAATTTTCTAAGATTAGATTTAGCACTAGAGACATAGTTGTAAATATAAAAACACTTGTACCTGACAATATTCTCCAACTCAACTAAACATTCACCAATAAAACTGTCAGATATGCTGTTAATTCTGTCAAGAGCAATGAATGAAATATAGATACTAAATTTTTTAGAAAACACAGATGGAATAACAAATCTAGATTTCCTCGCAAAAGAGTAACGACAGTAATGAATAAATGGATTACTATAATAGGACTCGGGAAGAACCGATAAAATATTCTTGTTTGTATTGCAAAAATTATTCCAATAATTAATTAATCTTGATACAATAAGCCTCTCTAGTGAATTGCAGGAATGCAGAAAGAATTGTTCCATTTCAGTATGCATCATTTTTCGAGGGCCTCTGTCGTCAATGATTTCTGAACTATAAATGATCTCTATTATTGGAGGAAAAAACTTGGATTGCAGAGCATCAATGCACTTAGGAACTAAGTCATACGCGAATTTAGAAAAAGAAGAACAAATTTTACCCACTAGTTCTGTAGCGGTTACGCATTCATCCCCTATAAATCTCAAAAAATAAAAGCTATTACGTAACCCCGTTAAAATACAATCGATACTGTCTATAAAATCTGACTTATATTTATTCATAGACGATAGAAACATTGCAGTTAGACTATACCCCTGATCCTCGGAGTATAGTTGAAAAAAATTGTCATTGTAAATCTCATCTATTACCTCAAAACTAATACTATTATCAACGTCAGAACACAAATCATATAATAATTTATATACTGAGCATAAGTTTACATTTTCTACGTAACCACAATTATCATTTGCAATTATTATCACTTGCGATGATTCTATTATAGAAGAATAATTATGATCTACAAGCTCACCAATTTGACCACAAAAAGAGCTGTCACTAACATTAGGTAAATGACATTGCACCCGATATATATATGAATTATCCATATATAATTACTATTAAATTTATTTTTCGAAGAAACTGAAATTCCATTGCATAAGAACCAAAGTCCAACTACACCTCAAATACAGGCATAAGAACCTCCTCTAAGACTACGAAAACAGAACCATTTTTCCATACAAAAAATCATATAATCACCAATAGTCGATAATAACTTAAAAACTACGCCCACAATAACTATAACGACTGCAATCGCAAACTCATCTCTTTACAGAAAAATCACATCAATCCCTACATCCCTACATCGTCTCATAATTATATTTCATTCTTTATAAAATATAAGTTATCGTTATTCGCAATCAACACATACCGAATCACAAAAATACAAATCAAACCACAAAATAAATCACTAATATTCCGTAAATATCCAATTCTATGAAGAGATTATGATATATAAATGCACAATAAATAACACTCTTGTCTAGACACCAACATAATCAAAAACCACCATAATCATTTACAACACAAACAACTAAACTTTCTTTATATTACATCAACACCCAACATTCTCAGTAATAATACCAAGAAAATATATACGTATCCTTTAAAATTTCATAAAACCACTACATACCACACTATATTTTACATATCCCACAAAACAAACATCACGACCACCCCACACAATT
This sequence comes from Candidatus Ichthyocystis hellenicum, assembly GCF_001460935.1. Taxonomy (GTDB): domain Bacteria; phylum Pseudomonadota; class Gammaproteobacteria; order Burkholderiales; family 2013Ark19i; genus Ichthyocystis; species Ichthyocystis hellenicum. The sequence continues at coordinate 1,040,858 of NZ_LN906597.1, read as the reverse complement.
ACCCATAAACAGCTGATTTTGATTTTATGTTATACACGGCAACACATCAAAATATACAAAAACAGACGATCATTCTACGACTCCTGCACTAATATATGACCTACCACATCTGATGATTAGTCAAAAAATCAGCCGAACAATATATCACCATCTACTATTCTACAAAACTAGGTACATAACAATATTTAAAATAACGCCATTCAACCTTAAAAGTACCCACAAAATTAACATTCAACAATGAGAATAAACAATTAATTATCAATCAATACCTGATTTTCGAATACTTAGTCAATTTAATAACACGTTTTTTGATAAGATTATCTCTGTCATTATTGACAGAATCCATAAACATTTGATAAGCACAATCCCTCTCCTTATCACTGAGAAATATAGATCTTCTGCTCTTGCCAACCACTAGTGCACTAGATAACAATGAATTTAAGGAGTCGCAAAATCCGCTATTATTGAATAGTAAAGAGCTTTTCTCGGCTACAACTGGAATCACCTTATCTACCATAGATTCGATACTAGATAAAGAACCACCAACTTCCAACAATACCTTATTAATAACTTCATCAATAATGGGGCCTAAACTTCCAATGAATTCCAGGCGTATGTTATCGATAGCATCCTTATCCACTCGGCTAATATCTGATAATCTAAATGAGACATCTGAAAACTTCCTACCCTTAGCCGCAGATGTAAATTCCATGTTATCCATGATTGGTCCTACACACTTTACATCATGGAATTTAATCATACCCCTCCAAACTCTGCCAGCAACATCAATCGCTTTCTTATATACACATGCCATAATAAACTCTACAATTTCTGATCTTTCTCCATATGTAATCTCCCTATACTTAGCAGCTTCAGGTAATTTATCATACTCGCTATCACCAACTACTGCGCGCGATTTCAGTAAAACAAGATCCAATTCTTCACGTTCTTTTTCCATAATAGGATAAAATTCTTTCTTTATAGTGGGAATCACATCTTTTGAAACATACCTCCAAGGAAATTTATTAGTTTTCGTTAATTCACTAAATATATTGACAATGCACCCTTTTATGTCGAACAAAAACCTTCTCTTAATGTTAACAATATCCATGCTATCTTCGTAACGAAGCCTTATTCCGCAGTAAATACTTTTTTCTACCTCACCGTCCTTAAAATCTCCCCCAAAATTAAACTTGGAAATTTTATTCATTGCCGCCCAAACGGATCTAACAGAAGACCTTAACTCTTTATGTATAATGGCTACAGCACGTTTCATAAGATTATCTTTTTCATCATTTGTAACACTCCTAATAACACAAGAAGAAGTATCCCCCCTACCCACAACCACTACACGTGCTTTTGACAAAAACTCCTCCAATTCTGAATATTCCTCTTTGATAATTGGATCAATATGCTCCAGCACAATTGGATATAATTCCCCAGAAATATCACTCCACTTATAATCATCAAATACATTATTGCGTTTCAGTTTAGATTTTTCATTAGGAATACTAGAAAAAAAAATACGAACTAAATCCTTAATTTTTTTTGAAAACTTTGTCCTAATAAACAATATAACATCAACATCATCGGGATGAACGTTTAGTCCCCATCTATTAAATATTCTATCTCCCTTAATAACTAAAGAAGCATAAACTAGTTTTGAAGAAACTGCAGATGAACCATATTGCGCAGATAAATCAACATCTTTACCCGAAAGAGAAGACTCAGAATAAGACTCAACATTAACGAACTCTTCTTGTTTTGACGACATTACAGAACCTGCACTAGAATCAACTTCCCTTGAAACTTTAGTTACATTTGACCATACAGCCCTAATCAAAGATTTAGTTTGTACATTCATATTATAAACGGCAATTCTCAAAACATTAACAATTTCCTCAGATGTAGCTTCCCTAGTACCAGAATAGGAACCATCAAATTTATCGTTGTCCACCACTATACGTGCTTTAGACAATAGCACAGATAATTCTTCACGTTCCTTAAAAACTACAGGCCTAATTTCTTCTTGAATGATTGGAAACATATCTTTTGAAACTTCATTCCAAGTAAACTTACTAATGGAGGATATACCCGAAACCTTATATCCATCATTTATCATTGAACAGAACTTACTCTTAACGATTTCCTTAAGAGCAGCAGAAAACTTTCTCCTTATAGACAAAATACCGTGACTGCATCTTGGATGAAGACAAACTCCCCACTTATCCTTTACGGTACGAACAGAGCGCCTAACCCTAGACACAATTTTCCTAGATTTTATAATTCTGCTATGGAAATCTCTAGTTACAGCGTATACAATGTCATTTGCATAAGTTTTTAATAACTCATGTGCTTGGTTAGTGATTGTCTCAAGTAACGATAACCTGCTTTCCTCCATAGCCTCAATTCCAACATCATGTGAGTCCCATATAAGTAATTTTTTCAAAAAATTATGTAATTTATCTCGTATTGAACCAAAATTCACCATTTTGCTAAATTTACCACTAATATAACTAGGAAAGCATTCTCTAATTTTTTTAATTTCACCAACTAAGTCTGCATTATAGCCATCAACAATTTTATCATGTACACTTGTACATTTAGAGCGAATAGTGCTCTTTATCACTCCCAACCGCTCTTTAATAAAATTATTAATCATGCAATCAATCTTGGCAACAGCCATAAATGAAATAAATGCACCAAACTTATTTGAGAAAGCAGCTGGGCAAGTAACTACGGGTTTACTAACCCCGTAGACATGATGAGCATAATAAAATGGATCTCTGTAACTAACACCAGAAAATGGTGAAAACATGGATGTGTTTTCGTCGCAAAAATTATTCCAGTAGTCCATTATCCTAGACATAACTATTCGTTCTAATGTGGTGATATAATGAATAAAAAATTTTTCCATTTCACAATAGGTCATTTTACGCTCCAAACCACCATCGATAACACTAGCATCAAAAATACTATTTATTATCAACGGGATAAATTTAGATTGCAAAATATCGCAACACCGACCTCTAAGGTTATACGAACTCTCAGAAAAGGAAAAACAAACTTTATCCATTAATTCTATTAAGGTTATATTGCTATCTCCTAATTGTCTCAAAAAAGAAAAACTATCATACAAGTCAGTTAAAATTGAATCAACTACCGATACAAAGCTATCCCTGTGTGCGTTCATAACTGATAAAAAATTCTCAGTAAATTGATACCCAAATTTAGCGGCATGCAACTGAAAAAAACAATTCTTAAAAACTTCTTCTACTGCTTCAAAACTAACACTGAACCCATAATTTAAACATAGATATTTAATTAACCTATAAGAAGACGAGCAGCTACCATCAGCATCAAAAGTAAATTTATGATCACAGCCAGCTTCAAAAATATTATGTGCAGAAACACATTGATCGGAACTACGAGTACTATCACTGTCCTTATAAGACTGACCAAAATATTCATTACTAGCAATTTGAGATGTGCAATCTTGAAAACCATGAATACGTATATTATCCATATGCTTAATACAACCGCCCTTAGCGACTGCAGTAATACTGCTAGTGTAGGATTAATAAACAATTGTACTCTAATTAACAAAACAGAACTAACAATATTTTCATATGACATATACCTTATAAATAATTTGTCATACTAAAAGTAGCAGCAAGATAAATATGCCAAACGAGTCAAATTTTAACTACGATATAATAAGCAATTAATCCCACAACAATAAAATTACAAATCAAAAAATTATTACCAAACTAAGGCCATACCTTTATAATAATATAGAATTTATTACTTACTTCACAATCTAAGTAAAAATATACTTACGATATTACATTACCAAGTGATTATTTATATTTATGCAATAAACAACTATACTAATTAACTGTTGATCAAAAATACCTACCAAATTAACACCAACCTTTTTAATTAAATTTTATAAATATCATGGATGGAAAAACAATAATTATTTACCAGCTTAACATCTTCTCTACTGTGAACTAATTAAACTATCCCATGCCTTTCTAAAAGCACATCTTGATATTCTTGATATGCGCTTCATAATAGATATCAGAAAACTAGACCTTTCCTCAGATGTAATATCTCTAACAGCATTAGCATACCCATCGTCACGAAAATCTATCACTCGTGACCTTAACAATATATTATTTATTGCAACACGTTCCTTTTTTTCAATAGCACTAACCTCATCTCTAGCAACAATCAGTAGTTTTTTAGACAGTTGTTTCCACGGAAGTTTATCAATTACAGTATTATCATCGAATGTATATTTATTGGTAAGCATCTCAATAAATTTATTTCGAACTGCATCAACCTTTTCCCGCATAAATTTATCTCTAATCTTTAAAATCAGACAATTATCTTCATAGTAAAGATTTATCTTAGGATTATAGTCTCTATTCTCTGCATATTCTTCACCAAAATTAATTTCATCTATAGATGATGCAGATGGTTTATCAACAACATCTTTTGAAAAATATGCTGCATCAACATGATAACTACCATAGGAAGTTATGTCTCTCCAGGAAACACTAAACAACCGTCTTAAATCTTCATTTAAGCGTTTAATAACATCTCGAAAAACGTAAGATTTCTCTTCATCTGTAAGCTCTCTATCGACTATACAATAATTGACATAATCAACTAATACACGTGACTCAGATATAATTCCTTCTAGTTTTTTAATTTCGTCTTCAAAAATATTATTAATTTCTTCTTTAGCAATTGGAATTAGTTTTGGATATAACTTATTCCAAGAAAATCTACCAATAGTAGTACCGTCAGAAAATTTATACTTATTTTTAAGCATTCCGCTAAATTTATCACGGATGATAGAACTAGCCTCAGATAAAAACTCATTACTAGATTTAGAAATATCATAATTATCAGAATATCGAAGTTTAATACCAGAAATTGGAGCAGCAGATCTTAACTTAATATTTTTACCCTTTAACCTGGGATGAACACCCACAGAATTAGATTTATTATTAACTACAAACAACCATGACATTCTCGCAGAACAAATTAATGATTTACTTATAAATTTCTTAGCACGAATCATGACCATACTTTTTTCATCATCTGTAATAGCCCTAACAGTACAAGATGAATTATTACTTACATCAATGTCTACTATACGAAATCTAGATAATATGATTTCTAGATCCGTATACTGATCCTCAACAATAGATTCAACTGACTTTATTGCAACATCAGACAATTCACGGGAAACAATACCCCAAGAACAAACTTGCAATTCCTTTCCGCTTGGAAGAACAGCACCTAATTCCAACATATCAGAAAATAATTTACAAAAACTTGATCTAATTAGTCCAGAAAACTTTCTTCTTATAAACAAAATGAGCTTTTCGTCATCGGGATAAATATTTAATCCCCACTTACTAATAATTTTATAATTAATTTTACTATCTAGTGGCAAATAACCTGCTGATGCAAGCACTGAAGTAACTACTGGCAGTTTACTTTTATCTAACAGAGCAGGAACTAAAGATCCATTATCTTCAACGGCAGAATCAACATCATCATTTAAATCTACACATTCCTCATGCTCACTGGATTTTAATTTTTTTAATAAACCTACCCACAATTTCCTAGACAATTCTCTAGTTTGGATATCTATATTCTTGGAAGCTGTATGAAAAACGCTATCTTTTTCCCAAGATGTAGCTTCTCTAGTACCTGAATAATGATCATCAAATATTTCAGTATTTTCTATTATACGAACATTAGACAAAATTTTAGATATTTCCAAGCGCTCGTCATCTATAAGATTATTAACCGCTTCTCTAATAATTGGAAACAATTTTTTTACAATATCAGACCACTTACTCATACTAATGGTAGTACCGTCAGAAAATTCATATTTTTCTTTTAGCATTTTAAGCATCTTATTTCTAATAATGACCTTAGACTTAGAAGAATACTTTCTCCTAATAGAAGAAATACCATGGCTATCTCTGGGATGAAGTTTTATGCCCCACCTATGCTCAATAGATCCTAAATCAACAACCCATTTAGGCGTATATTTACTACCTTCTAGTATTTTTAAATAGTAAACACTAACTATGTCATACAAATCTTCACGAATAAAAGATGACAATGAATTATATGCATAATCAACAATTGATTCAACAGTTGATAATCTCACCTTTTCAATAACTTCAATTCCCATGTTTTGATTATTCCATATTATCAATTTGCTCAAAAAATCACTAAGATTGTACTTTAAGCTACTATCAATAATCTCTCTATCAAACACTCCTTTTATCAACTTATCTAACTTATTTCTAAATTCTCTAATATCAGCATAAGAATCAGAGCTATACTTACAGATATCACTACATTTGTAACTACACATGTTTTTTAATGTATCAGAACATTTGACAATAAAATCAGAAACTATATTACCAATCTTAGTGCCAGCCATAAGAGAAATGCATTCCCCAAAATTATACATAAAAGCAGCAGGATGAGTAACTCCAAAAACTGCAACTCCATTGTAATCAAATTCTAAAGCAAATGGATTACTATAATCAACAACTGAAATTGACGATAAAAAACCTTTATTTTCATAACAAAAATTATCCCAACACCTCATTACCCTTTGAATAACTAATTTCTCTAAAGTTGAAACAAAATGTACAAATAACTGCTCCATCTCTGGGTAAGTCATTTCACGCACACAATGATTATCAACAACAACAGAATCAAAAATACTTTTTATTATTGTAGGCACAACTTTAGATTGCAAAATATTAGTACACACGGGTATTAAATCACGTGCACTTTTAGAAAAAGAAGAACAAATATTAGAAATTAATTCTAGTCTATTTTCATAATTACGTCCTGATTCCTTCAAAAAATAAAAATCATTGTTCAATACATTTAAAACAGAATCAACTTCTCCCAAAAAATAAATCTTTTGTTTATTCATAACGGATAAAGAATCACCGGTAAGATTGTATCCGCATCTTATGGCATGTAATTGGAAAAAATTATCATCATCAACTCTATATATGCTTTCAAAATTAGTACTATATATATGATCAAGAGATAAATCTTTTAGAAATTGATCAGAAAAATAAGTAGTGTCAACACCAATTAAAGCAGCAGGATTCAGATTATAATCTTCGGTTACACCCAGTTGAGTTAATGGAAATTGTGAATCATTATCAGCGTAATAATCATGAATAGCAACATTACAATCATCGTACACATTACTCATACTCATTTCTAAATATCCCCTAACATAGATAACAATAGCAATACAGTAACATCAAAAATAAATATTAACTTCTTAATGTAATTTAATAATATATATATTTTCTAATGTGATAATTTAGAATTTAATACTAAACACTAACAGTATAAAATTTAAGAAATTAATTGTCATTATTATAGAAAAATATAATTTTTGCATAAAATGACAAAAAAATATATATTGTCTTAGTTATTATTTAGTAATAACTAATTAAAAAATGCATATAACTAACATTATAAAATGTAGATCCTTTATTAAGGATTAGTAATGACTAAGATAATCATTTTTTAACCACAACCAACATATATTGATCGTACTATTCTCTAAAAGTTATATAACCAATGGCAGGCAACATCAATAAAATTGACTTAAGGAAAAACTTTCTCCAATTCAGACAAAGTGTAATAAATAGTAGCAACAAACAAAATTACTATTCAAATCACATAAGAATATGGATTAGGCATAATCAGGCATTGTAGTTATAAGAATTTTTATTAGAAGAAGAGTAATTTCCTGGATATGTGCACAGAGTTATCATCCTACTCATGCATTTGTCATGATCTTTATAAGCAACCTTAGCAACAGATGGTCTAGAAGACAAACCCCCAACACGCTTCCTAATAAGATAATCTCTATCACTATCAATACTATCCATAAATAGTTGGGAGATAAATTTCCTCTCCTTAGCAGTAAGCAATCTATCTTTTCCGGGCAAACTAACTACCCTAGCAACTGACAAAATTAATTTAACCCTATGAAGAAATCCCCCTTCTTTGAACAAACCCGAGCTCCTTTTAGACACGTATGATATCACATCATCTAAACTATAGGATGAAGAAATACCAACATCCTTAGATGGCGAAGAATTAACAAAATTTCCAATAATAGCTCCCAAACTACCAATAAATTCCAACCTAATATTATCAAGTTCTTCTATGTCTTCTTCCCTAAGATCTAACAAACAGAGTGGAGATGAACAATTATTATCAGACTCAACCTTTTTTGATTCATTACCACAACGATACAAATTCATATCATTCCTTAAAGATTCCTCCTTTAGTGACTTAATCAACCTCACCCAAATCTTACTAAAACGATATATCTCACTCCTATATACTGATTCCATAATAATATTCAAAATACCATGTATTTCTTTGGATGTTAAAATCCTAGTAATACTAGAATCATCATTAGAAGAATAAACAATCACACGTGATTTTGACAAAATATTACTTATTTCTATGCGTTCTTTTTCTATAATTGGTATAATTTCTTTTGTAACAATGGGTAATACTTTTTTAGACACCACTTTCCAGGGTAATTTACCAATAATGGTGCCATCATCAAACCTATACTTAATTTCCAACATTTCAACAAACTTACAACGAACACACCTACTAATTTCAGACGAAAATCTCTTCTTCACATTCAAAATAGATATATCATCCTCATAACAGAACATAACTCTAGAATTATTAATTACAAACCCAGCATCTACTTTCATAAACTTTATCAGATCATCGGATGACAGAGAAGACTCAGAAGTAATGCATACATCATGATCAATATAAGTACGTCCTAAACAAGAAATCACATCCGACCAAACTTTAGCACACAAAGATTTTAATCCTTTATCTATCAATCTAGTGATGCTTTTAAAAACCCCACCTCTCTCTTCAGTTGTAAGAGATCTATCAGTTGTATCATCAACACAAACACGAGCTTCAGATAAAAATTCCCATAATCTATTACTTTCATCTTCAATAATGTTTTTAACCTCTTCTTTAGCAATCGGAAACATTTTTTTGGAGACCCTGAACCAAGCAAATTTACCGAGAATACTATCATCCTCAAATTTATATCTATTTTTTATCATCTTAGAAAATTTACTACGAAGGACCGGAACAATCTTATGATTATATTCCCTCTTAATACTAAAAATAACAGCACTATCGTCATAACGAATCTTAACCCCGCCTATTTTCTTACTACCTATTTTCCCTTTGTTTTCACCTGTAGTTTCTGAATTTTTGCTATCAACTGACAACCTAATTACATCTCCCCATATAATACTTGACATAGCAACAAATTGTTTATGTATAGATTTAACAATGGTTTTCATAATACTAGATCTTTCATCAGAAGTAAGCTCTCTAGTAAAATCAGATTCAGAAATAACAACTCGTGATTTCAATAAAATTTCGTTTATTTTTGCACATTCAATCTCCACAATTGGAGCAATTTCATTCTCAGCAACAGGCATAAGTTTTCTGGACACCGTCTTCCAAGGAAGATCACCAATAGTAGTACCATCTTCAAGTTTATATCCGTTTTTTATAATTTCAATAAATTTTCTACGAACACTCTTACTTATCTCAGATGAAAATTTTCTTCTCACATTTAAAATAGCGATATCATCCTCATAGCGGACTATAACTCCCCAAACATCCTCTGCAACTTCAGCATCACGTTCCTTCCTAATACTCATAAAATCAGATGAAGGTAAAGATAATTCACCACCATAATTAGTGGTAGCTTCATCCTCTACACCATCTTCTAAATCGGAATGACTACGACATAAAGAAGTAATGACATTTGACCATGATCTACTAAATAAAGGCTTCAATTTTTTACACACAAGTTTCATAATATTTTCTAAAACAATTTGCTTTTCTTCATCTGTAATATCTCTATAAACCCCAGGATTAACTAACACACGTGACCTGGATATAATTTGCTCCAGTTCTTTACTTTCATCTTCGAGGATGTACCTAATTTCCTCTTTAGCAATTGGAAATAATTTCCTAGACACTCGAAACCAAGCAACTCTAGCGATGACAGTCCCGTCACCAAATTTATACTTGTTTTTTATCATTTCATGGAACTTACTACTAATACATACAACTATATCAGAAGAAAATCTCCTCCTAGCCCTTAAAATAGCTATATTATCAGAATAACGAAGCCTAACACCCCAACTGCCCTCTATAACTCCATCATCTGCATTTTCGGATATTTCTTTATAACCGTATCCAGCGCTTTTTGAATATTCAGTTATATCTAACCACGACAATCTAAAAGAATGAGATAATCTGCCATATATTAGTTTCCTAGATCTTATCATGAGAATATTTTTTTCATCATCGGTAACATCTCTGACAATACAAGATGAAATATCATTCGCAGTAACATCAACTATACGGGCTTTAGACAAAATCTCATCTAACTCTACGTACTGCTCTTCAAGAATTGACTCAATTGATTCCATTGCAAGTGTGTAGAGATCGTTAGAAACAAGAGACCAGGAACATTTATGTATAACCTTCCCACTAGGAAGTGAAAATTTAGTTTTTAGCATATCGGAAAATAGATTACGAACATGCTCCTTAATCTTACTTGAGAATTTTTTCCTCAAAATTAAAATTAGTTTATCATCTTCAGGATGAAGATTTAAGCCCCACATATTAACAATTTTATCTCCCCTAACAGTGGATGAAAAGAAATCTAAATCTATAGGAAATGATGTAACTAATGGTGACTCACCTTGTTCATAACCAGCAGAAACCAAGATATCACTTCTAAATTTAGGCAAAGACATAGGGATCACATCGTCAACAGAAACTACACTACTTTCGTTATTGCCAGAAGTACAGCCAACACTATCTTTTCTATAATCTACCCATACTTTTTTAAACAATTCTGTGATTTTTTGATCTATCTTATAAATGATAAATTTGAATATGCTATCCTTTTCCTCAGAAGTTGCATTTCTAATATTAGCGAAAGAGGAATATGCATCATCCACTATACGAGCATTAGATAAAATTTTATATATACACAAACGCTCCTCCTTCACAATATTGCTAACAGCTTCCTTAACAATCGGAAATATATTTTTTGAAATTTTATCCCAACTAACAGTACTAATAGCAGTACCATCTGGAAATTCATATTTTTCTTTTAGCATCATACAAAACTTATCTCTAATAACATCAATATATTTGCCATGAAAATCATTCATCAAGGAGTAAATACTGTTGCTATCTTCGGGATGAAGTCTAACCATAAATTTATTTTCTAAAGTTATATGTAAATTTCCTACTTTTGACATACATTTCATAGATTTTGTTAATTTGTAATGAAAGTACTTAACTATATTTTGCAAATCATAATCAAGACTATGAGTTAATGATTTATATATATCAACAATAATTGCTTCAAAAATTAATGATTTACTATTTTTTACATTTTCATCACCTAAATTTTGAGGATGCCATATTATTAATTTACTCAAAAAATTATTAAAATAGTCAGTTACTTCTTTTTCTCTAACCCTCTTATAAAATTCTTTTTTAATCAAGTCAGTTAATCCGTTACGCATTTTTTTAATGCTCTCACAAGCATTATCACCATGACTGCAAATATATGCACACTTACAGCGAACGATATTCTTCAATTCATCAACGAACTTAACAACAAAATCGTCCATCATATCTTCAATTTTATCGATAGCCATAAAAGAAATGCACGATTCGAATATGCACACAAATGCAGCAGGATAGTTAACTTGTGGAACAATAATTCCAGCTGATTTATAAGAACGAGTAAAGGGATTAATATAATCCACAACAGAAAGAGATGATAATTTATATTTATTAGCATCACAAAAATCTTCCCAGTAATTCATTATCTTTGCCATAATTAATCGTTCTAATGTAGTTATATAATACAAAAAAAATCTCTCCATTTCCTGATATGTCATTTTTCTTTCACAATTATTATCTATAATACCAGAGTTGGTAATACTCTTTATTACCAAAGGAACAATATGAATCTGTAAAATATCAATACACTTAGGTCTCAGATCATATACGGCCTTAGAAAAAGAATAGGAAATACCATCCATTAATTCATCTGTGATTTTCAATTTTGAGCTACCATTTTTTAAAAAAGAAAATCCTTCAGTTAAAATAGGATTAATTTTTCTAACTAATTTCACTCTATGTTTATAGATAGACGACAAAAAACTTTCGGTAAATTGGTAACCACAGCTACTAGCATATTCTTGGAAAAAATTACAATCGCAAACTTTTGCTATCGTCTCAAAATCAATACTGTACCCATAACCAAAACACAGATCTTGTAATGTCTTGCAAGATAAATATGAAACGCCAACTTCAGCTGAATCATTATCAGCAATAGCTGAGACAATAGGAGAATGATGTGTAAAATCCTGTATCAATGAAGATTTATCATCGATATCAACAGATCTATCATCATACTGAGATACGCCATACTTTTTCACCTGCGCAATTACACCACTCATAGTCTTACTATAATTTATTGACATTGTAATAATAATATTATTGATTAAAAAGTAAACCACCATTTTACTATGATCAAACACAACTGACATGAATATCTTACTTACTTTATTATGTATCAATATAGTATTGATAGGAAAGATACTAGAAAAATAAGATAACCATATCTAACGCACTTGTAATTGTCCTTATATGATCAATTTGAACACCAAAACGGAGAATTGTGTGGCACAATATCTGTAATCTGCAACCTTCTATCAAAAAATTAATCAGCCAATTACATACACAACAACAGCAACACTCACCTACTATCACTGCCTTAATCAAACAAGACGATAACCCTTTTAGCAACATAAAAAACTAAGACTGTATAAGCTATGTGATGTTACCACACCAAGACCAAGAGATAACGAGACATAATCTCAAACAATAGTTATCCCAAAGGTAAAGGTAAAGGTAAAGGTAAAGGTAAAGGTAAAGGTAAAGGTAAAGGTAAAGGTAAAGGTAAAGGTAAAGGTAAAGGTAAAGGTAAAGGTAAAGGTAAAGGTAAAGGTAAAGGTAAAGGTAAATACTACTCTAATATTAAAAATTCTTCTGATCCAGCTACTACGAAATTTATTAGACTTAGTCGTATAAATAATTTTTATAAAATTCAACTATCATTGATGTGACAAAAACATTTGATCATATAATCAAATAAGTACTTTTATTATTTTTAATTCAAGCACATAAGATCAGTATCTACTAAAGCTGAGCATCCCTATTTAAATAGATATCTCATTACGTAATATCAATATAGAATAACACATCTTATATATGTTAGCTCTTTATGATTTATCTAAATTTTATTTAGCAATAGAAAGTATATTTTAGATGTCGCTCTTAAATTAAAACCACTACTAACAATAGCATCACCAAATTTATATTGATTACTTATGATTTCAATTAATTTAGCATAAGTACAAAGTATTAGCGCACCTAAAAATTTTCTATAAGGCAAATGTTGTAATAACCTTCAGGATAAAGTCTGATCCAAAACTTGTCTTCCACAGCAAAACGAATCCTATTTTTTGATGTGCCCACTTATATGGCTACATGATTTTTTCTGAAAACATTTACCTATCCTAGATAAATCAGCAGTACAATCATCCCAAAATAGCCCGTACATACAAGATGTGATTTTATCAAAAATACTTGATTAATAAAATCATCTTTTGCCTCTTATCTTATACTTTTATCAAATTCTTTTTTTATTAATGCAGTAAATTCATCATGTTCATCATATACTTCTTTAATACCATAACAAGGATTATCAGCATAATTTAAAATATATGAACATTTACAATTAACAACACTCTTCAATTTACCAACTAACGTGATAACAAAATCATCCATCACATCTTCAATTTTATTAATGGCAAGAAAAGAAATTCATGACTTAAATATACAGGAAAACGCAGCAAAGCAACTAATATTAGGCACAACATTACTATCATAAAAATCAGGCCAATAAGATATTATATTTAACATAATTAGTCTTTCCAATGGAGTAACACAATATAAGAATAATCATTCCATCTCTGGATGGATGATTTTTCGTTCACAATTATTGTCTATAACATTGAATATCGCTTCAACAATCTAGTCCATACCCATAACCAATACATAAATCTTGCAGTTTTTGATCAAAACTACATAAAACTCTATTATTAGTAATAGCAGGAGTAACATGCAAATGTATCATCTTGGCACATTACTCACAGGCACATTATCAAAAGAAAAAACTACCGTACTTATGATGACCTTTATTAGCACATATCATAATTTTTATCACTATTTACTTATATATCTTAAAACAATCACGAAAAAAGTAACACCAATGCAAAAAAACAATAACACTAGCACATAATATATTAACTTACTTGCGCACATTTCATTATCAACAGGCAGAGCCGCCATACAAACAACCCTCCTTAGTAGTTAGATTTAAGTTCTTAATCAATTTAACAACACGATTCTTAATAAGATAATCTCTATCGCTTGCAATACTGTCCATAAATTTTTCAAAAAAATACTTTTTTTCCTCATCAGTAATAAACCTACCACTTCCTGAAGGTTCAACCAATTGTGCTTTTGACAATAACAACTTCAACCTTTCTAAAAAACCCATTTCTATAAATAAACTGCAACTTCCTTCGGCTACATCTGAGTTTATATTATCCAATAAAGATAAATTCACATCACCATCCAACAGTGAAGAATCAACAACTCCACTAACAATCGGACCTAAATTTCCAATAAACTCCAACCTAATATTATCGAATTCCTCCCTACATTTACCACTGAGATCATTAAAACCTAATGGTGATGCAGACTCCATCACAGAACTAACTATTTTCAAGTCATTACCAGATTCAGCATCAGAATTAGTTGTCAAATTTAAACATTTTCCATCTAACAATTTAATTACATCTACCCAAGTTTTTCTAATAACAACAGCAGATTGTCTATAAGCATATTTCATAATAGAATCTAGATGATTAGACCTTTCTTCAGGTGTAAGCACCCTAGTAATCTGGGAAGAACCATTAGAGGAAAGAAACACTGCCTGTACCCTCAACAAAACATCATTTATTTGGGTGCGCTCATCTTCTAGAATTGACTCAATCTCTTTCTTAGCAACTGGCAACAGTCTTCTCGATATATTTCCCCAAGGTAATCTATCAATGACTGTACCATCACAAAATTTGTAACCAGCTTCTAGCATTTCAAAAAACTTACCCTTAACACATTTATGGACATCGGACAAAAACTTCTTCCTTATATTTATAATGACATTGTCATCTTCGTAAGAAAAGTTGAACTCAGACGAAGACGACCCGACCAAACAATTAGCTGGAACAAAACTTTCAGAACCCGCAGAAACTTGATCATTATTATCATTATTTACTGGATTTACTGGAGAAGATACTATAGCGCACCATACCCTATTGGATAAAGTTCTCAAAGATCTATTAACAAGATCAACAATATTTCCTAAAACAACAGATTTCTCTTTATCCGTAAGCTCTCTACAAAGCCCTGAATCAACAAACACTCGTGATCTAGATATAGCTGCCTCTAGTTCTTTAATTTCATCTTCTACAATATACTTAACTTCCTCAATAGCAATCGGAAGTAATTTTTTAGATAGCCTAATCCACGCAAACCTACCAATAACAGTACCATCATCAAACTTATACTCTTTTTTCAAGATATCAGTAAATTTATCACATATCTTGGATTTAATTTTTTGTGAGTACCTCTTTCTGATATTCAAAATAGCAACATCATCACTATGACGAAATTTGACTCCCAAACTTTTTCTGCAAGCATACAATTTAGAATTTTTGGTCACAGAAACCCAAGATGACCTAACAGAATACATTAAACTCCTCT
Organism: Candidatus Ichthyocystis hellenicum; assembly: GCF_001460935.1. Classification (GTDB taxonomy): domain Bacteria; phylum Pseudomonadota; class Gammaproteobacteria; order Burkholderiales; family 2013Ark19i; genus Ichthyocystis; species Ichthyocystis hellenicum. Next base: position 1,024,781 of record NZ_LN906597.1, on the reverse strand, counting down.
TTATAAACGAGCTAGCACGTAGCATGATATTATTTTTTTCGTCATCTGTAATTTCTCTGATAACACAAGAACATCCATTATTTCTATTAACGTCCACCACACGTGATTTAGAGACAGCTCTGTCTAATTCTGCATATTGACTTTTAAAAATAGGTTCAACCGATTCTATAGCAATTGGACACAATTCGCTGGAAACATACCCCCAAGAACAATCACTAACAAGCTTTCCACTGGGAAGCACAGCACCACTCTCTAACATACTAGAAAATAGCTTACGAAAATGATCAGAAATATCTTTGGAAAATTTTTTCCTTATAAAGGTAATAATCCTATCATCATCAGGATGGAGATTTAATCCCCATATATTACTAATCTTATCTTCCTTTAATTCTGAAGGCAATAATGTAATAAACCCTATATCCTTATCTAAAGGAGTAACCAAAGAATCACCATCATTATTAGAACCTCTATCCAATGTAGAAGTGGTATTGTGGCTCACATCTTCTTCAATCGTTCCTAATTCAACACTAACATCTTCTGGAACATTAGTTTTTGAAGAATTAATTATCCCCCCCCATATTCTGCTAAACAGTTCTCTATTTTTACGATGTACTCGGTTGATAAAAATTTTCAAAATAATATCTACCTCCTCAGAAGTAGCTCGTCTAGTGCCAGCAGAATATCCGTCAAACACACCATCATCTTCTAATACACGTACATTAAATAAAAACTTACATAGCTCTGCACGTTCCATCTCAACAATAGGTCTAACAGCCTCTTGTGCAACTGGAAACAGATTTTTTGAAATTTTCCCCCAATCAACCATGCTAATAACTGAACCATCTGGAAATGTATATCTTTCTCTTATCATTGCACAAAACTTGCTCTCAATTACATCTTTGTATTTGATTGTGAATTTACCCATTATAGATATAATTTTATAGTCATCACTAGGATTAAGTTTGATCCCCCATCTATCTTTTGTGGTAAAAGATCTACCACCTTTTGACACACGACTTCTAGCTTTCCATACTTTCTTCTGGAAACGTCTAACCATATTGGATAAATCATTTGAAGAACTATCTACTAGTGATTCGTACATACAACACACAATTCTGTCAAAAACTAATACACTATCACCTAAAAAAACTTCAGGTTTACCCCATACAGTCAATTTTTTTAAAAAACTACTAAAATTATCACGGGCTTCTTCTTCTACTATTTTCTTATCAAATTCTTTCCGTATCAAAAACCTAATTTCTGATTTCAATTTTATAAGATCACTAACGGCACTGTCACTATAGTTACAAATATAGAAACATTTAGAACGAACAAACCTCTCTAATTCGTTTGAACATTTTCCAACAAAACTACACATCATTCCATCAATCTTAGCAATTGCTAAAAGAGAAATATATCTACCGAATTTAAGAGAAAAAGATACAGGATGAGTAATACCAGACACAACATCCCCACCATAAACAATCTTACTACAATCGATACCTGAAATTAATGAAGATGACAATTCATTCTTACTACAAAAACTGTTCCAATGGCTACGTATCTTTACCTCTATCAATTTTTCTAGAACACTGACAAAATAAAAAAACAGTCGCTCCATTTCAGTATATGTCATCTTGATGTCAGAGTCCTCATATATACCATCGGAATCAAGAATTATCTTTATAATCTCGGGAATAACATCATTTTTCAAAACACCAACACATTTAGATCTCAAATCATGTAACCTTTTGTAAAAAAAAGATCTATCCCTACCTCCAGGTTTCAATGTGTTTTTACTATTTCCCTTATCTTTTAAAAAGTTAAAATTACCGTGAAAACATGCTAAAATGAGATCAACTTTATTTACAAAGTTAATTCTATGTCTATTCATAGCCACCAAGAAATCTCCGGCAAACCTATAACCACACTTAAGTGCGTATTCTTGTAAAAAACTACCATCGGAAAATTTAGGGGAGGTTACAACATTAACATCGCATCTATGATCGGAATAAAAATACAGATTACTAACAGTAGGAACGACAGGACAACCAGTAATTACCACCTGCCTCAACGGAGAACTATCACTTGTCTCAAGATTTTTGCAGCTACCATCTTGAGCAACATAAAAAACTTTACCATACCCATTAATACTATCCATAGTCCCACTATATTTTATTCAAACAGCAATGACAATGTTATCGCTTAGAAAAAAAATAATCATCTAACTATGGCATAATATACAATTAATCTTTGACATACCAACCGTCCAAGCAAAAATATAATTTACCTGGCCCCACAACAAAGGAATAAAAAATCAACAAGCAGAACTAAGGAGAAACTCCTCCTTAGTTGGGTCTATATTCTTCACCAATCTCACAATGCGATTATCAACAAAACAATCTCTGTCAATTGCAATATTATCCGTAAACTCCTGAAAAATTGATCTCTTTTCGTCTTCAGTAAGAAACCTATCTTTTCCCGAGGGTCGAATTACTTGTATCTCTGACAATAATAATTCCACCCTGTCAATAAATCCACCTTCCTTAAACAAACTGCAGCTTCCATCAACAACATCTGACTTTATTCTATCCAAAATAGATGGGGTAACATCGATATTTAACAATGACGAACCAACAACTTCAGCAACAATAGGTCCCAAACTTCCAATAAACTCTAACCTAATGTCATCAAATTCCTCTTTATACAACTCACTAAGATTAGCAAAATTAACAAAGGATGAACATTCTTTTCCCAAATCCAATATCTCATTCATATTTTTATCATCCATACCCATAATATCCACTTTTGACAACCTAGATACCCTTCTCCATACCCTCCTTAACATATCTAAAGATTGCCTATAGACAGATTTCATAATATCTTCAATTATATATAACACTTCTTCATTATTAAGTTCTCTAACCTCACTATAACCTCCACCCCCAGAAAACACCTTACGTGACTTCAATAAGAGATCCTTTATTTTCATACGTTCTTCTCGCAGTATAGGATCCATTTCCTTCTTGGCAATAGGCAATATTTTTTTTGACACCACTTTCCAAGACAATCTATCACTAATATCACGATCTCCAAATTCATACTCTTTTTTTATAATTTTACGGAATACAGCACTAATACAACAATTTAGCTTAGATGAAAACCTTCTCCTTACATTCAAAATAGCACGGTCATCTTCGTAATAAAGCTTTAATACTTGAACATCACCGCTACTTGCACTAAAACTAAGATCTCCTGTACCACCATCTGAAGAAGAAATCAAATGCATCCATAATTTTCTAGACTCACAAATAGAATGTTCATAAGCAGACTTCACAATAGCACCCAGGAAACTAGATATCTCTTCGGATGTAAGATCCCTATCCACAGTACATCCATCATTTCCATAAACAACCATCCGTGATTCCAATAATATATTATTTATTTTTACACTCTCTCCTTCCATAACACGACCAATTTCTTTCTTAGCAATAGGTAAAAGTTTATCAGACATCTTTTTCCAAGAAAATCTATCAGTAATCTTGCGATTGTCAAACTCACCCACTTTTTCCTTTTCTAGGATTTCGCTAAATTTAATATTGATACAACTATTTATTTTGGATAAAAACTCACTCCTTAATCTTGAGATATTATTATCATCCTCATTACGAAGATTTACTCTATGAGCATCAAATTCAGCACTAGAGTCAATACCAAAGATATCAGTAGATGATTTATTCTCTATGTCAGTACAATCAAACTCAAAAGATTTAGTGTATTCTTCACAAACTTCCACACCACCATGATCATCCTCCAAAGAAGAAAGTATATCTAGCCATATCTTACCAAATAAATTTTTTAATTCCCTAAATACAACCTTCATAATTTTTTCCAAAACGTTAGATTTCTCCTCATCCGTAATTTCTCTATCGGTCTTATAATCAGTTACAACACGCGATTTGGATATGACTTCTTCTAATTCCCTACTTTCGCCATCAATAATGTCCTTAACTAGAGACATGGCAATTGGATACATTTTCTTAGACACACGAAACCAAGCAAATCTACCAATAGTAGTACCATCATCAAATGTGTATTTATCACTTATCATTTTACTAAATTTGTCATATACTCTTAATCTGATTTTAGATGAATACTTCTTCCTAGTGTTCAGAATAGAGCTATTATCGCAGTATCTAAGCTTAAGCCCCCACACAGAGGTTTCTCTTCTATAAAATTTGTAAGATTCAAAGCTACTAATGACACTAAGCCATGATGATCTAACAGAATACTTTAGTCCTCTACCTACAATCACCCTAACACGGACCATAAGATCATTTTTTTCAGCAGCTGTAACTTCTCTAACAATACAAAAAGAATCATTATCTCTATTAACATCTACTACACGCACCTTAGAAAAAATTCTATCTAATTCTGAATATTGATCTTCAACAAGAGATTCAATTGAATCAATAGCAATTGGATATAACTCACTAGAAACATCCTTCCAAGCACACCTACTAATAACCCTTCCACTAGGAAGAACAGCCTCTCTTTCCAACATATCAGAAAATAATTCGCGAAGTAATTCCATAATTTTTGCAGAAAAACTCCTTCTGGTAAATAAAATAATCCTATCATCATCTGGATGAATATTTAATCCCCACATGCTGATGATTTGCTCCACCCTGAAACCCAATGAAGCATAATTTAATTCCATAGGTACTGCAGAAACTGCCGGCAACTCACCTTGCGCTGAAGAAACATCAACCAATGAACTGACATTATCAATCGTTGGAACTAACCTAGAACTTACATCGTCATAAACTACATTATCTCCCTGTACTATCAATTCACAACCAGAATCAACATGTTTTGAGACGGTATTTTTAGTGCCATTAATTAAACTTATCCAAACCAACCTAAATGTGTCTTTCATTTGGCGCTCTGACTTTTTGATTGCTGTTTTTAAAATACTGTTCTTTTCCTCACATGTCGCACATCTAGTACCAACATGAAGATCATCAAATATACGTACGTTAGACAAAACCTTAAGCAGCTCTACACGTTCGTCATCAAAAATGTCCCTTATTGTTTCCTGAGCAATCGGAAATAGTTTTTTAGAAATTTTACCCCATCCAACAGCACTAATAACTGTGCCATCCGAGAATTCATACTTTTCTTTTAGCATATAACTAAACTTACTTCTTATAACATTCTTAGATTTAGCAACAAATTTTCTCCTGATAGATAAAATTTTATAATCATCTTCGTGATGAAGATTAACTCCCCACTTATCCTTTATCGTGAAACGTTTACCACCTTTAGATACATGAAGCTTGGATCTCCACGCTCTCTTCTGAAATACTTTAATCGTACCAAGAAACCTATTGAAATAATTAAATTCCAGCAAGTTACGCATGAAACTATCAATTTCCTCAAAAACCAGTAATGTGTTTCTTCTTACTTCGTGCCTATCCCATATCAATAATTTACTTAAAAAATCACTAAAACTGTCCTTAAATCCATCTTCTACTACTTTTTTATCAAATTCTTTACGTACTAGGTATCTCGATTCAGATTTTAGATTTACAAGATCACTAACAACACTATCACTGTAATTATAAATATAGTAACACTTTAAATGAAAAAAATTTTCTAACTCATCTACAAATTTACCCATAAAATTGGAAATCATTTCATCAATCTTGGAAACAGCCATAAAAGAAATATATTTTCCAAATTTGCGAGCAAAAGCTGCTGGATAAGTAATATTATCCAGGCTCACTCTATAAAAACAATCATCGTAAGAAAGAAGATTGCTGTAATCGATACCGGAAGTTAGTGAAGGTATCAGATGTATTTCACTACAAAAATTATGCCAATGTTTAATTAGATTTACCACAATTAAATTTTCCAAAGATCTAACGAAATACAAAAATAATCGCTCCATCTCAGGATATGTCATTATACGATCATTATTTCTAATAACAATCTTACAATTAAAAATACTCGCTATTACTATAGGAATAATATCAGACCGTAATATGTCAACGCATTTAGATCTAAATTTGTACATATAATCATAAAAAAAAGAACAAATTTTACCTTTCAGATCTACCGTCTCTTCAGACTCTACTATACCTTTCAATAAGGAAAAACTATTTGATGAATCAGATAGTAATCTATCAACTCTCTCCAAAAAATCAATTCTATGCTCACACATGATAGAGATAAAATCTTCAGTGAACTGGTATCCACACTTAATTGCGTATCCTTGTAAAGGAACATCATTAAAAACTCCTGGTAACGATTTATAATTATTAACATAGCTATAACCATAATAAAAATCTCTATTACTATTATCAACTTCTGGAACCAAAGTAATACTAGAAGAACCTGAAACTACTGATTGCGTCAAAGAATGGGTATCATTTATATCATGATGCTCACAACTATCACCTTGAGCAACATAATTACGCCTTACATGCTTACTTATAATATCCATAATCTCACTATATATTAAAAAGAAAATGACAATCTTCTATCATAAAGATAACATTCATTTAACTATGGTATAGTACATGATTAGTTTTTGACATAGTCACAGCATCAACAGAAATATAATTCTTACATAACTACAGTAAAGACGCAAAAAATCATCGTAAAAATTTATGAATAAAATTTTTATCTGCTGTTTAATAAAAACCACCACATTGGTTACGTAGTAAGATCCTTGAAACATAACCTCCGCAAAAACTGCCATGATATATATAAACATTTAGAAATAAGATTTATTTTTCTTTCTAAGAAAATTCGTCAATTTATAATGATTAAAACACTTATGCTTATAGCACCAGCTATTATATATAATATGCCAAATAATTTCTCTACACCACTAGCCAATACTATCGGAATCAAACAACACCTAAAATAACTTGAACTTGACTTACTGAGACAAAATCTAATAAATAATTATCTATCAGTTATACATTAATAAAAAATAAGACAACATTGTAGAAATGATGAAAGCAAGAAATAATCTTCAATATAATTTTTGATAGCAAAAATATATAAATACGTAATTGCAATACCAAACTAGCACCTTCAAGTCTTAATTAAAAATTACTATCTTAAATACTATATAAGTCGATGCTAATTACTAACATATAATTCATACATATTCTTATCTTAATATACATGATTCATATATACATACACCATAATAACCAAAAAGCACATCACAAATTAATTATGGCCTACAAATAATTTACTTAAAACATCCTTAGCAAGAACAAGACAAACCAAAATTAATCGTTATGGTATATTTATATAACATAGTTTCTAATGTTAATAGGCAAAGAATTAATTACGCATATACATCTACCGTTAACATAAATTTCTGCCATCAATACTCTAATATTTCCTTAACGAGACAATTTAAACTTAAACTATATATTTAACACTATCAGTAAATATCTTAAAAAATATATAGTTTACCCAAACAATATAATTCATTAATACTTCATCCACTCGTAACATCGACAACAACAACTTCACTCTCACTCTATACAGCAAATAACCATCATCGAATAATAAACGTATCCCTTAGGATTAATCAAAAACAGGCAACGATATAACCCCCCCATTGAACAATAACACCCCTCAAATTCCATTAAACACTAAACTTACAACAAACCTCAACACGATATTATCTAAGCTCCATACACAGCAATCACCAATGTCAGTAAAGCCCTATAAAGACGTAAACTCTTTACTGAAAACATCTTCACCCGATATATTACTAAGTTCATAATCATAATTACGTTGTTACTACCTCTTAACCGTAAATTTTTAAGCACATCCACAAATCGACCACACACTCATTCCAAACAGCTGAAATAAACCACACATCCCCCACATCCATCATGATAAGTATAAAATCCTTAAAGTTTAATCGTTACTCTAAAAATATCACCACCATCATCAGATACCTCACCTATACAAAATACAAAAATTCACCAAGCACACCAACACCTACAACAATTAAACACGTAAAAATGAAAAAACCCACAGATCAACACCGATCCAACAACACCATCGTAATATCTAGTAAAATGACATCTTAATATATTATATTAGTATAATTTCATTAAAATAAACAATAAACACCACTGAATTCTTGGCAAAATCATAATTTACTTAATTTTGTTATAACGCTTTGAACCCACCATATAATTTCATGCCAAAATAAAAAAACAATAGGAAGTAGAGTAATCATTCTTTATACTACATGCGAAGACAATGCCAATTCCTCCGTTCTTTTTCTGACAAGATGGTCCCTATCACTATGAATAGAATCCATGAATTTATTAAAAAGATATTTTTTCTCCTCCTCAGAAACTAATCTAATCTCTCCAGATGATCCAACAATTTTAGCAGACGACAACAACGATTCTACCCTAGACCCAAAACCACCTTCATTAAACAAAATACAACTTCTATTAGATACTATCATGCTTATATCATCTGACAAGGATGTACCATTATCTACATCTAACAATAGCTCATTAACAACCTCACCAATAATTGATCCTAAATTTCCAACAAACTCCAATCTAATATTATCAAGCTCTACTTTATCTGCATCACTAATATCGAGAGACTCTAGCAATGACGAATAACCTTTACCGTGGTAAATTTTCTCTGATGTAGTATCACCACCCTCTTCCAAATTATCCTTCTCTGGCATCTTAACTACAACTCCCCAGATTATACTAAACTTATATACTGCATTCTTGTATACAGAACTCATAATTTCTTCAAGAGTACTTAATACTTCATCAGATGTAAGTTCCCTAGTTCTAGTGTGGCCATCCATACCATGAATAATAATTAGTGATCTCAATAATATCTCCCTTATTTTAACCCTCTCCATTTCTATAATTGGTTCAATTTCTTTCTTAGCAATGGGAATCATTTTTTTAGATATAATTTTCCAAGGATATTTATCAATAACCGTACCATCATCTAATGTACACTTATATTCTATCAGTTTACAAAATTTATCACTGACACACTTATTCATCTCAGATGAAAATTTCTTCTTCACCTTCAAAATCTCACGGATATTTTCACCTCTAAGTTTGGCACTAAACTTGCACTCAGCAGAATTTGAATCTAATTTTACAATATCTGATACATTAGGAGATGCTACAGATACTTCACGATTACAATTTACAACATCACAACTTTTAGTTTCTGTAAAATCTCTATTGCCACCGTCATTATTTTCTAAAGAAGCAATCACATTTCTCCATACCTTAGCCAGTAAGCATTCTAATTTTTTATCCATAAATTTCATAATATTCTTTAAAAGAACAGATTTTTCCTCATTAGTAGTCTCTCTATCAATTCCATGATCAACTATTATACGTGCTTTAGATACAACTCCCTCAGCTTCTATACTTTCACGTTCAATAATGTACTTAATTTCATCCAAAATGATAGGAAAAACTTTATCGGATACCATAATCCAATCAAGTTTAGCAATGGTGTATCCATCTTCAAATCTATATTTATCTTTTATAATCTTATGAAATCTATGATAGGCAACAGACCTAATTTTAGATGAAAATTTCCTTCTAATATTCAAAATAGAGCAATTGTCTTCGTAACGAACTGCAACTCCCCAATCATTAAGTATGTGTCTTTTATTAACACATTCATATTTTTCTTCATATCCAGACATTGGTGTATTAATTACATCCATCAACGATAACTTAGTGGAAACAATTAGTCTTTTATCTATAAATATCCTAGCACGTTCCATAAGATCACTTTTTTCATCATTAGTAACTACTCTAAGAGTGCAAGAAGAACCTTTATTCCTATCAACATCCATTATGCGCGTTTTAGATAAAACTCTATCTAACTCTAGATATTCGTTTTCAATAATAGGCTTAACTGATTTAATAGCAATTGAATGTAATTCAGTGAAAACTAAATACCAACAACATTTTCGTAGTACGCTACCACTAGGAAGAACAGTTTCCTTTTCTAACATACTAGAAAATAATCTGCGAAAATGACCCCTAATTTCTGTAGAAAATCTTTTTCTCATAAACAAAATAAGCTTATCGTCATCTGGATAAATATTTATCCCCCACCTATCGATAATTTTTCCTTGCAATAATGGAGGAGTAACCATTAAGTTACCTTTATCAACTACATGATCTACTGAATTACTAAATTCAGATACAGATGACAACAAACATGAATTCATATCCGAAACTATATTTTTATCATATTTATTAATATCTGGTATTTTTATTAAAGACACCCACACACTTCTGATCATATCTTTAGTTTGTATATATGAATTTTTAACAGCTATTCTTAAAATACTTTCCTTTTCTTCAGATGTAGCTTCTCTTGTGCCAATAGAACAACGACCCAATGCGCCAACATCTTTCATTATACGCGCATTAGATAAAATTTTAAATATACATAAACGTTCGTTATAAAGTAAATGTCTAACTTCTCCTTGAGCAATAGGAAATAAATTTTTTGAAACATCATTCCAAGAACCTACACCTATAACAGTACCATCGGAAAATTTATATCCTTCTTTCATCATTGAAGAAAACTTATTACGAATAATAATCCTAGATTTAGCAGAAAACTTTCTCCTAACAACTAGTATATTATAGCTATCTTCAGGATGAAGTTTAACTCCCCATTTGCTTTCTATGGTACGAGGAGAGCTGCCACCCTTTAAAGCACGTTCCTTGGAGGAAATTATTATATTCTTAGTTCTCGCAATAATCATAAGTAAATCTTTATTTACAGAGCTAATTAATGATTTATAGATATCACTAATAATAACTGAAATAACCGATGATCTATTTATTTCCATGAATTCAATTGCAAAATTTTTCTGATTATATATCACTGATTCCTTTAAAAAATTACTTAAATTGTCTTCTAACTTTTCCTTAGAAATCATTTTATCAAATTCTTTTTTTATTAATTTTATCAGTCCCTTTCTTAAATTCAAAATATCATCATAAGAATTATTACTGTAATTACAAATATAGATACAAGTGGAACGAACTAAGTTTTTCAATGAAGTAGCACATTTTTTAACAAAATTATCACTAATAATTTCCAATTTGGCAACGGTCATGAAAGAAATATAAACTCCAAACTTACAAGTAAATGCATCGGAACAATTAATGTTAGACGAATTTTCTGTAATATGAGGCCTACAAAATTTATAAGGAAAATTACTAATATTATCGGCAACAAAATTCAATGATAGGAGTAATTTATTTTTATTAAAAAAATGGTTCCAATAGTTAACTACTCCTGACATAATCAATCGCTCCAAAGCAGAAATAAAATTCAAAAATAACTGCTCCATCTCAGCATAAGTTATTTCTTTTTTATAACTTTCATTAACAATCCTACAATTAAGAATAACTTTTATCACCATAGGAATTATATCGGACTGTAAAATATCAGTACACTTACCCATCGAATCGCATATATCTTTAGAAAAAGAATAGCAAACTGTATATATTGTTTCTTTCGTAATGTCACTCATGAGAGAAATTACATTATCTAACTCATGTAAAACGTTACTAATTTTATCCGCAAAGATATTTTTGTAATTATTAATAACTAACATAAAATTCTCATCAAGATTATTTCCGTATTTACTTACATATATTTGAAAAAAATTATCATTATGTAATTCATCCATTACTTCAAATTTCGTACTATATTCATATATAGAATTCAATTTCTGTAATAATTTGTACTTTGCAGGATAAAATTTATAGATATTTACAAAATATGAATAATTATGATCATGACAAATAATTTCATCTAATGAAGAAATATAGGATACAATTTCTATCATCTTCATTAACAAGTATGGCAATCCTTCCTTAGTAAAACGATCGGTAGTAAGGCGCTCATCCTGGTCTGCCAGCACGGACAAAGAACCATCGTCATATTTATCATTTGCCGATACACTACTTCTATAAATGTGCATTTATGATATCCATGTCTGTATACCACTATTATTCTATGTGATGTGCCTATTTTCCAAAAAAATAACACGATATGGTAGTGTATATATCATGATAAGATATAACAATACCAACACTGGAGAAAATGATAATCCTGTATATTAGCTCCCATTGAATAGGAATCATGAATAAATTTTATTGATTTCAATGGATTCATTCTAGTAACGCACCTATCATCTCAAAAATTATAATGAAGATCTCATTATAATAATGTTGATTATAATTACATAACCATCTTTACAAAAGCAACACCATCAATGCCGTAGTAATAATATCGATAGTAAAACATCAATAAATTTGTTTGATTAAAATTATGTCAAAATAGAACTTGCATCAACCCCAATAGGCACTACACCAACAACTAAATTTGAACGCCTAAACTCTTCAATACGTTTTTTTACAAGATAATATCTATCCTTATCAAGGTTATACATAAACAATCGAAAAAGAAATTTTCTTTCATTGTCAGTCAGAGATCTATCATTTCCAGATGAACCAACAACTTTGGCAGTAGATAACGCAGCCCCCACCCTAGAAAAAAACCCCTCTTCTTCAAACAAAACATGGCTTTTTCTATAGACAGTAAGGTTAACATTATGCAAGATAGACCTAAATTGAGGCAAGGATGCATCGGCATCTACTAGCAGTGATTCCATAATCTCACCAACAATAGGCCCTAAAACTCCGAAAAATTCTATCCTAATGTTATCTAATTCCGTCTTATCCTCATCCCTAAGATCAACAAATCTAATAACCTTTGATATATAGAAATCATCTGAAGTAAAAATAGAGCGCACAGACTCTTCTGAGTATTTTCTGTCTGACGAATTCAGTATACTTTCCCAAACACTTCCAAAAATATCTATTGCCTGCTTACGAACCGATCCCATTATCCTATCGAGGGTAGTGGATACTTCATTATCCGTCAATTCCCTAGTGTGATAGTAAGAACCATCATAAATTTTAGGAATTACCACTCGTGATTTCAATAAAATCCCATGTAGAGCTATACGTTCGTCCTCTATAATTGGTTCAGCTTCTTTTTGTGCAATAGGAATAAGTTTTTTAGATAACTTCCTCCAAGATAGTTTACTAATGACAGTACAATCATCAAATTTATATTCATTTTTAAGCATCTCACAAAATTTATCATGAATATAAATCTTCATAGCATAAGAAAAATTTCTCCTTTCATTTATAATTAAAATCTCGTCATGGTAACGAATCTTAATTCCCCAAGTTGGTACAGCAAGAGATGACCCAGATACAGATTCCTCTATAATATCTTCAAGAGGCAAATCTTCTTCTATGATATCTTCTTCTTCATCACACAGTATAGAAGAAACTGTTCCTGATTCAGTAATTTTCGATATACCATCGCTAGCATCATAATTTAAACAACCTTTTGAATACCTTTTATGTATCAGTCTAATCACACCACCCCAAACTCTACTGAACATGCACAATGACTGTTTGTGCACAGACTTCATAATCTTTTCCAAAGTAATAAATCTTTCTTTTTGAGTTAGAGCCCTGGTCATACCAAATGATAAATCAGATCTAGAAAAAATATCATGTGAAGACATTAATACACGTGACTCCAGCAAAATATCATTTATTTCTATACGCTCCCTGTCCATAATTGGCTTTATTTCACTTTCCGCAATAGGTAATAATTCCTTAGATATATTTGACCAAGACACCATCCGAATGACAGTATTACTATCAAATCTATATCTTCCTTTTAGCATCAAATAAAACTTATTACGAATACAAATACTCATCTCGGACGAAAATACCCTCCTGGCGCTTGAAATGGCCAAATTATCTATGAACCTAAGCTTAACATCAGAATAAGTATTATTATCATCTTCTATTGATTCACAAACACCCATCTTAATTGATGACGAATCTACAGAAGATGATTTCATTAGTACTGATACAGAACCACTTCCTACTTCACCCAAAATATTACCCATTGGTGGCCCAATTACACTCCTCCAAACTCTGCCAATCATATCTATTGCTTGTTTATATACGAACTTCATAATATCCTCTAAAGCACTTAATCTTTCTTCACAGGTAAGTATTCTAGTATCCTTAGAAGAAAAACTATCAGAATCTGAAATAACTATACGTGATTTCAGTAATATTTTATTTATTTCAATACGTTCCTTTTCCAGGATAGGCCTAATCTCTTTCTTAGCAATGGGAAGTAGCTTTTTAGAAACACACTTCCACGAAGATATACAAATAACACTACCGTCGTCAAATTTATAATTATTTCTTAGCATCTCACTAAACTTGTTATGAACAGAAGCCCTAATTTCAGATGAAAATTTTCTTCTAATAGAAAAAATGGTATCATAATCCTCATAAAAAAGATCAACAGCAAAACAATGATTTTTATTACCACAACCTCCATCAACAAATAAAATAATTACATCTTCCCATATACCTTTAAACAAAGATTGTGATTCCTTGCGTACAAGTTTCATGATACTTTCTAAAACATTAGATTTTTCTTCATCTGTAAGGTCTCTAGATGATTTGGAATCAACTACTACCCGTGCCACACGTAGAATTTTGTGTAATTCACTACGCTCATTATCTAAAATAGGTCCTATTTCATTCTTGGCAATTGGCGAAAGTTTTTTAGATATTCTTTTCCAAGAAGATTTGGTAATAACAACATCACTATCAAACCTATAGCTACAATCTAACATGCCATAAAATTTGCTGTATATAGTAGCACAAATTTCAGATGCAAATCTTTTTCTTACATTTAAAATAGCGCTACTATCCTCACAACGGAGCACTATTATACAATCATTACACAGATAAAATTCATCGATACTTTCGAATTTCTCACTATACTCATTAATCATATAGTTTTCTTTTGCAGCATTAGATACTTCCAACCATAGTGTACTAATCGCGGACTCTAAATCTTCATGTATAAATAAATTAACCCGATCCATAACAATTTCTTTTTCATCATCATTAATCTCTCTAACACAATAATGAGAATCACTTAATAGCGCTTTATCTGTGACAACATCTATAATTTGCAACTTAGATAATGCTTTACTTAATTCTAAATGCTCATATTTAATTGTTTTCTCAACTGATTCTTTTGCAATTATGTACAATCCACTAGGAACAACATGCCAAGAATAATCGTTGTCACCAAAAAGTATTACTGGAAGTACAGTCTTACTTTCTATCATAAAAAAAAATATCCTACTAATAATAGATCTAATCTTTATTGAAACATTTTTCATGATAAACAAAATTGACTCTACTTCTTTCGGATGAATATCTAAACCCCATTTATCAATAATCCTATCCTTATTAATTCTAAATGAATCGTAATTTGAATTATCAGATGATAACGAAGATGTTGTAAATGATTCTCGTCTCAGAGATAAATTAGAAAACAATAAATATTCATCTTTAGTTGGAAGTGATATTGATGGAGAAGATTCATCAATATCCCGATTTTCAACTTCTAAAGACATTGCTTTTTCATGTACAAAACAAACATCTTCTGATATTTCTATATTTGTAGTTTTAATTAAATTTTCCCATATTATTTTAAAAGAATTCCTATTTTGTAGATCTAAGTCACCCATAGTAATCTTAAAGAGGATATTTTTTTCTTCAAATGTAGCCTCCCTAGTTCCAACGTTAGACCCATCAAATAAGCAATTATCTTCTACTATACGAGCACTAGAAAAAAGTCTATATAACTCGTCAGACTCCTCCTTAACAAGATGACTAACCAATTCCTTAGCAATAGGATATAGTTTGTCAGAGATTTCACCCCAAGAAACCATACTAATAACAGAATCATCTTTAAATTCATATTTTTCTTTTAGCATTTTGGAAAAATTATCTCTAATGACTTTATTATATTTGGATATAAACTTCCGCCTAATAGACAAAACATTATAGCTATCATCGGGATGAAGCCTCACTCCTAATTTATCTTCTATGTCTATCAAATAATTACCGGATTGAAATTTAGCATCAGATATAGCACTTTTAGACCTTCTTATTATTCCGTGAAAATATTTAATTATTATCTTAGAGTCTTTAACAGCAGTATTAAGTAATGACTCAAACATAACATTAACAATTCCACTAAAAAGCACTGACTTATTTTTTTTTACATCCTTAGTTACATATTTATCCTTATCAAAAACTGACAATCCATTTAAAAAACTACTAAAATTATCCATATAAATTTCATCATTTATATTTTTATCAAACTCTTTTCTTATTAAGGACTGCAATTCGTATCTTATTTTTTTAATATCATCAATAGCATTAACACTGTTATTGCAAATATCAACGCATTTAGAATGAATGACTCTTTTTAACTCAGCCGAACATTTCCTTACAAAAGCATCAACCATAACATCAACCTTGACACTAGCCATAAAAGAAATGTGTAAACCAAATTTGTATGTAAAAGCAGAAGAACAAAAAATATTGGTAAAACTATTACTATAAATAGGAATACTAAAATTGTTAGTATAGTCAATATAAGGAAGCAATGATGAAATTGACATGCTTTTATCAAAAAAGCAATCCCAATAATTAATTATCCTTGACACAACCATCCTCACTGCCGTAGTAACGTAATGCAGAAAGAAGTCCTCCATCTCACGATAGGTCATTTCTCTCTCGCCTTTATCACAAATAACCTTAGAATCAATGATAATACTTGCTATTACAGGAACAATGCTATAACGCAAAATATCAGTAAATTTAGGTTTCAAATGACACACATATTTGCAATATATTGATTTAGAAAAATCAAGAAAAATTTTTTTCATTGAATTACTTATATTTTTCTGATCTTTTTTTAATTCATAAAAAAAAGGAAAACTACCTTCCAAAATATAATCAACCTCGCTTATAAGCTTTTTCTCGTTTTTACCAATAAGGAACAAAAAACTCTCAGTAAAGCGATATCCATTCTTTATTGCATGTAATTGAAAAAAATCATCAGCATAAATTTCAGATATTGTTTTAAATTCAGAACAACAATCATAGAAAGAACATATATCTTGCCAAAAATTATCGGTCAAAGAATGATCATCAGTTTCATTACCATCAACAACCGTCGATGTAATAGCATCAACACCACCTGCTCCATCAACTATTTGTGACAAAGTACCCATCACATCAGTTTCAGCAAAATTACTACCGACATTTAAAACTTGATCACTTTGACCGCATAGTGAAAAATCATCTTGCTTTGGTAATAATACATTGCAATTCATATATATCTATATTTTCCAATACGATATCACTAGACTTATTTTAAAAACTACACTTAACCGACATTATAAAATTTACTTTACTTACTAAGACACCATGCACACACCTACACCTACACCTACACAATTAACATACAATGTGTCAGATGTATATCTTGCCATATATATAAATGCTTAACAATTATTAATAAACAGATTCACTAGCAACAACTATCAAAATTGCAAATGATTGTACCTTCTTACTATCAAATACATAATACCTTAAATAGGATAAAGGCATTTAATCCATAAGGATCAACAAATAACATACCATTTGAGTGTCTACGTATTTTAATATCATTGTAGGATATAATTTCTATGATCATATTTTTAAGATTTATGCCTGCCACTAAGACAATCAATATAATAATAGCAACTTAAACATTCGGAGGCATCACATCAACGACAGTCAATAAATACAAAAAATCATGGCTGGTTTAGTATAAATACAAATCACAGCACATAAACTACATCAAACCAATATACTAAAAAGCACAATTAGACAAAAATCACTCAATAATCACGTTTATCTCAACATCTTCCATCTTAGTAACATAAAGCTATTTTTCATTAAGATAGACACTGCAATTAAATTTATCAACAATCTCCATTATATCCAAAATCGCTATCATTTTTTATAATATCAATAAATTTACTATACCCATAAGTCTAAAAACACTACCCTTACATTCAGGTAATCATCATACATAAACAATTCAGATCTCAGTAAAATACATCAACATAACAATATCTAAGCAATAAAAAATATTCTTATGATAAAAATACCACAGTTCATAATTAAGCAAATTTCGTTATCGCACTTTAGCATACCATTACAAAACCATAACTTTTAATAGCTAAATATCCACCACCAGGTAATTATTTTTATTCGAACATTACTATCATCAACGAAAGCAGTAGATAGCTACATAGATACAATTCCTACTGCAAGTTCTTTTTTGGGAATAATAGGCTAGTCACTATAAAAACTGCCCATAAATATCTAAAAAGATACCATTTTCATTATTATCAAGTAATTCAATCCAACAATTTTAGCAAATAACAACAACGACTCTAACTTAGAAAATTACATTACTTAGACAAAGCATAAATACCATTTGATACAATTATTAAATTCTCAACTTTCCTTGTACGCGATATAAAACTTCTCCTTTATACATAAACATCACAGAATTAGAACTAACAAACTTGGAACTCCCAACAAAAAACCTGACATTAAAAACTATTTTAATATACATTAATTTAACTAATAGCCAATTATATAAATATAAGTTGGCATGTGCTTTCAAGCACAACAATCTCATTATTTCATATTAACAACTACCCATTCTGTTATAAGGATATTTATAAGATAGTTGGTTAGTACAAATTTCAAATCTTGGCGTAGGAATGATCACGACTAACACATCCAAAATCAGAAAATATATTTATCTCATTTTCATCATGGTTCTCACCCTCAACCCTGGACAGAGAAGATGAGTTTGCCCTAGAAGAGTGGTGTAGTAGATTAAATTCCCTGGTACGTTTTCTTACAAGATGAAGTCTGTCATTGTAAACCCTGCACATAAAAATTTTAAAAAAAAGTTTCCTCTCGCTATCAGTGATAAACCTACTATCACCGGATGATTCAATTGCTTGTGCACATGACAATAAAGATTTTATCCTGCAAAGAAAACCACCCTCTTTGAATAGAAAGTCGCTTTTTTTGACTACATCATAATTTATATCCTCCGGCACTAGCACTGATATATCAACATCCAACAATAATGAACTAATAGCTTTACATATAATAGGACCTAAATTTCCAATAAATTCTAATCTAATATTTTCAAGTTCTGACTTATCTTCATCCATTAGATCCGGTAATTTTGAACTTGATACAATACCACTACCAAAATCATAACCAACAAATGATTCTAGATAATTTTCATCCAAAGATTCAACAACTCTATGCCATACCCTAGCAATCAAATGGGATGCTTGTCTATGTACAGACCTCATAATAGTTGCCATAATATTGAATTTCTCACTAGATGTGAGATTCCTAGATCTGCTGTGTCCACAAGGTTCAGAAACTATTACCCGAGATTTAGACAACATCTCATCTATTTCTACCCTCTCCCTGTCTATAATAGGATAAATCTCCCTCCTAGCAATAGGCAACATGTTTTTAGAAATATGTTTCCAGTCAGATTTACAAACAACAGTTCCATCGTCAAACTTATATTTGTTCTTTATCATTTCAAGAAACTTCTTCCGAACACAAGTATTTATCTCATAAGAGAATTTTTTCCTTACATTTAGAATAGCACTATCATCTTCATAGCTAAGATCACTGTAACAAAGTACAGTCTTAGAACTATCATCAGCAAAAACAGTATCTTCTACATTACCGGAACTTTCATCTAGAGAAAAAATTATATCCGACCACACCTTACTACACAAAGATTTCAAGGCGGTAAATACAAGTCTATTAATATTTCCCAAAACAATAGATTTCTCTGTAGGCATCAGTCCTCTATCAGTTGAAGAGTCAACTACCACACGTGCTTTAGATATAACATCTTCCAGCACTTTACTTTCATCATCCAGGATATGTTTAACTTCATTCCTAGCAATTGGTGATAGTCTTCTAGACATCCTGAACCAAGCAAACCTACCAATAGTAGTACCATCTTCAAACACATGATTATTATCTATCATAGAACTAAATTTATTCCAGATACTAACCCTCATTTTAGCTGAATATTTCTTTCTGATATTCAAAATAGCAATATTATCATCATAGCGAAGTTTAACACCCCAGCTACCCTTTACCAAAGAATATTCATCCACATCTTTAGACATTTCTTTGTACCCATATTTAGTTCCAAGTTTTATCTTAGTATGGGGAAAAATATTACGATCTTCACAATTACCATCTACTACGGAAACATTGTCAACATCTTCATGTACTTCTTTAGAAGAATAATTATCTTCCTTTAACCTAGAAGCATCTATCCAGGATAATCTTACAGAATACTTTAATACTTTTTTTATAAAAATCTTGGCTCGTAAAACAAGATTATTCTTTTCATCATCCGTAATTTTCCTGATAGTGCAAAATAAATCATCACTTACACTAACATCTACGACACGAGCTTTAGATATAACTTTATCTAACTCTGCATATTCTTCTTCAAGAATTGATTGAACTGATTGAATTGCAAGTGGAAATAATTCACTAGAAACAACAGCCCAAGAAGAATTACATAGCACTTTGCCGCTTGGAAGAACATCTCTACGCTTTAACATCCCAGAAAACATTATACGAAGGTAATCTACAATTTTGTTTGTAAATTTTCTCCTGATAAACAAAATAATTTTATCGTCATCAGGATGCAAGTTTAATCCCCACCTATTAAAAATTTTTTCCTCTTTCATTCCTAAAGAATAACAGCTTAAATTTTCAGATGATGAATCTGTTTCCAACATTATATTTTGCGATAAAGAGGTCGAAACTATCAAATCTTCACCATCAACCGGAGATGCTAATTTAAAATTGGCACAATTATTAGAAGTTTCATCAGAAGATAATAATTTATCTACGCAATCATTTTTTTTTGAGATATTACTTTTTTCCTTTTTAACTAAATCTTTCCATATTTTTCCAAAAGAGTCTCTAATTTGACGATATGCATATTTAGTAACAATTTTTAAAATACTATCCCTTTCTTCAGATGTAGCTTCTCTAGTTCCAGAATAACATCCGTCAAATATACTAACATCTTCTAAGATACGCATTTTAAACAATATGCTATGTATTTCTTTGCGTTGCTCATCAAGAAGGTTTCTAACTGTTTCATGAGCAATGGGAAATAGATTTTTTGAAATTTTATCCCAATCAACCGTACCAACTACTATGCCATCTGAGAACTCATACCCTTCCTTTAGCATCTCACTAAATTTATCATATATAGCCTTCCTAGACCTAGAGTAAAACTTCTTTCTAATGGACAAAATTTTATAATTATCTTCTGGATGAAGTTTAACCCCCCACTTATCTTCTATAGTACGGAAATGATTTCCCCCTCTTAACACACGTCTTCTAGATGACCATACACTTTTTTGAAAACGTATAATTATCTTATATATATCATCAGGAAAATTATCTAACAAAAAATCACGCATATGAGAGACAACATTGTCAAAAATTAACAATTTATCATTTTCTGTAACTTCGCACTTATTCCATATCAATAAATCATCAAAAAAATTAATAAAGCTATCTTTTATTTTTTCTTCCATTATTTTTTTTTTTAATTCTTCTTCTAGAAGAGGACTTGTTTTATAATTCAATTCTCTACGCAATTTTCTAAGATCGTCAAGAACACTACTACTGTAATTACAAATATAAGAACACTTAGAGCGAATAATTTTCCTCAATTCATGATAATATTTATCAAAAAAATTACTTATAATCTCATTGATCTTAGCAACGGCCATAAAAGAAATATATTCCCCAAAACTATGGGTAAACGCGGCTGGATGGATGATGTTAGGAATACTTATTTTTTCATAATTATAAGCACTAGTAAAAGGATTGCTCCAATCGATATTTGATATCAATGACAATAGATGTCTGTTTTCATTGCAAAAATTACTCCAATACCTCATTGCCCTCACTATGACCAATCTCTCTAAAAAAGTAACAAAATATAAAAATAATTGTTCCATTTCAGGATAGGTCATTTTACGCTCAAACTCACCATCAATAACCTTAGAATCAAAAATAGCTTTTATCACCTTAGGAATAATCTTAGATTCTAAAATCTCAATACATACAGGTCTCAATTTATATAAGTATCTAGAAAAAGAAGAGCAAATTTTATTCATTAAGTCTATTAAAATTACACGACCATCCCCTAATCTCTCCAAAAAACTAAAACTATTACATAAATGAGTCAAAACAGAATCAATTTTATTAACAAAATTATTTTTATATTTATTCATAATTGAATAAGAATCTTCAGTAATCTTATATCCACATTTAGTTGCATATTCTTTCAAGAAATTATCATCACAAGTTTCTGACATTGATTGAAGATTAATATTATACCCATAACCACAACATAAATATTTTAGTAATTGATGGCAATAGGTAACATCGTTTTTTGTAGAGTTAGAAATAACTAAGTTAACAGGAAAAAGATCTGTGCTTGTCAAGGATTTAAAAGAATACTGTTCATTTATTTCAAGAAATTTATCGCAACTAAATGTAGCATCATCAGATTTGTCAGAGCACGCATAATAGCCATCCTGATTAATAAAATAATATTGTTCATTAGTATGTATTCCATCCATATTATTACCATATCTACTTCTATCATCAACCTATAATACAGTTAGTTATAGATAGACAAGACTATCTTTTTATACAGCTAAGCAAAATATTATTAGGATGAGAACAAATTTCATCAACTAAAACACGAAAAATATCCATATATTACCTAATTCGTTGTATTTAATACAACTTATAAAAAATCATTTGTTTATGAACAGATAGTTCTATATGAAGAAACGACTAAATATTTATAATACTAACTATTTTAGTGATCTAATAACTCTATTCCAAGCCACACTAAAATTACTCACCATCTGTTTAAGTACAAGCTTCATAGTAGATCTCATAAAAATAGATATCTCCACTGGGGTAATATTCCTCTCTGAAATAACACCATCATCATTAGAAAATACCACTCGAGAGTTCAAGAGCATGTTATTTATCTCCACGTACTCCTCTTGCAGTATTACATCAACTTCTTTCTGAGCAATAGGTAATAATCTTTTGGAAATTTTTTTCCAAGGAGTCTTACAAATAAAAGTATGATCCTCAAATTCATATCCCTCCTTAAACATCTCACGAAACTTACTAGTAATGCATTTATTCATTGCAAGTGAAAATTTTCTTCTAGCATTAAAAATAGCTCGATCATCCTCATAACAAAGATTAACTTTAGAAATAAAACCTTTATTAACTATTTCTGATTTTTTAGCATTATCAACAGGAACATCACCATAATTATCTCCTGCAGAAGCAATTACCACATCCTCCCATGCATACCTAGAAATATTTTTCAATGATGAATGTACAATTTTCATAATATTGCTTAAAACGATACATTTCTCCTGACTAGTAATATCCCTATAAACTATGTAATCAACAGTAACACGAAATCTAGATATAACCTCTTCCAGTTCCTTACTTTCATCTTCAAGAATATGTTTAACTTCATATTGAGCAATTGGCAATAGTTTTTTAGATATCCTAAACCAAGCAACTCTACTAATAACGGTTCCATCATCAAATTTATATCTAATCTTCATCAAATCAACAAATTTACTATGAATCGCAGACCTAATTATAGATGAAAATTTCTTCTTGATACTCAAAATGGCAGCATTATCAGTGCAATGTATATCAAATTTTGAACCAACACATGTATACTTTTCATAGATAAATTTATATCTCCTATAAGAATTAGCCACTGAAGTCCTAACAACAGATAACCATACTAACCTAACTGAGCGATACAATCTTTTATGTATAAACACCTTGGCACGATCAATAAAACAAATCCTTTCCTCATCCGTAATTTTTCTAAAAAAACAACCGGAATTAGAACTTTTGTTAGTATCAACTACACGTAATTCAGACAAGACTATATTTAATTCTTTATACTCACATTCCAAAATAGGTCCAACTGACTCCACAGCGATTGGAAATAGATCTTCAGAAACTACAGACCAAGAAGAATTGCACAGCACCTTCCCACTTGGAAGTAATGCTTTTCTATCCAGCATACTACGAAAAAGTATACGAATACTGTCCCTAATATCGACAGAAAATTTTCTTCTTATACCTAGAATAATTTTAGCATCATCAGAATTAATATTTAGCCCCCACATAACGGTAGTGGATCCACCTAGTTCAATTTTAGACGAACAAAAATCAGATTTTAATGGTTCTGGATCACACAAAAATAAGCCGTCTTGTACTCCAGACATCACCGTAGATAAATCACCTAGCGAAAACTGGTCTCGTACTTCAAACACTGCCGGAGATAAATCACCTAACGATAAACTGTCTCGCTCACCAAATACTACCGGAGATAAATCACCTAGCAATAAACTGTCTTGCACACCAGACATTACCGGAGATAAATCACCTAACGATAAACTGTCTTGTACTTCAAACACTGCCGGAGATAAATCACCTAGCAATAAACTGTCTTGCACACCAGACATTACCGGAGATAAATTACATAGCGATAAACTATCCTGTGCACCAGACATTGCCGGCGACAAATTACATAGCGATAAACTATCTTGTGCACCAGACATTGCCGGCGACAAATTACATAGAGATAAATTATATTGTGCACCAGACACTACCGGTGACAAATCACACAACGATAAAACATCTTTCACTCCAGACATTGCAGGTGCTAGCATCGGACCAGATGATAATAATTCTGGTTGATCTAAATAATCATCACAAAACAAATTTCCATACTCAACCCCAGACGATGATATAAAATCTAAATTATCATCACATCTATTGTCGTAAAATTCATTTTCATCATAATTATTAACTGAACAACAATCTTCATAATGAAGTGTATTACTCATTGACCACCCCGTGAGTCATACATATGATAGTATGTATATTTTATGATAGTATCATTATTAAAAAAGTAAAGCACCAATCAATTAATTATAATTTAAATGATGTAACTTAAATAAAAAATACATAATCGTTAAAAAATAATCAATGAAATATTCCAGGTAAGATTCTGTGGAGTTTTAATAAAATGCGGAAGTGTAATTACCAATATTACGACAAAAATCTATTCTTATTTTTAATAATAATTAAGAAAACAATAAAACATCATCTGATACTACCACTAAGTACTATTACACAGCAAAGCGCAACTTTATTATAGTCACAAACTCTAGTTCATAATATCAACATATAATAAAAGACAAAAAACATTAGATAATATTATCAATGAATCAAGACCGTATTTTAATAAAATTACCACACGAGCAAAATTTAGATTACACACTAAATTAATCAAACATAAACTAGTTATTTCTATTAATTCGTATTCAATCTAAACCGCATAACAAATCAAGTAGGCAATCCAAAAACAGATGTATTTTTATACTTTCCAATAGCCTCCTTAACCAAATAATCCCTTTCAATAACAATTACACCCATAAATTCTTCTAACATGGACTTTCTCTCTTCATAAGTAATAAATCTACCATTTTCAGATGGGTAAGCAAGTTGTGCATTTGACAATAACAATATCAACCGGTTTGAAAAACCACCTACCTTAAACAAATTATAGCTTCTCTTAGATAAAATACTATGTAAATCAGGACACATATAGTCTAATGTAGATGACGATTTATCGGTATCAGATAATAAAGAATTAATAACCTCATCCACAACTGACCTCAAACTATCTATAAATTCCAAACGAATATTATCAATTTCTGATTTATCTACTTCTCTAAGATATGACAAACCAACAGATGACAATTTAACAGCTACATTCCATATCCTACAAAAATTACGAAAGACCTGTCTATGTACACACTTCATAGTTGTATCAAGAGCAATACTCCTTTCCAAAGGTGTAAGCTCTCTTGTCATTGTAGTTGCACCAGAAGAATTATCAGGTGAGGAAACATTTAAACGTGACACTGATAACATTTCCCTTATTTTTATACGTTCTCTTTCTATAATTGGCTCAATTCCCTTCTTAATAATGGGTAAAATATTTTTTGATACTCTCTCCCAACGATAAACACCTGCTCTAGTACCATCATCAAATTTATATCTTTCCTTTATCATTTCACTAAATTTATCACTAGCATAGCTATAAATCTCAGATGAGAATCTCTTCCTAATATTCAAAATAGCAAGATCATCTTTATAACAAAGTTTGATTCTTACATCACAGTCCTTATTACCTAATTTAACCTCCGTAGAATTAATAACATCAATTAAGTTGTCAGTACAATTCACATCTGAATCATCTGCTACCAAAGAATCTTTATCAGTAAAATTATCCTTCAAAGATATAACCAAACTGTGCCATACCCTCCTAGATAGGGTCTTTAGTGCAACATACATAAGTCGATCAAGGTGCTCTAAAACAACAGATTTTTCTTTGCCTGTAATCTCCCTATCACCTCCAAAATCAAGTACCACACGTGCCTTGGATATATTTTTTTCTATCTCATTAGTTTGATCATCAATAATATTTTTTATTTCATCTCGAACAATTGGCAATAATTTTTTCGACATCGTCGCCCAAGAGAAATTACCAATAGTAGTACCATCCTCAAATTTATGATTGCTCTTTATCATCTCTCTAAATTTATCATAGATCTTAGACTTAATTTTACTTGAATATTTCTTTCTAGCATTCAAAATATCAACATTATCAACATAACGAAGTTTTACTCCCAAAGTTTCTTTAAAAACATGTGATTTTGAAGTTCCAGTTACAGATACCCAAGCTGATCTAGCAGCACACATTAAGCTGCTATTTGTACAAACATCGGCACGTAACATGAGAGAATTTTTTTCATCATCCGTAACTCTTCTAATAATGCAAGAGAACTCATCATCCATATTAGCATCTATCACCCGTGACTTAGAAAAAACCACGAGCAACTCTGAACACTGTTCTTTAATAATTGGTTCAATAGACTTCACCGCTATTGGATATAATTCACTAGAAACATCTCCCCAAGTATGATTGCATAGCGCTTTACCACTTGGAAGTTCTGTTTTTTTTAACAGCATTCCATAAAATAGACCACGAAGATGATTAGAAATTTTTACTGAGAACTTTTTTCTTATAAAAAAAACTAGTTTATCATCATAAGGATGTAGACTTAGCCCCCACGTGTTAACAATTTTATCCCTTCTACCTAAAAAATCTATCGGCATAGAAACAACAACAGGAGCCTCCAGTTTAACTAAAGAGCACGAACTTTCTCCATCAACTGAATGTGCTAATGTAGTATCTAAAATGGGATCTATTCTATCTATAAATGATCTCTTCTCGTTACCAGAATCAATACTATTTAGTGAATTAATTTCCATATTTTTAATTAAAAATTTCCATGTTTTATGGAATAAATTTCTATTTTTTCTATGTAGATAGTTGACAACTATTTCCAAAATATTTCTTATTTCTTTTGAACTAGCTCTTCTCGTACTAACAAAAGATTCATCAAATTCAGACACACAGCTATCCCCTAATATGCGAACGTTAAATAAAAATTTTGACAACTCTACACATTCCTCATCAACAAGATGTCTAACTGATTCTTGGGCAATAGGAAGAAGGTTCTTTGAAATTTTCCCCCAATCACCATCTACAATAGTTGTGCCATCTGAAAACTTATATTCTTCTTTTATCATTGCACAAAATTTGTCTTTAATAATTTCTTTAGATTTAGCCTTAAATTTTCTCCTGATAGAAAAAATCTTACGATCATCGTCGGGGTGAATTCTTGATCTCCATTTGTCTCCTACGGTAGGTAAACATTTATCACCTATTAAGCGTCCTTCTAGAGATAATTTTTCCTGAAAACTTATGACAATATTATATGCATCAGTAGTAGCAGTAGTTACCCAAAAATTTCTCATATAATCTACAATGCTTTCAAAAACCGATGATTTCTCACTATTTTCCAACCATTTATCATTATCCCATATCAATATATCATTTAAAAAATCACTGAAAACACAAATATCACTATCTTTCATTATTTTTTTATCAAATTCTTCGGCCACTAAATCAAAAAATTTTTCACGTAATTCTCCAATATTACTAAATACTTCATCACTTAAATTACAAATGCGGTGACATTTATAACGAATATTTTTTTTAAATGATTTACTGAATCTATCAATAAATCCAACCATCATCTCATCAATTTTAGCTGCAGATATGAAAGAAATGTAAGCACCAAACCTACATATAAAAACAGATTGACAATTAATATGGGGAATAATTCTATTATGATGATGTTCCAAAATAAATCTATCACTATAATAAACATCAGAAATAAACGATAATACCGACTTATTATCATCACAAAAACATCGCCAATACTTCACTGCCCTTAGCAAAACTGATTTCTCTAAGATAGAAAAAAAGTGTAAAAACAACAATTCCATCTCTGAGTTAGTCATCTTACGCTGAGAATTACAGTCAATGACATTACAATTAAAAATACTTCTTATTGTTATAGGAACGATATCAGACCGCAAAACGTCAATGCACTTATTCATCAAATGACATACTCTTTCAGAAAAACAATCCCGAGTTTTATTAATTAAATCCATTACGTATATAATGTTTTCATTACTACACTCTAACTCTTTTGGAAATCTAGGAAAAACATCAGACAAAAAAACCAATATAGGATCAACTTTATCTATAAAATTCATCCTATGCTTTTCCATAGCTGACAAAAAATCTTCGGTAAATCGGTATCCGCACTTAGCAGCATATTCTCGCAAAAAATTATCACCGTAATTTTCTGATACTTCTTCTATGTCAATACTATACCCATAATCAACATAGAAATTGCGTGGTAATTGATGAGATAAAAACGAATTATTGGCCGCTGTAAAACAAGATAAATCAGTTGTAACTGATACCTGTGCTAAATTAGTTTCCACAGATAAAACACTAGAGTCATCCTGACTTGTGCCATACTCATATCCGTAATGATTTATATCATGCATGATGTATATCTACAAAAGTGTTAATAAACCACCAAATATACTACACCAGCACTTATATTCCTATTCAGAATATAATTGACAAATAGCTTGATATCCAAATTTATGGGAACATAATGGGATAGCGTACCAATTTTTTCTTATCAATATAATATTTACAATTGAAGAAAAACTCATATAACATCAGCTTTTTACAATGCAGTTTGGTAACGGTAACTGCACTTGTAAACACTAATTAGTTTAGACAAAAATAAGATGATTTTTTAATACCAACAGCAGAAACAGCTATACAAATAACATACGTGAAATATATTTCATAATTTTTACAATTAACAAATATTTTCTGTATGAAAATGATGTATACCAAAATACATAAATTCCGTTTGCAACAAAAACATATGATCAATTTCTTGTTAACACTGCTTTTTGGCATAAGAATGATCATAAAATACCGATTTTACAGCATCGGCAACGATATCTAGTTTAAGATCATAGTGATATTTGCAACGGCCTACATCATTTTCAGCGTCATTGAAAAAAAACAAATCCTTAAATTTATTAATACGCTTCTTAACAAGACAATCTATATCATGATCAATACTATCCATAAATTCTTTGAGTATAAACTTACTCTCCACATCAGTAATAAATCTACTGTCACCACATCCCATAACCACTTGTGCTGTCAGCAGTAATGACTCGGCTTTGTCAAGAAAACATAATTCCTTTAATAAATGGTGACTTCTTCTAGACACAATATCAAAAACACAAGAACTAACATCACCTATACAAGTTAATGATAAATCCCTATTTAATGCCAATGAATCAATAACTTCATTCACCATTGGACCCAAAACACCCAAAAATTCCAATCTAACATTATCAAACTTTGATTTGTCTACATCTATAAGATCTCTAAACCCTATCGAAGATAATTTAACAAAAGAACACTTATCATCAGAATTACCAATCTCTAAACAACAGTCAACACCAATAGACTCGACCGCCAATGAATCAATTACGTTACCCCATATAACCTCAAACAACTTCTTTGATGCAGTATATATATAGTACATAACATCCGACGAAATTACATAATTTTCTCTATCAGTAAGCTTTCTAATAACTTTGAAGTCAATTACTACATATGATATATTTACAATTGCTTTTAATTCATCAACTTCACTTTCCATAATACGCTTAACATAATCACTAGCAACCGGATTTAGTTTATCACCTACCTCAAACCAAGAAGAATTATTACTAACAGTAGTTCCATCATCAAACTCATACTTGTTCTTTATCATTTCACTAAATTTGTTGAATATCTCAGACCTAATTACCCCCATACATTTATTATTGAAATTAACAATACCAGTATTACATTTACACTTAATCTTATCTAGTAAAGTGCATACCCCACCAATTTCGCAATCTTCATCCCTACCACAATATTTAACCTTATCAAAAACTTTAGCCCAAAGTGATCTAATTTGACTTTTTAACCTTGCATATGCAATCTTCCTAGACCGTGTAATGAAATTCTCTCTTTCATGATCTGTAGTCATTCTAAAAACATAATTTCCGCTGTTAATATCTGCCACATGCAATGTAGATAATATTCTTCCTAACTCTTCAGATTCGCCTTCAACAATAAATCCAAACAATTCTACCGCCATATCAAATAATTCACCATAAATATAACAACGACGAGAACATCTGATAACACCACCACTAGGAAATATAATTCTATTTCTCAGCGTATCTGATAATATTTTAGCAACATTAGACCTAATTTTCACAGAAAACTTTCTTCTGATACCAAGAATAAGGTTATAATCCTCGGGTAAGATGTTTAATCCAAGTATGCTAAAAACACTGCAGTTCTTTTCTGCCAATTCTACCGGTATCGAGTAAAAGCCAGTCGTGTTGCTTTGCACTGCATAAGAAGGAGCACCCGGAGAACATTCCCCGTTTAATTGTCCACCGTAACCCATGCTCCTTAATACCCCTACTTTCTCACTATTAATTAAATTTTTCCATACCTTGGAAAACAAATCTCTACTGCAATTATATATATTCTCAACAGAATGCTTAAAAATCTTATCCATTTCTTCAGAAGTAGCACTCCTTGTACCATAAGAGGATCCGTCAAATATACTACCATCATCAAATATGCGAATATTGCTCAATAATTCGAGCAGCTCTTTACGTTCAGCCTCAACAAAACACCTAATTGTTTCTTGGGCAACCGGAAACATATTTTCCGAAATCTCATCCCAACCGACTATACCAACAGTAGTACCGTCTGAAAATTTATATTCCTCCTTTATCATTTCGTAAAACTTATTTTTAACGATAGCCCTAGATTTATCAGCAAACTTACTCCTGATAGACAAAATCTTTGAGCTATCTTCAGGATGAATTTTAAAACCAAACTTACACTTCCAATCACTTGAGAAACGCTTACCACACCTCACCTTCAATCCACGAAAACTCATAACAACATCAGATACATTGTTATTAGATCTATCCATCAACATATTTTTCATGTAATCAATAATATTATCAACAATCAACGCCCTATCTATTTCTACACTTTCATTCTCTCTCCATATAACTAAAACATTTAAAAAATTACTAATACTATCCTTAAATCTTTCATTTACCACTTTTTCATTAAATTCTTTTTCTATTAAAATCTTAAATTTATCACTTAATTCATTACCCAACCTCCTAAGATCACAGTCAATATTACTGCTATAATTACAAATATATGAACACTTATAATGAACTACTTCCTTTAACACATCATCACACTTTCTAACAAAAATATCAATCATCTTATCAATTACGGCAATAGCCATAAAAGAAATATATACAGAGAATTTATTGCTAAATGCAGCTGGATGGGTAATATCATGAATGCCAATACCATCAAAATGGTAAGCACAAATAAAAGGATTGCTATAATCAATATCAATAATTGATGATAAAAGTGATTTATTTTCAGCACAAAAATCGTTCCAATACTTAATTATCTTTACCTCTACTAATTTCTCCAAAGTAGAAAAAAAATATAAGAACAATTGCTCCATCTCAGGATAGGTCATTTTACGTTCATAATCACCGTCAACAACATTGGAGTCAAAAATATTCCTTATTGTTAAAGGAATAATATCATGCCGTAAAATATCAATACACCTATATCTTAAGTCATATGCACATCTAGAAAAAGAAGAACAAATTTTACTCATCAACTCTATTTTATTTGTATGGTTATCGTCCAAACATTTCAAATGATCAAAACTAAGTATTAATTCAACTAAAATACTATCAACTTTCTCTATAAATTCAGACTTATGTCCATTCACAACAGATAAAAAACTTTTAGTGAGCCTACACCCGCACTTAGTAACATACAATTGCAAGAAATTTGCCTCACAAAACTCTAATATCGCCTCAGAATTAACTGCCTGCACAGACCAATCACACAAATACTTAGAAGATGTATAAAAACCAACATTTACCACATCAGTTGAAATAAATCTGGAACAACAAGGATCATCAGTATTAACACAAGGCCAACAAAAATCATCTCGATCAAAGTAATCATTGCTTACACTATAATTTAAGTTATACATACAATATATCTTTATACATTAAATCAATAAAATCGTACAATACTATTACTAGTGGAACAAAATAATCATCACCACTTTAGCACACACAAATATACCAATCCTAGACATCGCAATGAACAATGAAATATTAGCAAAGAATAACTCTCGATACCATTCGATATGAACAGCATACTAAGACATACATTATTTAATATCTACATTCATAACAAAAATGTCATACTAAACTTCTATCAATATTTACAATGATACATACAATAAAAAATACGACATGTAAATTAAACATACTTACGCAATAACATATACCATTACATTTGATATTAACGTCATAGCAACTGAAAAAATTATTTATTATTGTCATTTATTTCAACAAAACTACTACCGATGTAGATATAGATTTATTAATTGTATGAATAGACATATGACGATCCCTAAACATTTACACTTAGAAATGATCATTAAAATTAAACAACAGAACCAACAAACAACCACCGATGATCCATATTATTTGTAGCTATTGGAAACACATCAAATTGAATTTACTTCGCAGAAAGAAACACATTACTCAATTTGATAATACGCTTCTTAATTAAACAATCAATATCAGAATCAATCATATGCATAAAATCTTTAAGTACGAACCTCTTCTCTTCATTAGTAATAAATCTATCATTACCTTTAATTTCAACCACTCGTGCACATGACAATAATAATTCCACTCTATCAAGAAACCCGCCTTCATTAAATAAATTATGCCCCCTTTCAGACACAATTCTAGATATATTAGATATCAAATCATCTAAGCAAGCAAAAGACAAATCAACACCAGAAGATAAAGAACTAACTACTTCATCTACAACTGACCCCAAACTCCCAATAAACTCCAACTTAACGCTATCAAGTTCTGATCTATCTTCCTCCCTAATATGTCTCAATCTAACCGATGGTAGTTTTATAATTCGATTCCATATTCGACCAAAATTACGCATTACCTGTTTGTCTACAAGTTTCATAATACTTTCCAAGATCATATTCCTTTCCTCAAGTGTGATCTCCCTAACTACCCTATCTTTGCTAATACTACCAAGAAGAGAAATATCTACACGTGATTTTGACAACAGGTCACCTATTTTGGTACGTTCACTTTCCATAATTGGATCAACTTCTCTTTTTATAATAGGCAACATCTTTTTAGACACTTTTTTCCAAAAAAGTTTGTTAAGAGCTGTACGCTCATTAAATATATAACCTCTATTTATCAACTCACTATATTTATCAGTAATACATTTAGTAATAATACGAGAAAATTTATTCCTTACATTCAAAATAGCAAGATCATCTTCATAGCAAATACTGATTTTAATATCATCACTTTTATTACATACATCAAATTTTTCGACAGCAAGAGAACAATCTGACGACGTTATCACCTCATCAATACGATTAGCCTGAGAATTATAAATTTCTACGCAATTTTTAATATCTACACAATTACCACTCAAAGAAAATATTACACCTTCCCACGTATTCCTAAATAAATTTTTCAGAGCTTTATTTACAAGCTTCATGACATTACCCAAGATGGTCAATTTCTCTTCATCCGTAAGTTCTCGATCCAATTCAGAATCAACGACTGCACGTGCCTTAGATATAATTCCTTCTAGTTCCCTACTTTCCTCTTCTAGTATGTATTTAACTTCATCTTTAGCAATTGGAAACAATCTTCTGGATATACGAAACCAAGCACATGAACTAATAAAAGTACCGTCTTCAAATTTATGATTATTTATTATCATACTAGCAAATTTGGCGTGTACAGCAAATTTAATCCTAGATGAAAATTTCTTCCTTATATTTAGGATATCAATATTGTCTGTGTAGCGAAGCTTAACTCCCCATATACCTTCTCTAGCTATTCCACAAATACCCTTATACTTTTCTCTATAACCATATCCAATATCTGTTGAGTATTCATTAACTACATGCAACCATGATAACCTAATAGAAGCATTTAACCTTTTACATACGACCTTACTAACACGTGACATGAGGTTATTTTTTTCATCATCTGTAACTCTTCTAACAACGCAATACGAAGAATCTCCTTTATCAACATCTACTACACGAGCCTTAGATAAAACTCTATTTAATTCCTTATTTTGATTCTTAGAAATAAAATCAACCGATTCTGCCGCTATCTCAGACAATTCGTTAGAAATAATAAGCCAAGATGAATCACGAACCACCGTACCACTAGGAAGTACAGTTCTATTTTTTAACATGCCATAAAATAATCTAGAAAGATGATGTTTAATTTGGACTGAAAACTTCTTTCTAACAAACATAATTAGTTTATCATCATCGGGATGAAGATTTAATCCCCACATACTAATAATTTTATCTCTTTTGCATAACAATTCTACCGGAATCGAAACAATTACCGGTAGTTCCGTTTGCACTGAAGGAGAAGAAACAGGAACCATATCCGTTACAGGTTCTACTGAAGAGCAAAAACAATTGTCTTTTGAAACATTAAATTTATTACTCTTACTCTTACTCTTACTCTTAATTAAATTCTTCCACAATTTACTGGAAATGTTTCTGTTTTTGCAATATGCATAGTCAGCAGAAATTTTCAAAATACTATCTATTTCATCAGATGTAACTTTTCTAGTACCGGCAAAACATCCATCAAATAAATTAATATCTTCTATTATACGTGCACCACATAAAAATCTAGATAATTCCTCACATTCAGCATCAACAATAAATCTAACTGTTTCTTGAGCGATCGGAAATAAGTTTTTCGATATCTTATCCCAATCAATCATACTAACTACCGTACCATCTGAAAACCTATATTCCATCTCTATAATTTCTCGAAACTTATTATTAATGGCATTACTGTATTTAGCTGAAAACTTTCTCTTGATAGATGAAATTTTACAATCATCCTCAGGATGCAACCTCACACCCCATCTATCAGCTATAGTTGACAAATGCTTACCATAAGTTACTAAGTGCCGTTTAGATAACAACAATTTTTTCTTAAAAGAACTAACAACACCAAGTACACTATTAGCAGATTTTTTTGATATAAAATTGTGCATATATCCAATAATATTATCAAAAATCAATGCTCTATTTATTTCAATATCATCAGCCTTACTCCATATAAAAATACATTTTAAAAAAGTTCTAATACTATCTTCAATTTCTTC
This sequence comes from Candidatus Ichthyocystis hellenicum, assembly GCF_001460935.1. Classification (GTDB taxonomy): domain Bacteria; phylum Pseudomonadota; class Gammaproteobacteria; order Burkholderiales; family 2013Ark19i; genus Ichthyocystis; species Ichthyocystis hellenicum. Next base: position 988,649 of record NZ_LN906597.1, on the reverse strand, counting down.
TTCTGCTATTTTTTTATCAATTTTTTCCTTTATTAAAACTTTAAAGGTACTAAGTAATTTTTCAATATCGTCATGAGCACTATCACTGTAATTATAAATACATGAACATTTATAACCAACAATTTTTTTCAACACATTGTTTAACGATCCCCAAAAATCAACCACAATCTCATCAATTTTGGCAACGGCCATAAAAGAGGTATATTTACCAAACTTATCAGTAAAAGCAGCTGGACAATCAAGATCAGTCATACTAATTCCATTATAACCTTGGGAACTAATAAACTTATTGCTATAGGTAACAAGTGAAACCAACGACGATAGATCATTATTCTTACTACAAAAATCTCTCAAATAATACAATATCTTGACTACAATCAATTTCTCTAAGGCAGTAACAAAATACAAAAATAACTGTTCCATCTCAGGATAGGTCATTTTACGATCACAATCACCATCAATAACAGTTGAATCAAAAATACTTTTTATAATTTCAGGAATAATATTATAGCGTAAAATGTTAATACACTTAGACCTCAAATCACATAAATTTCTAGAAAAAGAAGAGCAAATTTTACTCATTGAACTTGCAATGTCTTCATTACTACTTTTTGATTTTTTAAAAAAATTAAAACTATTTATTGATTTAGAAACACAACTCAGATCAGATAAAACAAAGTCAACTCTCTCCACGAAGCTATTCTTGTTCTTCATCATAACTAATAAAAAATCATCTGGAAGTTTATATCCACATTTAATTGCATATTCACTCAATGAAATGTCATTACTAACTTCATATGTTGAGTCAATATTATTAATACTATATCCACATCCATCACATAAATCTTGAAACAGTTGACTAAGTAAAAACGAACTATTAACCGGTGAGATATTAGAAACACTGACACTAAAATCATATTGAGCAACACAATTATTGTCATCATGATAATTTACACTATACATACATAATTCCTACGACATAATTACAAAAAAACAACTCATAACGCAATCCTTTAAGATCATCATAGACAATATTGATGTAGTTGGATATACAAAAACATTTGGAACTAATAATTATTATCAATTCATCATTGAAACATTGATAAAACTAACTATCCCATCATAAATTTTGGTAATAGCCATAAATAAAAAACAACCAAATTTATTGACAAAAGCATCTGGGAATGAAATATCAGGAATATTAATTCCTGTCAAAATTGTATGCACAAATAAATTTATTACTGCAATAAACACCTGGAATCAATGATAAATCACATAATATCTTTCTTATTAATAAAATCACACCAATATCTCATCATTTTTACCATAACTACCCTCTCTAAGAAAGAAACAAAGTACAAAAATAAATTACCCATCTGAGATGGGTAATTTCGCGTTCATGATCACTATAAATAACCTCAGAATAAAAAATTCCATTTATAGTTACAGGTATAATTTTATGCCTCAAAACATTAATAAACTCAGACCTCAAGTCATATGCACACTTAGGAAAGGAAGAGCAAATATTATCAACTAAATCTACCACAATTACACATTTATGATATGTTTTTTAAATCACTAAAATTACAATTTTAATTAGTCACAACGCGTAAATCCACACTGCATAAATCAATTAACACAAAACCAACTTTCTCTAAAAAATCACCCTTGTACTTATTCATAACTTATAAAAAATCATCATTAAAGTTACCACTACATTTTATGACTACAAACAAATATCTTCACAAGCTTATGATATTGCACTAAGACTAATGATATATTCTTACCATAAGCATAGATTATGGTACGATTTATTATGTGGACATGAACTACTAGATTCAGCAAAGTTACAAACAGATTGCCATGAAAAATAATAATCGGTAACTACCGACAACAAAGGATATTTCAAACAAACCTCAACAAATAGCCAAAGCATCGGCTTGATCAATACTGCTACTTGAATTTCAATTAAATATTAATTTGCAATAAACACTAAATAAGTAAAACATCTGTATCACAGATTATGACGAAATACCCTTTTTGCAATATGAATGATCATCTCCATATAAATTTTCCACATAAGCAATTTTGCTAATATCATATTTATTTTGACAGTCAGGTAACCATACCCTCCTCAATTCAGCAATACGCTTCTTAACCAGACAATCTATATCAGAGTATACAGTACTAATGAATTCTTTAATCAAATAATTACTTTCCTCATCAGTAATATTCCTCTCACATCCATATTCATCAACCACTTGAGTATCTGACAATAACAACTCTACTTTACCCAAAAACCCTCCTTCCTTAAACAATACTGTGCTTCTTTCATATACGATGTTGTACGCACTAAAACTTATGTCTTCTAGGCCAGATAAAGACATATCAACATCTGACGATAATGAACCAACAACCTCATCTACAATCTGACCCAAATTTCCAATAAATTCTAATTTAATAAAATCCAAATCTGATTTACACACTTCTTTAATATCTCTCAAGCCTAACGATGGTAATTTAATAACTTTATTCCAGATCCGGCATAGGTTACGCATAGCTTGTTTTCTCACAGATTTCATAAGAGCCCCAAGAAAAGTAAATCTCTCGGCAGATGTAAGTTCTCTAGCTGTCACAAAAGAACAATCAGAAGAAAAAACATTTACACGTGCCTTCAATAACACATCATTTATTTTTATACGCTCGCTTTCTATAATAGGAGCAATTTCTTTCTTAAAAATTGGCAGCAACTTTTTCGAAATCTCTTTCCAAGAACGTACACTTGCTACAGTAGCATCATCAAATTTATGCCTTTCGGCTATCATCTCACTGTACTTATCACTAATCAACCTATTCATTTTACGGGAAAATTGATTCCTTATATTAAGTATAGCGGCATCATCTTCATGGTAAAGATTGATTTTAAAGTTATGGGATTTATTAATTGCAGCTACTCCACCACAGTCCATCACCTTAACAGGTAGTGAAGCCTTAACCGGTAGTGGAAACTCATCAGTAAAATTCAAGTCAGAAACAGAATCACATTCATAATTAACAACACTACCCCATATTCTTCTCAATAACGTTGAAAATGCCTTATGTACAAGATTCATAACGTTTTTAAAAACTATGGAAGCCTCTTCCTTAGTAATTTCTCTATCAACTCCGCAATCAATTACCACACGAGACATAGATATAATTTTTTCTAATTCTATACTCTCCTCTTCAATAATGTGCTTAACTTCCTCTTTAGCAATTGGAACCAATTTTCTAGATATTCTAAACCAAGCACACGAACAGACAAAAGTATTATCATCAAATTTATATCTATTCTTTAACATATTGCTAAACTTATTATATACAATGCCTTTAATTATAGATGAAAATTTCTTCCTGGTGGACAAAATAGCAATATTGTGGGCACGACAGAGCTTAACTCCCCAACTTCCATCAGTAACTCTTCTAGAAATGATATTGGAACTGTCTTTATAACCATACCCAACATCCTCTGAAGATTTATTAACTACACTCAACCATGATAATCTAATAATGGCCTTTAGCCTCTTGTTTATAATATTCTTGACACGTGCCATGAGATTACTTTTTTCGTCTTCTGTGACCATTCTAATAGTGCAAGAAGAAGTATCACTTTCATTAACTTCCACTAGGCGTGCTCTAGATAAAAACCTATCCAATTCTTCATATTGATTCTTGATGATAGCACCAATCGATTGAATAGCTATCTCAGATAAATCCCCAGAAATAACAGACCAGGAAGAGTAACGCGGAACTACACCACTTGGAAGCTCAATTCTCCTCCTCAAGATACCAGAAAATAATTCGGCAAGATGCTCTTTAATCTGAAGTGAATACTTTATCCTAACAAACAAAATAAGTTTATCATCATCAGGATGCAAACTTAATCCCCACATGTTAATAATCTTATCTCTTTTACTCAACAAATCCATCGGCACAGAAGTAACCACAGGACATTCGCTTTCTAGCATAGTATCAACTAATAAATCACTTTTGCCATCAACTGGAAACATTAATGCCGATTTATCATAATCAAAATCAACATCCTTTGAGATGATAACTTTCCTACTCCTAAATAAGTTCATCCATATCCTGATATACAAATTTACATTTTTTCTATTTAGGCGGTTGGTATAAATTCCTAAGACATTACCACTCTCATAAGGGGAAAATTTTCTTTTTCTTATACCATCACCATCCAATATAACCACGTAAATCAAAAAATCATACAATTCCGCACGTTCTTCATCAACAATACACCTAAGAGCTTCTTGAAAAATAGGAAATATGTTTTTTGAATTTATCATTAATAGTTTTCATAGATTTATCAGCTAATTTCTTTCTAACGGATGAAATTTTAAATTATCATCAAACTTAATATTCACCACTACCATTCCTCTTATGGCAGAAAAACTACCAGACATTAGAACACGCCGTTCAGAAAAATAGTAAAAACCTCTAATAACCATATTTTATAATTTTTTTTATCAATTTCCCCTTCTACTAAAATATTAACTTTATATCACAATCCTTAATGATAATTACGAAATCTGTGACTGTAATTACAAATAATGTAGCATCTACAATAGCCAATACTTTTAAATACAATATGCAACTCACAAATAAAATATTTAGTCATATCGAATACTTTATCAATAGCCACAAAAAAATATACTCTACAAACATATTGTAAAAATCATATGGACAAAAAATGTCTGGCACACTATCTCTATTAAAATTACATTAACAAATAAATAGATCAATATAATTGATATCTTAATATAATGATAGGATGATAATTTTTATCATTAATTTTGAGTAAAAATAAAAATTTACATAAGGCAGGGATAAAATATAATCAACCTCTTTCGCAACTTCAACTTCGTAATCATTAATAGATGATAAGAAATTGCCAGTAAACCTATAATGCCAGCAAACCTATAAGCACGCTTAAGGGCGCACCCCTACACGAAAAGCCGTCATAAAAACATGATTAAGTATTAACATCATCTTTACAACTATGCTCATAAAATAAATACCGTGAAAATTTACAACACAGCAACAAACTATAATCACAAATCTACGGACCAACTAAAGAAAGATCAGGTACTACTTCAAGAGACGATACACAACAACCAAACCAACCAATATCAAGCAACTAACACAAAAATAATAATATATTAATTAAAAATAAAAAAAGAGATGATCAGACAGATGATAAAAACAGATCCCTCCACTTACTAATTCTTCCCCTAATGAGAAATTCTATATCGGAATCAATCATATCCATAAATTCTCTAAGCACAACTTCCTTTTCTTTATCTGTAATAAATCTACCATCTCCAGACAAATCAACAATTCTAGCACTAGACAATAACAACTCTAACCTCTTTAAAAAACCTCCATTATTAAATAAATTATGGCTCCTTACCAAAACTATACTGGATACAGTAAAAATTACATTGCTCAAGCATGTTAACATTACATCTGGAGATAATGAACCGACAACCTCATCAACAATTGGACCCAAACTTCCAATAAACTCCACCCTAATGTTATCAATCTCAAATCTGTATTCATCCTTAATATCTCTCAAACCTACAGACGAAAGTTTGATAACCTTATTCCATATTCTACTGAAATTACGTATCACCTGTTTGCTCACAGAATCCATAATGGTTACTAGAACCATACTAATTTCATATTGGGTAAGTTTCCTCGTTAGTCTTTTCCCGCCAAAAACACCAAGTGGATAAACATAAACAGATGAATTTGACAGAATACAACTTATTTCTGCACGTTCATTTTCTATAATTGGATCTATTTCCTTCTTTATAACGGGAAGCACTTTTTTAGATACACTACGCCAAGAATACATACTTATGGTAGTATCACCACCTATAAAGCCGAACTCTTTCCTCATTATTTCCCTATACTTCTTACTGATACGATTATTAATTTCACATAAAAACCTTTTCTTTACATATGAAATAGCAAAATCATCTTCGTAACAAATCTTGACGATAAAATCACCATTTTTATCGTTATAACAAACCTCCATACCACCAGAACCATTAAGCGATGATGAATTATCCCCAACACAAACAACATCAGAATCAGCACCTACATTAGAGACTTTATCATCAGTAAGATCAGACCCAGAAGAACCAACTACATCATCCCATACTTTTTTCAATAAGCTTTTTAATGCATTAAAGACGAGCCTAACAACATTTAACATGGCAAAGTAAATTTCCTCGTCAGTAAGATCACGATCAACTTTGCAATCAACAACCACGCGGGACCTAAATATAATTTCTTCTAACTCCTCCATCTCATCTTCAATAATGTGTCTAACTTCAGATTTAGCAATTCCAAGAAGTCTCTTAGATACCTTTATCCAAGTAAAATCATTAATAGAAGCACTTAAATCAAATTCATGTCTATTTTTCACTATATTGCTTAATTTATCATACAAAATAGTCTTAATTTTAGGCAAAAACCTCTTCCTAGCGTTAGAAATAGCAACTATATCAACACGTCTAAGTTTAACTCCTAGCCTTTCCGCTATAACTATCCCATTAACATCTTGATGCATGTCTTTATAGCTATATACAATGCGATTTGAAAAATTACTAACTACATATCCCCAAGACAACCTAGCAGACACCTTTATCCTTTTGTCTACAATTTTCCTGGCACGTAAAATTAGATCATTCTTCTCATTCTCTGTAATCCCCCTAATAACATAGGAAGAAAGATCTTTTTCATTAAAATTTGCTATACGTGCTTCAGATAAAACCCTATCTAATTCTTCATGTTGATCAGCAATAATAGATTCAAGAGATTTTATGGCAATTGGGAGCAATTCATCAGAGACAAAAACCCAAAAACAATTACGCAACACTCTCCCACTTGGAAGCACATATCCACTTTTCAACATATCAGAAAACAACGCAGTAAGATTATCTCTAATCTGTATTGAGAACTTTCTCCTAATAAACAAAATAAGTTTATCATCTTCGGGATGAAGTCTTAGCCCCCACCTGTATTCTATAGCATCTAAAAATCTACTACCCATTAATGAACGTTTCACAACAGTTAAATTTTCACCATGAGTTACTGAGAGATTTTTAAACAAAAGGAATTTTTCTTGGAAACATTTAATGATGCTGTACACATCCCTTGTAACAGTAGACATTAACAAATTTCTCATGTGCTCGATAATACGGTTAAAAATTAATAATCTATTTATTTCTATGTCCTCTTGTTTATCCCATATCACTACATTTTTCAAAAAATTGCTCAATTTATACTCTATGCCTTCTTCTATAATTTTTTTATCAAATTCTTCTTTTACTAGTACTTTAAATTTGTACCTCAATTCATTAAATTTATAATAAGCCTTACTGCAATCACGAATATAAGAACATTTAGTTCTTACCATTTCTTTAAGTACATAATTACACTTAACAATAAAATTGTGCATAATCACTTCAATTCTAGAAACAGCCATAAAGGAAATATATTTCCCAAATTTATTGCTAAATGACGCCGGGCAAATAAATTTGATTACGCTAATTCCGTCGAAATTACTAGCACAAATAAACGGATTACTATAACTAGGACCAGCAATCAATGGCAATAGAGAATCGCTCTTATTACAAAAATCATGCCAGTACTTCATTATCTTAAGCATAATTAATTTCTCTAGAGATGAAACAAAATATAAAAATAATTCTTCCATCTCAGAATAAGTCATCTCACGATCACAATCTCCATCAACAACCTTAGATTCAAAAATACTACTTATTGTTGCAGGAACAACATTAGACTGTAAAAAATTAATACACTTTGGCACCAATTTATACGCATTTTTAGAAAAAAAACAGCAAACTTCATTACAGCAAATTTCATTAATTGTTTTGTTGCTATTTTCTAAATTTTTCAAAAAAAACCTGAAACTACTAGATAAACTTACTAAAATTGAATTAATCTTATCTACAAAATACAACTTATGTCTATTCATAACTGATAAAAAATGTTTAGTAAGTATGTAACCATTCTTAACAGCATATTCTTGAAAAAAATCATCATCACAAATTTTAGATATTACTTCTATATCAATACTATGCTCATAATCAATGCATAAATCCTGTAGTAATAATTTATTTGACAAAGAAAAACCGTCAACAGTATCAATGGCGGAAAAAGTCGAAGTAATAGGATATGGACATGAAACTACTTCTAGTTGCAGTGCACGTGTATCTCCTATTTCAACCGGCAACCCGTGAGATCCAACTTGATTAACACCATTACTGTTTCCACTAGCATTTATGTTATACATCCACATATCTCTACATGACAAGCCAACACTAGTATGATATTAGTATCACCTAAAAAGTAAAGAGCGATTTTACTCCATAAAAACTAAGTTAACTTATATATATCTACGTTTATTACTATTCCAAAACATTAAAGCTACCACCATAAGAAGTTGCATATTTAGTAACAAAAGATGGAAGAATTATTATGATACTACTTTCAGTAATAAACCATCATTCGTTAACATCTAAATAACAACAAAATAGCTCCAATTAATTAATAACTCCTATTTATATTGTAAAGACGAATCGCTGAACTTTTCGATAACACGTTTCTTAACAAGACAATCCACATCGGAGCTAATAATATCCAAGAATTCCTTAAGTACACGTTTCTTTTCTTCATCCGTAATAAATCTATCCTTTCCATATAAATCAATAACTTGAGCAACAGATAATAATGACTCTACCCTGCTGAGAAATCCTCCTTTCTTAAATAAAGAACGGCTCTTTTCATTGGCAAGATTACTTGCATTAAAATTTATATGCTCCAAGTTAGGTAATATTTTATCAATGCCTGATGATAATGTATCAATAGCATCACTCACAATTGCTCCCAAATTACCAATAAATTCTAGCCTAATATTATCAACTTCCAATCTGTACGGTTCCTTTATATCAACTAAACTTATGGACTGTAATCTAATAATTTTATTCCACATTCTACTCAAATTAATTATTGCCCGTTTATACACATATTTCATAATGTTTTTAAGAACAAATGACCTCTCTTCAGATGTAAGATCTCTAGTCACTGTAGCCGAAACAGAACCATCAGAAGAAAGAATACAAGCTCTCGATTCTGATAATACATCACTTATTTTCATACGCTCATTTTCTATAATTGGATCAATTTCTTTCTTAATAATGGGGAAAATTTTCTTAGATACCTTTCTCCAGGAAAGTTTATCTACAATAGTATCATCGTTAAATTTATAACCTTTGCTTATCATTTCACTAAATATATTACCTACACAATTATGTATTTCAGATGAAAACTTTTTCCTTATATTTAAAATAGCAACGTCATCTTCATAGCACAGTCTAATTCTATATCCATCCTTTATGTAGCCTTCTTCTAATTCGATAATATCAACAGATGCTGGAGATGATTTAATAATACTATCTATATCAGAAACATTAGCCACCACACGATCTCTAACCTCAATTAAATTATCACTTAAATTAGCAGTTACATTACACCTAATTATATCATTCCACACCCTCTTAAATAAAATTTTTAATGCTCTATACACAAGATCCATAATGTTTTCTAAGACTGTAGATTTTTCTTTGTCGGTAAGACTTCTGTCAACTTTATAATCAACTACTACGCGTGCCTTAGATATAATTCCTTCCAATTCTTTTCGTTCACATTCAAGAATGTGACTAGCTTCATTTTTAGCAATCGGAAAGAGTTTTTTTGAAACCTTGAACCAAGAAAATTCTCCAATATAATTGGGGGACTTAAATTTACGTGAATTCTCGGCAATGCAACTAAATTTGTTATATATAAATCCCCTAATCTTAGATGAAAATTTCTTTCTGGTATTCAAAATAGCAACATTATCGCTATAGCGAAGCTTAACTCCCCAACTTCCTTCTAAATCAACTATATCGATATCTTGATACTTTTCTTTATACCCATATCTAATAAAAGATTTATTAACCATCCTGGACCACAATGTTTTAATAGCTACCCTTGAGTTTTTATCTATAAACTCTCTAGCTGATCTCATGAAATGATTTTTTTCATCATCTGTAATTTCTCTAAAAACACAGGATGAACAAGAATTATCATTAACACCCACTACACGAGCCTTAGCTAAAAACCTAACTAATTCTGTATACCTATTTTCATTAATAGACTCAAGTGATTTCATCGCCACTTCAGATAATTCACTAGAAATAAGATCCCAAGAATACTTGCGCAACACTCTACCACTTGGGAGTACAGTTCTCCTTCTATACATACCAGAAAACAATTCGGTAAGATGATCTCTAATTTGCATTGAAAATTTTCTTTTAATACCCAAAATGCTCATATAATCTTCACGATGGAGATTTAGTCCCCAAATAATAGCAGGAAATTCAATTTTTACTGAAGAACTATCCATCAATGAATCATCACCATCAGTAGTAGCTACAGATCCTACTATATTATCTGTAACAGAAGATACAGATTCTCCAGACTCCACAAATTCACTAGCAACTCCCAGTGACTTCAACATATTATGTTTCTTGCCAACAATTAATTTCATCCAAACCCTACTGTATAAATTTATATTTTTTGTATGTACAAGCTCGATATAATTTTTTGTAATGGTAGCTATATCCTCATGCGTAGCCTTTCTAGTGCCAGCTGAATATCCGTCAAATACACAAATGTCTTCTACTACAAAAGCATTGGATAAAATCGTAGATAGCTCTTTACGCTCAGCATCAACAAGATGTTTTACTGCTTCATGAGCAACAGGAGACAATTTTTTTGATATATCAACCCAATCAACTATATCAATAACTGTACCATCTAAAAATTTATATTCCTCCTTCAGCATTGCACAAAACTTATCCCTAACAACTTTCCTAGCCTTAGCAGAAAATTTTATCCTTATAGATAAAATTTTACAATCATCATCAGGATGAATATACACCCCGAGCTTATTTCCATCTTGGAAAAACCTAATGATGTTATGTAAATCACTATTACCAGTATTTACTAAAAAATCATGCATGTGCTCAATAATTTTGTTAAGAATAAAAACTCTATCTATTTTCTCAATGTTATTCCATATCAATACATCATTTAAAAAATTTCCAAACCTGTATCTAACTTTTTCTTCTATTATTTTTCTTTCAAATTCTTCTTCTAACAAAAGTCTAAATTTATCACGTAATTCCTTAACATAATCATCAACAGTACTACCTCTATTAAAAATGCAGTAACATCTATGAAAAATATTTTTTTTCAATACATAATTGCATTTATCAATAAAATCACTCATCATTTCATCAATTTTAGCAATAGCCATAAAAGAAATACATGCACCGAACTTATTTGCAAATGAAGCTGGAAAATTAATAACAGGAGCAGTAACTCCATTAAAATTACGAGCGCAAACAAACGGATTACTGTAGTCAACCTCAGGAATTAAAGATAATAAATCTCTTTTATCATAGAAACTACGCCAACACTGCATTATCTTAATCATGATTATCTTTTCCAAGTTGGTAACAAAATATAAAAACAATTTCTCCATCTCGGAATAAGACATTCTAAATTCTGATTTTATGTCAATAACATTTGAATCAAATATACTCTTTATTGTTACAGGAATAATATTGCATTGCAAAATGCAAACACACTTAGCCCTCAAATCATATGCTCTTTTAGAAAAGGAAACAGTAGTCTCATTCATTAAATCTGCAGTGCTTCCATTATTTTCGTTTAACTCATTTAAAAAATGGTAAAAACTGCCATATAAATCGGTAAGGGTAGAATCGACTTTACCAATAAAATTAATTTTATGCTTATCCATAACTGATAAAAAATCTTCAGAAAATACATATCCACACTTAATAGCATATTCTTGCAAAAAATCATCATTGCAACATTCTGATACCATTTCAATACCACTGCTATACCCATATCCAACACATAAGTCTTGAAGCAATTGATAAGATATAAATGAGATATCATTAGAAATAGGTAGATCAGAATCAACAGATGAAAAATCATTGTCAACTTGAGCAAAATTATTACTATTTACATTAATGCTGTGAAAACGCATAACACACATCTTTATACAATTTTTCAAACAATGACAAAAGTATTATTAATCAAAAGCAAACATAAAACATAGGGTATTTTATTACACTAACTAATCTCAAAGATTAAGCTTAGCAACTCAAAAAATACTGTAGGTTTAATTACTACACATCACTATAATAATCCGCCCAGATACATATCGCTTGATAATTACAACAGTTGACCAACCATTGCATTGTGCCTATAATATTTATTGCTATATTTAACTAACATAGATACAATCAAATCCCTCGAGATAATACACATGACAATTAACCTCCAGAGTTACTACCACCGCATAACCATAAATCACAACTCAAAACTTAACAAGTAAAACTCACTCGTAATCTACTATACATCACCAATTACTATCACAAAAAAGATAAACTATAAATTGATAAGTTCATAGCAATAACGTTTATACAGCATTAAGAAAAATCATTCATTAAAAAATTATATCATCTCATAAAATTATGGCACCATAATTACATAACATTGCCAAACTTCATTTATATACCTCACCAAACCACATATAATAATTTAGCAGTTATATTCAAGTAACAAATAAATTTGCACTTTGCTAGTATTAATGTTAATACTACACCATGAAAAATATTTTTTAATATCACATAAAAATATAAAAATTTTTTGGAATGTAATGCATTAATTAATGATCAACTTCTCGATCAATTACTGCACCTGCATGAGATATAATTTCTTCTACGTGATTTTAATATAATCTCTTATAATTATTTTAGTTGTAATATAAAATAAACACCACTTACCTCATTAAAAGCATGACTTGTCTAAAAGTAGAAAATACAAAGCAAATACCATCTACTATTATACTCATGCAAAATAAAATACCAAACAATACATTAAAAACCAACGATATACCCTAATAAACAACATCACATTTACTACATATTACACTATTAAAAATAGTAAGTTAGACAATCAAGTTCCGTAGTATGATTTCTTAGCATAAGAATGATCAAAAAGAGCTGAATCCACACCATAAGCAGTTATAACTTTCTTACGTCCATCATGACATTTATACTCCCCATATACACTACTAACTGAAGACATACCAAGTAAATTCAATCCTCCAAGAGAAGACACATTATGTAATTTACCAACGCGCTTTTTAATAAGGCAATCTCTATCTGAATCTACCATATCAATAAATTCTTTAAGTATATACTTTCGTTCATCACAAGTAACAGTACTACAATTGCCGGATGCATCAAGTACTTTAGCTTCTAGCAACAATGATTCCACCCTACCAAGAAACCCACCTTCTTTAAAAAAAGAATTGCTTTTTTTAGACAAGACATCATATAGAAAATCAGAATTTACCTCACCTATTCCAGACAACAATGAATCAACATGTTCATCAACAACCCCACCTAAAGCACCAATAAATTCCAACCTAGTATTATCTAACTCCAATTTATATTCCCCACTAAGATCTCGCAAACGTAACGAAGGTGGTAACTTGGAAATCTTATTCCATATTCGACTCAAATTAATTGTTACTTTTTCATATACAGATTTCATAACAGTTTCCATAACTTCAGATCTCTCATTAGATGTAAGCACTCTTGTTATTCTAGTAGTACCATGAACATCTAGTGAAGAGATATCTACACGTGATCTCAATAATATATCACTTATCTCCTTTCGTTCTTTTTCTATTATGGCATGAATCTCATCCTTAACAATGGGAAATATTTTTTTCGATACCTTTCTCCATGGATATGTTCCTACAACAGTTCCATCATCAAGTATGTACCTTTCTTTCATAATTTTACTAAATTTATTACTAACATAACTATAGATTTCAGATGAAAATTTCCTCCTTGTATTTAAAATAGCAAGATCGTCTTCACAACAAAGTTTAACTCTCAACCGATAATCTTTATTACCTACTAAATCTAATTCTTTACAATCTAAGGTATTGACCGATTGAGAAAAATTACCACCAGTGCTATCGTCTTCAGAATTAGTAACTGATACAAAATCTACAACATCAACAGAATTATCTCTTAGAGAAATAATTGCGCTATCCCATGCTCTCCTGAACAAAGTTTTTAAAGCACTGTCCACAAGCTTCATAATGTTTGCTAAAACAGTAGACTTTTCTTCACTAGTAAGATCTCTATCTATTTTGGAATCAACTACTACACGGGCCTTAGATATAATTTTCTCTATTTCTTCTTGTTCATCCTCAATAATAGCTCTAACTTCTTCTTTGACAATAGGAGATAGTTTAGGTGACACCCTGAACCAAGCAAATGCACCAATAAAGGTACCATCATTAAATTTATGTTTATTCCTTATCATACTACTAAACTTAGCATATACAACATCCTTTATTTTAGATGAAAAACTAATCCTAGCATTAAGGATAGCAACATTATCACTATAACGAAGCTTTACTCCCCAACTTCCTCCTACAAATAATTTATCTACATCCTGATACTTTTCTTTATAACCATATCCAATATCTGTTGAAGATTTATTAACTACACGCAACCACGACAATCTAATAGCAGAGGTTAGCCTTCTATCTACAATCCTACTGGCACGTAGCATAAGCTCTTTTTTTTCATCATTAGTAATTTTCCTAATGATACAAGAAGAATCACCTCCATTAGCATCTAATACACGCAACTTAGATAAAACTATATCTAACTCTGCAAGTTGATTTTCAATAATAGACCTAACCGATTCTATTGCTATCTCGGATAGTTCAGAAGAAATAATAGTCCAAGAAGAATCACACAGCACTATACCACTGGGAAGTACCGCTCTTCTTCTTAACATACCAGAAAATAATTCAGCGAGATGGAATCTAATTTTATTAGAAAACTTCCTCACAACAAAAAGAATTACTTTATTGTCATCAGGATGTATATTTAATCCCCATATATTAATAATTTTGTCTCTTTTACCCAATAAATCTGCTGACATCAAAGTAACTACCGGTAAATCATTTTGTGCAGAATTAATAGTATCTAAAGAATCATCACAAATATCCTTTGAGATATTATCAGCTGAACTTCTAATTAAATCTCTCCATACTAAACGAAATAAATTTCTATTACTATCATAAATAAAATTAGAAGATATTTTAAAAATTTCTTCCCTTTCCTCAGATGTAGCTTTCCTTACGGAATAAGAAGACCCGTCAAATATACTATCGTCATCAATTATACGCACATTAAGCAAAAAATTAGATAGCTCTTCACGTTCCACATCAATAATATTCCTAACTGTTTCTTGAGCAATTGGAAACATATTTTTTGATGCTTTATCCCAATTAAATATCCCAATAACCGTTCCATCTAAAAACTTATGTTTTTCTTTTAACATTTCACAAAACTTGTCCCTAACATTATTTTTACATTCGGCCGCAAATTTTTTTCTGATGGATGAAATTTTATTGATATCCCCAGGATGTATTTTAACACCCCACTTACACTTCCAATCCTTCAACAAACGTTTTATAGCTAAAGATTTAGATTCATTAAAATTTCTAATAATCCTACAGGCACTATTGGTAGATTTATCAACTAGTAAATTTTTCATGTACCTAATAATATTGTCAAAAATCAATACTACATCACTTTCTGTTATTTTAACTTTACCCCATATAACTAAATTATTAAAAAAATCAACAATCCTATCCTTAATTCTTACTTCTAGTATATTTTTATTGAATTCTTTTTCTATTAAATTATAGAAATTAATGCGCAATGAATCATACAATTTTACAAAATCAGCACAGGTATTGCTACTGTAGCCATAAATATAGGAACACTTATAATGAATAACTTCTTTTAATACATCATTGCAATTATCAATAAAACTCAATATCATATCGTCAAGTTTGGCACCAGCTATAAAAGAAATGCGCTCACCAAATTTATTGGTAAAAGCAGCTGGGCAATTAGTTATGGGATGACTAATTTTGTATAAATTGTGTACACAAATAAAAGGATTGCTGTAATCGATATCTGAAATTGATAATAAAGCGTCTTTTTTTTTATTATAAAACTTAGACCAATGATTTTTCACCTTAGCCATCACCAATCTTTCCAATCTTGTAATAAAATACAAAAATAATTTTTCCATCTCAGGGTAGGTAACTTTACTTTCAGACTCACCATCAATAACAGTGGCTTCGGTAATAATTTTTATAGCTATGGGGACAATCTCATGCCTCAAAATATCAATACATTTAGATATCAAATTGTATGCACGTTTAGAAAAAGTAAGACAAGATTTATTCATTAAAAATACTATATTAGCATCAAAGCAACCTTCTAAATTTTCCTGAAAAAAACAAAAACTGCCACATAAATCAATTAAAATAGAATCTACTTTATCAATAAAGTTTATCTTTAGCTTGTCCAACATTGACCAAAAAAACTCGGAAAATTTATACCCATGTTTAATAGAATACGAATGCAAAAAGCTATCATCATAATCTTCTGATAATTTTTCAAAATTACTGACATAACCACAAAAATCATACATATCTTGTAATAATTCATTGTGCGAAAGTGGATTATCAGTGGAAGCAATATTACTAACAGAAGGATCAACAGGATCCGAAACTACCAACGATAGCGAGGATTGACAACTTGATCCAACAGACGATACATCACAATCACCCTGATCATAAACGTTTCTATGGGTACTTATATTATACATACTATACGTCTCACCATATTCCATTTATATAGAAACAACAATATCACTGACTAAAAACTAAATCACGTTTTTTCACTTACATCTATGATAAATCACTTATTTTAATAACATAGTCTACCAGCATAAAACATAATATAGTTTTTATAGACTGCTAAATCCATCACCGGAATCTAATAAGAACACCACAAATAGAGCACCTAATTTACTATCAAATACATTGATGAGGTAACATCCATAAGCGTAAAATAATTATACCACGTTAATAAAACCTCCTCTTTTATTAAATAGGTAATAACTTAAATTACACTGAAAATAAAAATTATCAGTACTAATAAATAATCTATGATTTACATAACTTCTTCTTAGCGTAAGAGTGATCATAAAATGAAAAATTAGTACTATAAACATCAATATTGTCTCTACAATCTTTGGTAGACTTAAATTTATCCATACAATAAACTGATAATTCTGCAGATGAATCCTTTGTCATAGGTAAAATCTTATTACTAAGGTTACTGGTACGCTTCTTAACTAGGCAATCTATATCAGAATCAACAATATTCATAAATTCTTTAAATATAATTTTCCTCTCTTTATCATTAATAAATCTATATATTCCATTAAAATCAACAACTTGAGCTTTTAGCAATAATGACTCTACTCTGTTAATAAAACCTCCTTCATTAAATAAATTATATCCTCTTTCCGCGACAACATTATATGCGTTATAGTTCATATAATCCAATCTTGGAGATGAGATATAAACATCTAATGACATTGAATTAATAGCCTCATCCACAAATGGCCCTAAACTCCCAATAAGCTCTAATTTAATATTATCAAGCTCTGATTTAACCTCTTCATTAAGATCCCTAAAACTAACCAATGGTAATTTAATAATTCTATTCCATAAACGAGCAAAATTAGACATTACCTGTTTATATACAGAGCTCATAACAGTTTCTAGAACAATTGATCTTTCCTCAGATGTAAGTTCTCTCCTTATTCTGGTTGCACCCAAACAATCAGGCGAAGAAATATCCACACGTGACTTTAATAACATGCCACTTATTTTTTCACGCTCATTTTCCACAATGGGAAAAATTTCTTTCTCAATAATAGGTAAAATTCTTTTAGACATCTTTCTCCAAGAAAATACTCCTACTATAGCACCATCATCAAACCTATACCTCTTATTTATAATTTCACTATACTTATTACTGATGCGTCTATTAATCTCACGAGAAAATTCATTTCTTACATTCAAAATTGCAAGATCATCTTCATTACAAAGTTTAACCACAGAATCATAATCATTACTTACCTTACCTGCTTCCGCACCATGAGCTACATTAACTGAGGATGAATTTAATTCACCAATACAATCAATCTCACAATTAGAAGTTACAGTATCTACAATATCAACATAATTAACTCTTAAGGGGGAAATTACATCTTCCCAGGTTTTCCTAAATAAAATTTTTAATGAATTAAATACAAGCTTCATAACATTTTCCAAAACAATTCTATTTTCTTCAGCTGTAAGTTCCCTATCAATTTTTGAATCTACTACTACTCGAGCCTTAGAGATAATTTTTTCTAATTCCTTAATTTTATCTTCAATAATGTGTTTAACTTCATCCTTAGCAATTGGAAATAATTTCTTGGCTACTCTAAACCAAGCCCAAGCACCAATAACAGTACCGTCATTAAGCCTATATTCATTTTTCACTATGTTACTAAATTTATAATATACAATATTCTTAATTCTAGAAGAAAATTTCCTCCTAGCATTTAAAATAGAAACATTATCGATATAGCGTAATTTAACCCCCCACCTTCCTTCTCTACCACTCCCATAAATACCTTTAGAATTTTCTTTATAACCATATCCAATATCTGTTGAATATTTATTAACTACACGCAACCAGGATAATCTAATAGAAGTAATTAAACTTTTATCTACAAGTTTCTTAGCACGGATCATGAGTTTTTTTCTTTCATCATCAGTAACTTTTCTAACACGAGGTGATGAATATCTTTCTTCAGCATTCACTACGCGTGCATTAGATAAAACTGCATCTAATTCTCCATACTGCTTCTCAACGATGGATTCAACTGATTTTGTAGCAATTGGTAATAATTCAGAAGAGATAAAGGTCCAAGAGGAACCACAAAGGACCATGCCACTTGGAAGCTCAGCTCTCCTTCTCAACATACCTGAAAATAACTTGGTGAGATGATGTCTAATCTTTTCTGAGAACTTCCTCCTAATAAAGGAAACTAACTTATTATCACTGGCATGTAAATTTAACCCCCACATACTGATAACTTTACCCTTTTTACCCTCAAATTCTACTGGTGCAAAAGTAACAACTGGCAATTCATTTTTTACTGACTTACCATTCACTGATGAATCACAATCATCAGATGAACACATCAATGTAGAATCTAAACTAGGAAACATGCATTTGGTGGTCTCAACTAATCCATAATCAGTATCTTTTGATAAATTATTGTTAATTAAATCTCTCCATATCCTACTACATAAATCTCTATTTTTGTTGTACAAACGGTCTGTAGAGATTTTCAAAATTGTATCTATTTCATCAAGTGTAATCTTCCTCGTACCGGCAGAAGAACCATCAAACGCATAAACATCTTCTACTACACGTGCATTATATAAAATTCTACATACCTCCCCATGTTCGGTATCAACAATATGTCTAACCGTTTCCTGGGCAATAGGAAATAGGTTTTTCGAGATTTTATCCCAGTGAATCATACTAATAATTGTACCATCTGAAAATTCATGTTTTTCATCCAACATTGTAAGAAACTTATACCTAATAGCATTTCTATACTTAATAGAAAATTTTCTACTCACTGAAGAAATTTTATAATTATCTTTAGGATGAAGATCAAAACCCAACCTATTTTTCCAATCTCTTGAAAAAATTTTTACAGATGAACAAATTGATTCTTCAAAATCTTTAATAATTTTACATGCATCACAAGTATAAGTATCTAATAAAAAAACTCTAATATACTCAATAACACTGCAAACATCCAATGACCTATTAGTTTCTATACCTTCTTTATTCCATATCACTAACTCATTTAAAAAACTACTAATGACATTACTAATACCTATTTTTATTATTTTTTTATCAAATTCTTTTTTTATTACAGCACTAAAATAATCGCTCAAAGTTTCATGTAATTTTTTAAGATCACCAAAAACAGAATCGCTATGATTACAAATGTAGAAACACTTATAACTAATAATCTCTTTTGATATACTGCTTAATTTTCGAAAAAAATTAATAGCTAACTCATCGAGTTTAGCAATAGCCAAAAAGGAAACATATTCTCCAAACTTATTGATAAATGCGGCGGGAAAACTAATACTAGGAACACTAGTTTCATCACGACTATGATAATAAACAAATGGGTTCCTATATCTATAATAGACATCTGCAACTGAAGACAATATAGAATTATTTTTATTACGAAAATCCCCCCAATACCTCATTATTCTGAATGCAATTAATTTCTCTAAGTGAGAAACAAAATGCAAAAATAATTGCTCCATTTCAGGATATGTCATCTTGCGAGCAAAATCACCGCATGTAACCTTATAATCAAGGATTGCCTTTACCGTTACAGGGATAATATCAGATCGCAAAAAATCAATACATTTAGGTATTAGTTCATAAGCATATTTAGAAAAACAAGAGCAAATTTTTTCCATTATGATATCTACATTTGTACAATCATTTTCTACTTCCTTAAAAAAATCAAAAACAGAGCACAAATCAGCCAAAATAATATCAATTCTATTAGTAAATTCAGTTTTACATTTATTAATAACCGATGAAAAATTTTCAGAAAATTTATAACCAGAATCAATAACATGTGAATGCAAAAAAACATCTTCAAAAATATCTGGTTCTACTCCTATGTAGATATCAAACTTATACTCTACATATAAATTTTGTAATAACTTACTAGACAAAGATAAACTATTAGATGTGGTTGAACTGGAAGAAGGGGAAGAGTCAGTAGCACTATCCTTAACCAGTAACAGTAAATACAGCCCCCCATCCCCAAAGGGGGATATATAACTGTTATCTTTGGACACAAAATTACTGTTCACATTATAATTAACACTATGCATGCATTACTTCTTACTATATATCCATAGAAAAATGATAGTATTACTAATTTAAAAGTAAAGTACCATTTTGGAATAGTATGGGTAAATAATATCCAACCAAATAATAAAATACATTTGGCATAAAAATTAAACCTATACTAATTATTTTTTACAGATAAAAATTACGAATAATATAAATTACTTAATAAATTTTTAGTTATTACAAACACTTTTTTCAGTAACATAAAACACAAGTAAATCATCTGTTGCATAAATAACAATACTCAGCTAAGTAGTAATAAATATACTCTTTAATTTTCCAACACGTTTATTGATAAGATAATATCTATCAGAGTCTATATCATCCATAAACTCCCTAAATAAGATTTGCCTTTCCTCATCAGTAATAGATCTATCCTTTCCAAATTTATCAACCGCTTTAGCCTCTGATAATAATAATTTTACCCTATTAATGAACCCCCCTTCATTAAATAAGTTACATCCTCTTTCATATACAGTATTAAATACATTAAGTTTTTTATCATCTATAGCAGAATCAGCATCCGAAGACATAAAATCAATAACCTCATTAACAATTGTCACCAAACTTCCAATAAATTCCAACCTAATGTTATTAAGCTCAGATCTATCTACCTCTCTAAGATCTAGCAAAAATACTGATGGCAGTAATTTAATAACTTTATTCCATATTTTACCCAAATTAACTTCTATCTTTTTATGAACATTTTTCATAACTGTCTCCATAACAGCAGATTGCTCATCGCATGTAAGTTCTCTAGCTACTATGGCTGTACTAGAATCATCAAGAGAATAAACATCTACACGTGATTTTAATAATATATCACTTATCTTTTTTCGTTCTTTTTCTAAAATAGGATCAATTCCCTCTTTAATAATCGGCAAAATCCTTTTGGAAATATATCTCCATGGACATGCACCTATGATAGTACCATCGTTAAATATATACCTTTCCTTCAGCATTTCTCTGAATTTATTACCAACATAACTATAGATTTTAGATGAAAATTTTCTTCTAAGATCTAAAATAGCATTATCATCTTCATGGCAAAGCCTAACTTTTATAACATCACCCTTAGAATTTGAAAACGAACTAAGCTCTGTAATAACAGACACATCAGCTGATAAATTCAATACATCAATTCCATCTGCATCAGGGCTCGTAATTGAAAAGTCTACGGTGTCAATATAATTACAACTTAAAGAAACAATTACATCATACCAGGCCTTTCTGCATATTTTTTTCAATGAATCATCCAAATGTCTGGTAACTTTCTCCAAAACAATATTATTTTCTTCTACTGTAAGTTCTCGATCATTACATAGATCAATTACTACCCTAGATTTAGATATAGTTTCTTCTAACTCTTTTCTTTCTTCTTTAAGAATGCTCCTAACTTCTTCCTTTGCAATGGGAAACAATTTCTTAGATATCCTGAACCATGCACACAGTCCAACATAAGTACCATCATCAAATTTATGTTTATTAATTAACATGCTAGTAAATTTACCACATACAATATCTCTAATTTTTGATAAAAACTTATTCCTAACATTCAAAATGGCAATATTATCTTTGTGGCAAAGATTAACTCCTAACCCACATTCTGTTACAACCTCATAATCATCTTTATATTTTGATTTATAAGAATATCCAATATCTGCTAGATGCTTATCAACCACAGCAGTCCACAATCTCCTAATACGATCCTTCAATCTTTTATCTATTATTTTCTTGGAACGTGAAGAAAGATGATTTTTTTCATCATCAGTAACTTTTCTAATACGGCATGATGAATTATCATTTTCGCAAAAATCAACTATACGTACCCTAGATAAAATATCACGCAACTCCGCATGTAGACTTTCAACAACTGTAATAACTGACTTTTCAGCCATTTCAAATAAACCGCTAGAAACAAAATACCAAGAAAAATCACGTATTGTCATGTTGCTTCGAGGAATAATTATACTTTCCAAAACCCCGGAAAATAACTCATTAACACTACCTCTAATCTTAACTGAAAATTTCCTTATAATAAAGGAAATAAGTTTATCATCATCAGGATGAAGACTTAATCCCCACATACTAATCATCTTATCTCTTTTAGATAATAACCCTACAGAAACCACCATAGGCAATTCATCATTTTGCAGAGAAGAAGCAGAAACTAATGAATTGCCGTCATACACTGTATTATTCACTACAGAAATTTTATCTTTTCCAGATATTACTGCCTTACTAACATAATTATCCTCTTTTGATATATCAATATCTTTGCCACTAATTAAATCTTTCCACACCCTACTAGATAAAGTTATATTTTTGCTATACAACCTATCGGTAGAAATTTTCAAAATCCGTTCTATTTCCTCAACTGTAATACTTCTCGTTCCCGCAGAACATCCATCAAACACACAAACATCTTCTACTATAAGTGCACTTGACAAAACCTTAGATAATTCTTCTTGTTCATCATCAACAAGATGTCTAAGCGTTTCGTGAGCAATTGGAAATAAGTTTTTTGAAACTCTATCCCAACTAAATACATCAATAACTGTTCCGTCCAAAAATTGATATCCTTCATTCAACATTGCACAAAACTTAGATTTAATAACGTTCTTAGATTTATCATAAAATTTCTTCCTAATAGATGAAATTTTATAGTCAATTTCAGGATGAATCATAAGCCCCCACTTATTTTCCAACTCATTCAAAGATTTAAAATTTATTGGTAGTTTTTTAGATAATGAGGTCCTTTTCTTAGATAGGATTCTCTTTGACATTCCAATCTGAAAACATTTAACAATTTTGTATGAATTACTAGTTAATTTATATATTAATAAACTACGCATGTGATCAATAATATTATCTAAAATTAATGCTCTATTTACCTCTGTGCCATCATTTTTACTCCATATAATTAAATTATTCAAAAAGCTAGTAAATCTATCATTAATTTTTTCTTCTCTCATTCTTTTATTAAACTCTTCTTCTATTATGGTCTTAAATTCATCCCGCAATTCACCACGCAATTCATTACGTAAATCTCTAAGGAAATCACAAGCCTTGCAACTATAATTACAAACATAGAAACATTTGTAATTAATTGCTTCTGCCAGCACATCATCACATTTATCAATAAAATTGCATGTCATCTCATCAATTTTAGCAACAGCCATAAAAGACAGACATTCACCAAACTTATTGGTAAATGAAGAGGGACAATTAACCATGGATTCATTAATTTTGTCTAAATTACCCACACAAACAAACTTACTACTAAAATCAACATCTGTAATTAATGACAATAAATCTTTTTTTCTATTACAAAAATTTCTCCAATACTCAGCTATATTAACTTTAACTAACTTCTCTAATGAGGAAACAAAGTATAAAAATAACTGCTCCATTTCAATATAGGTCATTTTACGCTCACAATTATCGTCAATAACAATGGAGTCAAAAATAGTTTGTATCGTTGCAGGAATAACATCACACTGTAAAATATCAACAAACTTAGATACCAATCCATGTTCATATTTATAAAAAGCATAACAATATTTGTTAATTAAATAAGTTACGTCACAATGACCCTCTAAATCCTTCATAAGAACAAGAAAGATATCATGTGAATCAAGTAAAGTACTATTTACCTTATCAATAAACTTTATCTTTAATTGATTCAAAATTGACAAAAAATTATCAGTAAGTTTATACCCACTCTTAATAGTATAAGACTGTAAAAAGATACCATCACAAATTAATGATATTGATTCAAAATCACTACCGTATCTGCATAAATCATGTACATTTTGTAGTAATTTATCAGAGCAAATTGAAATATTAGTAGCAGCAACATCACAAACAGATGGAGCAACAGAACCCATAACTACTAGTGATAATGGAGATTGACGATCTACTTCAACAAATGACCTATGGTAATCATCTTTATCATTATTGCTTACATTGATACTTACATCACGCATACCGGACGCCATATTTCATTTAGATGAAGAAAATAAAATTGCAAAAGTATGAGTATGAAAAAATTTTATTATAAATTACTAAATCTACAACTGTTACGTCTCATAAATATTGTAATGAGAAAGCATATAGCATACAGCAAGTAATATATATCTGATTTTATGACACCTTTTATCAGTGTTGACAAATAAATTAAATATCTTAAGTCCATATATGGACGTTTTTATCGTCTATATCATATATTGATCCATATAAATATCATATCGAGCTCGATTTATAACTTCCATAAATGATATTGAGATAAGAAATACTTCATATCATTATACCTATAGCATCAAATTACCAAATATTAAAATGATTGTCTTTTAGATATTTAGTCAGTACCACATAACAAAAAATCTCCATAACTACAGATACAGCAATAACTAATAAAGTATACTAACACGTTTCTTAATAAGACAATCTCTATCGGTATCAATAATATCCATAAAATCTTTAAGTAATTTTTTCCTTTCCTCATCAGTAAGAAATTTATTATTTTCATATTTATCCACTATTTGGGCTTCAGATAATAATGACTCTACTCGGTTAATAAACCCTCTTTCATTAAACAAATTACGGCTTCTTTCATATACAACACTATATATATCAGAGTTTGTATATCTTAAGTCAGATACAGCTTCATTTACTATCGGTCCCAAGATTCCAATAAACTCTATCCTAATGTTATCAAACTCTGATCTATCTATTTCCCTAAGATCTATCAAATTAATAGACTGCAATTTAATAATTCTATTCCATATTCTACCTAAGTTAGAAAAAACATTTTTACGTATAGATTTTATAGCACCTTCCATAATAATGGACCTCTCATAAAATGTAAGATCCCTAAGAACTCTAGATTCACTATGGTCACCAAATGAAGAAATATCTGCATGAGACTCCAACAACAAATCACTTATTTTTATTCGTTCCTTTTCTAGGAGTGGACCAATTTGTTCTTTAGCAATAGGCAATATTATTTTTGATATTTTTTTCCAATAACAAGTACTTATAGTAATATTATCACCAAACTGATGATTACTTTTTATAATTTTACTAAATTTATTACCTATACAATCATAAATTTTGGAGGATATTTTTCTTTTTATATTCGAAATAGCTAAATCATCCTCATAACAAAGTCTAACAATCAAACTATC
Source organism: Candidatus Ichthyocystis hellenicum (assembly GCF_001460935.1). Lineage (GTDB taxonomy): Bacteria > Pseudomonadota > Gammaproteobacteria > Burkholderiales > 2013Ark19i > Ichthyocystis > Ichthyocystis hellenicum. The sequence continues at coordinate 962,311 of NZ_LN906597.1, read as the reverse complement.
ATCCCTATTGTTAACATCTACTTCTGAAATATCAACAATATTAACTGGGGATGAATTGCCCTTACCAACAAAATCAACCTTTAACAAAGTAATTATACCATTCCATATTTTCCTGAATAATTTTTTCAGGCTACCACAAACAAGATTAGTAATATTTTCCAAAATTATAGAATTTTCTTCACACGTAACTTCTCGATCAAATGAACCAATCACAACACGTGCTCTAGATATAACTTTTTCTAATTCTTCTCTTTGATCTGCAAGAATTGGCTCAATCTCATTTTTAGCAATTGAAATTAGTTTTTTTGAAACTTTAGGCCAAGCAAATATACCAATAAAAGTACCATCATCAAATTTATATCTATTCTTTAACATACTAGTAAATTTATCATGAATAATATCTTTAATCTTAGATGAAAATTTTTTCCTAGTATTAAGAATAGCAATATTATCACTATAGCGAAGTTTAACTCCCCAGCTTCCTTCCCTACCGCTTCCAGTAATACATTTAGACTTTTCTCTATAACCGTACCCTATATCTGATGAATACTTACTAACCATACGTACCCATGATAACCTAATAGACTCCCTTAACCTTCTATCCATAAATTTCTTAATACTATCCATAAGATCTTTTTTTTCAACATCTGTAACATTCCTAATAGCACAAGAAAGACCATCTTCATTAATCTCCACTATACGTGATTTAGATAAGGCTATATCTAACTCTTCATGTTGCCTTTTAGTAATATGCTCAACTGACTTCAATGCTATTGCAGATAATTCATTAGAAATAAGAGTCCAAGAAGAATCACGTAATATCACACCACTTGGAAGTATAGTTTTACTTCGCAGCATACCACAAAATAATTTAGTAATATGATCAATAAGTTGGATTGAAAACTTCCTCCTAATAAATAAAATAAGCTTACTGTCATCAGGATGAACATTTAATCCCCATGAATTAACAACCTTATCTTTTAACCCTGCTGACATCAAAGAAACAACAGGTAGTTCAGTTTGTGCTGAAGATAAGGATGATGATAACTCACCTCCATCAACAGTATGGATTGAACTGGCAGAAGAAGTAATATCTTTTTCAAATTCTACTACTTCGACACCCGAAGCAACTTCTTTTGATACATTTATAGATTTGCTATCAGTTAACTCTCTCCATACTTTATTAGACAGATTCCAGTTTCTACGGTATTCATGATTAGTAAAGGTTTTCAAAATGCTATCTTTTTCCTCATTTGTCGCTTTTCTAGTACCAGCAAAATATCCATCGAATACATAAATATCTTCTACTATACGCATATCGGGCAACAGTTTGGATATCTCTTCGTACTCGGCAATAATAAGTGGCCTAACCGCTTCCTGAGAAATTGGAAACAAGTTTTTAGAAATCTTATTCCAATGAACCATCTCAATAACTGTACCATCCAAAAATTTATGACTTTCCTTTAGCATTGCACAAAATTTATCTTTAATAATCTTCCTATATTCATTGCAAAATTTCCTTCTGATAGATAAAATTTTATTGTCATCATCAGGGTGAAGTTTTAAGTTCCATCTACTTTTTATGGTGTTAGAATATTTCTTTCCAGTTAACAGACGCTTTTCATATACCGTCATCTTTCTTTGAAAAACTTTGATTATATCATAGGAGTTATTAGTAGACTTACATACTAACAAATTTCTCATATAGTCAATAATACTGCAAATAATTGATGATTTATCTTTCTCTACACCTCCACACTTATTCAAAACAAATGTTTCTTTCAAAAAATTAATAATTTCATCCTTAATAATTCCTTCTTCTACTTTTTTATTAATTTCTTCTTTTATTAAAAATTTAATTTTACCCCTTAATTCTTTAATATCATAATGAAACTTATCACTGTAATTAAAAATACACGAACATTTAGAACGAACACTTTTTTTAAAATCAATATTAACTTTATTAACAAAATCATCAATTATCTCATCAATTTTTGTAATAGCCATTAAAGAAATATAGACCCCAAACTTATTTGTAAAAGCAGCAGAATGAGTAATGCCAGGAACATTAATTTCATTAAAACTATTGGCATAAATAAACGGATTAATGTAATCAGAACTAGAAATTTTTGATAGTAGATCCTTATTTGAATTACAGAAATCTCTCCAATATTTTATTACTCTATGCATGACCAAACATTCTAAGGTAGAAACAAAATGTAAAAACAGCTGCTCCATCTCATAATAGGTCATCTCGCGCTCATAATTACCATCAATAACTTTAGAACAAAAAACACTTTTTATTATCATAGGAATAAAATCAAACTGTAAAATATCAATACATTTAGACCTTAATCTGTGTACTTTTTTAGTAAAATAAAAACCTGCTTTACATAATAAAATCATTATATTTTTTAAACTACAATCTGATTCATTCAAGAAACAAAAACTGCTTTGCAAACAAATTAAAATAGAGTCTACTTTATCCATAAAGTCTATCTTATGTTTATTCATAACTGACAAAAAACCTTCAGTAATTTTATATCCACACTTTGCCGTGAACTCCTGTAAAAAATTATCTTCGCAAAAACCTGATGTTATTTCAAAATTTCCACTATATCTATACCAATCACATAAATCTTGTGACAATTGATCTGAAGAAGAAAAGATATTAGATATTCTATCATCAGCAGTAAGATTATTAATGGATGAATCTACATAACCAACATCTAATAATTCTAGTGGATGTTGACAAACACTATCCTCAACAGGTAGTCTATCATAGTCACCCTGAGCATTATTTCTATCAACATCTAGATTATACATATTACATACATTGCTATATCTCACTTACACTAGGGAAATGATGTCATCACCTAAAAATTAACTCACCATTCATCACCACACCTCAAGATATGATCATTCCAGTGTCACAAAAGTATAATATAATAACTCTTATAAAATATATAATATTTTCATAAATTACCTCATTGAAATAACATTCATATAATAATTACGCTACGTTCCCAAAAAAAGATAAATAACTTGTGGTTTACTGGTACAGTTATCAATAAAGAATAAAGAAAATTACGCCTTAACAACTAATGATAATTGATTCTATAATTTACGTAACAAAAATAATATGACATATAAATTATTTGAGCTCTTATTTACTTTTATAAATAATCCTCTTCTAATAAAACCTGTATCACTATCACATATTAAGTTAATCTTATATCTGCTAATAGCGAATAAAGAATATGAGGCAAGTAAAACCGATAACCATGATCAATACGATAAGTAACCAATAGCACTATAGGAAACTGATGTAGTCTAAAATTATCATATTGCCTATAAATATTTACATAAGTAATTAATTTAATGATACAACTCATTTGCTTTATTTTTATTAGTACAAAATAAAATTCATAGTTAAACAATAATTCACCATCACATCAGTACCATTACTTATTAGTAGAGCAGTAAAAATATATCTATCTAAGCAATCGAAAATGTGTCCTTCAATGTACTGGTTCTCTTCTTAATAAGACACTCCCTATCAGTGTCAATCATATCCATAAACTCTTTAAGTAAGCATTTACTTTCTTCAACAGCAATTAATCTATAACCTCCTTGTTTATCAAAAATTTTTACATTTGATAACAACAATTCAACTCTATTAATAACACCCATTTCCTTAAATAAATCATGGCTCTTTTGTAATACAATACCGTATGAATATGATGATGACGAATAAACAACCTCATTCAACGCTAATCCAAAATTTCCAATAAATTCTAGCCTGATATTATCGAGCTCTGATCTATACTCATCACTAATATCGCCCAAACATATCAACGGTAATTTAACAATCTTATTCCATATCTGACTAAACTTACGTATCACCTGCTTGTACACAGATTTCATAATATTTTCCATAACAATAACTCTTTCATCGTCTGTAATCTCTCTAGTAACTCTAGTAGCACTATAATCACTAGGAGAAGAAATATCTACCCGTGACTTTAATAAAGATAATCTTATTTCCTTGCGCTCTCTCTCTATAATAGGATAGATCTCCTTCCAGACAATTGGTAAAAGTTTTTTTGAAATATCTCTCCAAGGACGTATACCAATTGTAGTACCATCGTCAAGCTTTCGGTTTCCTTTCGTTATCTCTGAAAATTTACTACGAATAAAATTACAGATTTCAAATGAAAACTTCCTCCTAACATTTAGGATAGCATAATCATCCTCATGGCAAATCCTAACTGTCAAACTATCTCTCTTATCTACTTCTGTAACACCTAACATATTAACTGAAGAAGAAGCTACTTCATCAATACAATCCACTCCAGAAACATAATTTTCTGCATGATCCACAACATCAGCAGAGTCAGTAACTGAAGAAGAAATCACATTATCCCACACCTTTCTAAAAGAAACCTTTAATGAGTGATATGCAAGATTCATAACATTTTTTAAAACGGTATGCTTCTCTTCGTCGGTAATTTCTCTATCAACTAAACCAACTACTACACGCGACTTAGATATAATTTTTTCTAATTCTTCTAGCTGGTCTTTAAGAATAGGGCAAACTTCTTCACTAGCAATTGGAACTAACTTTTTAGAAACCCTAAACCAAGCAGACGCACCAATAAAAGTACCATCACCAAATTCATGTTTATTCTTTAACATGCTACTAAATTTATCATGTACTACACACTTAATCTTAGATGAAAACTTCCTCCTAGCCCTCAAAATAGAAACATTATCGATATAACGAAGCTTAACTCCCCAACTTCCTTCTCTAACGCCTACAAAAACATCTTTAGGTTTTTCTCTGTAACCATACCCAATTTCTATTGAAGACTTGTTAACCACAGATAGCCATGACGATCTAATAGACACGCTCAATCTTTTGCTTATAAGACACCTAGCATGTGACATAATCTTTTCTTTTTCATCATCAGTAACTTTTCTAATAGTGCCAAGGGAATCAGAATTTTCTCCAATATCTATTATACGGGCCTTAGATAAAACTGTATCTAACTCTGCATACTGTTTATCAACAATAGGTCCAACTGAATCTATTGCTACTTCAGATAAATCATGAGAAATAAAAGGCCAAGAATAATCACTGAGAATAATACCACTTGGAAGTACAGTTCTATCTTTCAACATACCATAAAACAACATGGTAACATGATCCTTGATATTACTAGAAAATTTTCTCCTAATAAATGAAATAAGTTTATCATCATCAGGATGTAGATTTAACCCCCATCTATCAATAATTTTATCCCTTTTTCCCAAAAATTCTATTGGCATAGTAGCAACTACTGGCATATCACTTTGTATTGAGTGAGTAGTAAATGATGGACCACCAACATCAACTGAATTTATTATAGGACTCACAGAAATAGGCATGACATTTTCAGACGATATAGATTCAGGACAAAAATCAATATCTGTTGACATGGAATTTTTTTTATTTTTACTAATTAATTTTTTCCATACCAAATTAAACAAATCCCTGTTCTTCTTATGCACTGAATTAACTGAAATATTCAAAAGCCTATCTATTTCCTCAGGTGTAATTTTTCTAATATCAATATAAAAGTTATTTGACATATCAATATTTTCTATAACACGTGCATTAGATAATAACCGAGACAACTCTGAATGTTCAAGATCAACAAGACATCTAACTGTTTCTTGCGCAACAGGAAATAGATTTTTTGAAATCTTATCCCAATCAACCGCACTAATAGTTGTTCCATCTAAAAGTTTACATCCTTCTTTTAGCATGGAACAAAATTTGCTATTAACAACTTTCTTGTAATTATCATAAAACCTTCTTTTAATAGATAAAAATTCACTACTATCTTCAGGATGAAGTCTTAATTTCCATTTACCTGCCATGGCACGTAAATATCTTTCACCCCTCAAGGAACTTCTTCTTTTGGATAATGAAAATCCTTTCTTAAAACCATCAATAATCTTATATAGATTATTAGTAGACGCATCTGCTAATAATCTGCGCTTGTCCACAATAATTTTATCAATAAGCACTTTATTGGTTTCTGCAAGAGCGACTTTACCCCAAATTAATACTTTTTTCAAAAAACTATTTATATTTTCTTTAACTCTTTCTTCAATTATTTTTTTATCAAATTCCTCTTTTACCAAATCTAAATATTTTTCACGTAATTTTTCAAGGTCAGAAACAACATTATCGCTGTAGGTACAAATACAAAAACATTTAGAGGAAACTATTTTTTTCAACTCATCATCTAATTTACTAAAAAAATCACCCATCATGATATCAATCTTAGCAATAGCCATAAAAGAAATACACTCACTAAATTTATCGTTAAAAGCAGCAGGACAATCAATAGTAGGGACGCTAATTCTATAAAAACGATAAGCACATTCAAATGGGTTATAACGATCTATAAAAAGACCATTATTTTCATTGCAAAAATCTCTCCAATGCTTCATTATTCTGACCATAATAAACTTCTCTAGAGTCGTAACGAAATATAAAAATAATCGCTCCATCTCCGGATATGTCATTTTACGCTCGGAACTACCATCAACAATCATGGAATCGAAAATACTTCTTATAGTTAAGGGAATAATACTAAGCTGCAAAACATCAATGCATTTAGATCTCAAACGATATGCGGCTCTAGAAAAAGAATAGCAAGCTTTATTAATTAAATAAATTATATTTTTATTATGATGTTCTACATTTTTACCGCAGTGTTCTACATCTTTTAAAAAAAAAGAAAAACTACTAGGCAAAGCAATCAAAACGGAATCAACTTTGTCAACAAAGTCTATTTTAATATCATTCATTACTGACAAAAAATTGTCAGTAAACTTATACCCACACTCAGAAGAATATTTCTGCAAAAAAGAATCGTCACAAACTTCAGAAATATTTTCAATATTAGTATTATATCCATATCCTGCACATAAATATCGTAGTAATTGATTAGATGAAATATCAGTTGAATGATTAGTTTCCGCAAAATCAAGAACAAATGAATCAACAGATCCAGTAACTGGCAGTAACGATGAAGATTGACAAGCTATTTCAACGGAGAACTTACTATAATCATCCTGATGGATATGGATGTTTCCAAGAGCACTTATATTATACATATTATGCGTTTTACTATATCTCATATAAACAGTAACAATGATGCTACCAATATTTATGATGTTCCAGCTATACCAATGATAGCTAATATCCCCGTAAATATAACTACCACATTAGCATCAAAAAAACAAATAAAGACACCCATGAGCAAAAAATTCTTTATCGTTATTATTCATGCCCACTATCATTACCAACATAATGTGAATACATTGACATAGTTGGAAATAAATCTCTCAATCTTTTAATCCTTTTCTTAATAAGACAATCTATATCTGTATCAATGGCATCCATGAATTCTTTAAGCACGTACTTTTTTTCTTCATCATTAATAAACCTATAGTTTCCAAATGCATCAACCAACCTAGAATTTGACAAACATGAATTAACCCTATCAAGAAAACCTCTTTCATTAAACAAACTATGGCTTTTTTCGTATATAACACCAGATAGATTATAGCCGGTGTGTTCTAACCTAGATGGCAATGACATAACAACATCCGATGGTAACGAATCAACAACTTCACTAACAATAGGCCCTAAACTTCCAACAAACTCTAGTCTAATGTTATCAAGGTATGATTCATGATTTTCCTTAAAATTTTTCAAACTTGAAAGTGATAGCCTAATAATTTTATTCCACATCCTGCTGAAATTACGCATTACCTGTTTACTTACCGACTCCATAATCGTCTCCAGAATTAAACCCCTTTCATCAAACGTAAGACATCTCACTGCAACCAAACCATCATATAAAAAAATACACGCACTAGACCTCAACAAAATATCGTTTATCTCTATACGTTCATTTTCCATGATGGGATCAATTTCTTTCCTAACAATAGGAAGAATTTTCTTAGATACATTTCTCCAAAAATACATACCAACATTGCAACCACAAAATTTATGACCTCCATTTATAATTTCCATGTATTTACTACTAATACACTTATTAATTTCAGATGAAAACCTCTTCCGTATGCTTAAAATAGATTTATCATATTCATTACAAAGCCTAATCTTAATACTATCATACCTATAGATTTCACCCTCACCTGATTCTATCCCTACAATATCAACTACATTATTAATAGGAAATATAGGAAATTTAACAGAACAACCAACCTCAGAATAGGCATAAGAATGATCTGTAGTATCAGAAAAATTATTACTCAAAGAAGTAATTACATTATCCCATATACGTTTAAACAAAATTTTTAGGACACAACATGTAATATTCATAATATTTTCTAAAACAGCATACTTTTCTTTGCTAGTGAGATCTCTATCAACCTTATAATCAACTATCACACGTGCTCTAGATATAATTCTTTCTAATTCTTCTCGTTGATACTCAAGAATTGATACAATCTCCTCTTTGGCAATTGGAATTAATTTATTAGATACCCTGAACCAAGAAGAAGCACCAATAAAAGTGCCATCATCAAATTCATATTTATTTCTCAACATACTGCTAAATTTGTCATGAACAATAGATTTAATCATGGAAGAAAATTTTCTCCTATTCTTCAAAATAGCAATGTTATCTTTATGATTAAGCTTAACCATCCATAAATCCACAATATTACTTTCTGAAATTAATTTAGAATTTTCTTTACAACCATACAAAACACTTGTTGAAAACTTATTAACCATACACAACCATAATAATCTGATAAATGCATTCAATCTTTTAACTATAATTTTCCTAGCACATATCATAAGATCTTTTTTTTCATCATCTGTAATTTTCCTAATAACACAAAATAAAGCATCATTTTCATAAACATCTACTATTCGCAATTTAGGTAATGCCCTATTTAATTCTCTATATTGTTTTTTATTAATAAAATCAATCGATTCTAGGGCTATTTCAAATAATTCACTAGAAACAATAACCCAAGAAGAATCACATAGAATCATGCCACTCGGAGGCAGAACCCTATTTTTCAAGATGCTATAAAATAATTTAACAAGATGATTCTTGATACTAACCGAAAATTTTCTTCTAATAATAAATGAGATAAATTTATCATCATCAGGATGAAGATTTAATCCCCAAATACCAACAATTTTTTCACTTTTAGATAACAATCCTGGAGTTACATTAGAAGCAAGAAAAGATTCGCTATGCAATGAAGGACAAATCAGTGAAACACCTCCATTGACCCTAGACGCCAGTATAGGATCTATGGCATGAGATACTGAAATAGAAGACACATCCTTTTCATGCCCTACCTCACTATCAAAATCTATGTTTTCCGAAATATAATTTTGAGATATTAATTTCTTCACTATCAATTAAATCTTTCTACAACCTACCAAAAAATCACCCAAGCTACTAAAAAAGAATGAATACCATAAATCCAAAGTTACTGAAAGACAAATATGAATATATAATATTAGAAGTAATAATCACACAGCCCCAAAATACATAACCATAATCAACTGCTCTATCTTAATTTATTACAATATTTACCAACACGTTTCCGAATAAAACAATCCCTATCAGAACGAACCTGATCCATAAACTCTTTAAGCACACACTTTTTTTCTTCATCAGTAATAAATCTACCACCTCCAGATTTACTAAATACTTTCGCTCTTGATAATAACAGATCTACCCTACTAAGAAATCCTCCTTCATTAAATAAATTATCACTCCTTTCATATAAAACATCTGATGCAGCTGATGATAATGGACCATCTATTTCGCTCACAATTGGACTCAAACTACCAATAAATTCTATCTTTATATTATCTAACTCTAGTTTTTGTTCCTCACTAATATCTACCAATCTTGCCAACGGCAAGTTAACAACTTTAGTCCATATCTGACCAAAATTACGCAAAACCTGCTTGTATACAGGTTTCATGACCGTTTCCAAAACAATCGGAACCTCCTCCGATTTAATATTTCTTGTTATTCTGGTTGCACCAGAACCCTTAGATAAAGAAATATCTACACGAGAATTAAGCAATACATCATTCACTTCTTTGCGTTCTTTCTCTAGAATAACAGCAACTTCCTTCTTAAGGATGGGTAAAATTTTTTTAGATATATCTCGCCAAGAACACATGCATATAACAGTTCCATCATCAAACACGTAACTTTCCCTTATCATTTCAATATATCTATTACGGATAAAATTACAAATTTCAGATGAAAATTTTCTCTTGACACTTAGAACAACATAATCATCTTCGTGACAAAGATTAACCATCAAATTGTCATCCTTATCGCATGAACCTAATTCTATAGCAACTACATCATCAATTGACTGCGAAGTCTCTTCAACAACATCACAACCCACCATGTTAGGGGGAAAATTTTCGATAGTATCGCCAATACCAGTAGATCCGTCTCGCGCAGAAATAATTACATCATCCCATATTCGCCTAAACAAAACTTTTAATGAATGATATGCAAAACTCATAATATTTTTCAAAACATCTGACTTTTCTTCACGTGTAAGTTCTCTATCAAACGAATCAACCACTACACGTGATCTGGATATAATTTCTTCTAATTCCAAGCGTTGATTTTCTAAAATTGGGCTTGCCTCATCTTTTGCAAGTGGCAATAGTTTCTTTGATACCCTGAACCAAGCAAATAAACCAATGAAAGTACCATCATCGAATACATGTTTATTATTTAACATACTGCTAAATTTATCACGAACAACATGTTTAATCCTAGATGAGAACTTTCTCCTGGCATTAAGAATAGAAATATTGTCACTATAGCGAAGCTTGACGCCCCAACTTCCATCTCTACCGCTTCCCACAAACTTTGACTTTTCTTTGTAACCATACCCTATATCGGATGAATGCTTACTAACGACACGACCCCATGATAACCTAATAGAATCTCTCAATCTCCTATCGATAAGTTTAGTCACACATGTCACTAGTTCTTTTTTTTCATCATCTGTAACTTTCCTAATAATACAAAATGAAGAATCACCCTTATCAATATCTACTACTCGAGAATTAGATAAGGCCCTATCTAATTCTTCATATTGTTTTTTATTAATATAATCGATTGACTTTATTGCTATTTCATACAATTCGCCAGAAACAGCAGCCCAGGAACAATCACGCAACACAACACCACTCGGAAGTACAATTCCTAGATCCAACATATCGGAAAATAACTTATAAAGATGATCTTTAATTTGTGACGAAAACTTTCTTCTTATAAAAAAAATAAGCTTATCATCATCAGGATGAAGATTTAATCCCCACACATTAAAAATTTTGTCTTTTTTGCTCAATAACCACAAAGACGCCGGAGTAGATGCTGGTAGGTCACTTTGTTCAAAATTAACGTCCGAAAAATTATCATCACCTAATGCACGACCTACATCAAAAACTGTGTTCTTTTCAGATTCTCCTAACTGACAATCAGAAGCAACTCCTTTTGAGATATTTATACTTTTATTCTGAATTAGACCTCTCCACACTCTATTAGATAAAATAATATTTTTACGATGAACACTGTTGTAAGAAATTTTCAAAATATTATCCCTCTCACCAGCTGTAACTTTTCTAGTACCAGCACAATATCCGTCAAATATATCAATATTTTCTATTACACGTGCATTAAGTAAAAATCTAGAAATTTCTTCATGTTCAGCATCAACAAGATGTCTAATATTTTCTTGAGCAATTGGAAATATACTCTTTGAAATTTTATTCCAATCAACCGATTCATCTAACAATACACGTTCTTCTTTTAAGATTGAAAAAAACTTATCCCCAATAATTTTCTTAGATTTACCAAAAAACTTGCTCTTTATGGATAAAATTTTGTAATCATCTTCAGGATGAAGCTTAACACCCCATCTATTTTCTATAGCAGGTAAATATTTACTAAAAATTAATGAGCGTCGCGATTCCAGCATTTTTTTCTGAAAATTTTCAATAATTTTATGTGAATCACTAACAAACTTACTAACCAAAAGGTTGCGCATATGATCAATAATATTATCAAATATCAATACCCCACCTACCTCAGTACTACCATCCTCATTCCATATAACTATATCCTTTAAAAAATTACTGAACCTATCATTAATGCCTTCATTTATTATTTTTTTATCAAACTCTTCTTCTATTAAATCATTAATTTTGCTCCGTAATTTATTAAGATTATCAGAGAATCCAGAACTGTAATAACAAATACAAGAACATTTATAATTAACAAGTTTTTTCAATGCAGTAATGCAGCTACCGACAAAACAACCTAACATTTCATCAATTTTAACAACAGCCATAAAGGAAATAAATTTACCAAACTTATAGACAAATGCAGATGGATAATAAATATTATGATCACTAATTCTATAAAAACGATATGCACAATCAAATGGATTTCCATAATAAACAAAGATTTTGTTATTCCTATCACAAAAATCTTGCCAATACCTCATTATCCTATACATAAGCAACTTATCTAAAGCAGAAACAAAATATAAAAAAAACTGTTCCATCTCAGGATAGGTCATTTCACGCTCGGAACCATCATCAACAACCTTAGAATCAAAAATACTTTTTATTACTGCAGGAATAATATCAGATCGTAAAAAATCAATACATTTAGGTCTCAAACGATAAACACACTTAGAAAAAGAAAAACAAGCCTTATTTATTAAATACGTCATATTTTTATCATAATCCCCCAGTTCTTTCAAAAAAAAAGAAAAACTGCAGGATAAAACATCCAAAATTGAGTCAGTCTTATCAATAAATTTTATCCTATAACCATCCATAATTGACAAAAAATTACCAGTAAGCTTATACCTATAATCAATGTCATACTTATATAAAAAATTATCACCACAAATTTCTGATACCGCTCCAGAATTAGAGATAAAACTATAGCTATTACAGAAATTTTCGAATAATTTGTTAGAGGCAGAGGCACACAATCCATTAGTTGATTTTGAATTACAAGAAAACAAATCAACCGATCCCGTAGATATTAGTTCCAGCTCAGGGCCACAACAAGCTACTGCAAAAGAAGACTCATCAGAGTCATCTTGCATATTGGATTTAACACAAGTACTTACACTATGCATATTACATGTATTACTATAATTTAAATTAAAAATAAAATCACCGTTTTGCGGAGATATCCATCGTAGCTTACGATCGATACTACTACCACTGTATTACCATAAAAATAACAATTTTTAACATCCTTGACAAAAAAATAAACCATGCTTTATATTTGTCCCGATAAAAATACTTATAAACATATAATTTATGATATGCCAGCAATTTAGATAATCTCCCATATCTAGAAAAATAAAAAACATTATTGAACACAAATTAGCTGTTATTAGCCATTAGTCACATTTTTGAAACTTGCCATTTTAGCATATCTATGTTCGTTCTCAATTAATAAGTAAATTCCATCCGAATAAACATTACTTTCATGTTTATTCGGAGATTCTGAATTAACTTTTAAATCCAATTCAGCAGGAAAGGATAAGCTATCCAATTTACTAATACGTTTCCTAATAAGAAAATCTCTGTCAGTACCAATTATGGCCATAAATTCTTTTAGTAGTAACTTCTTTTCTTCATCAGTAACAAATCTGTATTTTCCAGACGCATCAACAATTTTTGCATCTGATAATAATGACTCCACTCTACTAAGAAAACCACATTCACAAAATAAACTATGACTTCTCTCAGATACAATATGATAAATATTAGCTGTTATGTCGTCGAAACTAGACAAAGATGACGTGTTTGTATCAGACAATAAAAAATCAACAACCTCATTAACAATTGAACCTAAAATTCCAAAAAACTCTAACTTAATATTATCAAGCTCTGATCTTTCCATTTCCTTAAGGCACATTAAGCCCACTGAAGATGATTTAATAATTTTATTCCATATTTGACTAACACTATCCGTAATTTTTCTATATACAGACTTCATAACCTTTTCCAGAATATAACCTCTCTCTTCAGATGTAAGTTCCCTAGTTATTATGGCTTTACTAGATCTATTAGGCGAAGAAATATCAACACGGGATTTCAGCAAAATCTCATTTATTTTTTCACGTTCTTTTTCTACAATTGGGTTAATTTCCTTCTTAACAATGGGCAAGAGTTTTTTAGAGATATCCCTCCATGGATACATGCCTATGGTAGTGTTGTCGCTAAATACGTACCTTTCTTCTATCATTCTGTTATATTTATTGCTGATACGTCTGTAAATTTCAGAAGAAAATTTTTTCCTTACATTTAAAATGGAAACATCATCTTTATAATAAAGTTTAAGCTGAGAAATATGATTTTTTTCATCTCCCTCTGCTCTTAAAATATCAACATCATTACAATCAACGTCACAATTATTAGTTGATAAATAATCTTTAATATCAATCGAATTAGACCTTGAAGAAGAAATTACATAATCCCATATCTTCCTAAATGATGCTTTCAATGAATTATGTGCAAGATTCATAATATTTCTTAAAACGATATGCTTTTCTTCCTGCGTAATTTCTCTGTCAACTAAATCAACTACCACACGAGATCTAGATACAATTTTTTCTAATTCCTCTTTCTGATCCTCAAGAATAGGACTAACTTCTTCCTTAGCAATTGGAGTCAGTTTTCTAGATATCCTTGCCCAAGTAAATGGTCCAATGAAAGTACCATCATCAAATTTATGACTTTTCTCTAACATAGAGATAAACTTATCACGTAATACACACTTAATCTTGGATGAAAATCTCCTTCTAGTCTTCAAAATACTAATATTGTCACTATAACGAAGCTTAACTCCCCAACTTCCTTCTCTAGCACTTCCTAAAATATAGTTAGGTTTTTCTTTATACCCATACCCAACATCTGTTGAAGATTTATTAACTACACATAACCAAGACGTTCTAATAGACACACTTAATCTTTTACTTATCAGATTCTTAACACATTTCACAAGCTCTGCTTTCTCAACATTGGTAACCCTTCTAATAGTACAAGAGGAATCAGAATTTACACCAACATCTACTATACGTGCTTTGGATAAAACTCTATCTAATTCCACATACTGCTTTTTAACAATAGATTCTACAGACTCTATAGCTATTTCAGATAATTCACGAGAAACAATAGTCCAAGAATAATCACACAATACAATACCACTTGGAAGTACAGCCCTATTTTTCAACATACTAGAAAATAATCTGGTAAGATGATCTATAATATGGTTTGAAAATTTTCTTCTAATAAACGAAATAAGTTTATCATCATCAGGATGAATATTTAATCCCCATCTATTAATGATCTTATCTTCTTTTCCCAATAAATCTACTGAAATAGAAACAACTTCTGGTAGTTCATTTTGTACTGAAGTAGCAATACAAGGTGGGTCACTATCACCAACTGAGGACATTAATACAGGATTAACTGCAGAAGATACAACTTTTCCAGTACCACCTAATTCATTGGAAAAAAAAATGTTGTTTACCATTTCACTTCTTTTGTCACTTTTTTGGCTCTTGATTAAATTCCTCCATACTGAACTAAATAAATATCTATTTCTACCATGTATAGAGTTAACGGAAACCTTCAAAAGCCTATCTATTTCCTCAGGTGAAATTTTTCTGGTACCAATAGAAGATTCATCAAGTACATTTATATTCTCTATTACACGCGCATTAGACAAAAATTTAGACAACTCTGCATGCTCATCATCAACAAGATGTCTAACTGTTTCTTGTGCAACAGGAAATAAATTTTTTGAAATCTTATCCCAATCGACTACATCAACAATTGTTCCATCTAAAAACCTATATTTTTCGTTTAGCATTTCACAAAATTTATTATTAACAATTTTCCTAGATTTATTAGAAAATTTCCTCTTAATAGATAAAAATCTTCGGCTGTCTTCAGGATGAAGTTTTAGTTCCCATAAATCTTCCACAGCACGTGAATATTTAACACTTACTAATGAACGTCTTTTAAACAATGTCAATCTTTTTTTAAAACTATTAATAACCCTATATGCGTTATTAGCCTTATTTGTTAAAATATAGCGCATGTTTTCGATAATTTTATCAATAACTAATACCTTATTTATCCCCCCCCCTTCATCTTTGTTCCAAATTAATACATTTTTTAAAAAACTACTAAAACTATCTTTAACACCCTCTACAATTATTCTTTTATTAAATTCCTCTTCTACTAAATCCATAAACTTTTCACGTAATTTATCAAGATTGGAAATAGCATCATTGCCATAATTACAAATAAAACAACATTTAGAAAAAATATTTTTTTTCAATTCGCAATCTAACCTGTCAACAAAGTCATTCACCATTTCATCAATTTTAGCAACAGCCATAAAAGAAATACATTCACCAAATTTATTCGTAAATGCAGCGGGACAATCAATATCAGGAGCAGCTACTCTATAAAAACGGTATGCACAATCAAAGGGATTACTATGGTTAACAAAGAGTCCATTATTTTCGTTACAAAAATACCGCCAATACTTCATGACTCTACCCATGATTAACTTCTCTAGGGTAGTTACAAAATGTAAGAATAATCTTTCCATCTCAGAATAGGTCATTTTTAGTGCATAACTGCTATCGATAGCATTGGAATCAAAAATGCTTTTTATAATAATAGGAATAATATCTGACCGTAAATTATCAACACACTTAGGTCTCAAACAATACACACACTTAGAAAAAGAACAACAAATTTTGTTCATTAATTCAGTAATATTTTTACAATTATTTTTTGGTTCCTTTAAAAAACTAAAACTATAGCACAAATAGGCCAAAATAAAATCAACACTATCTACAAAATTATTTTTATGATTATTCATTTCTGATAAAAAATTTTCAGTAAAACGATATCCGTGCTCAACGGCATACTTTTGTAAAAAATTATCCTCACACGTTTCTGATATTGTTTCTATATCAACACTATATCCATATCCAGCACATAAATCCTGTAACAATTTATAAGATAGTGGCGATAAGATATCAATTGTGTTAGAAACAGATAAGTCAAATGCATTGTTATCAGAAACTTCTACTTGTGATAGTGGAGAATTGTCACAAACTTCAACAAAATTGTCATTATTGCATTGAACAACCAAATTTCCATTCCCATGGGCATCTATGCTATACATATAATGTTTCTTTATCTGTATTCTTAAAGTAGAAATGATAATATTGTATTATTAATTAAAAAGTAAAGCATCATTTTGTAATTTTGTATTTACAATACACGCAAATAGATAAATTTTGAGACTATGAAAACTTGAAATCATGAAGATAAATTATCAAACATTTATTAATCTCTATAAAATCGCAACGAGATATTTAATATTTTATACATCTCACACTACAATTTATTATTTTTTGTACTTACATTAATAGATCCTATAAGTACGACAACTATCCCCATTACTAATAAATACAACCATACACCAACTGATAAATATAAAATTCTACATATAAAAATACACCTACGCATTACCATATTTACCAACAAAAAATAATAGCAAATTACAAATGTAGCCCTATAGTAATAAATAAAACAAGAAATTATTGATAAGGTAAATTATAATTATATGACATTACTTATTAATGATCTTTAAATAGTATGATCACAAATATACATAGACTAATAATCTATTGTAATTTTTATAATGGTATTTTATAACATCAAGTAAAAAATACCACACATGATTTTAGCTGTATATCTTTTATGATAATTTTCCAACCCCTGATAAATTTTATTTAGAGATTAGAAATAGAAAAAACTCTTATTATAAAGAATTAATTACCCTAATCCATATTCTCTTAAATAGAACTTTTGAAGAACTATATACAAGACTCATAACTTTTTCTAAAACTACATTTTTTTCTACATCAGTAAGTTCTCTATCAGCCTTACGATCAACTACTACACGAGATAAAGATATAACCTTTTCTAGTTCTTCCCGCTCATTTTTTATGATACCACTAACTTCATGTTTAACAATTGGCAACAATTTTTTAGACATCCTAAACCAAGCAAATGCACCAATAGAAGAACCATCATCGAATTTATATTTATTATTTAGCATAGCAATAAACTTATCACGTACAACCCCTCCAATCAAAGAAGAAAATCTTCTCCTAACACTAAAAATAGCGTCATCGTCAACTAAACGAAGATTAATTCCAGAACCTCCACTTTCCCATTCCCCAAGATCCTCAAATTCCGGTAATTCAATAACTATATTCCATACTCTCCTATATAAAACTTTAGATGAAATATATACACGTTTCATAACATTTCGTAAAACTATACTCCTTTCTTCAGAGGTAATGGATCTATGAGTTCCATCACTAACAACTACGCTTGCCACAGATAAAATATTACCCAATTCTATTCTCTCATTTTCAAAAATATTCTTAACTTCATCATTAATTATTGGCAATATTTTTTTAGATGCCACATGCCAACCAATCTTTCCAATAACAGTACCATCATCAAACTTATACCTACTACTCATCATTTCTTTAAATTTATCATAGGCAACAGATTTAATCTCATTCGTATACTTTTTTCTGGTGTTCAAAATGTCAATATTATCACTATAACGAAGTACAATTACTGAACCTCCGTTAACATTTATTAGATTTTCATTTTGGCAGTCTCCTTCATAATCATCTAAAGTATCTGCCGAATTCCTACAAACTACATACATCCATGAAAATCTGAAGGAGTCACTTAATCGTTTATCTACAAGTTTTCTAGCACGTACCATAAGACTTCTTTTTTCATCATCTGTAACAACCCTAACAACACAAGATGAAGAATCACTTTTATCAACATCTACCACACGTGCCTTAGATAAAAATTTACCTAATTCTACATATTGATTTTCAACAATAGATTCGGTTGATTTTATAGCTACCTGAGATAACTCAGAAGAAATAGAAGCCCAAGAACAAGAACCCAACACTCTACCACTTGGAAGGACAGCTCTATTCTCCAGCATACTAGAAAATAGTTCAATAAGATGATTTCTAACTTTGTTTGAAAATTTTTTCCTTATAGAAAGAATAAACCTACAATCAACAGGATGGATATTTAATCCCCATGTATTAATAACCGAATCTAC
The DNA here is from genome assembly GCF_001460935.1 of Candidatus Ichthyocystis hellenicum. GTDB lineage: Bacteria > Pseudomonadota > Gammaproteobacteria > Burkholderiales > 2013Ark19i > Ichthyocystis > Ichthyocystis hellenicum. The sequence goes on along the minus strand of NZ_LN906597.1, from coordinate 942,989 downwards.
CTTACCCAATGATTGCAAAGAAACAGCCAGGGAAGCTTCATCATCTATTGTAGGAGCAGAAGCAGATAATGGAACATCATCATTAACAGAAGACGCAGGCATCGAGTCTACACAATTATCATCGCTGTCAGATTTTAATAAACCATCAAAATGATCAATCTGTTTAGTATTATTATCTTCCGCTTCACTAATTAAACTATTCCATATTTTACCAAATAATTCCTTATTCCTTTTATGTATATATGCAACAGAACCTCTAAAAATTCTATCCCTTTCCTCAACAGTAGCATTTCTTGAAATCAAACAAGACCCGTCAAATATATTATTCTTACCCAATATACGAACATTAAGCAAAAACCTGGATAATTCCAAACATTCCCTATCAACAAGATTTTTTACCATTTCTTGAGCAACAGGAAATAAGTTATCTGAAATTTTATCCCAACAAACAAAATCTATGATTGTATCATCCGAAAATTTATAACCTTCTTTTAGCATTGCAGAAAACTTATTCCTGATAATTCTAGCAAACTTGGCCTCAAACCTCCTCCTGATGGACAAAATTTCATAATTGTCTTCCGGATAAAGTCTAACTCCCCACTTACTCCTCCAATTCAAGGATAAACGCTTAGATTTAGATTCAAACAAACCCTCTTCTGTGATATTTTTCCATACCCTAATAAACAACTCTTTATTCTTAGTTGATATTAATTCGGTAGAGAATCTAAAAATTTTATCCTTCTCCTCAACTGTAGCATCCCTAGTACCATAGGAAGATCCATCAAACACACTGCTATCATCAAACACACGCACATTAGATAAAAATACCATCAGCTCTTGATGTTCCATTATCACGAATAATTTCACCTCTTCTTGAGCGATTGGGAGAAGATTTTTTGAAATCTTATCCCAATCAACCATACTAATGACTGTGCCATCTAAAAATTTATATTCTTTCTTTATCATCTCACAAAATTTATCCCTAATGAACTTTCTGACCTTGCAGTAATACTTAGATCTAATAAATGAAATTTTATGGCTATCTTCAGGATGAAGCTTAACTCCCCACCTAGATCTCCAGTCCCTCGAGAAACGGTTTATAAATGACAATCTACCTTCTCTAAAATCTCCAATAATACTACGCGCACCACAAGTTGACTTATTTATCAGTAAATCTAGCATGTATTCAGTAATTTTTTTAAAAAGCAAGGTTCTATTTGCCGAAACAACCTTATTATTATCCCATAGTATCAACTTGTTCAAAAAATCATTTAATATGTTATCTATTTTATCTTCGATGATTTTTTTATTAAACTCTTCCTCTATTAGGAGTTTAAATTTATCAATCACGGAATCATACAACTTTCTAAGATCACTATCAGTGCTATCACTGTAATTATAAATATACAGACACTTATAGCGAATAACTTTTCTCAATACGTCATCACATTTTATGATAAAACTAAATATCATCCTGTCAATTTCATCAGCTGCAACAAAAGAAATACATACCCCAAATCTATTAGTAAATGCAGCAGGATGATTAACATTAGGTACACTAGTTCCATCAAAAACATAAGCACGAGCTAAAGGATTACTGTAATCGACACTAGGAATCAATGACAAAACATACTTATTTTCACTACAAAAATATCTCCAATACTTCATTGCCTTTATCATAATTAGCTTCTCTAAAGAAGCAACGAAGTACAAAAACAATTGTTCTCTTTCTGAATAACTAACCATACGATCGGAAATAACGCAAACAAGATCAGAATCAAAAATACTTTTTATTATCTTAGGAATAATATCAGCACGTAAAAAATCAACACACTTAGACCTTAAATCGCACAAACACCTAGAAAAAGAGGCACAAATTCTATCCATCAGGAGCCTTATATCTATATTTTCTTGTCCTAAATCTCTCAAAAAATCGAAGCTACTACATAAACCAGTCAAAATAGAATCTATTTTCTCTATAAAGAGAATCTTATGATCATTAACAATCAACAAAAAATAATCAGTAAACTTATATCCACACTTAGAAACATACTCCCGCAAAAAAACATCGTCTAAAACATCTAAGCTTTCAAAACCAAATTCATACCCACAAGTAGTACACAAATCCAGGGAAAATTTAGAAAATAAAGATGAACAATCTTGAGGAAAACACGAAACCGACACTGGCGAAGACGAAGACTGAGGATTAGTTATACCAGATTCAGCATCACTATCACCAAAAACAAAGCACCGTTTTCCATGAGAACTTATGCTATACATAATTTTACTGGGTTCTATTCATAAGGCAATGATAATATTATTACAAGAAAAGTAAAGAAATATTTTACTAGATCATACTCTAGTAAAATTAAATACAATATGTTTATATCATATAAAAACTTATTGATTCAAAAAGCATCGCTTTTACGTACAACGGTAATCACACACCTTAGATTTACAATCAACATATCAGGCTAATCTGTCAGCATAGGAAAAAATGTATTATTAAGTTTGCTATTACGTTTCTTAACAAGACAGCCTATATCATGATCGATGATACTTATAAATTCTTTAAGCAGATATTCCTTTTCTTCGTCAGTAATAAATCTATACTTACCATATGAGTCAACAAGTTGAGAGCTTGAAAGCAATGAATCTACCCTGAAAAAAAAACCTCCCTCCCTAAATAAATCCTGACTTTTTTCATGTACAACATTAAAGACATCAACATTAATATCATCAATGCAAGTATATAATGCATCAACTTTTGACAATAGCAGAGTAGAAACTTCATCCACAATCTTTCCTAAACTTCCAACAAACTCTAACTTAACATTATCAATATTTAGCTTATCTACTTCCCTAAGATTAAGAAGACATATTGATGTTGTTCCAGCAACAGCATCTGCCCAGATTTTACCTAAACATTTCATTACTAGTTTATGTAAAGATTCAAGAGCATTTTCCAAGACATCTTTCCTTTCATATTCTGTAAGCTTCCTAATTACATCAGTTCCATCCAATTTATAAAAAATTGCCCTTGATTCAAGTAACATTCTATTTATTTCTACACGTGCCAATTTCATAATTGGACTAACTTGTTCTTTTACAATAGGCTCCAGTCTTTCAGACACACTTCCCCATGAGTCCATAAAATTCATAGTTGTACCATCCTCAAACTCGTAACCTTTGTTATTAACTATCCCAACAAATTTAGTCACAATAATTTTGTTCATCTCATCAACAAATCTATTAATTTGATTAAAAATAGCAACATCGTCTTCATGATGAAGCTTAAGCTTTGAGTTACTCCACTTACTGCTAGAATCTACCACCTCAACATCTACATCATCCATTGATGGCAAAAAAGACTCACCAACAAAATTTACCGAAGAGTTAGTATTAGATACACAGCTAATAGCATCATCTTTCAATGAAGATAGAACTAATTCCCATGCATCCTTAAACAAAAAATTTAATTCTCCATATACAATTTTCATTACATCTTTAAAAACAGAAGACTTTTCTTTATTCATGATATCTCTATCAAGGCTGGAATTAATAATCACACGTGATCTAGATATAACTTCTTCTAGTTCCTTACTTTCATCATCAAGAATAAGCTTAACTTCTTCCATAGCAATTGGAAATAAGTTCTTAGATAACTTATCCCAATCAAATTTATCAATAATAGTACCATCATCAAATTTATGTTTATTGATTATCATCTCACTAAATTTTTCATAGATATTAGATCTAATTTTAGATGAAAATTTACTCCTAACATCAAAAATAGCAACATCATCACTGTAACGGAGGTTAATTTCTATACTTCCCCTAAAATATTTTTCTTTACAACCACGTTCTATAATTAAATCGTTCCATATGCTAGAAAATAAACGCCCATTCCTACGATATATATTATTTACATAAAAGGTAAAAATTTTATCTCTCTCTGTAGATGTAATCTTTCTTGTACCGGCACAAGATCCATCAAATATACTAATATTATCTAGCACACGAACTTTAAACAAAAAATTATATACCTCTAAACATTCATCACTGACAATATACTTAACCGCTTCCTTAGCCACAGGAAGTATGCTTTTAGAAACGATACCCCAATCAACTATAGTACTGTCAAAAAAAATACGTCTATCTTCTAACATTTCACAAAACTTATCCCGGATAACAGACCTACATTTAGCAGAAAATTTCTTCCTGATATGTAAAATACCAACTTTATCTTTAGGGTGAAGTTTAACCCCCCACATACTTTTTATGGTGCATAAATTACTGTTTTCTGATCCACCTTTCTTAACTTCCATTTCTCTAAAACATCTAATAATATTAAATAAATCATCAGTATACTTGTTCATTAAAAAATTTCTCATGTAACTAATAATTTCGCTGAAAGTTAGCACAGAATTAACAACTACTCCTTTATTTTTATCCCAAATAGATAAATTGCTCAAAAAATTACTAAAGTTATGCACAACTGTTTTTTCTGCTACCTTCCGATCAAACTCTTCTTCTATTAACTTAAATTCAACACTTAATTTGCTATATAATTCATTACGTAATTCCCTAAGATCATAATCAACTCTATCGCTGTAATTACAAATATGAACACACTTAGAATGAACAACTTTTTTTAATTTATCGTTAAAAGTACGAACGAAGCGGGATATCATGTCATCTATATTGTCTACAGCCATAAAAGAAATATATACTCCGAACTTATGTATAAATGCAGCCGGATAAATCTTTCTATGATCGTTAATTATGTTAGAACAGTGCATACATGCAAAAGAATTATTGAATGGATCCGTAAAATCGATTCCTGGAATTACTGACAATACGGACTTATTTTCATTACAAGAATCACGCCAATTCTTTACTGATCTTGCTATAATTAATTTCTCCAAAGTAGCAACAAGATGTAAAAATAATTGCTCCATCTCAGGATATGTTATTATACGACCAGCGCTGCTATCAATAGCATCACAGTAAAAAGTTCTTTTGGCAATAACTGGAATAACATCATGATGTATAAAATAAATACACTTAGTCCTTAGACAATACAAATTCTCATAAAAAGAAGAGTAAATTTCACGAGTCAACTTGACCACGTTTATTTTATGAGGGTTTAACTCTTTCAAAAAACAAAAAGCATTAGATAAATTAATGAAAATGGAATCTACTCTTTCTATAAAGTCACGCTTGTATTTGTTAATAGCTAATAAAAAACCTTCAGTCAAACAGTACCCGCACTTATTAGCATGTAATTTAAAGAAATCATCACCGTAAATATCTGATATTGTATCAATATCAGTACTCCACCCATCGCTAACATGTAAAAAATTTTCTCGTGATGATCGTTGAGAAACGCATGACGAGCTATTTTTATAGTAGCTGCTTGCATCTGGAGCAATATAATTATGATCTATTTGTAAAAATGAAGAGCTAGGATTAGTTTCTAGATAGGATTCATCATGACTATCTCGATCAACACAATCACTTTTTCCTTGAAGATACATACATAAACCTTACTGTACTTATTCACACAGAATGTGAATATTTCCAACCTAAAGTAAGAACAAAGCCTTACTATATCATATGTAGGTAACGGATCGTATTATTCTTATTAATAAATTACTGTAAGTATAATCGCTTCTCACAGAACTAAATTCATAAAATGACACTAACAATCTATAAAATGTCCTATATCGAAAAATAAATTTAATTTTTAGGTACATATGATTACACTATAAAATTTACAATCCTTTACAACTATTCACAGCAGTAGATGTCTTGCGCACTGAGGACATAACCAGAGATCTAAACTTCCCAACACGTTTCTTAACAAGATAATCTCTGTCGCTATAAATATTATCCATAAATTTTTGAAAAATATTGTTGCTCTCATCATCAGTAATAAATCTATCATTCCCGGATAATTCAATGATTTTTGCATTTTCTAATAATAACTTCAACCTAGAAAAAAACCCCTCTTCTTTAAATAAAGAATCACTTCTATAAGACACAGCAGAAATCACATTATTTATATTAAAGGACGAATCAAAATTTAATGACATTGACCTAATAACTTCACATATTATTGAATCTAAATTCCCAATAAATTCGAGTCTAATATTGTCAAGCTCTGCTTTATCTGCCTCACCAAGATCTGGCAGTCTTACAGGTAATGCGCTGCTTTTTCTAGAATTACCCTTTTTTGATACAGTAGGGCTATTCAATGAACCACCATCAGACAAGTCAAGAAACTTATCGTCTAAGGAATTAATAACCCTACTCCACACTCTACCTAAATTATGAACTACCTGTTTAAATACCGATTTCATAATATTTTTAACTACAGAAGACCTTTCATTAGACGTAATCTCTCTAGTAATTCTAGTTGTAATAGAACTATTAGGAGGAGAAACGTCAACACGTGATCTTAGCAAAAGATCATTTATCTTTATGCGCTTCTTTTCTAGAACAATATTAATTTCTTCTTTAGCAAAAGGCATCATTTTTTTAGATATATCTTTCCAAGAAAACAAATTGCTTATGGTAGTACCATCCTCAAATCTATAGTTACCTCTTAACATGTTACTAAACTTAACACAAACACACCTATTTATCTCAAAGGAAATACTCTTCTTAGCTTTGTAAAGAGCACGATCATCTTCATGATAAATAACAAGCTTAGAAATATCATCTTCGTCATCTATCTCCATACCACGTGAAACACTAGCGGATGGCGAAGAAACTTCACCGAAACAATGATTATTACGAGTGGCAGTTACTTCACGTTTTTTAATATCAATAGAATCACCCCTGGAAGAAGAAGTTACGTCCTCCCAAACACCTCTACACAAATTTTTCAATGCAGCATTTACAAGCTTAATAATGTTTTTTAGAACAATAGATTTTTCATAACTAGTAAGTTCCCTATCAACTCCAGAATCAACTAATACACGCGATTCAGATATAATCTCCTTCAGCGCTATAACTTCATCTTCAAAAATATATTTAATCTCCTCTTTAGCAATTGGAAATAATTCTTTAGACACTACGTGCCAATCAAATCTACCAATATCAGAACCATTAATAAAATCACGCTTATGATTTATAATTTCTGTAAATTTTTCATAGATAGCGGATCTAATTTTTGATGAAAATTTACGCCTTAAATACATAATGTTAAGAGCATCATCGCAGCGAAGCTTAAACACAAAACTGCCGTCTTTATCTTCCCCCTTATAAATGCATTCAGACATTTCTTTATGATAGTAAGGTTTGTGAGTTTTAGACACATCTATCCATGACAACCTAATAGAATTAACCAATCTTCTATGTATAAAAGACTTAGCACGCGCCATAAGATTATCTTTTTCATAGCTCGTAACATCTCTAGCATCATAATTAGAAAAATTATTACCACTATTATCTACAATACGCACTTTAGATAAAATTTTATCTAATTCCTTGTATTGTTCCTCCATAATCATTCTTACTGACTCCATGGCAATAGGAAATAACTCATTGGCCACCAGACTCCAAGGACACTTACTAATCACCTTACCATTTGGAAGTACAAATTTGTCATTTAACATACCATAAAATAACCTATGAATATTATCTCTTATCTTTATCGAAAACTTTTTTCTTGTAGCCAAAATAAGTTTATTATCATTAGGATGGATATTTAATCCCCACATATCAATTATGTAACTCCCCCTATCTCTAACCACTGTAGCAGAATTAAATATTTCCCTACGAACAACTAAATCCACACAACCTGTACGTTTCCTTACAAGATAATCTATATCGCTATTAATATTATCCATAAATGATTTAAAAATATCATGTCTCTCTTTATCCGTAACAGACCTATATTTCCCGGGAGATTCAAATATTTCTGCATTTACCAATAAGGACTCAACTCTGCTAAAAAACCCTTCTTCCTTAAACAAATTATCACTTAGTTTAGATACATCTAAAATTATACTGTCTATATCGGACGGAGTATAAATTTTTAACGATAGCGAACAAACAACTTTTTCTATAATTTCATCTATATTTCCAATAAATTCTATTCTAATATTATCAAGAGCTTCCTTATGAGATTCCTTAAGATCTAACAACCCAAAGGATTGCACACAACCTTCCTCTGATTTAAATTCTTCTGATGTAGTATTAACGTTAGATGATACGTAGCATCCATCTCCTAATGATTTAACAACCCTATTCCATACTCGACCCAAATTATGTAATACCTGCTTAGATATAGAATTTATAATACTTTTCATTACAGTAGATATCTCAGCAAGGGTAATTTCTCTCGTCATTTTAGTTGCAATAGAAATATCATATGGACAAATATCTACACGCGATTTTAATAAAATCTCATTTATTTTTACAGACTCCTTTTCTATGACACAATTAATTTCCTTTCTAGCAATAGGCAACATGCTTTTAGATACATCTTTCCAAGAACATGAAGAGAAAATAATATTATCACTGGATTTATTATTATTCTTTATAAAATTAATAAATTTATTACAGATACATCTATTTATTTCAAACGAGATATCTTTCCTGACTCTATAGATAGCAAGATCATCATCATAACAAATATTAACTTTTAAATTATCGCTGTTATCACATACTTTAACCTTTGATAAATCTTCAACTTCAGCAGCAGAAGAAAAAACGTCAACAATAGAATTTTCTTTATAATCAGAAGATTTTACATTGCACTCAGAACAGTTAGAATCACATTTTAAAGAATTAATTATATCGTCCCAAACTATCTTGCATAATCTTTTTAACGTTGAGTGAACAAACCTCATTATATTTATAACAATAATAGATTTTTCCTCACCTGTAATTTCTCTATCAACTGTAGAATTAACAACTACTCGTGCCCTAGATATAGTTTTCTCTAATTCTTTATTTTCATCTTCTAGAATGCACCTAACTTCCTCCTGAGCAATTGGAAATAATTTTCTATATACCCTGAACCAATTAAACTTACCAATAGCAGTACCGTCATCAAATTTGTTTTTATTACGAATAATATCACTAAATTTATCATGGATCTTAGACTTAATATTACAAGAAAATTTATTACTTACATTTAAAATATCAACAACATCACTGCAACGAACATTAACCCCCAAATTGATGCATAAATCTACTTTTTCAGCTTTAGACGTTGCTCCACAATCGTATCCTATTGAAGTTTTAGCTACATCTAACCATGACAATCTAACTATACTAATAAGTCGTCTGGAGATAAATGACTTAGCACGCACCATAAGGATATTTTTTTCATCATCTTTAATTTTTCTGGTAATAAAAGATGAATCATTATTTCCATCAAAATCTAGTATAGATGCATTAGATAAAATTAAATCCAACTTCTTATATTGTTCATCCAGAATTAATTTAATTGATCCCATGGCAATTGGGAATAATTCACTAGAAACAAGAGACCAAGAATATTTGCGCAGCATCTTACCACTTGAAAGTACAGTATTATCATTCAGCATATCCCAAAATAGTTTACGAAGATAATCTCTAATTTCTATTGAAAACTTCCTTCTTATAAATAAAATAGCCTTATTATCATCGGGATGAAGATTTACACCCCATATATCCATTATAGATTTATTTGGTTCAAATTTAGGCAAATAATGACTTATCTTTACAGAAACATCTGAAGAAGAACACAATAAACTATTACGTTCAGAATAATCTGTATCTACCTTATATTTATCATCGCAACACCTCTTATCCTCATCATCTTTGTCAGAGTGTGAATTACAAGCACCTTGATCAAAACAATACTGATTCCCACAAACAAATATAGTATCCATACTTATACCATGAATTCACAAAGGCAATATCATCATAGGAGAAAGGTAGTAATATCTTACTTCTATGAATTGTCACATATGATGATAATTATTTACAAAATTAAAAATTTCTATACTATCAATACGTATGATATCAGTAAACTTAAATAACAAAACAATATTACGATCAGAAGCACCATCAACATTTAATATGATAGGTTAAAAAATATATGCCAATAAGATACATCTATCATTTCAAAAAATAAACCACACACATAACGGTCAATTATATCCATACTCCCAATAAAATAAAAACTACCCATCAAAAATTAATAGTACAAAAACTTAATTTGCAATAAAATTTCCTAGAAACTTTGATTCATATTATCAAGCTCCGGCAACACATTACCATAATAACTACCAGATACTAGGATATTAAAAATTACTAAGTCAAAGATGCCATAAGCAAACTATAAATCACATGCTCATGTATTTCCATAGTTGTGATATTAATATCAAATCTAATAAAGGATTACTAGTGATTTAAAAATAATAAATTTATGTATAATCTCTTCCCATATTAAATTGTATTATCCACTGATGCAGAAGAAATTTTTTATATAATTCCATTATAGTTAATAGCATTAAAATTTTATTATGAATTGTAAACATAAACTTTACGATTGCAAATTTATTAACGTAATTTTTCTCAGATCAAGATGCGAAAAATCTATTACTAATATGAAGACAATAGTTAGTAACACTACGATATACCAATTGAAGCCATGTAATACACCCACAATATTTTTATTTTTCTATAATGAGACGACCAATAAACATTCTTCATCATCCTCAAAATAGGGTACAAATTTTAAGTTACACTATATTTACCTCAAATCTACCTTACGGCAATCATTTCCATACAAAAACTATAACCCTAAAAAACATAAAATCAACTATCAAAACACCCCAATATACACAAACATCTTATAATAAAAATTCATAATTTAAATAAACTATTATCCAACATAAATTTCTTACTCTTACTCATCTTCATCACTTATACATTCGATAAAATTACAAACACCAGACTCATCAGAATATTTTTTACTATCTATAACCGTACTCCACAATCGACCAAAATTACTTAACAGATACCTATAAGATTTTCTCATAATATCACTCAAAGACATACACCTCTCTTTATAAGTAAGACGTCTAATTATGCTATCGCCCCCAAGCTTACAAAACGATGCCCTTGATTTAGATAAAATACTACCTATTTCCACACGTTTCCTCTCCATAATTGGATAAATTTCTTTTTTGATGATAGGTAATAACTTAGTCGATACCTTCACCCAAGGCAGCAAATCAACTCTTCCTTCACATACAATTTCAGTAAATTTATTAATGATACACCTTTTAATTTCAGCATAAAATTTCTTCTTAACACGAAAAATACTAACATCATCTTCAAAATAAAAATTTATTCTAAAATCACCACCCTTAACACCACCATACACCGCACCAACATCGTCACTTACCACAGAAGCCACACTATCGCTAAAATTCCCACCCAAAGAAGAAAGAACCTCACCAAAGGATTTGCTACATAAGCACATTAATGATCTATCCACAATTCTTTTAAGGTCAGTTAAAACGGTGAATTTTTCATCATCAGAAATAAATCTATCAGTTTCAGAATTAACTACGATACGTGCCCTAGATATAACAGAATATAATTCTTTGATTTCATCTTCAAGAATATCCTTAACTTCCACTTTAGCAATAGGAAACAATTCTTTAGAAACCTTAGACCAGGTAAATACACCGATAATACTACCATCACTAAATTGGTGCTTATCACTTATCATGGCATTAAATTTATCACACAATCTAGATCTAATACGGGATGAAAACTTCCTCCTGATACTACAAATATATTTTTTATCCTTACAAGAAAGATTAATTCCAGAAATACCATTTCTATATTTTCTGTCAATTCTTCTTTTTGGAAATTTAGCCAAACGCCTCCATGTAAAATTAATAATGCCATGTAATCTTTTATTAATAGACACTTTGGCACGTTCCATAAGATCATTTTTTTCATCGTTAGTAATTACTCTAACCATATGCAAAGAAGAAACACCATACTCATAAATATCAACTACACGCACCATTGATAAAGCTTTATCAATTTCTTCATATTGATCTTTCATAATTTTCTCAACGGATTTAATAGCAATCGGAAGGATTTCGTGAGATACGAGATACCAAGAACAAGTGCTTTCCATACTAGAATTCACAATTATAGATTTATCATTCAAAATTTTAAGAAAAAGCTTGGTAAGGCATTTTTTAATCTTCAGTGAAAACTTCCTTCTTATTCGTGAAATAAGTTTATCATCATCAGAATTAATATTAATACCCCATCTATCAACAATGAGATTGTGCGACTCCAAATTCAGCAAAGAAGAATCTAAATTTTCACTAGCACTAGAATAACTATGATAGTAATTTTCTTCTACCCCTAACTGAAGTTGTGATATAGAAGGGGAAATGATTAGTAAATCACTACCTTCAACGACAACAGACTCTGGGTTACTTTTATTCCCTACACCGGAATCATTTTCATAAATAACATAATAACAACGCTTTACAAACATACAATAACCGCCCATGTTAAAAAATCACAGCAACAACTATACGTATACTACTGTCATGATTGTTAATACTATTATATTTTTCTTTTTTTATGTAATTTGTTTGATTAATAATATAGAAAATTTTTTATTATTATATAAGACAATAAATCATAATTACATAATTAATTATCAATAACATTATTGATAAAACTATACTTACTATCAACAATACAAACCTATACTACAACATGGTGATTCAACTAAAATAGGAAAAAAATATAAATCTCAATACACTTAATTTAATTAAATTAATAACTTTTCCTTACTCATTACTTTTATAGGGTAACATCAAATTATTTTTTGATTAATAACATATTTCTATCACTAACTAGACAAATAAGTAATTCATGAATAAGACATACAGCACCAAACTAAAATTTTATAAAAACATATTAATAATTATATATAATTTTTTATAAAATAAACCTCATTAAATTTGCTATTATTTTTATCAAGCTACCAAACTTTCTACCTAACACCATAAATACTATCCATAATACTGACTTTGCAATCTTCTCTCCACAAAAACCAACATAACCCACATTATCTTTTAAATAAAAATCTTCTCCCTACTACTTTAAAAATACTCTCATTAGGAAGACTCAACCTTCACCCTTTAGAATGACATTTATCTATTAATATATTATCCCCCCTACTAACAATAATATGAGGTTTAGATGTAACCATCCCCAGCAGCCTACTTTATCCTTCAAGAGTAGCGTTGATATAACACATAAAGCAACCAACCAAACAAACATAGGATCAACCTATGTGAAATTAAAAAATTACCATAATCAACATAGAAAATATAAGGTTTTTAAACCAAGACTAATACAAAAATTACTAAAAAACTAACTTAATCATTTCAATCTAAATCTTCCTCAGTGCTTCACTCAGATATTATCTTAATATTTGCTATAGCAGCTTCCAGTAGAATACTGTACATGATGTTATAGGAAAACTATTTTCTTTCCCGCAGCAGATCCCAAAATTTCTTAAAATCGTTTAAGATACGCGCACGCGAATACTTAATAATTCTCCCCAAAGACAAACTTGCCTCCTCAAAAGTAAGTACTCTAGTAACAGCAGAACCATCTGCATTACAAAACACAGCTCGTGAGTCGGACAAGATAATTTTTATTTTTTCAATCCCCCTTTCCATAATTGGCCCAATTTCTTCTTTGGCAACAGGCAAAATCCTTTTAGATACCTTTTCCCAAGGCGATAAATCAATATCCCCATCACGTAACATTCTAGTAAATTTATCAATCACGCATGACTTCATCTCATCGTACAAAACCTTCTTAGCATGGGAAATAATAATATTATCCTCACGAGAGAATTTAATTCTACAAACATTTAACCTTCTTCTTCTACTTCCAGTTCCAGTTCCAGTTCCAGTTCCAGTTCCAGTTCCACTTCTACTTCTACTTCTACTTCTACTTCTACTTTCTGTAAATACTGAACTGAAATTGGTATCCGCCATAGAAATAGCACTATCACTGTAATCTGATTTTAAAGAAATAACAAATTCCCTAAACAATCTACTGCATAAATACCTCAACGATTTATTAATAATTACCAAAACTCCTTCCAAAACAATAGATTTTTCCTCATCTGTAATTTCTTTATCAAACTCACAATCCACCATCACTCGTGCTTTAGATAAAATTTCTTCTACTTCCATCATTTCATCTTCAATAATATACTTAACTGCCTCTTTAGCTATTGGAAGCAATTCTTTAGACATCTTTACCCAAGAAAAAACACCAACGACACTACGGTCACTAAATTTATACCTGTCCTTAGCCGCGACAATAAATTTATCATGTAACTTATCCCTAGTAAGAGATGAAAATTTCCTCCTAACACTATAAATAGCAGCACTATCCTTATAACTAAGATTAATTACAGGTACTATTTTTTTATGACACTTATCCGATATTCCCATTGGAATTTTAACAACATCCGTCCACACTAGCTTAACTATAATATGTAAGTTTTTATATACAAATACTTTTATACATTCCACAAGATCTTTTTTTTGATCATCCGTAACTTTTCTAACAACACCAAAAACATAGTCATATTCATAAATATCTACCACTCGCACTTCAGATAAAGATTCATATAATTCCTTAGAATACTCTTCAATAATTGGCCTAACCGATTCAAGAGCAATCGAAATCAACTCACAAGAAACAGGACGCCACGAACAATTACTTATTACATTTCCGCTCGAAAACACAAATTTTTTTTTCAACATGCCAGAAAAGAGTTCACTCAGATAATCTTTTACCGTTAATGAAAACTTTCTCCTTATCTGCAATAAAAACCTGTCATCATCAGAATGGATATTTAATCCCCACCTGTTAATCATACTATCATTAGGATCAAGTTCTAAGTAATCAAGTACTTCTGCAAATAACCTACGACACAAATCAATTAATGAACTATCCAAAAGTTTAATCATTTTTCCTAAAACTAAAGATTTTTCTTCATCTGTAATCTCTCTATCACTTTTGGAATCAACTATCATACGAGATTTAGATACAATTACCTCTATCTGTTTAATTGTATCCTCGGTAATGTTTTTAATTTCTATTTTAGCTACTGTAAGCAAATCCCTAGATGCAATTGACCATTTCAATTTACCAGTGAAATCACTGTCACCAAATTTATATTTATCAGTCATAATAACAATAAATTTATCACGCAACATATCTTTCACACTAGATAAAAATCTTCCCTTAACAATATTAACTGCAACCTTATCTTCGCAACAAAGACCAGATCCTAAAGAATCAAGTATTTCTCTAAACAACCTGCAAGATAAGTCCTTTAATGATCTATCCAAAAACCTCACAATTTTTTCAAAAATTACACATTTTTCCCCATATGTAATTTCTCTATCACTTTTAGAATCAACCATCACACGAGATTTAGATATAATTACCTCTATTTTTTTAGCTGCATCTTCGATAATATCTTTGGAATTTTTTCTAGCAATGGAAATTAGTTCAATAGAAATTAATTCCCTAGATAAGCGTGGCAAAGTTAAATTACCAATAATATTATGATCACTAAATTGACACCTATCTTTTATCTTGGCATTAAATTTATCATATAATCTATGTCTAGCATGGATCAAGAATTTGCTCCTAACAGCATTAATAGCCCCCCTATCCTCGCAACGAAGATCACTTAATGAAATGCCATTAACACACTCCTCATCCCCACAAAAATCATCACAAATACTTTTGGGTGGAATTTCTGGTTCAACCCCCCATAGTAAACTGATTAGTTCAGATAATCTTCTAGATAAACTTACCTTAATCTCATTTGTAATATTATTTTTTTCATTGCCCTTAATTTTTACAATACCATTTTTACATTCCCTATAATCGTTATCTTTAGAAAACTCAATAGCAAATTCAACAAGAGAATCAATTATCTCATCTAATCCTTTATTCGTTACTACCTTAACACGATTTATAACATCCCTTTTTTCATCAGCCTTAATTTTTCTAACAGCATGTATATAAGAATTATGCTCACAAATATCTACCACACGTAGCTTAGATACAATTTTATATAATTCTTTATACTGTTCTTTCATGATTGGCTTAACCGATTTCGTCGCAATTGACACAAACTCGGAGCAAATAATAGACAAAGAATAATCATTAATTATATTATTATTTGTGGAGCCCATCTTATCCTTTAACATACCTAAAAATAGCTTTGTAAAATTATCTCTTATTTGAAGCAAATACCTTTCTCTTATTTGCAAAATAAATTTGTCGTCATCAGGATGAATATTTGATCCCCACCGACTAACAATAGATTGATCAAATTCTGAACTTGTAGAAGATAAATCATCTTCATCTGATGATAAAGGTGGCATCAATAAAGAATAACCGTCATCAGAAGATAAATCATCTTCATCTGATGACACAGGTGGTATCAATGAAGAACAACCAACTAATGTGTTGCTAATCAATATATTACTGCTTTCAGCCACAGAAGCCCCTAACTTATAACGTCCATCGTCTACATTAAAGTCACCTTTAGGCGTAGCAGCCATATTTTTAAAACACATACTTGTACCATTCATATTAATAATTACAATCCTTATACTCACACGAGCACAAAAATAACTCTACACTCACTAAAAATCAAAATACCACTTAACTTTTTTAGTTGCAGATACTTAGACAAAAATACCATTAATACACATATTAACCTATCACACATATTTTTTATCTAACTATCATGACATCAACATTTTAATCGCTCATAACAAATAAAAATATCAAACACCAACTTACAACCCCCTTCTATTATAATTAACTATACTTAGGTCTTCAAATGTTTTTAAAGTGATTTAAATCACACCATTCTTATAAATTTATTAAAAAACATACACACTCGTAATATACCAGCAATACTTCATATGGTTTGATCATAAAATTTAATAACTTACTGTATTAAAATCAATATTATGGTGTGGTACTCACAATTAATATTTAATACTCAATTGAACTAAATATGAAGAACATTACTTTAAGGGTATAAAACTTCCATCTTTAATACATGATTAATTGCCGCAACAATAGAAATCAACATACATTCGAACACAACAGATCATGGCTCACAATCTATATTTCCTAAATTGCAATTACATACTTTATAAACATGACAATTAGATAATACTGACTACTTCATTCATAAAATTTTTCTTAATTTCCTAAATTTCACTCTTGCCATCACACTCAACCACAGCAAACCCATCCACAATATTAGGTGACGACAATAACCTAATAAATTCTTGATAACGTTTCTTAACAAGATGATCTCTATCATTATCTATGCTATCCATGAATGATTTAAAAATATTTTTACTCTCATCATCAGTAATAAACCTGTCATCACCAAATGTATTAACCACTTTTGCACTCAACAATAATGACTCAACTCTATACAAAAAACCTCCTTCCTTAAATAAATTATAACTCCTTTCTGACACAGATAATATTGCATCATCTAATCCTGACGATAATGTATCAATATTTGTTAAAGAATAAAAAACTTCATCTATGATTGGACCTAGGTTTCCAATAAATTCTATCCTTATATTAGTAAGCTCTTCTTTATATACATCCTTTAGCTCTATTGACTTTACCGATGCTAAAGATTTACCATCATCATTATATTTAGATATCTCATATACAGTAGTACTACATGGAATACACTTACCGTGTCCTCCTGGAAATTCTCCTACCGATGATTTTTTCGATAAAGATTTAGTAACTCTACGCCAAAGTCTACTTAAATTATGCAGTTTACAGACACATCTCATAATAGCTCTCAACATAATAGATCGCTCTTTAGAAGTTATTTTTCTAATTATGCTCGTCCCATCAGGTTTAGGAAACACAGCTCGCGATCTCGTTAATATCTTATTTATTTCTATTTTCTCCATTTCAACTATTGGCTTAACCTCTTCTTTAACAATGGGAAAAATATTTTTAGATATATCACCCCAAGGTTGTATGCCAATTACAGTACCATCATCAAATTCATACCTAAGATTTATCATTTCACAAAACTTACTACTAATACGTTCATTCATCTTAGCAGCAAATTTTCTTCTAACTCTATAGATAACACGATCATCTTCATGATAAAGCTTAAACGCGGAATCATCGACTTTATCACACTCATAAGTACCTTCCTCGAAACTAACAGTATCAACAAAATTGCCAATATCAACATAATTATATCTAACAAATTCAAGAACGTCATACCATACTTTTCTAAATAACTGCTTTAACTCCCTATCTATTAATTTCTCAATATTTGCCAATGCAATACTCTTTTCTTTGTTTGTAAGCTTTCTCTCAACCATAGGGCCAAGAGCAACACGTGCCTTGGATAAAATAGATCTCAACTCTGCACGTTCGTCTTTTAGAAAGTGTTTAACCTCCCCTTTGGCAATTGGCAGTACGTCTTTAGATACTCTAGGCCAAGAAAAAATACCAATAACAGTACCATCAACAAATTTACATTTATTATTTATCATCTCAGTAAACTTACAATATATAGTAGATTTTATCTTGCGGGAAAATTCTCTCCTAGTATTTAAAATAGCAACACTATCTTCATAACGAATTTTAACTTTGGGAACAATATCTTTTTCTTTATGATTACATAAAACTGAAGAATTAGTTACAGATATCCATGATACCCTAATAGAATTATATAATCTCCTACATATAAAAGCCTTAGCTCTAACCATGATATTATTTTTTTCATCATCTGTAATCCTTCTCCCAGAAACACAAAAATTAACATCACCTTTATTAGTATCCAATACATATGATTTAGATAAAATTTCATCTAATTCTTTATACTGTTCCTCCATTATTTTCCCAACTGATTTTTTAGCAATTGGAATCAATTCATTAGAAAAAAGTGCCCAAGAATAGTCTCCTTGTGGCTTGGCAGTTGCAAAAATAGACCCATCTTTAATCATATTAGAGAATAATTTACGAAGATGAGATCTAATATTTACTGAAAATTTTTTCCTAATAAACAAAATAAGCCTACTATCATCAGGATGAAGATTAACCCCCCATAAGTTAATAGATTCAGAAACATCTTCTTCAAAATACTTTGGAGATTTGATAGATCTAGCCCACAACTTGCCAAAATTAATCTTCTTGTATATACATTTCATAACAATTTTCAGAACAAGACATACCTCCTCATATTTAAAATTTCTAGTAATACTGCTCCCGTTATATTTATAGAATACTGCTTCCGATTTTAATAATACCTCATTTACTTCTGCACGACCTCTTTCTATAATTGGCTTAATTTCTTCCTTAACAACAGGCAATATTTTTTTTGATACCTTACCCCAGGGAGATTTATCAACTAAATTAAAACAATCAAATTTATCTTTATCACTTAATATCTCAACAAATTTAGCACGGATACATTTATTTAAATCAAATAAAATACTTCTTTCGATATCATTAACATAACAATCATTGCAATAAGAAATGGATTCATCCTTAAGTTTAATTTCCAAACTACCATCACTACCGGCGCATCTTACCGATATTATATTATAAATAGCATTTGACAAAACATCTTCAACACCCTCACTTTTATCCCTAAAAAACTCAACTAAATCATCCCAAACATTACTAAACAAATTATTTAGTTCCATATTTACAATTTTATCGATGTTTTTCAAAACAATAGATTTTTCTTTATTTGTAATTACTCTATCAGAGATGTAATTAATCACTACACGTGATCTAGATAAAATTATTTTTATTTTCTCACTTCCATCGTTAAGGAAATACTTTACTTCATCTTTAGCAATTGTTAACAATTTTTTGTTATCACTGAAACAAGAAAAATTATTAACAATATTAATACCATCAAATTTATATTCATTTTTCATGATTTCATAAAATTTATTACGTATAATTGGTTTAATTTTAAACAACAATTTCCTCTTATAACTAAAAATAGCAATATAGTCACTGCAACGAAGTCTAACTCCAAATTCACCTTCTATGTATCCTCTATCAAGATATTTATAGATACTTTTGTTATCAATTGATTGTGGGATCTTAGCTACTCTCTCCCATGACAATTTAATGGAATTTAGAATTATCCTACATATAAATTCCTTCGCGCGTTCCATAACAATGTTTTTTTCATCATCTGTAATTGCCCTAATAACATTATAAAAACCACCATTTTTATTAGAATCTACCACGCGTGCTTTAGAAAATACTTCATATAATTCTTTATCCTGCCTTTCTAAAATTGGCTCAAGTGATTCAATGGCAACTGGTAGCAATTCATCACAAAAAAAATACCAATCACAATTAGATATCACCTTTCCACTTGTAAGAACACAGTCACCATTCATCACACTGGAAAATAACCTAAGAAGATGGTCATTAACTATGTTATAAAATTTTTTCCTGATAAAAAAAATAAGTTTATTATCATCATGATGTATATTTACCCCCCACATATCAATAATAAACTCATTTAATTTAATTCCCAATGAAGAGCAATTTAACTCCAAAGGAACTAAGAAAACTACTTCTGATCTGTAATGCACTTTAGGAAAATCAGACAACGAAACACCATCAACTATTGGTGCTAATGAAGGGTCTGTACCCAATTTATATTTCTGAAGATAATGATCATTCTCATCATCTTTATCAGAACATGCACTATAAGTATCCTGATCAAAATAATGTTTATTTTCATGATCACAAACAATATCCATATTTCTACCCTGTATAATTCACATGGCAAGCAATACTATTAAGTAACTTATAATTCTGAAATCATAAATTACAACACATATATATCATATTTTTTCATAAAACCATGACTAACTAAATTACTAATAAAAACATAATTCACAAAAACCTACAAAACACTATAAAAAACCACCACCTTCTTGAAAAAATGGTAGCTCCTATTAAAAAGATAACATTATACCATCTTAAATAAGATACTAATTGTCGAGAGAATAACAAACTACCAACTTTATCTAGAACCTAGATTTACAATAAATTCTAGGCGAATATTATCAGTATCTGATTTATATATTATACTAATAGTAAGTATTATTAATAAAATAAAAGCGTCTTCGATTAAACAGTAACCTATCTAACAAGAATCTACTATCTGATTCATGGCAATTGATTTTTATCAACTTAGAAACTAAACCTCGTGATATAAACAAAGTTGATATTTAAATCTAGTATATCGACATCATAGCAATCAACAAGGTAACATGCCTATCGTGAAATTATTATATTAGCGCCATAAAATTTATAAAATAACTATATTGATTGCGATAATACATTATTTATTTCTGAATATTACTTTTATATAACTATCTTAATACATTATATGGCAATAGGAAATTATTTTTTAGAAATAGCGCTCCAGAAACACATACCTATAATAGTACTGTCATAAAATTTGTGAATATTTTTATCAAACTGATAAATTCACTACAAATATGCTTATTTATCTTAGATAAAAATTTATTCTTATCATTATAAATAACTATTTTCCAGCACCTAAAAAAGCAAACATATCAATAACTATAAAACCATCAAACCCATATCTATTGCTCACAATATCACCAAATCTATCACCCCCCAATAAATCAAGTAATTATAAACCCGATAACAATAACTTCACTCTACTAAAAAATATCCGTCTTTGAATAATCATCAGCAGCAAATACAAAATTTACCAAAAATAGAAAATCAAACAACTATCTCTAGATCAAGCACTATTATAATAGGAAAAATTATGATTATAAACTACACAGAACAAGACAAATTATTTGAGAAAAAACAGTAACATTATTAAATTTATTGAAAACGTAGATATATTGCCTAGCATATTATATCCATGGGAGAAATCAAATTATTTTTATTTCTACCTCATAACAACTCAATTACATTGCCAAAAAGTAGAGTTAATTTTTCAAATAAGCAAACAATATACTACAAACATTAGCTCCCAAAAAATACAATTTCTTTGATCCCAAATCAATAACAATTCAATCGCAGAATCAGAAAATAATTTAACAGGTATATTCCTACCCAAACATATGGAAACTCATCAATTCTCCAGTACGTTTCTTAGCGAGATAATCTCTGTCGCTATCAATACTATCAACAAACACTCGAAAAATAAATTTCCTCTCTTTTTCATCAAGAAGTCTCATTTTTTCAGATGATTCAATTACCATTGCATCTAATAAAATTGATTCAACCCGATCAAAGAAACCTCCTTCTTTAAATAAAATATTGCTCCTATCTGCCATAGTTGATATCACTTTATCTAAAATAACACCTCTACCAGATGAAGAAAGATCAAGATCTAATAACAACAACCTAACAACTTCATCAATAACAGATGCTAACCCCCCAACAAATTCTAACCTAATATTGTCAAGTTCAGATTTATCTGAGTCCCTAAGATCTGATAAACCAACTGGAGATGGCTTATCGATAGATTTAGTCATTTCTAATTCTGATTCATTAACATTATTAGCCACAGCATCACTATCATCCACTGAACCTTTAATCTTGGATGATCTTATTACGCTACGCCATACTCTACCAAAAGCATCTATTGATTGCCTATATACTAGTTTCATAACCATTTTTATAATATTTGACCTTTCCTTAGATGTAAGATCTCTTACATCTATACTGGAGCAATCATGTGAAGAAATCACCACGCTTGACTTCAACAAAACCTCATTTATTTTCACATACTCCTCTTTCATTATTGGCATAATTTCTTTTTTAGCAATGGGTAACAATTTTTTCGATATTTTTACCCAAGGAGACATATCTATTACAGTATGATCATCAAATTCATATTTTGTTTTTAACATTTCACAAAACTTATTTCGAACACAATTTCTCATATTGGAAGAAAACCTCTTCCTTATGTTTAAAATAGCATTATCATCCTCTCGACGAAGATTGAATCCAGCTAATGAGCCAATTGTACTATCAGACTCTGCTGATCCTAACAAGGAATCAAGAGAAAATAACTCCCCAGAACCTCCAGAACCTCCAGAACCTCTATATTCTGTGGCAGGAAAAATATCTACAGTAGAACCAATATTATCATAACGATCCCACAAAGAAGTAACTACATCTTCCCAAACCTTACCACACAAAGCTTTTAATGAAGAATGAACAAGTTTCATAATATTACTTAGAACAGTAACTTTCTCTTCATTTGTAATTTCTCTATCAAGCTTGCAATTAATAACTACACGTGATCTAGACACAACTCCGTCTAATTCTTTATACTCATCTGCAACAATGCACTTAATTTCCTCTTCAACAATTGGAAACATTTTCTTTGATATCCTAAACCAAGCAATCTTATCAATAACGGTACCATCATCAAATTTGTACCTATTTTTTAGCATTTCACTAAACTTAGCACAAATAACAGGTACAATTTTAGACGAAAATTTTTTTCTAATCCTTAAAATAGCTGCATTATCAACACAACTAATATTAACCCCACATGTGTCACATGCATTACCTACACTTTCTTCATTAATATCTTCTGATGTATAATGATGGTCACCACATTTTGAATTCTTAACTACATCCAACCACACCAACCTAGCGGAATATCTTAATTCTCTATATACAAACTTCTTAGCACGCCGCATAAGATTATTTTTTTCCACAGCAGTAACCTTCCTAACAACACACGAACAACTATCATTTTTATCAAAATCTACCACACGCGCTTTA
The DNA here is from genome assembly GCF_001460935.1 of Candidatus Ichthyocystis hellenicum. GTDB lineage: Bacteria > Pseudomonadota > Gammaproteobacteria > Burkholderiales > 2013Ark19i > Ichthyocystis > Ichthyocystis hellenicum. The sequence goes on along the minus strand of NZ_LN906597.1, from coordinate 919,055 downwards.
GATAAAAACGCATCTAACTCTTTATATTCATTTTCAATAATTGGGTCTATAAATTCTAAAGCAATCGGATATAACTCACCAGAAATAAGGGGCCAAGAACAACTGCGCAATACTTCTCCATTTGAAAGCAAAGTTTTTGTAGACAACATACCGGAAAACAATGAGCGAAAACTACTCTTAATCTCCGTTGAAAATTTTCTTCTTATAAATAAAATGATCTTATCATCATCAGGATGAAGGTTCAATTTCCACTTGCTAATAATTTTATCTGCACTTAAACCTAAAGAACAACAATCTAATTCCACAGGCATTGTAACATCTAACATATCTACATCTTTAACTGTAGATTCAGACGTAGAATCTGTATAGGCTTTAGATTTATAATTTTCCGTAATCTTAACCAAATCTACCCATACTTTCCTGAACAAATCTTTAGTTTGACGATCCGCACTACTGATAGCAAGCCTCAAAATACTAGCTTTTTCCTTAGATGTAGCTTCTCTAGTACCTAATGAAGAAATATCAAACCCACCGATATCCTCCACTATACGTACTTTAGATATAAGTTTAGATAATTCCAAACGTTCCATATCTAGAAAGTGCTTAACCAATCCTTGAGCAACTGGAAATAGTTTTTTTGAAATTTTATTCCAACTAACTCTACTAATAACGGTACCATCTGAAAATTTATGCTTTCCACTTATCATGTAAAAAAACTTATCCCAAATAATTTTCCTAGATTTAGCTGAAAAGCTCTTCCTTATATATAAAATATTATACCCATCCTCAGGATAAATCTTAAATTTTAGCCTGTTTTCTATAGTGCGAAGATAATTACCACCTTTAGATACATGATTCCAGGAAGAAGTAATACGAGAACAGAAACCTTTTACCATATCATACAAAGAGGTATATAAAAAACTCATTAATGATTTGTACATATCATTGGTAACTAATTTAACAATTGATGATCTACATCTTTCTATAACATCAGCCTCATAAATTTGATATTTCCATATTATTAACTCATTAAAAAAACTACTAAAATTATCCTCTACTGCCTTTTCAGTTAACATTTTATCAAATTCTTTTCTGATAAAACGACTCAAATTTATTAAGATTTTTTTAATATCACTAAAAGGATTAGGACTGTAACTACAAATACTCATGCACCTGGAACGAATATTTTTTTTCAATACATCACTATAGCGTTCAACGAAATCACGTACCATCATATCAATCTTAGTAACAGCCATAAAAGAAATATACTCATCAAACTTACAGGTAAACGCAGCGGGATGAGTAATATGAGGCAAACTAATTCTACTATACCGGTAAGAAGCAAAAAACGGATCACTATAATCAATAAACGAAACTAATGATAATAATTCTTTATTCTCACTACAAAAATCATGCCAATATTTTATTATTCTAACCATAATTAACTTCTCTAATTTGGTAATAAAAAGCAAGAATAATTGTTCCATCTCAGAATAGCTCATTTTTCGTTCGCAACTACCAACTGTAACAACAGAATCAAAAATAATTATTATTGTTGCAGGAATAACCTCAGACTGCAAAACATCAATACATTTATCTCTCAAACTATACACATGCTGGGAAAAAGAATAACAAATTTTATCCATTAATAGGATTACATTTACATTCTTACTACCTAAATCTCTTAAGAAATAAAAACTAGAACATAAATTAGTTAAAATAGAATCGACTTTATTTAGAAAATCGATCTTGTGCTTGATCATAGTAGAAAAAAAATTGTCAGAAAACCGATACCCACATTTAACAGCATGTGCCATCAAAAAATTATCGTCACAATCTTTTGATATTTCTTTAAAATTAACATTATATCCATACCCTTTACATAAATCTTGTAATAGTTGATGATGTAAATATGGGACACCAACTGCACTAGAAATTGGGTTAGAAACAAATGAATCCACCTTAGTTAACAATGCTTGTGACGACGATGATTCTGTGGAATTATGATGGGCTCTATCCATGCTCTCTTCACCAATAGACCCAGTATTGTCACTTCCTCCGCCCTCAACAATTTTTGATATTTTAACTATATCCAACCATGCTAATCTAGCAGAGCATTTTAGTTCTTTATCTATAAAAATTTTAGCACGTTTCATAAGATGAATTTTTTCCTCTTCTGTCGTCTTCCTAACAACAAACGAAGAAGAATTATTTTCATCAACATCAACTACACGTGCCTCAGATAAAAATCTTTCTAATTCCTCACACTCATCTTTAATAATTGGTTCAAGTGAACTCATAGCAACTGAACATAAATCTCCAGAAACAACAGACCAAGAACACCTGCAAATAACTTTACCACTAGGAAGTATAGATTTTTTCTCTAGCATACTAGAAAACAATCTATAAATATTATATCTAGTATCTACAGAAAATTTTCTCCTGACAAATAAAATAACTTTATGATCATCAGGATGAAGGTTTAATCCCCATTTATTAATAATCTTACGTGTACTAACATCAGACGAGTAGCAGTTTAATTCTATAGGCGATGTAACAGCTACTGGCAATTTGCCTTGTACGACTGAGGAATCAAAAATCAACGAATCCTTATCTTTTACGGTAGAATCAAATACATGATTCAATTTCTCTTTGGCTTTATTATCTTCTGTAATCTTAGTTAAATTTATCCATATTTTCCTAAACAAACATTTTGTTTTAAGATCTGTAATCCTAGTAGCTAGTTTTAAAATAATATTTTTCTCACCAAATGTAGCCTCTCTCGTGCCTGATGAGGAAAAATCAAAAGTGCAAATATCATCCACTATACGCAACCTAGATAAAATTCTAGATAACTCTAAACGTTCCATGTCAAGAAGGGGTCTAATTGCCCCCTGAGCAATTGGAAACAATTTTCTTGAAATCTTGCTCCAAGCAACTTTACTAATAACTGTACCATCAGAAAATTCATGCTTTTCCCTTAACATTTCGACAAATTTATTCCAAACAACTTTCTCATATTTAGAAGAAAATTTTCTCCTTAAAGATATAATATTATAACTATCCTCAGGATGAATTTTAATCCCCATCTTATTTTCTATAGAGCGCAAATAATCACTACTACTGGATACAATTTTTCCAGAAACCATTATATAGGGATGGAAATTTCTAATCATGTCATACAAATAATTATGCAAAAAATATACCAATGATTTGCGCATATCACTAATAATTGATTCCAATATTACTTCTGCAACTTTATAGTCTACAACTTGATCTCTCCATATTATTAACCCACTCAAAAAATCATTAAAATGATCCTTAATACTATCTTCTATTATTCTTTTATCGAACTCTGCTTTTATCAAAAATTGCAATTCTTTCACTAATTCTCTAATATCACTATAGGAATCAGAACTATAATTACAGATATGTGTGCACTTGGAACGGATAATTATTTTCAGAACATCAGAACACTTTTCAACAAAATCACTCATCATTACATCAATTCTAGCAACAGCTATAAAAGATATATATTCCCCAAACTTATAGGCAAAAGCAGCAGGATGAGTAATATTGGGCGAATTAATACCATCATAATGGTAAGCATAATAGAATGGATTGCTATAGTCGGCAGTTGGAATTAATGATAATAACTCTTTATTTTGATTACAAAAATCTCGCCAGTATTTCATTATTCTGGACATTATTAAATTTTCTAACGTGGTAATAAAACGCAAAAATAATTGTTCCATCTCAGAGTATGTCATTTTACGATGACAACCTCCATCAATCACGATAGAGTCAAAAATACTCTTTATTGTTATAGGAATAATCTCAGATTGCAAAACATCAACACATTTTTCTCTCAAATTGTATACACATTTAGAAAAAGAAGAACAAATTTTATTCATTAGGTATATTATATTTACACTGCCATTACCTAGCTCTTTTAAAAAATAAAAACTCCCACATAAATCGGTTAAAATAGAGTCAATTTTATTTAGAAAGTTACTCTTATGCTCACCCATAACTGATAAAAAATGTTCGGTAAATTTATATCCATATCTAATAGCGTGATCTTGTAAAAAACTATCATCGTAAGATTCTGATATTGTATTAATGTTAACGAAATACCCATAACCAGAACATAAATCTTGCAAAAATTTATTATATGAATACCCAATAACCGAATTAATGGGAAGTGATTCTTTAGCTAGTACCAGTGTAAACGAAGACTCATCATTGATTTTAACTAACTTGCAGTCATCTTTGGGTGTAGTAACTAGTTCAGACAACGTGACTTTACAATCTTGATCAAAATAATACCGACATACATTATTAGAAACATTATCCATACAAACAATACTTTTATTCCTCACAGCAACAGCAGTATGACAACTTCAAAATTGGTTAAGAAGTTCACCACATCTAGAATACAAAGATAATTCGTTTTTAGGATTATACAATACCCTTTTCGTAAGGGCACAGATACTATAACCAGAAAAAAAATGTAAAAACATTTACATTTGCAAATATGATTAAAAGATATTATTCATTGATGATAGTTAAATCATAGAATCAACAGATGACCTGCCCTTAGACTCAAGCTTGGGGAAAACGGCATTCATCAATTCCACGGTACGTTTTCTAAGAAGGTAATCTCTGTCACTAGCAACGCTATCCATAAACAATTTAAAAACAGAACTCCTCTCATCAGCAGTAAGAGATCTACTATTTTCAGAATATTTGATTAATTTTGCAGATGATAATAATAATTCAACTCTGTCAAAAAAACCTCCCTCTTTGAATAAACTATCACTTCTTTTAACTATATCTGAGGACACATTAACCAAAGCAGATGATAGATCTTGCGAACCAACATTTAATAACAATGAACTAAAAGTTTCATCAGCAGCTGCCCCCAAATTTCCAATAAATTCTAGCCTAATGTTATCAAGCTCTGCTATATCTACTTCTGCAAGATCCAGTAAGCACACTGATGAATGATTATCATCGTCTAATTCAGCCATTTTTGATACTTCCACTTCAGAAAAATTACAACTATCTTTTCCTAGAAACTTAATTACACGACCCCATTCCTTCCTAGATAGCACCATAGATCTTCTATACACATGTTTCATAATAATATTAAGAACATTAGATACTTCATCCAATCGCAGAGATCTAGTAGCAAAAGCACAACCAGGAGAATAAACAACTACACGCGATTTCAACAAAACATCATTTATCTTTACACGCTCATCATCTATGATTGGTTTAATTTCTTTTCTAACTATGGGCAACATATTCTTCGATACTCTACTCCAAGAAGATCTATGAACAACCATACCATCTCCGAATTTTTTCCCCTCTTTTATCATTTTGATAAATTTATCGCTAACGCATTTACCAACTTTTGATAAAAATTTCCTCCTAATACTTGAAATAGCCATATCATCTTCATAATATAAATCAACTCCTAGACCACCATCTCTATCTCCTGAGCCTAAAATATTACCTGTATCTTCCGAGTCTAAGCACATAGCACTTGCCACATTAATATTTGAAGAATATTTATTGCCAGCACAGACCTCATTCGTAGATCTTACAGAAGATCTAACACTAACACAGTCTTTTTCTAAAGAATGAAGAACCTCAACCCATGCTTTACTAAATGTGCTCCTTAATTCTCTATTTACAAGCCTGCCAATCTTTTTCAAAACAACGCCTTTTTCTTCGTTTGTAATCTCTCTATCAACTTTAGAATTAACCAACACTCGCGACTTAGAAACAATTTCCTCTAGTTCTTTATTTTCATCATCAATAATATGCTTAACTTCATCTCTAGCAATAGGAGAAAGTTTTTTAGAAAGCCTAGTCCAAGCAAAACTACCAATAAATGTATCATCATCAAATTTATAATTATCTTTCATCATTAAGATAAATTTATTACGGACAACGAACATAACTTTAGACGAAAATTTCCTCCTGGAAGCAAGTATGGCAACATTATCACTATACCGAAGTTTAACTCCCCAACTACCTCCTATAGAGCATCCATCAAGCTCTCCAGACGTCTCCTTATACCCATACTTCATACCCCTCGAAGTCTTAGTAACAGCTACCCATGCTCTCCTAACAGAAAACACCAAGCCCTTATCTATAGACTTCCTTACACGTCTCATAAGGTGATTTTTTTCATCAACTGTAACTTCCCTTATGATGTAAAAAAAACTACAATTCTTAGTAAAATGCACTATGCGTGCCTTAGAAAATGCAGAATCTAATTCTGCAATCCTACCCTCAATAACAGCCTTAAGTGACTTCAACGCAATTGGGAATAATTCCCCAGAAACAAGCCTCCAAGGAAGGCAAGACACCACCTTACCACTAGGAAGAACCACAGCCCGATCCAGCATACCAGAAAATAATGCACGAAGATTGTTGGCAACAACTCTTGAAAAGACTTTTTTAAAAAAAAAAACTTTCTGTCATCATCAGGATGCAAATTTAACCCCCATTTACTAATAATTAGATTTGCCTCACTTACTGAAGAAACATAGGTTAACTCTGCAGGAACTGAGCTAACTAAGCGCAATTCTGATTCATCCATAGAATTTTTTGACACTGACGCAGCAGATAAATTTATCCAAATTTCTCTAACACAAATCCTCAGCCACCTATACATTAGTACCTTAGCTCGTTTGATAATATTATTCTTTTCATCATCTGAAACCTTCCTAAAAATGAACGACGAAACATCATTTTTACATAAATCAACCATACGAGACTTAGATAAAAAAATCTCCAATTCCACACACTCACTATTAACAAATGACTCAGATGATTTCAGTGCAACCCTATACAACTCACCAGACACCATACTCCAATGAGAGTCAGACACAAATTTACCCCCAGAAAGTGTAATTTCTCCCTCAAAAATGCTATGAAGTAGCCTGTGAATGTGATCTCTAATTTTTTCTGAAAAGTTTCTTCTAATGAATAAAAAAGCATTACCTAATGAGGCGTAATTTATACGATCAATAGTTTCAGTTGTTATAGGTAACTCACCTTGTCCCAATGAAGTAAGAACCAACAAACTTCCATTCTTAACTATAAACGGCAATAACGTGCAATCTACATCAACACCTAAATCTGCATCATAATTATTAGAGCATTCACTAAGATCATAAATAGAACTAATGCATCTAAAGCTACCAGTGCTACTAGTTTTTTTATATTTTATTAAATCCCCCCAAACGTCTCTAAGTACATTCTCAGTTTGAGTATTAGAATCACTAGCAGCAATTCTTAAAATACTATCTTTTTCATCAGATGTAGCTTCTCTTGTTCCTTCACAAAATCCATCAAATATACCAACATCCTCTACAACACGAGCATTAAACAAAACTCTACGTATCTCTAATAATTCGTCATCAATAAGAAAGCTAACAGTTTCTTTAGCAATTGGAAGCAATCTTCCTGAAATTTCCTCCCAATCAACCATAGCAATATGGGTGCCATCTGAAAACTCATATTGTCCACTTATCATAGAACAAAATTTGCCCCAAACAATTAATTTAGATTTAGACAAAAACTTACTTCTGATAAAAGAAATATTATAGTTGTCGTCTGGATGAAGCTTAATTTTCCATTTACTTTCAATGCCACATAAAAAACTGCTATCCGCAGAGTAATCTATTTTAGATAGAAGAATCATCTTTGGTTGATAATTTTTAATTATTGAACACATGTAATTCGTCATATCGTACATTAATGATTTATATATATCATTAACAACCAATTTAGTAATCAATAGTGTATTCTTTTTTACGACCTTACCCCCCCAATTAGGAGAATCCCATATCATCAATTTATCAAAAAAAATAGCAAAATTCTTTACAAAATTCTCTTCACTTATTTTTCTATCAAATTCCTCTTTGATTAAGATATGCAAACCATTACGCAAAGCTATAACATCAGAATAAACTCTAGAACTATAATTATATATATAGTAACAACTACAATGAACAGTATCTTTCAATACATCTACACACTTTCTAACAAAATTACCCTTCATTACATCAATACTATAAAGAGCCATAAAAGAAATATTAACACCAAACTTATGTACAAAAGCGGCAGGATAATTAATTTTGGGTAACCGAACACCAGAATAATACGCACAAGCAAACGGATTGCTATAATTAACAGTAGGAGTTAATAAGAAGAGAGATTTATTTTTATTACAAAAATCTTTCCAGTATTCCATTATCCTTACTGCAATTAATTTCTCCAATACAGTAATAAAATATACAAACAATTGCTCCATCTCCTGATATGTCATTTCACGTTCTGAAATGCAAACAATATCCTTGGAATCCAAAATACTACTTATTACCACAGGAATAATATCAGACCGTAAAACCTCGATACACCTAGGTCGCAAATCATATACGTTTTTGGAAAAAGAAGAACAAAATTTGTTAACCAAATCAGTTACGCTTAATGTGTCACCATCTAAGTCTTTTAAGAAAGAAAAACTGCCGCATAAATCAACTAAAATGGAATTAATCTTTTCCATAAAGTTACGCTTACTTTTAAGCATAGTTGATAAGAAATCTTTGGTAAGTTCATAGCCACATTTGACAGCATACACATGTAAAAAATTATCATCATAAGTTTGAGATATCTCATCGAAACTCACACTATATCCATATCCAGAACACAAGTCTCGCAGTAACTCGTTGGACAAACATGAAACGCCATTAGCATTGTAACTATGGGGATAGGAACTAACAACAGTGGAATCTGTATTTGGTATAGCTTGTACTAATAATGGTTGCAAATCACCACCAACGGAAACATCACCATTACCTAAAAAAACATTGTCTGTGTAAGAACAAGAACTCCGAAAACGTTGATAAAGATGGCACTGAAATACATAATGGCTAATATTGTTCATACCAATAACACTCTTCTGTATACATAGGTAAAAGCACTTCAAAATTCGACACAAACTAGGATTTAGTATTATCGTTATTAAGCATCAATGCAGTTGTGCAGCAAATCTAATATAAACACAAGTCGTTATATATATGCACTACAAAATAACAATCAACCTACAAGCATCATTATCCCATACTTATGACAATAACAAGCAAGAAAAAAATACCAGCACAACAACACACCATGCCCCAAAACACCGTGGTCAATCCACAAATTTACAACAAAAACAAACACTAAAACTCTAACCCAAATTAAAAATTTAAAACCAATCACTACACCAAATATACCTACAATATAATCCCGGAACATGAAACAGAAATTATAGCAACAACAAGAATTAAACAAACCACACCCACTAATAACATCCTTCCTATGAGAACTATTTTAAAAATTATTAATTAAATATATACAAAACCTCAAGATCTAAATAACAAAAAATATTAAAAAACATCTAGAATCTGCCAAAACTGTCAATTAACCAAACCGCGCCACACGTTAGAAAACAAACTTGTACATCTTTTTCTCACAGTTGCCATAATCTTTCCAAAAATAACTTCCCTTTCAGAAGAAGTAAGCTTTCTGGTTGCACTAGAATAAATCCCAGGCGTAGAAACAACTACCCGAGCTTTCATCAAAACTTCATATATTTTTTCTCTCTCTTTTTCCAAAAGCGGTCTCACTAACTCCTTAACAACGGGAGAAATAACCTTAGAAATCTCTGGCCAAGAATAATTGTCAATAGTACGACCATCAGAAACTACATATCCACTAGATATAATCTCACAAAACTTTTTCCTGACAAGATCAGACATATCAGATGAAAATCTCCTTCTTATATTTAAGATAGCAGCATCATCCTCATAATGGAGATTATTCTCAAATTTACCATCAACAACAATATCGTTAGAACATCTAGCACTCCCATCACTTTCATGCAAAAAAGACTTAAGTATATCCGACCACACCTTCCTAAAAGAATACCTAGCTTCTACATCCACGAGTTTCATAATTTTGTTGAAAACACTGCTTTTTTCTTCAACAGTAAGTTCCCTATCAATTTTATTATTAGCAACCGCTCGCGATTCGGATATAATTCTCTTCAGCTCTACCCTTTGAGCATAAAGTATATGCTTAACTTCTTCTTGAGCAACGGGCAATAATTTTCTGGAAACCCTAAACCAGGAAAATTTACCTAGAACAGTATCATCTTCAAATTTATATCCATTTCTTAGCATTTCACGAAACTTAGCACCAACAACTGATAAAATATTACGTGAAAATTTCCTTCTAGTTTTTAAAATACTGCTATTGTCACTACCGCGAAGTATTACCCCAAAATCATCCTTTCCGCACTCAACACACTTACTTCTGCTAAATACTATTTTAGATGCATCTACCCAAGCTGATCTCGCACAAAATCTTAAATCTTTATTAACAATCCTTTTAACACACTCCATAACATGAGTCTTTTCTTCACTAGTAGACTCTCTAACACTACAAAAACCATTATCATCACTAAAATCAACTATACATAGTTCCGATACGACAACATCCAGCTGGGTATATTCATCATTAATAATTGAATCAACAAACTCTTTTGCAACAGGATATAATCCAATAGATATCTTGCGCCACGAACATTCCTCAACTACCCCACCACCGGGAAGAGTAGCTCTAGACCTTAACATACCAGAAAAAGACGAACAAAGACTATCTCTAACGTAGCCTGAAAATTTTTTCCTGACAACTGAAATAGAATGATAGTCTTGGGGATATAAATTCAACCCAAACTTACTAAACATTTTATCTGGTTTAATGTTCAACGAATCATAAGAGTATTTCATATCTTCTAAAGAAACTAAAAGAAACCCATTACTCTTTAAAAGAGTTTTATCAATCAACCGACAACAATCTACAACAAGCGGTTTGTACTCAGAACAAGAATTACCAAAATTATAATTATTATCACCGTCTCTTTCTAGTGAAGGCAAGCACTGCGACCCCGGCGTATATTGCAATTCTGGTGTAAGTTTTTTTTCTGATGTGATTTTGGCTTCCGGAGCACCTTGCAACCCAATGAATACAGGGGAATAACTTCTATCTTCATCAAACTCGCAGACAACCAACTTAAAGTCATCTGTATCTTTACTTGACGCGCAATTACTCTCAACATCACCAACTTGAGAAATATGGCATCCAAGTTCATTCACACATAAGCTATCCATAATACCTACAATTCCTCGTTGCGTTATTTGTCATAAACCAGAAAAGATAATACTATTCCCAAAAAATCGAATACCAATTTTATCACAACAATGAATGATATAAGAACTAAATCATATTAGATTTGTTTTAGAAAAATTACGTCTATACTAGTAGCATAAAAATAAGAATGTTATGCATAAGTTATTTTTAATCACTACATCAATACCTACGCATAATTTTAACGTTACCACCCACTATTGTATTGTTGTATTTAATTTGCACAAATTGCATCGCATATCTAGACATTCAAACGAGGATGATAATATTAGCTTAAAAATAATAACATCATAACTCTATATCAAATAATAATAAGTCTTACCGAAATAACATGCATCACTACAAAATAAATGTCATTACTTTGATAAAATATAATACCCAGCAATAACAGTGCCATTATCTAAGTTTATAATTTCACATAATTTAATTACACCAGCATTGATAAATTAATCAAACTCTGACCTTTTTCTTTGAATGAGATAACGATATTCAGCAACCATCCGGTGAAAAATATAAATCAGCAAGAAATTTACATAAATTAGTTACAACTTCTATACTGATAATGACACCAATACCCCATCACAAAATAATATGTATCATCGCACGTAAGCCTGCCTATCACATCTTACAAAAACTTACTACTACATAAGCTTACAAATACAATATAGTTTATATCTTACACAATGGGTCCCAGAAATTAATACCATCTACATTATTAATATGAACATATCATGGAATAAAAGTTCCACCAATCCTATCAAACATAAACCGAAAAATATAAAATTATAGAAAGATAAAAACGGGAAAAAATCATCAATTATAATTACGTAAATACTATCTTTTTCCAACCATTACATGACTAAGAACTAAAGTATCTATTAACACATTTATTTTGCATACATCTCTTCAGTAATGGTTTAAGCTATCACGGTTCTAGAAAAAAACAAACAAGGAAAAATCAATGAAATGGTAATAAAGAATAATCCTACTAATAATTATAATTACTAAAACAGAATACCAAAAGTTACACGACCTACAATAGACAACCATCGGCATTGGTCCGTATTACTTATCTTCATATAATTCTTAAAACTAACCATCTGACAACCTAACTACCTTTGACCAAATTTCACTAAACATAACACCACATCTTTCATATACAACTTTCATAAATTTGTCCAAAAAATAAGATCTTTCTCTAAATGTAAAAGCTCTAACAGCACTACGATCATCATTCAAAGCAACAACAGCACGCGACCTTGATAAAATTTCATATATTTCTAAACGCTCCCTTTCGACAATCGGAGCTACCTCCATCCTAGCAATTGGTGATACTATCCTTGAAATATTTCTCCAAGGAAGTCTTTCTATGACCTCACCACCATCAAATCTATATCCATTTGCTACCATTTTGGAAAACTTGTTAGTAATACATTTATGCATCTCACGAGAATACCTCCTCCTCACATTAAAAATACTAATATCATCCTCGTAATAAATATTAACTGCTATTTTTTCATTTCCTTCATTAACCAAATTAACCATGCTAGCATCTGCATTTTGTTCTTCATTATTCTCCTGATCACAAGAATCACCAAATAATGAAGATATAACATTAACCCACACGGTACTAAAAAAACGCCTCAATTCCACATTTTCTTTCTTAAAAACATTATGCAAAACAACATCTTTTTCTTCATCCGTAATTTTTCTATCAGTTTTGTAATCAACCACCACACGCACCCCAAACAAAATTCTTTCCAGTTCCTCTCTCCTATCTGAAATAACATGATCCACTTCCTTTTTAGCAACAGGAAACAATTTTTCAGATAGCCTAAACCAGGCAAGTTTACTAATAACAGTATTATCATCAAATCTATATTTATTTTTTATCATCTCCCTAAATTTAGAATCCAAAATTTCATACATTATTGGTGAAAACTTCGATTTGGCACTACAGATTGCAATACAATCACTTTTCCTAATCCTAACGCCGAAGTTATAATTCCTACCCGAGACAGGAATATCTTTACCCGAATCGCTCCCACCACCACAATCAGTATGGGTCTTAGACACACGCAACCATATCAACCCTAGATAAAACTTCAAGCTTTTAGATTCAATACTACTAGCAATAACTTTAATATGATTTTTCTCATCATCTTTAATTTTTCTAATAATACGATAAAGAACATTATTGGCATCAACATCAATTATGCGAGAGTTAGATAAAACTCTATCTAACTCTCTATGCCCTTCTTCGATGGTACCTTTAATAAATTCCATAGCAATAGGCTGTAATTCACTAGAAACATCAAACCACGAGCAAGTACTAAGTAGCACTCTACCACTTGGAAGAACATCCCTTCTATCTAACATATCAGAAAACAAACCCATACATTGTTTCCTAACCTGTTTTAAAAAAACTCCTCTAATAGATGAAATACGTTTCAAATCCTCAGGATGAATATTAAAACTCCACTTCCTAAAAGACCTACCCTCGTCAATACCCAAAGAAAAGTAGACAGACTTCAGATACTCCCAATTAACCACAGATGCCTCTTCCTGAAGACCAATATCACGATCTACACATTCTGCAGAACTAGTAACTAACGAAGAGCATTTAACGGGAAAACTGTCTCCAACTAAAACATCAAATTCGCAATTATTACTAGATAATTTACTTGACTTAATTATACTATTCCATAATACATCTGCACTATAAACCTCTTGCTTACGCAAATACTCAACTATTTTCTGCAAAGCATCAGATACCTCACTGGAGGTAAGACTTCTAATTGAGTAAAGACCACCGGGAAGAGAAATCACTACTCGAGATTTACTAGTCAATATACATACTATCTCAGAAACTTCCCTTTCCAAAATAGGACCAACTAAATCTTTGGCTATACGCAAAACACTTTTTGATATCTTATCCCAAGAATGAACACCGGCAATCTTGCCGTCACCGAACTTATGATTACCATTTATCATCTCAAGAAACTTATTGTACATGCACAAATTCATCTCAATTGTAAATTTGTTCCTGACGTTCAAGATTTCAAGATTATCCTCAGCACGAAGATGAACCCCCAATGGATCATGCGTATACAATATCCCTACATTCATAGCACATCGTATAACATCAACATAACCATCACACAAAGGAGCGATAATGCCAATCCACACCTTCTTAAATAAATACCTTAATTCCACATTTGTAAATTTAATAATCCTTTCCAAAAAACCATCTTTTTCCTTATCCGTAAGTTCCCTAACAACTCCACAGTCAAACACCACTCTCGACCTGGATAAAATTCCCCTCAGTTCTACAATTTGCCCCTCGAGAATAGACTCAACTACTCCCCTAGCAATCCTATAAACTCTCTTATAAGCCACCATCCAAGGAATTACACCGATAGCAACATAACTGCTAAATTGATCTCTATTCTTCACAATATGGCTAAACTTAATGTAGACAGCTTGCTCAACTCTGGATAAAAACCTCATCCTACAACAAACTACACTGGCATTATCTACACCCCTAAGTTTAAAAACTTCAGAAGCAGAAAAACTGCAACAACAATTTATATTCTTATAAAACTTCATTATACATTCCCACAGCAATCTAGCGTGAACACACAATTCTTTATGTATGAACTCTTTGGTATGATTAACAAGATGACACTTATCTATATCTGTAATTTTTTTAATAACAAAATCCAAAGAGCTACCATCAACGATGTCAACTACACGCGCATTAGAAAATATTTCATCAAACACTGTATATTTTTTAAAAAGCGACCACACTAATCTTTCTGCTATTGGAAATAATTTACCGGAAACTTCACTCCAAGCCCGAAGATGAACAGACTCTCTTTCCCTAAAAACAATACTTTTAGTTAGCATACTAGAAAACAAATTACCAACCTGCTCCTTAGCACGTAAAAAAAAAATTTTCCTCTCAAGCAATATAGTACTGTAATCCTTAGGATGGAGATTTAGCGAAAAATTATCAAATATCTCCTTTCTCCCCGCAGCCAAAGAACCTAGATAAGAATAAGCTAATTTTACATCCCCTGCACTTTCTTCACACGCCGCCGTCACTCCACAACTAGCACTGTCACTGCATTTATAGCTAACGCAATAATCTTGCTGCAATGAACGGTAAGATGGAGACGAACCAACAGTCTCCGAACGCATATCAAAAATATCGGAAACTCTATAACCAAAACCCAAAACTGCACTACAATCAGAACACATAAACATCAACCAATAAACTACGTACCTTTTATACAAAAACACAAAAATTATTAAATTCAACAACAAACAAAACTATCGTATGGTGTATGGTATACGTATAATATCCGGCAACGCAACCTTATTTTTCAGCAACAAGAAAAACTCGTATTATAGCCTAAATAAATTTATCACAATCAACACCAATCATAGTATTTTCGGCACTCAACAAACACATAGAAAGAAAAAAATTAACGTCGAATTATATCACACAAAATTCAAAGCACAGCAACACTAAAAAACATTAACTATCAAAAACAATCTTCAACATCTGCACTACAAACTAAAGGATTATAATGAACCACTATCACGTTCTTCAAAATAAAATTGTATTATACAAAAATATAATGCATAAACAAAATAACTACACCAAATCTATTTGGTCCGTCAATTTCAAGCACAGCAATTAAATAAAAAGGGAGAGATAAATGCGTCATGATCTTATACTAATAAACAATTGCACGTAACATAACTAACAAATGAGTCGTTTCTATGAAAACCTACTTGTGACTTGGCACCAACCATTTTATTCGAGCTTTAAAAACATTTAATTATTTTTCAAATTTTTTAATAAAAATACACAAACTAAAACAAACTAAAGAACTACAAAAAATGTATCACTAGCAAAAATTTCTATGGAACACTTGAAGACACACAATCATCGATAACATTCATGCAACCATATCGTAAGACGTAGATCTAATTTCACTTAGTTAAACTTACCCAAACCCGACTAAATGTATCAGTTAATTTCCTGTTAACAGATTTCATAATACTTTCAAGTAGACTTAACCTCTCTTCAGACGTAAGCTGTCTTTCTTTAGTTATTCTCGAAGAATCACAAGTCTCTGTAACTATCAAGCGAGATCTCAACAAAATTTCATCTATGCTTTCTCGTTCCCTTTCTATAATAGGCATAACCTCCTCCCTAGCTATAGGTAATAATTTTTTAGACATTCTCTTCCAAGGAGATTTATCAATAACCGTGTGATCGTCAAACACATAGCCGTGTTCTAGCATCTCACAAAATTTGCTCCTAATACAGACTCCAATCTCACATGTAAAAGCTTTTCTAGCATTTAGAATAACTCTATCATCTTCATAACGAAGATTAAATTTAGGAAAACAAATATCACTATTCATATCTATTCCACCACACCCAGCAACATCAGACTTCACGCTATCATCAACGACAACCTCATCAAGTGAGGAAGAAACTATCCCCCCCCAAACTTTCTTACAAATATTCCTTATCGATCTAGTAATATCTCCCATAATAATTTTCAAAACAACACTTTTCTCCAAATTTGTAATAGCCCTATCACTCAAAGAATCAGTAACCACACGAGCCTTAGACAAAATTTCCTCTATTTCCCCTTCTTCATCCTTAATAATACGTTTAACCTCTTTTACAGCAACCGGAAACAACCTTCTGTGCACTCTCATCCAAGAAAATCTACACAGAACATTTCCATCCTCGAACCTATGGTTACTCTCAAGCATTGAACTAAATTTTCTGTGTATGATGGAACTGATTTTAGATAAAAAACTACCTTTAACATAAGAGATAGCAAACTTGTCACTAAATCTGAGGTTAACTTTTAGATTGCTGCAATCACCCCCAGAACAACCCCCTTCGTATAATGTATTATTATCTTCATTTTTTTTTAAAAACCTCTTAATTGAAATCAACCAAACCTCTCTAACAGATACCTTTAGTCCTCTATAAAAAAATTCTACATGACGATCGATGATATCACTTTTTTCAAAATCCGTGACTATCCTAATATGACCAACATTAAAACTGCACGTATCAACATCTACCACACGAGCATTAGATAAAAATTTATCCAATTCTGCGCAACTATCATTAACAATCGAAACAACAGAAGCCTCCACAATTGAACACAATTCACTAGAAATATCATCCCATAAGGAAAAGCGCAAATCCTTACCACAAGAAAGAGAAGTATCATTATTAAACATACCGTAAAATAAAGTGTATATATGTTCTCTGATTTTTGATAAAAAATTTTTCCTTAAAATCATAAGGCCATTGTAATCATTAGGATGCAAATTCAATCCCCACATATTAATCACTTTACTTCTATCAATACCTAAATAATTATAAATAGGTACTAAAGATGACAAAGCAATCAAAGATAAATTGCTTATTTGGCTAGAATCAAGTAAATAATTAGGCTCCAAAGATACATCATCATTAAAAACTCCATGCTCCTCAGAGGTCTTATTGTCAAAACTATACTCACAAAGACCTTCCTGAGATATCCCATCAACCAATGCCATACAATTATAATCACCCTGAGAATAATCATAAGTATATTCTAAATCAGACACCCCATTGGCAAAGCTAGAAGTAGGAACAATTAATGTACTACAATCGATAGAAGACTCCAGCTCAGAAATCAATTGAGAAAAATTAGCAGTAGCAGTAGCAGTAGCAGTAGCAGTAGCAGTAGCAACATTGGAATTAGAATACAAATATTCTGAATCACACCCCTCATTCATAAACAAAGGTTCCATACTCAATCCAAGCCTTTATCATAATCAATAAAGCAACGTAAATTACTTATAGCTATGACTGTATTCTACTCCAATTAATTATCTCATATGCATTAAATTTATTTTAAAAATCACAAAATAGTAATTTTCATACAATCGTAAAATACGATGTTACACAAATAATCTAATTGCATAATAAATATTATGATAAAAATATAATTAATAACAATGATTTCGTACTCAAAGTATCAGACTAACATTACTCAAAATTAAAAATAAAAAGCACTGAATAAATTACAAATCAATTCCTGATTATTTATGACCGATAATTTTAATCTATTTACAGTAATAGGAGGGGAATGAGGATATTACTGTAACAGCAGGATAATACTAGCCGCAACACACATAAGTTGCTTTTAAAATATATTATCTATAAGAAAACACGAACAAAGAACGCGACAAGCAATAAACAACACATTTATCTTAACAAAACAATCAACCACCAGAAATTATATAAAAGCAATAATCATTGGACGACAAAAAAACACTCCATTTAACCGCCTACACCATATTATATAGGGTCAATATTTTATTACCCCTTTAGGGATTTTAATACACTCCTCCACGATTTAGTAAAAGCTAAATACATAGATTTATCTACAGATGCCATAACAATCTCCACAAAATTAGACACCTCTCCGGGAATAAGCTTTCTAGTTGTACTAGAACCATCACCATAATTATAAACAATCGCAAGCGATACAGACAAAACATCTCTTATTTCAGTACGCTCACATTTTATAATAGGATCCACTTCCTTTTTAATAACTGGCAAAAGTTTTTTAGATATAGATCTCCATGGAGACAAACTAATAACTGTACCATCGCAAAACTCATGTTTATTAATTACCATTTCATAAAACTTATTATCAACAACACTAGAAATTTTACTTGCAAACTTCTTCCTGATGTTAAAAATAGAAGCAGCATCACCACAGCTAATATCAATCTTACAATTACCTTTTACATCATAGCAATATATATGCTCAGTTATTTTTAAATTATCATTAGTAATATTTAACCACTCTGACTTAATGTGAGATTTAAATATTTCAGATACAATAGACCTAGCACGTTCCCTAAGGATGTTCTTTTCATTATCAGTGCTTTCTCTAACTATGCGCAAATCATTCCTATCACCAATAACCACCAAACGCGCACAAGATATAATCGCATCCAATTCTTTATATGCATGATTAATAACAGAGCTCAGTGATTCTTTTAAAAGTGAACATAACATACTGGAAACACTATTCCATGAACACTTAAATAAAAACTTGCCATTCGGAATAACAAACTTTTTTTGAAACATATCAAAAAGGAAATAGCGAATTCCCGCCACAATATTATTCTCAAACTTTTTCTTAGCTGACAAAATATCTACATAATCATCTGGATAAATACTTAGGTTCCACTCCTTAACAATTTTGAGATCGTCAACACCCAATTCATCATACTTTGACCTTACATCATCAAAAGAAATTTTTTGAAGGCTATCATCTTTGCTAACACTATAAAAATCATAGGAACAATAATCAACATTAGTACCCAAAATATAATCAGTACTTGTCTTATCTACAGTCGACGACACATCACCTGATAAGTTATTAACTTTGCTACAAGATTTATCCTCTAGTGATTTAAGCACACTTTCCCAAGAACTTTTGAAATCTTCCTTGACCACAGTTGACGACAAACAAGACAGATCCTTGGCCAAATTTGTATTTTCCTTTAAGTGCTTACATTTTAGTGACCTAATCACATTCCCCCACGATCTCCTAAAATTGGATCTAGCATGCCTAGATGAAAATCTCAATATATTTTCTAATAAAACAGGCCTTTCATCAAAAGTAACCCCCCTATATGATGAAGACCCATCAGGTGAACAAACCTGTACCCGCGCCTCCAGCAAAACTTCATTTATTCTTAGGCGTTCCTCCTCAATAATAGGCTCTATCTCTTTCTCAATAACAGGAACCAACTTCTTTGACAATTCTCTCCAGGGATACAATCCAATGGCAGTGCCATCGTCAAATATATAATTTCCTCTTATCATCTCATAAAATTTACTACTAACACAACGTCCGATAATGCGTGAAAAATTACTTCTAATATCAGAAATAGCAGAATCATCTTCATGGTGAAATGAAGCGCCAAATTTAAGTCTAGCACCATTAACACCACTTCTATTAAAAGAAAAAAAACTACCAGTACTATAATCATTTTTATTAACCATAGAAAATGATTTACTATTGAAATCATCCCCTTGTACACCAGAAGATGAAACCCCAGCGACATCCTTTTCTGAAGAACAAATTAACTTTAACCATTCACTCCTAAATACGGAATTAGATTCCTTAAGTACAAGCTTTATAATTGAATGTAAAACACTCCCTATTTCTTCATTGGTAAGTTCCCTATCAGAACCTTTTCCTATATCAACACGTGCCTCAGATAAAAACTCACCTATTTCCTTTCTTTCATCTTCAATTATATACTTAGTTTCCTCTTTAGCAATCGGCAACAATTTTTTAGATAAAAGCGACCAAGGAGATTTATCAATAATAGTACCGTCTTCAAATTTGTACTTATTTTCTATCATTTCACTAAACTTACTATTAATACAAATCCTAATCTTACGAGAAAAGCTCCTTCTAATATTCAAAATAGCAGCATTATCTATGTAGCGCAGCTTAACCCCCCAACTACCACCTATTCCAGAATTATCATCAGCAGTATCTTTCTCTGTATAACCATACCCAATATTTCCAAAATCATATTTTGAGTTCTTAATAACACGAGACCAGATTGATCTAATATTAGATCTTAAGCTTTTATATATAATAAATTCCTTGACGCACTCAACAATAGAACATTTTTCAGTATCTGTAATTTTCCTAGCAACACGATATAAAGGGTCAACACTACAAACATCTAGTACGTGTGCCTGAGATAAAATTTCGTCTATATTTTTGCATGTCTCTCTAATTATTGGGTCAAGCAACCCAACAGTAATCTGCCATAACTCTCCGTAAACAGTTCTCCACATACACCTGGATAACACCTTCCCACTTGGAAACACAAATCCCCTCTCTAACATAACAGAAAATAAATTACCAATATCCCCCTTAATACTAGACAAAAACTTTTTTTTTATAAGCAAAATATTGCTGTAATCATAAGAATGAATATTTAATCCTACTTCGCCAATAATTTTTTTCTCTTCTTCAGTATTTGATAAAAATCGGTTAAGAAGTACGGAGCTAGAAGACTTCACTGATGAATAAACGCTTCCTGTAACCTCAGATGTGGAAAATGGAATACCAACATCTGAAGTTATGCTTCTTTCAACATCAGATCCTCCCTTCACTAAATCAAAATTGCATATCTGACCAAACTCTTGCACTCCTTGCTCTCCTTGCTCTCCTTGCAGTAAACAATCAAACGAATATAAATCACCACCTGCCGTAGAGTCGCAATCAGCAAATACACTATTTGCATCAGGAAAAGATATATCTATATAATTAAACACAGCGGAAGATGTAGGAAACCCAATCTCATTAGAAACTATTTTTTTTTCAACTTTAGATTCTTCTTTTATAGATTCAATATCAAAACCATGCCCGTATCCACAACCCACACTTTGCAATTCGTGAGATTCTAGTTTTTCTTGTAGCAAATGATTAGATTCACATAAACCACTTTCTACGCTTACAAGATCCGACCCCTGAGATACTGGATCCCCTTGCAACTGAATAAATTCTTGCATTTCATGTAGTAATTCAGCAGATATAGACAACCCACTCCTGACACTACTCACATCATAATTAGAAAATAGACTGTTTGAATTAAATTCAACAGCACCTTTTTCAGTTTCTCCATGTAGATTACAAAACTCACCTCCAACATCGTTGACACCGTTATATTCTAACGAACCAATATGTACATTATCCATATTCACAGCACTCTCTTATTTACACAGCAACAACAGTATAATTAGCGCCAAGTTAGAATGACATTCTACTACAATTAATTATGACATATATGAAATTTTTTCTGAAAATTATGTGATAACAAAAACATTATACAGTAGCTATAATAATAAATAGATAAAAACACAACTAATAAAAAATTAGTTTAGTTAGAGCAAGAGCGTCTTACATTTAAATACGCCTGATAGCTGAGCCTGTAATATGCCATTTAGATTTAAGGATTAAAATAATATTTTTTATGATGACACTTGTTGCTGTATTACATTTTCCCATTAGCCTAAAAAATTGATTAACTTACTTATCATAGATATATAAATATGGCAGTTAATACTAATTAAACTATGCCCAGTTAAAACTTGAACTATGCTAAAAGCGTAACACTTAAATAATTTTTATGAGCAAGCCTACTAAAATTGAGTCACCAAATAGAAATTGCACCTATGTTATTAATTACTTGAAAATCACGGCTAAAATGTTTTTACTTCTTTATCTATCTCTTTATAATTTTATTAGACTAGTCACAAATTAAATCACCTACATCTAAAATATAACTTCCGGCAACAATAATATAACTTCCGGCAACAATAAAAATAAAAGCTAAAATATCAACCAAACATAATTACCGATATTTAACTTGTTAAGTGATCAAGAGCTTATAAATAAGTTATAAATAAATTTATATAATACTTGGTAAAAAAAATCAACGACAACAAATACCCTACTCATGAACCAAAAAAATCAAGTGGATATGCAAATTTGTTACAGCAAACATAACCATAGGTTTTCACATTAATAAATACAGTCATCACGTCAAATAAATTATGATAAACAGGATCCCTAGCACAAAACAAAATCGTCTACCATAAAGACAGATATCTGTGCCGCATAAATATATCGTCCTACTTGATTACTCAGCAACATATCAGCTAAAACAAAAAGTACCCATAGATAAACAAAGCACCATAAGCGTCAAACAGTACACAAAAGCAGACTAAGCACTAAATTACCATGCCCACTATAAAACAAAAAACTCTGTACGCAGAAATTATAACAACATCCACAAACTAACTAAAACTACCAACTGAAACTAATTAAATCTTTGTTAGCAACATCATACCTAACAACACCTTTTTTATTCAGTATTTTTTATCAAACCCGGTTAAAACATATGGAGCTAGAGAATGTCACTGACGCACAAACACCATCTGTAGATTCAGATGGGGTAAATGAAGCATCAACATCAGCAGTTATGCTTATTTCTATTTCATGTTCCCCACCATCGCCCAGATCAAAATTACAGCTGCGACCAAACTCTTGTGCTCCTTGCCCTCCTTGCATTCTCTGACCTCCTTGCCCTCCATGACCAAAATTATATCTGCTACCAAACTCTTGTGTTCTTTGCCCTCCTTGCATTCCCTGCCCTCCTTGCCCTCCATGACCAAAATTATATCTGCGACCAAACTCTTGTGTTCCTTGCCTTCCTTGCCCTCCCTGATCAAAATTAAAGCTGCGACCAAACTCTTGTGTTCTTTGCCCACCTTGCATTCCCTGCCCTCCTTGCATTCCCTGCCCTCCTTGCCCTCCCTGATCAAAATTAAAGCTGCGACCAAACTCTTGTGTTCTTTGCCCACCTTGCATTCCCTGCATCTGCATTCCTTGCATCTGCATTCCTTGCATCTGCATTCCTTGCATCTGCATTCCTTGCATCTGCATTCCTTGCATCTGCATTCCTTGCATCTGCATTCCTTGCATCTGCATTCCTTGCATCTGCATTCCTTGCATCTGTATTCCTTGCATCTGCATTCCTTGCATTCCCTGCAGAAAACAATCAGATGCAGGTAATTCGCTCCTTGCCGCCAAATTACAACCAACAAAGGGAACTCCTTGTAACTGGAGAAAACCTTGCGTTTCCTGCATTAACTCATCAGATGGAGAAAATCCACCCCTAACATTGCCCGCACCATAATTAGCAGACATACTACCAGCATTGAATCCAACACCATTTTCAGTTTCCCCATACAGATTACGACCCCGACCTCCAACATCACTGACAGAGTCATATTCCATCCAATTAATACGTACATTATCCATACGAACAACACCCTCTATTTATTAAGTAGCAACGACATCACAAAGCAACAAGTTAGGTGTAGAATTCTACTACAATTAATTATGATATATATATGAAATTTTTTCTGAAAATAGTGCAATGACAAAAACAAAACATGGTATATGTAGTAACAAGTAGGTAAAAACTCAACTAATAAAAAAGTTTATTTAGATTTAGATATATTATGGTACACATTTAAATACAACTGTTAAATGAATTCTCAATATTACTGACAGTAAGATCCAACCATCAAAATAATATTGTTGTAACAACACTTACTGCCTCATTATGTCTTTAACATACAGATCCGTTAGATAATCCTAATTAATTAATTTTTTGATTATCAATACCAACACTACCAAATTATGTCTTTAACATACAGATCCGTTAGATAATCCTAATTAATTAATTTTTTGATTATCAATACCAACACTACCAAAATTAGTTGGCCAAGACAGACATTGCAACTGCACCATTCATCACTTGAAAATCACAGAAATCATACCAGCAAAATCAAATCAACCCAAGATTACTAAAAAAATCGTGACCTAAGATCAATTAACTCTTTGTTGTTACAATAATATTTTATTCCCAAAAACAACACCTTTTTAAATTGCACACATAAACAGCACCAACAAATTAATACATGATCAATAAAACATTAACCCACTTCTATTTAAAGCACCACAGCGTAACCCAGATACCAAACTGACATCCAATCCAATTTCCCCTACAAAACCATGATCATAAAAACCAAACCATTCATCAACAAAACATCATTAATTATTGACTTACGGTAACAACTTGACAATTTTTATCAGCAGCCAATTCACTCTTGCGTTTGTTTAATACCCCAGCACGCTTTCTAATAAGGTAATCTATATCTCTGTCTATACTATCCATGAACGTTTTAAAAATAATCTTACTTTCTTCATCGGTAACAGATCTATTACTACCAACACTCTCAACTATCAGAGCAGAAGATATCAGCAACTCAACTCTCTCAACAAATCCCCCTTCCCTGAATAATGCGTAACTTCTTTTAGATATAGTTGAATTTAATTCACCACACCTATACAAGTATTTATCAAAATCTAACTCTAACAATAATGAGGTAAAAACTTCATCAATGATATGCCCCAAACTCCCAAAAAATTCCAACCGGATATTATCAAGATTTGTTATATCCACATCCCTAAGATCCATAAATCCTACCGATGATGAATTATTTTCGATAAATCCAATCATCTCTGATGTATCACAATTATAAACTTCCAAGTCTGTACCCGTAGATAATTCTGAAATTTTTTCTTCCGAAGACTTAACAATACCAGCCCATAATCTACTAATGGCATCCATGATTTGCTTGTGTACATTTTTCATAGTAACCCCCAGCGTACAATATCTTTCTTTAGTTGTAAGCTCTCTAGTCACAACAGAAGACGAACTGGAATCAGATGTAACAACATATGACTTCAATAATATCTGATTTATCCTTATGCGCTCCTCCTCTACAATGGGCCCTAGTTCTTTTTTGATAATAGGCAACATGTTCTTGGATATGCTTTTCCATGGAGATAAATCAGCAACTGTACCGTCATCAAATTTGTGTTTGTTTTCTATCATTTCACTAAATTTTCTACTAATACACCTATTAATCCTAGACGAAAATATTCTCCTGGTATTTAAAATAGCAATATCATCCCTATAGTGAAGATTAACTACAGGAACATAGTCATTATCATCTTTAAATACTTCAGTAATATCTAAATCACAACCTATGGGAGAAAAGACAGCAGATTCCATGGATGTCCCCTCACTCATAATATTATTATATCCCAGAGAAACTACTACATCCGACCAAACTCTCCTAAACAAAGCTTTTAACTCTCTATCTACACATTTCATAGTGTTTCTAAAAACAGCAGATTTTTCTTCATTTGTAATTTCTCTATCAATTTTGGAACCAACTACTACACGCGCTCTGGATACAACTTCCTTTATCAGCTTAACTTCATCCTCAAGTATGTGATTAATTTCTCTTTTAGCAATAGGAAATACATTCTTAGATACTCTGAACCAAGCAACTACACCTATCGCAGTATCATCGTCAAATTTATGGCTGTTTTTTATCATTTCACTGAATTTATTATAAATACATTTGCTTATATAAGATGAAAATGTCCTCCTGACATTTAAAATAGCAACATCATCCTCGTACCTCAAACTAACCTTACAAGAATAATCCTTAGCCTCATTATGTTCTTGCTTCTCTACTTTTATAGTACCCGGAATATTAATTGATGCAACAACTGTTTCTTTACTACAACCAACTTCAGCGGCACCTACATTTTCTGCAGCACAAACCACAGAAGACTCTAGATTTTCATCGAAAGAATCAATAACATCTAACCATGCCCTTCTAAACAAATTCTTTAATTCCTTACTTACAAGTTTAATAACATTTTTCAAAACAATATGCTTTTCCTCACTTGTAATTTCTCGGTCAGTTGCATAATCAAGCACTATACGTGCCCTGGATACAACTTCTTCCAATGATTTATTTTCATCCTCGATAATTGACTTAACTTCATCTCGAGCAATTGGAACCAAATTCTTTGACACCCTGAACCAAGCGAACCTACCAATGACAGTATTATCTTCAAATTTATGCCTGTTTTTTAGCATCTCATAAAATTTATTATAAATATGCTTCCTGATGCGAGAAGAATATTTTCTTCTAACATGAAAAATGCTCATACTATCACTATAACGAATCCTAGGTCCAAAGTTACCGCACTCTGTATAATCTTCGTAAATATCACCATAAACATTATCAGATGTTTCTTTGTACCCATACCTTGATATCTTAGTTATACCCATCCATACCTCTCTAAAGGAAAATCTTAATCCTCTATGTATGATTTCCTTAACTCGCACCATGACGCAACCTTTTTCGTCATCTGTAATTTTTCTAATAACACAGGCATCAACATTTTTGGCAACAATATCAATCACACGTGAGTTAGACAAAATATTATCTAATTCTCTGTGTTGCTCTTCAAGAATCAATTCTATTGATTTCATAGCTATAGGATATAATTCACTAGAAATAGAAGCCCAAGAACATTTGCAAACCTCCCTACCACTCGGGAGCATGACTTTTCTTTCCAACATATCAGAAAATAAAACATGAAGCCTACCCTTAATATCCGATGAAAACTTTTTTCTTATAAATAAAATTAATTTGTCATCATCGGGATGAAGATTTAATCCCCATCTATTATAAATCTTATCTGATTTGATTCCTAAAGAAAAGCAATTTAAAGCCATGGGATCTGACATAAATGCAGAAGATTCTCTTTGCAATGAAAAATAGTCAGTTAATGATTCATCATTTTCAAGGATCACTGGTAATGCAGAGTTTGACTCACAATTGGAAAACATATCATCTATGTACTCTTCTGCTTTACAACTGAAATCAACATCACCTTTGGATGCATTAGCTTTTAAAATATTTATTAAATTTACCCATATTTTCCTAAACAAATCCTTCGTTTGTCGATCTAAATTTTTGATAGCAATCTTTAAGATACTATCTCTTTCACTAGATGTAGCTTCTCTAGTACCAAGATAAGAGCCATCAAATATACATGGATCTTCCACTACACGTGCACTAGATAAAAGCCTGCTGAGTTCTGAACGCTCCTCGTCCAGAAAACATACAATAGCTTCTTGAGCAACTGGAAATACATTTCTTGAAATTTTATTCCAACTAAGATCTGGAATAGCATTATTCCCTGAAATTTTATATTTTTCTCTTATAATTTCACAAAATTTACTCCTAATAACATTCCTAGATTTAGATGAATATCTTTTCCTGATAGATAAAATATTATGACTGTAGTCTGGGTGAAGTCTAATCCCCCACTTATCCTCTGCAGTACGCCTACGTCTAGACCTTGAAATCGCCTTTGCTTTATTTAAAGACTTAGCTTTAAAGTTAAAATTTCTAATAATAGAACACAAACTACCGGCATAACACATTAACGATTTATATACATCATTAACAATTAATTCAATAATTGAAGACACACCCCCATTTGTAACCTTCACTTTAAATTCAACTCTATCCCACACTATTAATTCATTCAATAAATTACTTAGATCATTTATCACTCCTCCCTCAGCTATCTTTTTATCAAATTCTTTTCTGATAAGGTCTTGTGATTCTATTAGTAATTTTTTAACGTCCCTGCTAATATTAGTGCTATAATCGCGTATGCTTATGCATCTGTAATGAATAGTTTTTTTCAGTCCGTCAATAATTTTAGTTACAAAATCATATGAAATATCATCTATCTTAGATACAGTCATAAAGGAAATGTACTCACCAAATTTGTACACAAAAGAAGATGGGTGAGTTACTCTTGGCATGTCAATCCTGTTCGAGCAGTGTGCATAATAGAATGGATTGCTGTAGTCAACACTCAACGATGGTGGCAAGAATATTTTTTTTTCATTATAAAAATAATTCCAATAGTCCATTATCTTTGACATAATTAGCACCTCCAACACAGAAGCAAAACTCAGAAATAACTGTTCCATTTCAAAGTAGGTCATTTTGCGCTGAAAATCTCCACAAATAACTTTAGCATCAAAAATATTTTTTATTATTGTAGGAAAAACACTAGAGTGCATAATATTTATAAATTTAGATCTCAAATTATAAACTTCTTTTAAAAAAGAAAAACAAATTTTGTCCATTGATTCCTTTGTAATATCTTGTATAGAATTCCTCAGGAAAGGAAAACCACTATGTATGAAATAATCAATTACGACCATAAAGTCATTCTTATTTTTAACCATAATAGACATAAAATCTTCTGAAAGAGTGTATCCACATTTATTTGCATGGCCTTGTAAAAAACCATCACTACAAATTTCAGATATCGATCCAATATCTATTCTATATCCATAAAAATTATATAAATCTTTAGCATGGCAAGTAGCAGTATCCATCACTGGCGTTGAAGGAGAACAAATGCGATCCCTACCTAATTTACCAAAATGATATGAATCGTTGTAGTTTACATTAATGTATGCATTAACATTATGAATAAATACACAACCGCTATTTTTAGCCATGTAGTTATGATCGTGAGTTACATAATCATGATTATTAATTGTGTAGTTGTGATCTTGAGATACATGACTAATGCCATGAAGTATAGAATCACTACCTTGAGATGCATAACTATGATCTTGGTATAGACTACAACCACGATCTCCGGATGCATAATCATGATCTGTAACTTTATACTCTATAGTATGGCATTCATCTTTATTGGCATGGGAAACATAACATCGCAATCCATGATCATATACAGTATCCATTAAGACCACCCACATTTTATTTAGTAATGTTACTATGGCCGCGTAAAAATTAAATATGAATCCTAGTCTAATTAATAATCGTAATGATAAAATAACTCACTTACAAATTTACTATTTTTGGTGCAAAACTAAGTATTATTTAAGACAACATTTACATCCTAGCAGCAATTTAATATGCATTAGCTGCATAACAACAATGCCCAATTAAATGGGCACCACTGGTGTAAGTGTAAAATATTAACCCTATGTATGCTAATGAATACAATCCAACAAGCCGTCACCTTTGAGTAGAAACGACAACGAATAATTGCCAAAATTATCTTTATCTATACGATGATCGTTTTTCTATTAATTAACATTCAATACCCTTACCAAACTTGCTTATATTTCTTAAAGAAAATACAGCTATTTATATAGGTACACCTTTTTACATATACTGCTCTCATAAAGCCAGATAAACACCATCAAAAATATCAATACACAACCAATAAAAATACCACCACCAAAATAAATCAGCAAGGATATCAACAAAACAATTAATTGTAATATAATTTTACCAGTACCCAAATATACAAACATCATAAAAAACTACGACAACCATAAAAGTAACAACTCCTTTTGACAAGTAATACACAGAAAAATATTAGGCAACATCTCAGCACTTACTAATCAACAATATTAAATAAATATCACCACACAACACACCCAAGAAACACAAAGCCACATCAGCAATGACAACGCCACATTTCCACACAATAAAAATCTACTTAAGCTAAACAATTACACCTTAATAAACACTAAACACAACGCAAACAACATGACCAGTTAATCACACAACACCAAAAACATAATATAGCGGAACTAAGGAAGAAAAAATAACTAACCAATCGCTATAACATAACCACCGCATACTTCATACTTGCCACACCATCACGATAACTCACTAAATTTTTTTCATAAAAACTGTATCATAGTAAATATAATAATATCTCCAAGGTTTGAAAATGAAAACATTATACCCACAATACATCTTCACCATGAGAAGAAGTACTATCTTTGTCCAAATGCTTCGTCCGTCTACCTGTTACTCTTTTAACCATACTCCTGTTAACACCGCACTCAAAATCATCATCATCCAAACTAACAATTACTTCTGGTTCACCATCACTTTCTACTTTACAAGAAAAATCACTATCTATGTGCCTACGTTTTCTAGTTCTTTTTCTACCAATATTCTCACTACCATCATCATCCAAATTAACGACTACCTCTGGAACATCATCATCTTCCACTTTGAAAACAGTTATCCTTTTACCCAAGTCTTTACTACCAGCACCATCCAAATCATCAGCATCACCCAGACTAACATCTACCCGTTTACGTTCACTAGAACTCGCAACTACACTAATCAACGAAGCAGCACACTCCTTAATGAGACAATCCAAAGCAACAGAGATACTACCTACAAATGAACCTAAAATTCTATTTTTCTCACTCAGAACGTGAGCATCATTCACAAATGCCCCACCCTTCATGACCTCTTCCACTAATGATTCAGCCCTAGCAAAAAAACCCTCTTCCATGAACATATCATGACACTGTTTACCCACCAGACCTACCCTTACACGGCTCAAAATATTATCCAAATCATTATGAGGAGATAAATCGGAACTCACAGTCAATGATTCAACAGCGCTAACTACAATAGGTCTAAATCTTTCAATAAATGAAAACCTAATATCGGCTAGTTTTTTATTACACTCAGAATCAACATTATTAACCAAAACATTTCGATCTAAATCTAACTGTTGATCATCAGAACTTGTAGCCCCAACAATTAACGAAGTAGCACACTCCCTAATAAGAGAATCCAGAGCAACAGAAATACTACTTATAAATGAACCCAAAATTCTATTCTTATCGCTCAGACTATGATAACCACTCGCAAATGACTCAACTTTCACACTATCTTCCAACAACGACTCTGCTCTAGACAAAAAGCCCTCATCCTTGAACATATCTTGGCACTGTTTACTTAACCCTGGAGTTACATGTTCCAAAATGTCATCCAGACTATCCAGCAATGAATCAGATGACATAAATAGTGAATTGATAGTTTTAATTACAACTGGTCTAAATTTTTCTATAAACGAAAATCTAATATCAGCTAGTTTTCTATTACTCTCATAATCAACAACATTAAGCAAAATATTTGAATCCAATGACTTAGAAACACCACCTTCTTCAGAATTAGGAGCAGAAAGTAAAACAACATAATTAACAGATTCTTCCTTAACTTTCCTAAATAAGTACTTTAATTCATTATCTGAAAGTTTGACAAATCTTCCCAAAATTACAGACACTTCTTGATTAGTAAGCTCTCTGTCGTTATCGCTATCTATTTCTGCACGCAAACCAGACATAATTTTTGATATTTCTTCAAATGCACTTCCAGATTCAACAAAGTTACTAAATTCCTTCTGAACAATAGGTGACAATTCCTTCAACACATCATTCAAATAATCATCATCAATAACTTTATCTGCATACAATTCATGTTTGCTCTTTAACATTTCACAAAATTTATTGTAGATAATTACCCTAAATTTAGATAAAAATCTTTCCCTGGCATTGCTGATAACAAAACTATCACAATAACTAAACTCTACTCCCCACTTACAATCTGGTTCATACAAACCAACATTTACAGACGAACTACCATCAACATTTTCCGAATCTAAATCACTAATTGCATACGACCAAGCCCTCCTAATAGAAGAATCCAATTCTTTCCCCCTATACTTAGCTCGTTCTGCAATATTAATTTTATCATCATCCGAAATTTTTCTAATAACACAAGAGGCAACAACACCCTTAGTCATATCTACTATACGAGATTTAGATAAAGCTTTAATCAATTCTACATGCTCATCTTTAAAAATCGGTTCTAGAGATTTCAATGCAACAGCTCTAAGTTCGTCATAATCTCTGCTCCATGATTCTTTGCATACCACCTCACCACTTTTGAGAGCAACCTTATCCTTCAACATACGTGAAAAGATGTTAGTAAGATGACGCACAATCCTGAGTGAAGTTTTTTCTCTTACAAATAGAATACGACTACAATCATCGGGATGAACATTTAATTCAAACCTGTCAATAATAGCCCCCAATTTATAAATAACCTTTGGTTTCTTAGAAAAAGAAGCCAATACCGATATACACTGAAAATGCATAGCAGTATTACGAATGTCATCATAAACAGAATATTCTAGTGATTTATACATATAATCAATTATTTCATCAATAATGGAAGAATGATGTCCTTCTGCATCCTCGGATCCAATTTCATATTTATCCCATATTATTGACCTACTTAAAAAACTACCTAAACTGTCTATCACTCCCTCTTCAATTATTTTGCTACGAAATTCTTTTAAAACAAAATTCCTCAATCCCTTTATTAAATTACCAAAATCAACATAAGGATCACGACTATACTTGCTAGTATCACAACATTTGCGATGAACAGTATTTTTTA
Source organism: Candidatus Ichthyocystis hellenicum (assembly GCF_001460935.1). GTDB lineage: Bacteria > Pseudomonadota > Gammaproteobacteria > Burkholderiales > 2013Ark19i > Ichthyocystis > Ichthyocystis hellenicum. Next base: position 885,859 of record NZ_LN906597.1, on the reverse strand, counting down.
ATACTATGGAGTTTCTTTTAACAAAATCTGAGACAATTTCATCTATCTTATAAAATGCAACAAATGATATATATGACCCAAAGTTATACACAAACGCAGGTGGGTGAGAAAGAAGATTGTCACTATTTTTTTCGCCAGAATAAAAATGATGAAACGGATTGCTATAATCAATACCAGGAACAAGAGCTAAAATATGCCCATTAGATTTGCATAAATTATGCCAATGATTAATTGCCCTTAGCATTATTACACGCTCTAAACTGGTAACATAGTGCATAAAAAACTGTTCCATCTCATTATGAGTCATGCTACGAGAGGAGTTATTATCAACAACATTACAATAAAAAACTGTCTTTATTATCAGAGGAACAACATAAGATTGCAATACTTCAATGCACTTCGGCCTAAGATCACATACTGCCTCACAAAAAGAAGAGCTAATTCCATTCATAAAACAAACTATTGTCGACTTCGAGAACCTACCAAAAAAGATACCACTCAAACTGGAAAGAATAGTATCAACCCTAGTTATAAATTCCCCTCTGCATTTGTTAACAACCGATAAAAAATCCTCGGTTAACTGATATCCCATCCTCTCAGGATGTAATTGAAAAAAATCATCCTTATAAACGTCCATTGATCCCGGATCAATGATGTAGCCATACTTATCACATAAAAAATCATCAGGATGAACATTAAGTTGAAACTTTCTATAGGATGATAGCACTACCTGAAAATGCATAGCAGTATCATCTATACTTCTATGTATATTACCTTCTAACAATTTGTAACTGTACTTAGTAATATCGTCGAATACAACCGAACTACTTCTCTCTACAGCTATGGCATTAACATCATCCCAAACCACCAATCTGTCAAAAAATTTACCCAAGGTATCATTTACTTTTTCTTTAACCATCTTGTCATTAAATTCTTTTAGAATAAACGCTTTCAAACCATTTCTAAACTGCTTAATACCAATATAAGGATCATGTCCATTAAAAGCGATGTTGAAACATTTGGAATAAGCGGTTTTTTTCAACTCCACAGAGCATTTACTAACTAAATAAGACACAACGGAATCAACTTTAGAAGAAGCTACAAACGATATATACCTTCCAAATTTGTATACAAATGCAGATGGATGATTAATATTCGTTATATCCGTTTGAGATCCTGAATCGAAATGATTAAATGGATTACTGTAATCAATACTAGAAGCTAATGAAAGAACGTACTCATTAGCATTACGGAATTTATCCCAGAACCCAACGGCCCTGAGCATAACTAATCGTTCCAAGCTTGTAACATAGTACAGAAAAAATCTCTCCACTTCAGGATAAGTCATATTGCGCTTAGTTCCAGCACAAATAACACTAGAATTTAAACACTTTTCCTCCAAAAGAGGAACAACATATGACTGCAAAAAATCTATGCATTTTGGTCTAATACTAAAAAATGATCTACAAAAAGATGAACAAACTTTACTCATAAAATCTTCAATAGTCGTAGTTACAACTTCTTCTGCCAAAAACACATTTAAATTAGATAATATAAGATCAACCTTAGATGAAAATTCAGCTTTATATTCATTTATTTTGGACAAAAAATCTTCAGTAAGCTCATACCCGTTACCCTTAGCATACAGTTGAAAAAAGTCATCCTTATAAACGTCCTTGATCGCATCTAAATCATCACAAGAAGCATACCCATAGCATATACCCTGTAACGACTCATCAGGCAAAGAGCTTGTACAAAATGAAGCCGTACTACTATCATCATGACCCCGAATATCAACTATCTTTAGGGAACAAAGTCCACTACCAGACTCCGAACCTTCATTACCTCCAATACCTGTGATAGAAGAAGCAGCTACAGCAGAACTATCATAAGATGAAGATATACCACCCGCAATAGCCCCTCCCCCTTTGACATCAACTATCTTTAAAGAACAAAGCACACGACCAGACTCCAAACACTCATGACTAGGATCCACAAACTCACCACTTGAATTAGGACAAGAACAAACTTTCTGCAACCCTATACTATTCATATCATCACCGCATTCATTTTATATAAAATAACTGTAACACTACATACCAACAATCGTATCCAGATTATACTCCAATTGAGACCTATGTCATCACAACTTTCCCATCTACAAATAAAAATTTGTTACCCAAATAACTACCATAGCAGATAATATTATTTGCTTTAGTTGGACACAACATATTGTCATGTGTGAGAAAATATCACATCAAACTAATTTAATTTATCAAATAATCAACATACTTATTGATAATAAACGATTAAAAACCAAGAAAAACAAATCTCAGCTAGTATCATAATGCTTTAATCATACCGCATTATAAACTACCCCCAACCATAGCACCAACATACAAGTAATTGAGAAGATATAAAATAACATACCAAATCAATAAACAACATAATGCAGTTATACATCATAAGATTTAGTTGTGGTTACTAAACCAGTAATAACTATTATCACCATAAAAAACGAACAGCATCTATAATTAGATCATCTGAGATCTTGGTGCCAATAGTAGAAGTATAAACATTTCCCTTCTAGTTTCTAGTTTAATTAATATTATTAGACTAATTAAAACGAATGAAATATCAAATATATCAATGAAAAATATAAATTGAAGAAAAAAGTTGAAGAAAAACTTACACACTAGGAATAAAGCAACTCAAACGTACTTGGCATTAAACATAACTCATTATCTGTACATTAAAAATATCAAACAATCTCAAATTGTGATTTATATTTCATAAATTATAACAATGCACTTCTAAAATCCCTAGAAGTAGAATAAAAATAGCCTACTCAAATACTATTTTTAATTGCACTGATATGCACATGAAATTTTTACCAATAACTAGCAAATTATTATTTTCACATGCTGCACTATGAGACAAGGAAGACACTTACATGTCTAAGAGTTCCACGCAAAAACAACAAACACTTCATAGAAAATCCAGACAGTAATAAACAAAGAATTATTTTCTCTAAGCTAATATCTCAATTACAATAAGTTCATAGCAACAATTACCATCTACAATAATTATTAAATTGACAGACAATATCATTTGAAAAATTAAGACAACCAAAACACATGTAACACAATCAAACTACAAACCCTGCCCAATTCAATAAAGGACAATCTCAACATGGGCAATGCTAAAACTATCACTCACGCACTATTCCAACTAAGCAGGAATGCTAATAAAATTAAATAGCTACCTAACAAACATGTTTTTTCTCAAGCACACTTGAGAAAAAATCTAGCTTTGCACTAGATACAATTTGATCATGTTGACCAGAAACATACACATATACATATTTTAACAAGTTACGTTTTTCCTCATCACTAATTATCCTAATACCATCATCCCATACAAAAAAATCAGATAAAAAATGATCCAACTCATCCATAAATTTAGATAAAACACGTCCAGATGCAGACCTAAATTCATCCCCCATCATACAATCAAGATCATAAAAATCTAAAACAAGATAATCGCTTTTATGCATACCATTGATAAGATCAGTAACAACGTCCCGCGCATCACCCAAACTACTCTCAACCCTAGCTTCTACGGCTCTAACATGATCTTTATCAATATATAAATTACCAAATTTGACAAATTCATCAGGAATACAATCATATAAACCCAGCTCGCTATCATCATTACATAAATCCACAACACCATCATTTCTCATGTTAGTATTAAAACTTCCTCCCTTCGTAGAACTGAGAATGCTATTCCATATGTCACTAGCCAAAGAAACCAATTCTATATTAATCCACCTTCTAATGTTTTCTAAAACAGCTGATATCTCATCATCAGTAATTTTTCTATCATTAACGTAATCAACAATCACACGCGCTCTAGACAAAACTCCCTCTATAAATCTATGTTCGCTTTCTACAAGAGATTTAATTTCTTTTCTAGCAATCGGTAACAATATAGACGATACCTCTGACCAACCTTTAGCATTAGTAAAACCACCTTCCTTTAACGTATGCCTATCATTAATAATTTCATAAAATTTATCATATATGATATCTCCTATCTTAGACAAAAATCCATTTCGTATATTTAAAATGTCGACATTATCACTTTTACTTATATTTAATCCCAAACGAATACTAGTAAGTAATTCAACTGTACCTAATTTTAGGTTGCGCCTTGCAGAACCAAGCACATCCAACCATGATAACCTAATACACTTCCTTAACTCTTTTCCTAAATATTTCTTAGAAATAATCCTTATATTATTTTTTTCATAATCTGTAATTCTTCTAAAATTACAAAATAATTGCGAATCTGCATAAACAACAACACGACATTTAGACAAGATACAATCTAGCTCCATATATTGACAATTGATAATTGATTTCACTGATTTTAATGCAATTGGTAATAGGTAACTGGAAACTAAATTCCATGGAGATTCAGACAAAACCGAGCTGTCAGGAAGAATATGCTTTCTTTCCAGCATATAGAAAAAAACACCTCTAACATAAATCCTAATATCACTCAAAAATCTTCTTCTAGCTAATAAAATCATATTCCTATCATCGGGGCAAAGATTTAATCCCCATGTATTAGTAACTTTCCCTAGCCTTACCGTACTTGAAGAAGTACGTCCTAAATCCGCAGATGAAGAAGATTCTGCCTCCCCAGTAAGATCTACAACCACTGAAGAAAAATTACCATCAAGTGTCGATTGAGCAGGCAAAGTAGAAGAAGCCATCTCATTGGAAAGACCTTCCCTAGATAACTCTGAAATCTCACCGCCAATGTATCCTGAGATACAATTTTTACTCCTAATCTTAATCAAACTACGCCACGATTTTCTAAACAAAGATTCTAGTCGAACATCAAAAAAATTACTAATGATACTCATAATTTGTTTTTTTTCCTCGAGAGTAACATCCCTAAAACTACCAGAAAAATCCAAATTACCACAGGCACTACCAGAACTTTCTACTATGCGTGATTTAGATAATACCTGAGAAATTTTATTGAGCTCTTCATCAACAAACGGTCTGACCTCTTCTTGAATAATTGGGTGAATTTCCTTAGCAACTTTACTCCAAGAAACATCTCTAATAATCGTACCATCCGAAAATACATACTTCTCTTCTAAAATTTTGTAAAACTTATTCATAACGACTTCAACAACATTTGAAAAAAACTTTTTCCTCATGAATGAAATTTTACTACTGTCATCAGGATGAAGATTAGACAAACAAGCAATTACTTTATCTGCCCTACCAATAGATTCTACTTTCAATAAATAATTCTTAGATCTTTCTAATTTACAACGAAAATCTCCAAGCACAATACAATTATCACTAGTTAATCTATCATATACTAAGCCATGCATATAACTGATAATTTTATCACGAAGTAATAGCCTATTCAGAGGATCATCTTCAGTGCTAATATCATGCTGATTACATATTATTATTTCCGTCAAAAAATCATTAAGTTTACCTGCAATTGATTTTTCAAATATATTTTTATAAAATTCCTCTTCAATTAAGTTCAGTATTTCCGCTCGTAACTTTTTAAGATCCCTAACTGTAGGATAACCATAATCATGAACATCTTTATATTTGGAACTAACAATATTTTTTAATACAAAAGAACATTCATCAATGAAAGCTGACACCATACAATCTATCTTATAACTTGCCATAAACGATATACATACCCCAAACCTACTGCTTAAGGAAACAGGATGAACAACCTTAGGTGTACCAGACCCATCATTAGAAGCAGCATAAATAAAACTATCACTGCAACTAACATTAGGAAAAGACAATAAGAAGATCTTATTTTTATCAAAAAAATTTCTGTAATAAATTTCTTCCTTTATCATTAAAATGCTCTCCAAGACAGAAACAGAGTATAAAAAAAACCGTTCCATATCTAGGCACTTCATTTCACATCCAGTGCTATCCTCAACTTCAATGTCGTTATTACAATAAACAACCTTGCCTTCAGAAATGCTTTTTACCATTGAAGGTATAAAATCAGACTGCAGGATTGAAATACAGTCTGGTCTAAAATTAAGTTTATACCTGCTAATAAACGATAAAACTTCGTCCTCCAAATTTGTTACAGTGCCACTAAGTGAATCTCTTAAAAAATTAAAACTATCATCTAGCACAGATAGAGCATTATCAACTACATCTATAAAATTCATCTTGTATTTATTCATAGATGACAAAAAACTTTCAGTAAGACAGTATCCTTTTTTTGTAGCATATAATTGAAAAAATCTACGGTCACAAACCTCATCTATCGATTTAACATGCAAACAACACTCGTCCTCAACACCTATATTTTGTTGAGTAAATAAAATATGTAAAGATGGAACATTATTTACATTGCCATATCCATCACTATTCTTGGCAGATAAAATACCTATATCATCATTGTGATCAAATAAACTTTGAGTTATATTTGCAGTATAATTATTATCGCTCGTAGATTCGCCTTCATTTAATCCACGATATAAATCGCAGGCAATCTGATCAGAACGGCATTTCAATTCATGCACCTGTAAATTGTCCATATTACAATTACCCTAATTTTCAATGAAATAAAAATATAAAAACGCATTGCATTAACAATGAGGGCCTAATTCTACTACAATTAATTATGCAAAATGTATGCAATTATTTTGATAATCCACATAGATTATCAAAATAATGATCAGCACTACAATTACTAGCATAAAAAAAATTTTATATCTCTCATTTTTTATTATAAATTATAGTATCTGCATAGATTCGCAAACAACCCTGACGATCTTTTATCACCTAACCTTGCGCGAGGAGCAGTAGCTCTAAATTATACCTAACCAAATCAACCGCAACCATCAATATTTTACTCGTGCCGAGCACACTACAACATTTAGGTGATTCAAACACTGGACACTAAAATTACTCAATGTAATGACCTATAAAGACCTATAATTTTTGGATTTTCAAAGGCCGTACAAAAGCACAATCAAATTACCCAACAACAGACACCTATCCTAGATGAACAGATGTTAAAATCATAAATGGACACACAACATCTAGGAACAGACTACATTATAAAGCTATCCAATTAAATAGAAAGGGATAACTCTAAATTAAAATAACTATAAAAAACAAGACTAAGTATACTTGTTAACAATTGATTCAAATAACAATGCACCAGTAATACCATCCTTACACCTATCAATACCTCCCATAAATCATGGTAAAATATGTAGCACTTCATCATATGTGTATAGCTATAGTAAATATAACAGATAACGTTCTATCTGCAAATAATCTATAACAAGTTTTACTTATAACTGGTAGCAGTGTACCCAAAACATGTTCAAAATAAACTAAATATACATCTGTACCATATACATCCGTACCAACACATTGTTCCCAAAAAAATTATAATCACTAGGCACTAAAATAACTCATGATCAAATGTTGATTTACTAAAGTAATTAATTGAAATAAAATTATACTAATAATCAGTGATAGATATAGGAAACACAATTTCATTATACTTAGGAAGGCATGTGGTCAAAGATGACGAATATCACTTAGTAATAGTGGCGCTATACTAACGATATGCATCAACAGACTATTACCCCCCCCCCTCAATAATTTTCATACCATACAACTTTTATTTATGCTGCAGTAACCCATCAGCTGTAACTATGGTAGTAACAAAAATTTATTGTCCTCTATTAACACTATAAAACAAACCTAAACATAGGTCACTAACAAGATTCGCAATATCCGTTTTAGCAACAAATAATAGATCAAAAAACAGAAGCCATGACCTATATTTATCAATCATATCTAAAAGCTCAAATTTAATTTTTAGAAAATTCCGTCAGAAACATAATTTCTGATAGATAAATCTACATTTTTATAGTAAAAATTAATGTTAGTAAAAAGCAAACTTCCATAAGTCATACTATATTTGCTCCCACTCCCAAATTAATATTTTCAAATACAGTAATTCCTAGAAAATAATAGCCGTAGATTAACAAAAATTAACTCAATTTTCTTTTTGGAATATATAAACACTAATTTGCAATTATCATAGGCCTTATAAGTAAAACGTTCAAAGCAATTAACCATATTAATAAGAATAAGACTTTCTTTAAAAATTCCGCAAAATTTATTATGTACTCAATTTATAACATTAGAAGAAAAATATATCCCTAAAAACAAATACGATGCTCAACGTCAGAGTAAATACCAAACCATAACTTTCAATTAGTAATAATTACATCCTTATAGGTAAAAAGGACCTGTTTCTCAATAAGCAAATATTAAATAATATAATTTTATTAACAAAAAAATACTACCTTGGAAGTCATTTACTGATTCAATTTAACTACCTATTATTAATTCATTAGAAAATATATATCTAGTTTCCTATTTATCAATTATTAAATTGTATTCTTTTGCAATCAAACATATTAATTTATTGTCAATATTTTTAAAATTATTAATATAATCAAATAATAATCATTAATACATGATGGTATTTTTTGATGAAGTTTCCAATGGTGACATCACGACTAGTAATAGTCATAAGATAATTGCACAAACCTTACATAAAATTGAATGCAGCTAAATTATGTCTATCATATCAATACCACATTACATAAAATAAATACTATATTTTACCTATTTACAAACCCATCCTTATATTTATTAACAGCATATTAAAGATTAAGTAAAACTTACACTATTTAGTTTATATATAACAATTACGGAAATTAATTTATTCACAGACATAAAAATTATGTGATACTCATAATTATAATTATGCAAAAATTAAATACCTTTAAGTTAATCGCAGACAAAACTTGCAGAACTAATGCTATAATTTTATTTATAATAAAAAACGCATCCCTTGACTAGGGGCATACAAATTATCGCTATTACCAATTAGAAATTAAGCATCACGCAAACAAATATTTCAAAAAATTACCTAGCACAAAGCCATTAACTATAAGTAATAACAGGCACCAACTAACTAGACAAAAATACATCAGAACACTGCAAAAGAAAAAAACACATCCCTCTACAACAACACATATCATTACTAATACATCCAATCTAATAGGTCCATACTCTATACATAGTTTTCTATGTACTCTATTTTTTTCCCAATCGATAAATCATAGTTTCAATTAAATCATCTACATACTTGATTTGCTGGTCAAAAACAGAATCAACTAACTCTTCTAAAAATTGTAGCTTATCACTATCAGTGCATTTTTCTTTACTATAAGAATAAGATACACCAATACGATTCCACATAGTACTTGTAATTAGATCCATTAGGCGAGAAGAAAATTTTCTACTGTAATCTATTAATCTAGACCTAACTAGATCAATACAGGAAGAAGAACCTGTAGCAATACCCTGAACAACAGCTGTCTCCACATTAAATGTCATGGATGCAACATCAACATAAAATACATCCAATGAATTTGAAATAAGTCTACTTATACTACGCACATCTTTGTCCATAATCAAAAATCCCTGAGACTCAAAATGTTTAAATTTATCAGCCAAAAAATTACTATTACTATCTGAATAATTATCAGGTTTATCTGAAAAACAAAAACGATCCTCAACATATGGGGGAACACTTTCAGATGAGCGGCCTGCAGTATCACTATAAGTGATTGAATAGTCGGTAGAAGATACGGCAACATGTGAATCTGGCCTGTAACAATAACCAATGGTTGCATCAGAAGTGGACATATCATATTGGTAAGATACATGGGCTTCAGGTACACCTGAACTAGCTGCTAATGCAGAAACATGCGGAGCTAGAACATGGTGATAAGATGCCGCTGAATTAGCTGACGCCCCCGCGGCATATTGATCCATGCCATGAGAGTAAGACTCCGCTGCATTAGATAATGCCGGAACAACATATTGATCTGATAAATTATAATAAGATGCAGCTGAATTAGATGATGCTGCAACAACATACTGATCTGGTAAATGATAATTAGACGATGCTACATAATCATATTGGCCTAGGCCATAATAAGATGTCTCTAAATTAGGTAATGTTTGCATAGCATATTGATCTAATACATAATAAGGAGCCAGAGGTGCAGATGGTGTCATATCATATGTGTACGGCACAACATAGGAAAACGTTTCCGGACTAACCGGACTTACAAAAGTATCATCCATTTCACCAGAAATAGAAAACGAAACGGCACGAGAAGATGAAACAGAACTAAAATCACTCCCTAAAGAAAAATTACGAACTACAACTGAATCATTAAGTGTACTGCAAACATCAGATGAAATATTGATACTAGACACAGTTGTAGAAGCACTATTAGGAATTGCAGCAACTGCAGTAGTTTTTGGGGTTAATGTTGCAACAGTGTCACGTTTATCATAATTACGAGAAGACGAAGATGTATTATAAGATGGAGGCGTACGGTAGGACGGAGCTGTACGGTAAGATGGAGCTGTACGGTAAGATGGAGCTGTACGGTAAGATGGAGCTGTACGATAAGACGGAGTTGTACGGTAAGACGGAGTTGTACGGTAGGACGGAGTTACACTAGACTCTGAAACAACACTAACACCACTACTCGAGACAAGACTACGACGTGCACCACAAACAGCAGATGAAATATTTACACTGGACACAGTTCTAGAAACAATATCAGACGTAACAGCAATTGAAGCATCCACACTAGTAACAGTTGGTGCAGTTGGTGCAGTTGGTGCAGTTGGTGCAGTTGGTGCAGTTGGTGCAGTTGGTGCAGTTGGTGCAGTTGGTGCAGTTGGTGCAGTTGGTGCAGTTGGTGCAGTTGGTGCAGTTGGTGCAATTAGTGCAGTTGGTAAAGTTGGTAAAATTACACTAGCAGCAGTAGTTGTATTAGATTCTCGTTCATCATAACTATGAACGCATAAAGATTGCAGATACTCAGAAGAGTTCGTAGTTCTCAACAAAGAATCACTCACGGGCCAAGAAAGGCTAGATGAAGGATAGTAAATTCCAGAAAAACAACCTAAATTTGGTATAATAATAGGAACTATAGTTGTTGGTTCGATCATAAGAACAAGATCTCTTACTGCTGAAAGATCTCCTACTGCTGAATCATCGTCAGCAGTATCCGTATAGGGAACAACGGACGAAGCATCGCTTCCTGCACCATACAAATCTCGACACAAATCAAACCTCCCACATAAGCATATAGAATACTGACTAAATTTATAACTTATTAATAAAGTCGCTATTTTAATTCACCAACACAGCACCACAAGATAGCCTAATAGTTACAACTCAAAAAACACAACTATGTAGAATCTTCACATGAGATGAGAGCACATCACATAAACAATTACCCTAATTGCTAATATCATGTTCATAATGCACTACACACTGTTTAGTACGAGAAAAAAAATCGCAATAAACATAACGGCAGCTGCAGATAAAGCTTCAGATAAAAATATTATCACTTATTAACAAGACAACAAAAAACCGTAACACTGCAACAAAATCTATTTTTTATCACCACTGGCATCAGTTGCATGATTCTTATTCATTGCGCTAGAAACAACCACCCTCTGCGGAGTAGCCATATCCTGCGGGACAAACATAGCGCGCGGAGAAAACACAGCACGTGGGACAGGCATTGCCTGCGGGGCAAACATTGCCTGCGGGGCAAACATTGCCTGCGGGGTAAACATTGCCTGCGGGACAAACATTGCCTGCGGGGCAGGCATTGCATGCGGGGCAAACATCGCATGCGGAGCGGACATAGCAGCATGCGGGGCAGGCATTGCCTGCGGAGCGGACATTGCCTGCGGAGCGGACATTGCCTGCGGAGCGGACATTGCAGCATGCGGGGCAGGCATTGCAGAAATATTAGCAGCAACATTAGTAATGCCACTAGCATCAATTACACCACCAGAATTAACTTCACCATAGTTAGGAAGAACATCACCATAACCATAAGAAGCAACTATAGCACGGTGACAATTGTAAACAATCTGATGATAGGAAACGACTTGAAAACAAGCTAATCGCTGAGTCCTCAACAACGTTTCTCGATAAGTATCAATAGAAATACCATGAGGCAAAGAACCAACTGGACTAGGACCTCCTACTCCAGAAGCATTTGCACTAGAAAAATTAGAATGTGAACCATAATTTCCACAGGGGTGAAATGTATTATCGCTGGAAGAAGTACCTGAAGGAATTGAATGATTAAAATGACTTGAACGATCAGCACGTGATGAACGACCAGAACGTGCTGATCGACCAACACGTGACGAACGACCAACACGTGACGAACGACCAACACGTGACGAACGACCAGTACGCAATGAACTATCCGAACCACCTTGACCTTCACTACAAGAAGCAGATGGAGCTTCTATACAACAGGTAGCTGTATCTTCCATGCAAGAAGTAGTAGAGGTTTCAGTGCAAGAAATAGTAGGAGATTCTATACGAGAAGAGGTAGGATTTTCAGCATGAGAAACAGTGGCAGCCTCACCGCAAGAAGAAGCAGAAACTTCACTGCAAGAAACTCCTTCATTAGAATTAGCTACAAAATCATTAGCTATGACTACGACGTCAGTACCAATATCTGCACAAGAATCAAAACACAAAGATCGAGCATAACCATCAGGAAGAACAGTACGAGATGAAGATACCAATGAAGTAAGTGACCCAGACTCAGATCTCACGCTACCAAGATTTGAATCATCTGAAACAGTATTTACAACTACTGCACTATCATCACCACTTTCAGCAGCAGCACTAGATGCAACAGAACCACCACTCAAACTAAATCTACCATTACTCATATATAATAATGTCCATGTAAATAAACTCTGAAACAAACTACGGAGATGATCCTCCCCCTCAACGAAAAGGCTTAAAATAAAATTATCACACCGAAGAAGAATCATTGTCTCACAAACTAACTAGACGATATAATAACAATGTCCTTTACAAGCACGTTAAAAACACAATAAATTTAGCAGCCACAAAAAAATCTCCGTATGTTAATCAATGCAAAAATCATAAAATTACCAATACTCACTAGTTACGCCAATTTAAAAAAATCAATAATACATTACTCAAAAATATCTCATTAACATAATAACAAAGTACCAGATAGTAAATTAGCAAACACACAATAAATATCAACGTTCTATAAAAAATAGCACAGTCAACGTTACTGAAAACAAAATCGTGTTACTTAGTAAAAATAATATTACTTAGTTAAAACAGAAGGAATAAACTACACCTACACTACTACACCATGATCGATCTCATGTGATACAAAACACTTAAGGACATTAGAAAAAACAATGATTATCGAGTAGACAAACTGCAAACAAAAAAATCTATCAACGCACTAACAACACTTAGTACCAACAGTATTTTATTAAGACGAGAAACTAAACATTAACTACACGACTCACTTCATCAAATACACTAAATTCGCAAAAGATAGTCACCAAAGCAGCCATAAAAATATATTCATTATATCTATAACTAAAATCACTGAAACACTTAATGTATCCTAACGACTAACTATAAATCATCTATAATAGACAATCCCAAAAAATACAACAAAGACTACAAACAAAAATAAACGTTCAAATAAATTCGTGCCAAAATAGTCGTACAACATAAAAAACAACCATGAGTAAATGATCACAAACTGCTAATAAAACACAAGGCATGAACCAATTGCTCACCACACCACCAGCCCAGCATAAAGTTACCAGAGGAATATTAATCATGAAACATCAAACACTGCCTAGACCTAACAGAAATAATCTTAAATTTTAAGATGTTGATAACACAAACCAAAATACACAAGGTACCACCAGAAACCTCACCCCGTAGTAATAAAAAACATACATGCACATAAACATAAGTGAATAAATAATACCAAATAGATACCAATTTTTCACGGCAACATTGACATAACGTTAAATTAACAAAATTATTACACCTACACCAAAAATCCTAAAAACATGTAAGATAACCAACTGTGCAATGATAATATGATTCAATTTGATGAAAAATGTAATAATTGGTAGTTTGTCCATATTAGGGCACAACAATCACCATTGTGCTACAATAGGATATCCAGATGACAAAAAGATTACATAATAGTGAGTTATTCGTTTAAGATATTTAATATATTTAATCTATAATACTATCTCTTACTTTAATCTAATCTCTAAAACTACCTTCCCTATCAATAACTTTTTTTTTCAATTTATCTCTATTAAGTAATGATAAATAAATTCTTCTCATACTCAAATCAACATCCTTTACCTGAACATTTACACGATCACCCAAACAGAATGCAGCACCACTACGATTACCGATAAGCCTGAATCGACATGCATCAAAAATAAAATAATCTCTACCAAGTTTAGAAATATGAACCAATCCTTCAATTGGATAGTCATCAAGTAAAACAAATAAACCCATTTCAGTAACAGAAGAAATAGTGCCAGAAAATTTCTTATCAATATGAGAAACCATGAAGCAACACTTCAGAAAGCTGGTAATATAGCGAGAAGCACTCTCAGAAACTCTTTCCTTCATTGAGCAATGCTCGAGGTATTCTGTTAAATTAAATTTTATGTTTGACTTCCCGTATAGATAGCAATCCAATGCCCTTTGCACAAGCAAATCAGGATACCTACGAATAGGCGAGGTAAAATGAGTATATTCCTTCAAAGATAGTCCGAAATGACCTTCATTTCTATCGCAATACACGGCATGCTGCATCGATCGAAGAAAGTATAATTGCAAATGTGGCAAGGAAAGATTTGACAGCGAATCAAGAATCCTCTGCATGCCCTTTGAGGTTGTTAACCCGTCAAATAAAGATCCCATGCCAAACAATGACAAAAATTGCTTCAACAAAGGCATGCTATCCTTAGAGACACCTTCGTGATTTCTATACACAGATCCAGGCAAATTTTTCAAGGACAAAAAATTAGCTACGCAAGTATTAGCAGCCAACATGCATTGCTCTATCATCTCCTCAGAAGCATAACGTGTGTGGTTATAAACATCACACACTCTGCCATTATCATATTCAAAGTAAACAGCCGGAGTATTAAAATTTAACATCCCCCTTTGCTTCGCACTATTTTTCAGAATAGTGAACACATCAAAAAGTATACCCATCAATGGCAATAATTCAGGAAGAACATCATTACTGGAACCATCCCAACAATTTTGCACAGATCGATAAGTTAACCTCTGACAAGACTTAATCTTTGCTGGATATATACGATAAGAAACAATTGGGTCGTTAATTCTTGAATCTATCATCATATCGCAGCATAAAACCAATCTTACCTTCTGCGGACACAGAGAACACAAGTCTTCTGAGAGCGTAGGAGGCAGCATGGGAATAACGGTAGAAGGAAAATACATAGACGTTGCACGCTGATAAGCTTCTTCATCTATAGCACTATTCCAGGATACGTAAGAAGAAACATGAGCAACGGCAACTACTAACCGGAACAGGTTTGATTTTTTTTCGGCAAAAACAGCATCATCAAAATCTTTAGCATCGTCGCCATCAATAGTAACAAAAGAATAGTCAGTAAGATCGACTCGATCCTTCACAGGATCGACGAACACCTTAAGTTGTTCCAAATCAGAATCTACTAATGAAGGAAAAGACCGTGGCAACTGAAAAACTGAAATCGTACGTTCAATAGCTTGGGATAGTAAAAAATTATCCTCAAAAGTAGAAATAACCTCACCTACGTAGTAGCCTTTCTTTTTTTTATAGGACTTAATAAGTACATTGGCTCGTGACCTATCATTTATGGTTCGGAGCACAAATCCAGAAACATCTATGACTCTATCCGATAAATCTCGCTCTTCTGGAATCGCCCAGTATTTATTATTGATCTCAGAAAAATAACATACACAGGTTTGAGTAGAATTAATATGGCTAATAAATTTAACCACATCGGACTTTGAACAAACTCTTTCAGCAAAACACATATCGCCAGGCCAAACAAGCGATCTCTCCACCCCTTCTAGAATAAAACGCCCGTGATGACCAACCATCTCAACCACAATTCGTTCAGGCTGAATTCGTCGAACAATAACCCTATGCGTAGTTGGTACAGTAGACAATCACCATTCCTCTCACCTTCTCACAAATACCGCGATACCTATCGTACCCTAATCAAAATGCACGAAAGAAATTTTACGATGGAAAAGGAAAAACTGCGTATTTCTTTACCTTATCAACTCGCTTACTTAGGTATGCATTAATTTTTTCACGCAATTCAAGGGAAGAAGAACTATCATCTTCAATCGATAGACCAACCCCCTGAGTACGGCGATCCTCAGCATTTTTGGGGACAATCCACACCACCTTAGTGTTTACTGAATAACGTTCCTTACTACCTGAAGGCATTTTAACCGATAACTTAACAACATCACCCAAAGAAAAAGATTTATCAGTTTCGATGAAAAAACCATCATTCTTGAAAAACGTAACAAAAGAGGATATCAATTTCCTTCCATCTGAAATATCCAAATCAAGAGACAAATGGTTGGAACCCTCTTCCTCATCTGATGAGGATGGAGCATCAACTTTCTTTGCTGAATCGACCAAAGAATAACCACCACCAGTAGTTAAAGAAAACTCAGAAGGGGATGATTCCAGCTGTGAGTTCATAATATTCTCAACTCCATTTAAGTATTTAGATTTATTCGAAAACACAACTCCACAGTGTACCCCAAACATCTAACGTAATGGGTGATAAACCATAATATGATCAAGGATTAATTCTTGATTCAACGCAGTATGAATTAAGGAACGTGCTTCCTGGATACAATCAATAAAGCGTAGCCAAGCCAGTAATCCACACTTTTTTTGCTGCAACGACAACTTCTCGGCATCAGAACCCCAGTAAACACCAAGATGCTTATGAACCATAACTACTAGGATATCAAGCAAAACAGATACTGCTTGATGAGAGGTCAAAAATTTCCCCCATTTCTGCATAATAACCCTACAAGATGAAGTAACAACCCAAAAGTCCAGAGGGCGACGAAACAAGTTATCACGAACCTCCATAATCAAATTACCTGTTTCTGTAATCATAAGTAACAGGGCATAGAAAGGTCGGTGGTAAACAATAAACTCAGCAGAAGAAGAAAGCAATGCCGATACAGACGTAGGTATTGATAAATTTGACAACCATTTTTCTATAGCATCCGGTCGGGGAGATGGAACACGCCAATGTATTTGGCAACGACTTAAAAGAGTGGCTTTAAGACGATGAGGAGAATAGCTCATAAGAACGAATGTAGTTTCAGACACTGGCTCCTCTAGGGTCTTTAAAAGAGCCTGAAGAGCATTGTCAGTCAACGATTCCACCGGAGCAATAAAAACGACTCGACGACCACGATATGTAGACAATGAGAAAAAATGAGTCAGCTCTCGTACACGATCCACAGAAATACCGCCCATTGATTTACTCTTATCTTCAGCATATGAAGAAACAACAAAAGACGGCAAAAACTCTAGTAGGTGAGAACTTGACAACAAACACCTAAAGTCTGGATGAGAGTCTGCTGATGCCCAACGGCACCCAACACAACATCCACAAGGATAGACAGAACAGTCATCTTTCTCGCACAACAGCCCAATACTAACCAAATGAGCCAATTTAAAAAGACCAGTAAGTGTTAACCCTGACAATAGAACAACCTGAACCGGCTTGAGTCTTAATGACTTCATCAAACTCTTATATTCGGTAACATGCCAAGGAAATAAGAAATAGGGATCAGAGCACTGTTCATTGCACAAATCATACCAATAACCATCCTCCAGCATATAATCTACCCCGACGTAACAGTAGAAGGTATAACACCACGATCAACAAGGACAGTACTCATAATACGGCGGATAGAATCCACAGACTGAGACGCATCAACTACTACGAAACGAGAGGGATCCTCACTAATACGCCGTTGATAAACATCGCGAACACGGGAAAAAAAATCATCTTTCTGTAACTCAAAACGATCAGAAAGCTTAATATTCAATCGTTTTCGCAAAATATCAATAGGGGCATCAAGAAAAAAAGTCAAATCAACAGCAGGTAAATATAAATTCTGTTCAATAGCAGAAATCCTTTGATAAGACATGCCCCGCCCACCACTTTGGTAAGCATAAGTAGCATCCATAAAGCGCTCGCACACCACATCTCTACCCAAGGTCAGAGCAGGCAAGATCTTCTCGTAAACATGCTGAATCCGAATAGAAAATATTAGGAAAAGCTCAGCCTCAACACAAATATCTAAATTGAGGAAGAAAGATCTCAATTGTTCACCATAAGAAGTCCCTCCTGGTTCACGAGTAGCGGTAACAGAACGACCGTTTTGCCTCAGATAATCAGACAACCACGAAGCTTGGCTACTCTTCCCAACACCATCAAGACCCTCCAATGTTATAAAATATCCTTTTTTCACACAATAATCTCAACAAAATTAGGTAACATGACCTCTTCCAGGCAAGAATCTATGAACAGCCTTGTTGTGCTGCAGTAGAGAATGAGAAAAATAACTAGATCCATCACCCTTAGCAACGAAATAATAGTAACTGGTTTTGTTTGGATGCGCAGCAGATATCAATGACGATTCACTCGGAAAACAAATTGGAGTAGGAGGAACCCCTCGGCGTCGGTACGTATTATGTGGATGGACGTTGGATAAATCATGAGCTGTAGGTTGTTCACTGTTAGTACAACGACCATCATAACAAACACTTGAATCACTCTGTAAAAACATCTTGCTTCTTAGGCGATTGTAAAAAACACTAGCAACCTGGAATCTTTCATTTGGAAGCTTAACCTCCTTCTCAATTAAAGAAGCTACAGTCAAAAGTTCATAAGGCCGACTTAATGGAACAGCATCACGATCTCTGTCCATCCAAATATCGTTCAGCTTCTTTAACATTACCTTATAGGCAAGTTGCAACAAGTAAAGATCATCCTCTCCAGGAGCATACCAATAAGTATCAGGAAATAATAACCCATCTAAGGATTGGTGTTCATTATCACCCAAAGCTAGCAAAATTTCCTTATCAGTCATCTGCTGTATCCTATGATTGACATCATAAACATCATCCAGTTTTTTTCTAATAACGTTCCAGCTACTTCCTTCCAAAATAGTAAATTGACTCAATCTAGATTTACCGCGACAAATTCTTTCAACCAGGGAGTAAACAGAATCTCTATAAACCAAATCGTAGTAGCCAGCATAAAAAAAATACTTAGAACAATGAAATTGCACCGTAATTCTCCACACCCAAAAAGGTGCTGCCAATCCTTCTTGATCAGCCTGTTTAGCAATCTGACGAAGAGTCATGGACTTTCTTATCAGCAGAGAATGACCGACAATGTTATCTGGTATTGGGTAAAAAGAAAAAAAACAGTATGTCAGTAAAAAAAAAATGACTAAACTAATCCCAATAAAACCTACAGAACAAACTAACACAATACCTAATTTAGGCAAACTAATCACCCTTAGGAGAAACTGATGACAGATTTTATTGATATTTCTCATGAAAACACCAAAAAAGTACCACTAAATGAATTTTCTCACATTTTTGCTACTGGACCTGATGCAATCCAGTTCCTTCACAACCAATTTACCAATGACCTCCTGGGATTAATGCCCAATCGGTGGCAACTATCGTCCTGGTGTAATCACAAAGGACGAATAAAAACAATAATGTGGATATGGAAAGATAACATAGGAGTGCATATGATTATGCCACAACTTATGGAAAAAACTTTCTTAGACGATATCAAAAGATATATTCTACGCGCAAAAATTACCATTGAACCAATGGCGGGTTCACGCTTAACAGCAATTATCGGACCACGTAATAAAAGTATTAAAACAAATAGCTGGGAAATAAGCGGAAATGATATCGTACTGTATTACAACGAAACCGGTACCCTACACATTTCTCCTGATGATCACGAACCTAGACCAGACCTACCGTATAATACCATCGGCATTTGGAACGATCACCTTTGGCAATGCGGATACGTATGGATCCACCCCTCAACATACGAAAAGGTAATTCCTCAGTCCGTTGGACTAAAGTCTGGAAGAGGACTTAGTTTCGAAAAAGGATGCTACCCAGGACAAGAAGTAATAGCACGCACACACTACAAAGGACAGTCCAAAAGAAGCCTCTATCAATGCCACATAATATCCGAAGAAAACATACTAATTGGCACTCAGATACTGTCAGTACAAGATGAAGCAGGAACAGTCATGGGATCCAGCCGCATAAACGGAGATCGCACACAGAAACTGCTATGTGTACTCATTGACGAAAAAGTCAACACGGGAGGATTATCAATAAGAGAAGATGCACTAACGGTAATTAAGCGCATATCCTAAGGACCAACACTTCTTGCATATCGGCGACGATCAGATTCAGAAAGGTGCCTTTTGCGCAAACGAATTTTCTTAGGGGTGACTTCCACCAACTCATCTTCCGCAATGAAAGCAATCGCAGCTTCAAGCGACAATTCTATAGGGGGCACCAAGTCTATATGATCATCCTTACCATCAGCACGCGTATTAGTCAATTTCTTTTCACGTATAGGATTAACAACCAGATCATTTTCTCTGCTATGAATACCAATTATCATCCCCTCATAGACTGGCTCACCTGGATCTATGAACAAACGCCCGCGCTCTTGTAGTTTCCACAGCGAGTACGCTACGGCAACACCCTGCTCCTGTGAAATAATAACTCCCTGGGTACGAGAAACGATCTCATTGGAAACTGACGGAGCATAATCGTCAAAAACGTGGCTCATTACTCCAGTGCCACGGGTCAAATTTAAAAACTCACTCTGAAATCCGATCAAACCACGAGCAGGCATGCGATACTCCAGCCTCAATCTATCATCCTCCACTACTATCAACTCAACAAGCTCGCCGCCACGCAAACCTAAAGCCTGAATAACTGCCCCTTGGCTTTTGCTATCAATCTCTAATGTAAGCCGCTCAAACGGCTCATGCCAAACTGAATCAACTTCCTTACGAATAACTTGAGGGCGACCTACCGCCATCTCATATCCTTCCCTCCTCATATTCTCAAGCAAAATTGACAAGTGCAACTCCCCACGACCACAAACCTCAAAAACATCTGAATTAGGGGTTTCGTGGACCTGCAAAGCTACATTAGTTAAACACTCCCGTTGCAGACGCTCACGAATTTGGCGAGATGTCAGAAACTTACCCTCTTTTCCAGCAAAAGGAGACGAATTAACCAGAAAAGAAATTCGAAGAGTAGGTTCATCAACAGACAAAATAGGAAGCGGATCAACTACTTCTTGGCTACAAATAGTAGCACCGATCGTTAGAACTTCCACCCCCTCAATCTGCACGATATCACCGGCAAAAGCTTCCTCAAGTTGGACTCTATCCAATCCACGGAAACCATATATAGCAGAGATAGTTGTTTTAAATCGCTCTCCGTCTCGGTTACAAACAACTACGCGATCACCTGTTCTCAAAGAACCGCGATGGATACGACCTATTCCTATACGACCTACATAACTAGAATAATCCAGTGCAGAAATCTGCAACTGTAGTGGGGCATCAATATCGGCAATGGGCGGAGAAACTTGGTCAATAATGGCATCAAACAGGGGAATCATGGACTCTCTATCATCCCCGATATCAACCACAGACCAACCATAAAGAGCAGAAGCATAGATAACAGAAAAATCCAGCTGATCCTCAGTTGCGCCCAATCTGTCAAATAAATCAAATACTTGATCAACAGCGCGATCAGGATTAGCATAATCGCGATCAACCTTGTTGACAACAACAATAGGCTTCAATCCAAGCATTAACGCTTTTTTTGTTACAAAACGAGTCTGTGGCATAGGTCCATCAACTGCATCAACTACCAGCAGAGCACCATCAACCATAGACAACACTCTTTCAACCTCGCCACCAAAGTCAGCATGCCCAGGAGTATCAATTATATTTATGTGAATTCCCTTGTAATCAACGGCAGTATTCTTTGCAAGAATAGTAATTCCCCTCTCCCGCTCCAAATCGTTAGAATCCATAACACGTTCAGCAATCTGCTGATGGGCTTCAAAAGTACCAGATTGCTGTAATAGCTTATCTACCAAGGTAGTTTTTCCATGATCAACGTGTGCAATAATGGCAATGTTACGTACAGGACGCTGCATAAATTAACAATCTTTCAACCAACGAGGAAATGAGATTATACATAACGGGAAAAAATTATATAGTCAAGAATAAGCAACAATTATACAATTCGGGCGGCAACAGGCGGAATAACCTCTACATGCGAACAATAACAATAATGCGCAAGGTTGTAAATTACCACATAGTTAATTAGATACTAGCAATAAAGACCAGCAATACTCACTAGGATCCGTTATTTATGATTTTTACCCAAAGTTTCTCTTATCCTAGGTGCTATTATAATACATATGGATATATTGGGGGTTCAAATGTGATTTTGATTAAGACATCAACTTGTAATTTTATATTTATATACCACGCAAAAGTTTCACAAAAGAAAATTTTATTCAGATAAAAATAAACACTTCTAGAAAAAATTATTTACTAATTTGAGCCGATATTACGTAAATTAATGGGTAGCTACATTTCAATTTAATGATATGAGATTATTTTAAAAATAACCATAAAATCCAGACCTTTTTCGTTTTTCAAGTACAGATAAATATGGTATCAATGTGGGGATATGTTGCGGTCTTTGTTCTATGGTAATAATTACGATGATTATGGAGAAAATTTGTGATCCACAATAAGGCATTTGAACCGATGACCAACGATGCCAACGTATTAGATCTCACCGATCAACAGGCAAGAAATTATGGTTCAGGTAACATAATCGTACAAACGAATCCTATTCCATCTAGCAAGACAGACCAATGCAACGACAGTGTTGCTGATTTAATTGGGGAATCATATAAATTATTGTATGACTATCACTGCGATGACACATTAAGTGCCCAACCGACGCCATCAAGCTCAAATGAAAAGGGCTTTGATACAACTGCAAATGGTGATAATTCGCCACTGCTGAAGTTGCCCACACAAAGCAGAACCCCAAAAGAGATGTTGCAATCAATATGTAATGAGACCCCATGTAAGAAAATGAGAATCTCCTATAGAGAAAATAATCTTTGTACGGGTACAGTACCAATGATTACAGATGGAACGACCTATGACAAAGATAATGAACCTAGCTCAAGTTCTTGTATAAAGTTATTAAAATATTCAGATAGCGTTGAAAGTAGCAAAGTCAGTGACCTCTCCAAAATTAATACCCCACACCTGAGAGACTGTCTTCATATGCGAACAAATATTACTAAAGAACTCACGTCTACTAAAAACGGAACACAACCATCAACTGCATCTAGTAAATTGAGCGGTGATAAGTATGAAAATTTAGAAAAGTATCTAGAAGAGTGTTTGAAAAATCGACTTGAAAAAAGTAAGGTTGGGATAGGATTGTCTACTTTTTTTAAAGGAGAAAAACGTCCTTCCAGTAAACCACCATCGTTACAAAATAAGAAACTTGAGTCAATGCGATCATCACCCGTTGATGACCCAAACAGCGACACAATACCCATCATTGAGCCGATCAGGTTATTTATGCGTTGCATTAACAAAACCCTCAAAAAGCTCTCCGTAGAGATACCGCTCTACACTCATTCCAGTAATAGTTGCAGTTATGGTGAAACATTACAAAAACTTAGGAATTACGTGCAAAATAGATACAGTACTAGTGCTTCACAAATGTCTCACTGCTTACTAAGTGTGATGGACGACGCCATTTATTCGACATTAAGATCATCAGGTAAATTATTCCTATTGCCATTATTGTTGACTAACAATGATCCAAGCTACTCTATGCTAATTGATAAAAACTTAATGAAGGCTGTACGCAACAAGATAAATGCCAAATCTAAAGCATGCATAAATTCGAGCAAGTTTGAATTTGATGACTGCAATTTGCCCAGCTGTTATAATATAAATGTAGAAAATGTAGCAACGAACGAAATAATAAGTAGCGCAAAAAATATGGCAAAGTTCATGACAAACCCTGATTTCATAGGAAAGCTACTTTTAAGAAATTGCCTGGGAATGGTAATGTCCTTCAACTCTTGTAGGGAGATAACTCGTCTAACGGAGCTATCGCTATTGAATGTTGAGAAGTTTGTCTATTCGCTCCCAGAAACTAAAGCGCTCGTGTGCTACGTACGGGAACAAAAGTCTTATATGAACGAAAGTACTAAAAGCGCAAGTTCCTACAAATATGAAGACCGCAGTGAATTCTTGGCACGACAGTGGTCAATAATAGACAGAATAGTAGCTACCGCAACTGAAGAAGTTAAAAATTTTGTCAATCCTATTAGTAACTGCAGTATAAACTCACTATGGAAATATCTCTTGACAGAAGGATTGCTGTTACCTGAAGGAAATGATTTTGTCCGATCATTCATGGATGAAGATAAAGATAAAGTATTATCGGCACTAAAAGAGCACCTACTCATGGCTTCTGAAAATCACATAAAAAAAACAGTATCACAAGTCAGGCAGAACGCATTCGAAGAACCAACGCAGAGAGTAGACCAGCCACTCCTATATCAATAAAACCAACTTCAACCAACGACTATATTGCCTGATAATACATCAGCGATTGTCACCAATAATCGGTGGCAATACGTAACAAAAATATCATTATAAAAGGCCGTCATCATAAAATGAATTAGTTTTAATTTGCCACCTATTGAGAAGTACAGCAAAAATCATACTCGTTTTACAACAAACATATCTACGGTAAAACAATTGATAGAGCTTGACGAACAGAACATACTGGATGAACTCGTAGTCCCTGTATATTTTGCTTAGGAGCATTGGCATGGGGAATAATTGCCTCCTTGAATCCTAGCTTAGCAGCTTCACGAAGACGATCTTGTCCTCGAGGCGCGGCACGAACTTCCCCAGTTAACCCAACTTCACCAAAAACAACTAATGACGGTGGCAAAACGTGATTACGAATAGATGAAAAAATAGACAATAAAATAGCCAAATCTGCTGCCGGCTCTATCACTCTAACTCCACCAACTGCGCTAACAAAAACATCCTGTTCTGCAAAAAATACACCGGCGTGACGAGCCAAAACCGCCATCAACATCGACAATCTATGATTATCAACACCCAATGTTAATCGCTTAGGCGCAGTTCCATAGGATTTATTAACCAAGGCCTGAATCTCTACCAAAAGTGGCCTAGTTGCCTCTTGCATAACCATAACTGATGTTCCTGAAACAGGATCATCTCTCTGTGACAAGAATAACGCCGAAGGATTACTTACCCCCTTCAGTCCATTTTCTGTCATAGCAAAAACACCAATCTCATTAACAGGACCAAAACGATTTTTGAAAGATCTAACCAAACGAAAGTTAGAATGGTTATCACCTTCAAAATAAAGAACAGTATCGACAATATGCTCTAGAACTCTCGGTCCAGCTATAGAGCCATCCTTGGTAACATGCCCTATCATTATCACAGAAACATTGTTTTTTTTAGCGTACCTAACTAAGTGATAGGCACATTCCCTAACCTGCGACACTGAACCAGGAACAGAACTTATATGATTCATAAACATAGTCTGGATTGAATCAACTACTATGATTTGTGGATTTGGATTTATATAACCAACAGTAGAAATAATTACATCCAAATCGGTCTCAGCCAGCAAATCCATATCATGGCTCTTAAGGTTTAATCTTTTCGCTCTAAGTGCAACTTGATCGGTTGATTCTTCACCAGTAACGTACAAAACAGGTCTATCTGGAACCATGTAAGACAATACCTGCAATAGTAATGTGGATTTACCTATACCGGGATCACCTCCTATTAGAACAACCCCACCGGGAACAATACCCCCCCCCAAAACGCGATCAAATTCATCCCAACCTACCAGCCAACGTGGAACATCAGCTATTTCAACATCTGATAATCGACAAATCTTTTGCTGCATAGCAGAATTAGACGTTGAAAGGCGTCCATCGATAGTAGTAATCAACTCTACTAAGGAATTCCATTCCCCACAAGATGAACACTTACCTTGCCAATAATGTGCAATTGCAGCACAATTTTGACATTGATATGTTATTTTCTTTTTCTTCATACACTAATGGGGGTACAATGGGAGAGTATACGTTCGATTAGATACATGATTAGAACACAACCAAGTATGTATGGTAGTCGTATACACCAAGTTTAAAAAAACAATAATTGTTGCAATACATATTAACACTATACTAGTAACTCGTTAAAAAGGGGGTAATTTTAGTGCAACCACTAGTCAACTACGTTGGTATAGTTCACGATTTTTTTTGGGGAGCTCCCATGATTATCCTGTTCTTGGGAACAGGACTGGCGCTACAAATAAACCTCAAGTTTATGCCAATTAAGTCAATATACAATGGATTTAGGGCCATATTCCACAGTTGGAGAAACTCTGGTAGCTCAAAAAATCCTGGTCAAATAAGCAGTTATGCTGCACTAATGACGGGTCTAGCCTCAACAGTTGGAACTGGGAACATAGTAGGAGTAGCAAGTGCTATTGCCATTGGAGGGCCTGGGAGCGTTTTTTGGATGTGGTGCACTGCCATTACTGGGATTGCTACCAAATACGCTGAGGTGTTCCTGTCTGTGAGATTTAGAAGACACAAGGATGGAGAGTTTTTCGGTGGCCCTATGTACGTAATTCTTGATGGAATGGGAAAAAAATGGCGGTGGCTGGCAACAATGTTTGCTGTTTTTACCATTATATCTGGGCTTGGAACTGGAACAATGACACAGATCAACAGCATTTCAGATGCCATGTGGCAAACATTCGCAGTTCCGCACTTAGCATCTGGTGCGATAGCAGCAGTATTAATTGGATTTATAACAATGGGAGGAATAAAACGAATAGGTAAAGTTGCCCATTATTTGGTTCCATGGATGTGCGTTTCTTACGTAGGAATGGGGTTGTTTATCCTACTAACCCACTTCCGAGAAGTGCCATCAGCATTTTGTCTTATTTTCAAACACGCTTTCCATCCGACAGCAGCCATTGGTGGATTTGCTGGATCCTCCATTATGAACTCTATTCGCTACGGTATTGCCAGAGGAGTTTTCTGTAACGAGGCTGGAACTGGTACGGCTGCAATAGCCCAAGCAGCCGGAAAAACAGATGATGCCGTTAACTCTGGAATGATAGGAATGATGGGGGTATTTATAGACACGATGTTCATCTGCACAATAACAGCCTTGGTAGTAATAGTAACTGGAACTTGGACTTCGGGAAATATTGGGATACAGCTCTTCAGCAATGCGGTAGAACAATCTATGCATGAGTATGGAGTATATCTACTTGATGCTGAAATTATTGTATTTGCCTTCACAACCATTTTAGCTTGGAGCTATTACACCGAACGTGCGTGGGTATTCCTATTCAGTGGTAAATCAATTTTTGTATTACAGATCATGACCATCGGAGTACTACTACTAGGAAGCGTAAGCCATATAAAAATTGTTTGGCTGTTTTCTGACCTAACAAACGCTCTAATGGCGATCCCGAATATAATATCGATAGTGTTTTTTATCCCTCTCATTCGTAGAGTAACTAACGATTATCTATCTGCGGATAAAAAAGAACAACATGTTAGCACCAATGCTCCTTCGTGTTCACCATAATATCCACCTTGAGAACAGCTAGTGCTCACAAAAACCAATTATGCTAAGCTGCTATTGTGTAGCATGGCTGTAATTGGTCTTGTGGGTTTAATATTTTCGCTGACAGGCTGTTATCATTGGATACTATAGGGATTTGAACACCATCATGGGATATGCATTTTACTTTTTAATGATTACGCAGTTCCTTTCTTCTCTTGCTGATAATGCAATCATGCTGGTGATTATAGATTTATTTCGCGTAACCGAATCTCCGGAATGGGTAACACCATTGCTCAAGTTCTTTTTTGTTGCCCCTTACGTACTACTAGCATCTTGGATTGGACCGATATCGGACAAAGTATATAAAAATCAGCTTATGCTAGCCACCAGCGGAATAAAAGCAACCGGGTGCGTAGTTCTATTCTATCTTTTGGCTAGCAGCAACAGCAACAGCTGGCAACTGGTACTTCTGTCATATACCATCATTGGTGTAGGTGCAGCATGTTATTCACCAGCCAAGTACGGCATTATCGCTGAACTAGTGGGAGAAGACCTATTGGTTAAGGCAAACGCTTGGGTAGAAACACTTACCGTAGCATCAATAATACTGGGGTCTATTTCTGGTGGAATATTGGTATCCAAAAATTTTTCTGAATACTTCCTGGTGAAGTCTGTAGCAAGCAAACTTAGTGGCACAAACAGTGCAGCACAAGTTGCCACAGTAATAATGTTTTGTGTCTACCTATTGTCAATGGCATTTAACTTGTTTATCCCCAAAACAGTCAGTTCTTGTCACAAAAATGGTGATCTGAAACAAACCACTAGTTACTTCGAAAGCGTCAAAACTCTTTGGAAGGATCGGCTAGGAAGACTGTCTCTGTCAATAACAACGCTATTTTGGGGTGTTGGCGCTATTCTACAGTTTCTCCTAATTCTTTGGGGTGAAAAGAACTTGAACTTCTCAATTTCTCAAACTGCGTACCTACAGTCAGTATTTGCGATTGGTATAGGAATAGGGTCTGTAATATCATCCAAAGTAGTAACTCTTAAAAAAATTGATAAAATAACTTTTGTTGGATTTATTGCCAGCATTCTTATGTGTCTATTAGTACTAATAAAGTCTGTAATAATTGCTATTCCTTATTTAATAGTTATTGGCGCAGTAGTAGGATTCTTCATCGTTCCTATGAATGCACTTTTGCAAGCTAGAGGTTACTTACTAACTGGATCAGGAAAATCTATAGCAATACAAAATATGTGTGAAAATATAGGAGTGTTAGTAATGTTGGCAGTGTATAGCACCTTATTACACTGGAACGTATCTGTGTCGTCCATTATAATACTCATCGGGTTATCTACTTCTTCTGTAGTTCTATCGCTGATGAAGAAAAACGCCTCCTAATCTAACGCAAATCACGGATATTTTGTAATGAAGAGCCAATCCAACCTTCTGGATAAACATTGCCTTCCGGGCGTGGATAGTTATCAAATCAGCAAATTGGATAAAAAGCTCCTCATTGTAACCGAGAAGGTGGAAGATTCTAGACGTCTGCTTCATGAAATTAAATTTTACTTCCCCTCAAAGACGGTTCACATTCTACCTGATTGGGAAACATTACCATATGAGCGTTTTTCTCCTCATCAAGATTTAGTATCCGAACGTCTTGAAGCACTGTGGTTGCTACATCAAAACCAGGTAGACATTATAATTACCCCTGTAACAACTGCTATACAGAGATTAATACCCATAGAGTACATGGCAAGCCGTACGTTTATTTTCAAAGCTGGAGAAAATAACTCTTACGAAAGAATAAAAAAGCAAATAACTGAGTCTGGATACAACGCGGTCAGCCAAGTATATCGTTGTGGTGAGTTCAGTATAAGAGGAAGCATAGTTGACCTATTTCCAATGGGCTCAGAAATACCATATCGCCTTGATTTTTTTGATGATAAATTAGACAGTATAAGATCTTTCGATGTTGACACGCAAAAAAGCATTGAATCAGTTACTAATATCCGAATATTACCCGCTCGAGAAATACCTACAGATGAAAAAGGAATTCAGTGCTTTCGCAAAAAATTTCGTTCCATATTACCCGGGGAGCATTATAACCTTACACTTTACAAAGATGTCTCAAATGGTATTTTCCCTGCAGGAGTTGAGTATTATCTTCCTCTTTTTCATGACAAGCTAAACTTACTTACAGACTACTTGTCCGAAGACACAACCATTATCCGTCATGGTGATCTCAACGCAGGCATAGAAAAATTTTGGGAGACACTTCACGATCGCTATCGCACGCTTAACTATGACCCTAGCTTCCCTCTACTTTCACCAGAACATATCTATATTACTTCCGAAGAGTTTTTTATATCTGCTCAATCGCGAAACAACATAAGGATATCGGTTAGCGAAGATGACAACAGCAATAGTTTGTTCAAAACTGCCCCTCTGGTTGCAATAAATAGCAAAAACCCAGAACCACTACTACATCTAAAAAAAACCTGTAAGGATTTTTCAGAAAAAATTATTATCGTATGCGAATCGGTAGGTCGTAGGGGGGTTTTACTTGATTTACTGTCACAAAACTCGATGCCATTACCAGTTGTTGTTTCCTCTTTTTGCGAAGCAGTAACAAGTAACCACAAATTTGTAATCTTAGTTGGTAATCTGTCACGTGGATGGCTTCTGCCCAATCAGTTTATGGTAATAACAGAGCTTGAGCTATTTCCTAGCATGGGCAAACGATGGAACAAAAGGAGAAAAACTTCCGAGTGGGAATTTTGGATTAAGGATCTTTCTGAGCTTAAAATAGGTCAACCAGTAGTCCACAGACAACATGGTGTTGGTAGGTATCATGGCCTGGAAACTATGGTATTTGATGATAATCCCGCAGAATTCGTCAGACTTCATTATGCTGATGATGACAAACTATTTGTTCCTATATCTGAATTAAACCTTCTGTCACGCTACACTGGATCTGACAGTGATAAAGCCCCTCTTAACAAACTTGGCAATTCATCCCAATGGGAAAAGACTTGTGCAAAAGCTAGAGAAAAAGCCCATGATACGGCTGTAGAATTATTAGAGATATATAGTCGTCGCAAAGAAAAAAAGGGATCATCTCTAACCTGTTCGCAGGAAGATTATGAAAAATTTTGTGAGGAATTTGATTTTGAAGAAACACATGACCAGCTAGATGCAACTAAATCGGTAATAGAAGACCTGAAAAAAGACGAACCCATGGACAGAGTCATCTGCGGTGATGTTGGGTTTGGAAAAACAGAGGTTGCATTACGAGCTGCATTTATAGCGACTATGTCTGGTAAACAAGTAGCCTTACTGTGCCCAACAACATTACTGGCTAATCAGCACTATCGAGTTTTTTCATCTAGATTTTCCCAATGGCCTATAAAAATCGCAGAGTTATCACGATTTCGATCAAATACTGAAGTCACTAAAGATATTAGTAAAATCAGTGATGGCTCTATAGATATTGTTATTGGAACACACAGGCTGTTGCAAAAGGATGTTTCTTTTTGTCGTTTGGGTTTAGTAATAATTGACGAAGAACACCGTTTCGGTGTGCGCCAGAAGGAAGTTATAAAAGAGTGGCGTGCAGACACAGACATGCTATCTATGACTGCAACTCCAATCCCCAGGACTTTATCTCTCTGCTTAGACGGTATCAGGTCATTTTCCATTATTAGCACGCCACCGCAACGACGTCTTGCTATTAAAACCATCATCTCTCCTGACAGCAAAGCTATGATTAAAGAAGCAATACTTCGCGAGCTTAAAAGAAGTGGACAAGTATATTTCCTCTACAACGAAGTAAGTACCATCAATAATAAGCGATTGTGGTTGCAGGAGTTGGTGCCGGAAGCTCGTATAGCAGTAGCACATGGACAAATGCCAAGCGGTGAGCTTGAGCATATAATGCGTGATTTTTCCATGCATCGCTACAATATTTTGCTTTGCACAACAATCATTGAAAATGGTATCGATAACCCAAATGCCAACACTATCATTATTCATCGTGCCGATAAATTCGGTCTTGCCCAGTTGCATCAAATACGAGGTAGAGTTGGTCGCTCACATCACCAAGCTTATGCCTATCTTATAATACCTAATGAGGAATCTTTGCTCACCCCTGATGCTCAGAAGCGACTGAATGCTATCAGATCAGCAGATGATTTAGGTGCAGGATTTTTTCTAGCCCGTCATGATCTTGAAATTCGTGGAGCTGGAGAATTGCTTGGAGAAGCACAATCAGGAGAAATGCACCAAGTAGGATTTGATCTATTCACTGAAATGTTACAAGACACGGTAAAAAAACTTAGCGCATCAAAAAGCGACGGCGATACCAATTGCAATCAAAGAGTTAATAGCAAAATTCATTGCTACAAACCAATATTGCTGCCTCACTCCTACTGTCCGGATGTTGGAATACGCCTAGGTTTATACAAGCGACTATCTGATTGCCAAAAAAAAGATGACATAGATGAAATTAGGATGGAAATTATAGATCGCTTTGGACCCCTGCCAGAAGCAACGGAACGCCTAATATTAATGCATAAACTAAGAATAGATGGGAATTCTATTGGTATTTGTGAGATCAACATAAAACCGCAAAAAGCAGTGATACAAATTTCTGACCCACCACTAGTGGATGGTTGGAGCATATTGAACAGTATAAAAACCGTACCCTCAATGAAAATATTAAAAAACAATTCTCTTAGCTTTGAGTGGTCTGGAACCATAGCCGACGCTGCCAAAACCATAACAACATTCATAGCAACGGTGCACAAAAACAATTCGGAACTGAGTCATACCAATAAATAAAGGTTAAATGTCGTCTTTGGAATTTTTCCAAAAAGCAGGATACTTAAACCTCAACCGATAATGATCCAAAAGATAACCATTCAACATAGCAACCTCTACCCTCGATTGAGTAGCACTAGCCACGGAATAAGACTTTTCCCTATCTTTTTCTGTTGGATGGTGACTAATTCTATCAACAACTTTATATATACGATAACCGCTACTAAATCTTACTGGTCCTAAAATATCACCTTTCTTGGCCCCAATAATTTTTATATAAGTATCATACGGCAACCCATAAGAATATGAAGAATCAGAGACAAACACACTAGAAGGAGCAGACCAAACATCGGATGAAGAGAAAGAATTTTTTTTGTCAGACAATTTATTAATCAACATCAGAGATTTTTTCTCTGCTCTGTCGAGAGATATTTCATTAACCAAACGATCAACAATCATGCTCTTAGAGTCTTCTAATTCCCTATTGTGCTTAGGCACATAATCCAAAACACGGGCAACAACCCAGCGGTGATCAGCAAGTGGAACTACTTCGCTGTTACGATGATGACGCAAACCATCGTCTGAAAGCAGGTCAGAAATTAATCGATCACTTTTAAAAAGGGGATTTTTTTTCAATTCCTCCTCAGTAATAAGATCCGTATGATGGAGTTTAAGTTTCCAGTGTTGTGCAACAGTATGCAACTCGTCGACATTGGACTCAACCATATCAATAAAAGACGATAGGTTGTCGCGAACAAAAGACTCCGCCTTTTGCTTGCGCAAGATATTATCAATTCTAACCGATACCGTATCAAAAGAATCCACACGCCGCGGCTCCATATCTGCTAAGAACAATATATGAAACCCTTGTGCAGTTTCAATAAGTGCAGATGAGCGATGCCCAACTTTAAGCTTCTTCAACTCTTTAGACAAATCTGAGGGTAAATCTGCGTCTGATAAAAACCCTATATCCCCACCTCTCTCCGAAGAAGATCTATCATCTGAGAACAGCTTAGCCATTTCTTTGAAATGGGATAATGATGGAGTCAATCCAACACGAGAGGAAATATATTTAGCGTGATCATGTACGCGACCACGATCAGCAACAGAAGAATTTTTAGGAACAGCAATCAGAATATGAAACCCATGGTACCTAGCTGGGTACACAAACAATGACGAGTAGTTGGAATCGTAATATTTTCTTTTTTCTTGTTGGGAAACAACAACATTTGCATAATCCGGTCCCCAAATTAGGTACTCCAATCTAAATCTCTCAGGTTCAACAAAAAGATCTTTATTAGCAGGATCATTGTAAAACGAAATAACCTGCTCGTCGGTAGGACGAATCTTAGATCTCAACTTATCTTCTACCGTAATATCTTTATGGGCTATTTTTATCTCTTCCACCTGATTGGAAACAATCTGATCTTGAACGTCGTGAGACAAAATAACCTGGCCTACAGTATCCAAAACAGTGCTAAGTGCCATATCAGAGCGAAACTGACTTTCAAACTGACCAACGGTAAGGGCATGGGTAACAAGAAACCGATCGTACAACTTCCTAGAAAAATTTCCCTTATCATCCCAAAAAATCGGCAATCTAAGTATAGCTTTGGCCAAAAAAACATCGCTAACCGTCAAATTGTAATCAAAAATCCAACGGCGAAACGCCAATTCTTTAAGCACTTGCAAGAAAAAAACCCCGCGAACTTCAGGATTATCCATTGTCCCAGGATGATAATCTTTGCCTAAATCACGACGCATCTGCAACTGTCGCCGCTGATAGAGATTATCAAAATAGTCGCGTGTTAAACTTTCACCGCCCAAAATGACAACGCCCTCACTCTTTCCTCCAAATGAGAAGTAAGAAGAAACCCCCCAGAAGGAAAATGCAATTGCGACAAATGCCAACGACACAGTAACTAACCTGCGATTACGATAAACAAAATCAAACATGAAAAACTAACTAGAAAAGTGACACAAGAATCAATGCTTGGCGGAGCGGACGGGACTCGAACCCGCGACCCCCGGCGTGACAGGCCAGTATTCTAACCAACTGAACTACCGCTCCACTCTAGACAAATGACTTTTGGTGGGTGCTAACGGAGTCGAACCGCTGACATTCGCCTTGTAAGAGCGACGCTCTACCAACTGAGCTAAGCACCCCAAATATCGTGGATATTATACCAATCATCGACAAGAAAGCGAACAACTAATTTATAGCATCCTTCAATGCTTTTCCTGGACGAAACTTAGGAACCTTAGCTGATTTAATCTTTATCGTCTCTCCAGTTCTAGGATTACGCCCTGTACGAGCAGCACGTTTCCCCACAGAAAACGTACCAAAACCTACAAGAGTAACAGTACCACCCTTCTTGAGAGTGGTTCTTATCGACAACAACAAAGCCTCCAAGGCCCTACCAGCAGCAACTTTTGATACTTCTGCTTCTGCAGCAATGACATCTATAAGTTCTGACTTATTCACAATATCCCCCTAGGACGTTTTTATCATTAAGCTATTTCAGTTTTATAAAGGCGCCGAAAAATTATGTCAAGAATATCGACTCATAAGACACACTTATTAAAAAACAACAGCGGAGAGTAACAACGCCACAACCAAAAGTGTGTCAATTATGCAAAAAACAACTGACGAATAGCACTTAATTGTAGTGTTTTACTATAGTCTGATGAGGTGTTTCTGATGGCAAAGGCACGGATAGGGACTCAGGCTTAGCTGCCAAAACCTTATCTTGGAGAGGAACAGGCATCGTCTCAAGAGTCAAAGACAACACATGGTCCATTGATTTAACCAGTATAATTTCAATGTCACTCTTAATTTCCTTAGAAATATCAACAATATCCCTAATATTTTCCTCAGGAACGAGAACTCTCTTTATGCCCCCACGATGGGCAGCTAACAATTTTTCTTTTAATCCACCAATCTTCAATACCCTCCCACACAGCGTAACCTCCCCAGTCATAGCTACATTGCAGAGCACAGGAATCTTAGTTGCTGCGGAAATCATGGAAACAACAATAGCAATACCAGCTGAAGGACCGTCCTTAGGGGTAGCTCCCTCGGGAAAGTGTACGTGAAAGTCATACTTCTCAAAAAATCCATCCTCAATGCCCATATGACGGGCACGAGCACGAACCAAGGAACGAGCAGCCTCAACTGACTCCTTCATTACATCGCCAAGAGATCCAGTCCGTAAAATATTACCCTTTCCAGGATAAACCAAACACTCGATGGTCAAAATATCACCGCCAAATTCTGTCCAAGCCAAACCAGCAACTTGACCAATACGATTCTCATTGTTAGCAACACCGTATAAATATTTCCTCGGACCCAGATATTTTTCCAAATTGCGAGGCATGACCAAAAATTTACTACCCTTTTTTTCTAATATGGATCTAGTAACCTTACGACAAACCTTGGAAATACTGCGATCTAAGTTCCTTACACCAGCCTCACGAGTATAGTAGCGAATTATGTCTTGCAAAGCAGAAACAGAAATAGAAACCTCTTTATCCTCTAAGCCATTGGCTTTAAGCTGCTTCGGAAACAGATATTTACGAGCTATGTTGAGCTTCTCTTCCTCGGTATAGCTAGACAAATATACAACCTCCATACGGTCTAACAACGCCGATGGCATGTTTAAGGAATTAGCTGTAGCTATGAAAATAACCTCGGATAAATCGTAACCAACTTCAATGTAATGATCCACAAAAGAACGATTCTGCTCTGGATCTAGAACCTCCAGCAAAGCAGAAGACGGATCTCCGCGATAATCCATTGCTATTTTATCAATTTCATCCAGTAGAAATAAAGGGTTAGCAACACCAACTCTCGACATATTCTGCAGGATCTTGCCCGGCATAGAACCAATATAGGTACGCCTATGACCGCGAATTTCTGCTTCATCGCGAACACCACCCAAAGCCATACGAACAAACTTACGTCGCATGGCACGAGCAATGGACTGAGCCAAAGAAGTCTTTCCAACCCCCGGGGGGCCAACAAAACAAAGAACTGGAGCCTTAGACTTACTAACTCGCTGATGCACAGCAAGATATTCTAAAACCCGCTCTTTAACCTTATCCAAACCATAATGATCTTCATCTAGCATCTTTTCAGCTAGCTTCAAATCAGTATTAGTAGGACTCCTCTTCTTCCAAGGTAAGGCAACAACAGCTTCAATATAATTCCTTACTACCGTTGCTTCAGCAGACATAGGACTCATCAAGCGCAATTTCTTAAGCTCAGACAAAACCTTTTCAGATGCCTCTTTTGGCATGCGAGACGCATTAATTTTTCTCTCAATTTCTTCAAAATCAACACAATCCTCTTCACCTAACTCCTTCTGAATAGCCTTAACCTGTTCATTTAAATAATATTCACGCTGACTCTTTTCCATCTGGCGCTTTACACGTCCGCGGATACGCTTCTCAATCTGCAAAATATCCAACTCTACCTCAAGCTGGCTTAAAAGAAAGGCAACTCGATCGCAAACATCATTAAGTTCCAAAATTTTCTGTTTACTAGCAATCTTTAAAGGCAAATGAACAGTGATAGCATCCGCCAACCGACCGACATCAGTCAAATTAGACAACGAAGACAACACCTCCGGCGGAATTTTCTTGTTGAGCTTAACATAGGCCTCGAATTGCTCCATAACTGTACGCCGCATTGCCTCAACTTCAACATCACCAACATTGACAAGCTCAAGTCGCTCCACTTCTGCCACATAACAGCCGTCTACTTCCTCAACGGAACAAACCCGCACACGATGCGACCCCTCCACCAAAACTTTCACCGTGCCATCTGGAAGCTTAAGAACTTGTAAAATATTGGCTACACAACCAACATCATACAAATCATCTACCTGAGGATCATCCTTGTGTGCCAATTTCTGAGCCACAAGCAATATAGAACCAGAATCACGGTCTATGACCATCTCTAGGGCTTTGATAGAACGCAATCTACCAACGAACAAAGGAATAACCATGTACGGAGATACAACAACATCTCTTAATGGAAGCAACGGCAAAGAAGCTGGAGAAACAAAATCTTGTGATGCCGACTGCTCACTATCACCTTGATCATCTTCGCTATCTTGCACAAAATCCTCTGACACATCTCCCTCTCTTTCAAAAGTACATACAAAAAAACAAACAGATATAGAACTATCTAATTTGCAACTGTAGACTTTTCAGAATTATCCTGGACCGTAGCATCAGATTCCTTAGAATCATCTTGACGGTAAACTAAAACAGGTGAAACAGAGTCAACCACCTGCGGCTTATCAACAACTACCTTCTCAAGATTATCCAAATCAGGCAAATCAAACATAGCATCCAGAAGAATACCCTCTAGAATAGAGCGCAATCCTCGCGCACCTATCTTCAACTTTTCTGCCTTTTCCGCAATACCTTCCAAAGCGGAGTCAGTAATCTCAAGTTCAACACCTTCCAACGAAAACAACTTGTGATATTGTTTTACTAGTGCATTTTTAGGAACCGTCAAAATACGAATCAACGCATCCCTATCTAAGTTGTCCAAGGTAACAATCACTGGCAATCGCCCAATAAACTCTGGGATGAGACCAAACTTAACCAAGTCCTGGGATTCAACTTTCTGCAATACCTCAGATGAAGACGGACCCAACTTACCGTCCTTGCTACGTACATGAGCTAAAAATCCTATTCCGGCATGCTCAAGACGCTCAGATACCGTTTTTTCTAAACCATCAAAAGAACCACCACAAATAAAAAGTATGTTAGTTGTATTAACATGTATGAACTCTTGGTTCGGATGCTTCCGACCACCGTGTGGTGGAACCGATGCAACCGTACCTTCTATCAACTTCAACAACCCCTGCTGCACGCCCTCACCAGAAACATCTCTCGTAATTGACGGATTATCAGCACGGCGAGAAATCTTATCAATCTCATCAACGTAAATAATACCCTGTTCAGCCTTCTCAGCATTGTAATCACACTGCTGCAGAAGTTTCTGAATCACATTCTCGACATCTTCACCAACATAACCGGCTTCCGTTAGAGTAGTAGCATCAGCAATAGCAAAAGGAACATTTAAAATACGCGCCAAAGTCTGAGCCAATAGCGTTTTTCCAGAACCGGTGGGCCCAATCAACAAAATATTAGACTTAGCTATTTCTACATCATCAGAACCGGAAGAATAACGCAAGCGCTTGTAGTGATTATAAACAGCCACGGAAAGAACCTTCTTTGACCTTTCCTGACCAACAACGTAAAGATCGAGAAAGTCCTTAATTTTCCTAGGAGTAGGCAAAGAATTATCTTCAACAAAAATTCCTCCCCCTTCCTGATCGTTTCCAGACGCCAAACCATCACGAACGATACCACTGCAGAGAGCAATACACTCATCACATATAAAAACAGAAGGACCGGCAATTAGCCTCCTAACAACATCCTGATCCTTACCACAAAATGAACAACACATAGGTTGTTGATCACTCGTTTCCTTCGACATACAGCGCCCCTTTCATGCCTCTTCCCCTGTACGCCGCAAGAGGATCTTATCAACTATGCCATAATCCTTAGCTTCATCAGCAGACATAAAAAAATCACGATCAGTGTCCCCTTTGATTACTTCTATGTCCCGCTTTGTATGCTCAGAAAGTATGCGATTCAAGCGTTCCTTAAGGTAAAGTATCTCTTTTGCATGAATCTCTATATCAGAAGCTTGACCTTGAAAACCACCCAGCGGCTGATGAATCATAACTCTAGCATTAGGTAAACAAATCCTCTTACCGGAAGCACCTGCTGCTAAGAGGAAAGCACCCATACTGGCAGCTTGCCCCGTACACAAAGTACTCACATCAGGTTTAACAAATTGCATGGTGTCATAAATAGCCATACCAGCAGTGACACTGCCGCCGGGAGAATTAATATAAAGAAAAATATCCTTATCAGGATTCTCTGATTCTAGAAACAATAACTGCGCCACAACCAAATTAGCGCTCATAGCATCAATAGGACCAACTAGAAAAACAACTCTCTCTTTCAGTAATCTGGAGTAGATATCATATGCCCGTTCCCCTCTACCTGTCTGCTCTATAACCATAGGCACGTAATTCAAGCTTCTAATTTGATTCTCATCAGACACAAGTTGCATAAAACCCTCAAATATTTTCCCGTTTTACCACAAAGTGTCCGCAATCCTCAGGACACAACCCCAAACTCCTCAGATTCAGCTACACAACGTAACAACTTCTATGCGGTTACGCCAATCCAAATTTGGCTCAGCTGAAGATTCGATCCTTAATAATTCTTCAAAATCAAGAACGTGCTTAGAAACGTGGCATCGCTCAGAAAGCCAAGAAACTATTTTTCTCATCAATATAGACATACGAACAAAATCGACCAAAGAACCTATTTTTTTCTTATCGTTAAAGAGATGCTTAGATGCATTAAACTCCATCTCTTTCTTAACCGCAGCATCCAATTCTTCCTCAGAAACCTTAAAATCACCGTTCTTTACAAGCAAAACCGTCATTACTTCGCGAAAACTAATATATTTAACAAAAACGGGGTCTAAAACATCCTCATTATCATTTCGCTCCATTATCCGGGAAACAGCTCCCAACCGACGAGCAGCGAAATGATTCTGCTGCAAATGAGACAAATAGTTCTTGCATACACTCTGCTTGATTGAATCAGGAATTTGAATACTAACCTTCTCCATAAGCCCAGAAAAAAAAGACAACTCGGTCCACTGAGCCAACATTTTTTCGGCATGAAAAGATAAGAGTTCAGAAATTTCCTCCCTCATCTCCTCCTCATGATGGTCCATAGGCAAACCCAACCTCTCAAAAAAGAAACGATCCACCTCCGGCAAATCAACATACTTAACGTCTTCCACACGAACATCAACTCGAACGGGAACCCCAGCAGGAACACCATTCCATAAAACAGGAGAAGTCCAGTTAAAAACAAGCACATCATCCTTCTCTGCACCTAATAACATGGATTGCAAATGCTGATCAGCTTCCTTGATACTAACAGCCACTGATAACGGTTTTTCAACTTCGGTATCGGACTCATAATCCCTAAAACAAACCTTACCATTGATGAAAACACAATCATCAACAGTAGCTGGACCCTCTTTGGCTACAAAATCGGCCATACCTTTGCGCAGACGCATCACAGCAGTATCAACATCACCCGGTTGGACCTCACACGTATAAACAGTACCTGCAACCTCAGTCCAATTCTGGAACACCAATTCCGGAAAAATCTCAATTTTCACTGAAAAAGTCCATCCACTCCCAGGTGTATGTGATGATACATCGGCAGATATAAGCTGACACATGAGCCAAGACTCACTGTCCAATTTTTGACGAAGTTTATGATTAAAAAAAGAACGCATAACCTCCTGTAACACAGAACTTTGATGCTTTTTTGCCACCATCTTCAATGGAACTTTACCAGGACGAAACCCGGGCCATTTAGATGTTTTTGCAATTCTCTCAAGTTCCCCTTGTACAGCTGGAAAGACTACATTCTCTTCCAAGAAAAGATCAAATGAACGCTGAAGAAGTAAAGACGCGCCACCGCTGACCTTGCCCTCCTCCGTACAATCATCTCCCTGAAGCATTTGACTCACAAAACACCTCTCAGCAAACAAAAAATAGTTGAGACTCACTGCCACCACAAAACACTTCTATAGCTTGTGGTGCGAAGGGAGGGACTCGAACCCTCACACCGTTAAGGCGCTGAAACCTAAATCCAGTGCGTCTACCGATTCCGCCACCTTCGCTCCAGCAAATCTCTTTCCCCAGACAAAACAAAAAAATAAAAAACTATCCACCGAAAAACACTAAATTTAAAGCACAAGCCCAAAATCAGAACTTAATTCTGGTAAAATCACCCGATCTAAGCTTGGACAAAAAAGCTACATGGAAGTCTC
Source organism: Candidatus Ichthyocystis hellenicum (assembly GCF_001460935.1). Lineage (GTDB taxonomy): Bacteria > Pseudomonadota > Gammaproteobacteria > Burkholderiales > 2013Ark19i > Ichthyocystis > Ichthyocystis hellenicum. The sequence continues at coordinate 844,184 of NZ_LN906597.1, read as the reverse complement.
AACCGTGTGCCTAGGCACGTCACTGAAATCAGGATCAGACTTTTTTTACGCCTTTCGCCGCGTTGAAAAGAGCAAACTACAACTCATAAATCAATTCCACGAATTAATCCGAGAATGGGACAAATACATCAGAACATCTCAAAACGAAAGCGTCATCCAAACAAAATTCTCTTGGTGGAAAAAAGAAATCGAACGCTTTGCAAATCACCAATCTCAACACCCCTTAACTAAGCGGTTACAAAACAACTGTGAACTAAGTATCATCATAAGAGCAGAATACTTGGAAGAAATACTGGACTCATTTCTCATGATTCTACCTAGAAATACCACTACAGTCGACACACCACTGTTATTCCACCAAAAATTAGGTGGGCACATGTTCACCATAATATCTGAACTTCTCGGCATCAGTGGCCATTCTGAACTACTAGAGGCAAACACTCAAGGAATCTTGTGCCAAAGAACCCATTTTATTCGCTATTACGGATACTGGATCAATAACATTTTGCCAATATCCCTAGAAAATTGCCAAAAATTTGGCATTTCTTCAAATGTTCTTTACAACCCACACAGCCAAAAAAACACGTGGCTAGAGTTTATTCATCAAGAGATAGACGATATACTCAAAAAACAAGATGTGTTGGAAAGACAACGAAAGCGTAGAAACCCTAATTATGAGCCCAACCCCATCAATATAATAGGCAACATTAGTCGCTTATTTTTAAAAAAAATCGATAAAAATCCTATGGTTATACTTGACAGTCCGGTAACCATATCACCCATACGAGCACTACTAGCTGCCCTCCTATAATAGTATCTTCATCAAGCCAAACAAACCGTTGGGTAATTCTACTACTGGTATATCACTATGGTAACTACAATGACAAAGCTGATAGAGTTCTTCGGTGGCTATAGGGAACTATCTAAGTAGGCTCAATACGCATACACATATTCCTGCTCTTTTTCTAGAATCGATACCAATCCGTACTGCTATGGATGCGGCTCGTTACTTACTTAATAAGTCGGTACACGTTCGGAAAAATCGAGGGGATAATAATTGATGATTATGCAACGTGATGGGATGAATAAACTAGCAACAAAACTTGAATCTTCCTACTGCTCGACTATAGAACGCAGGCTTTGTAACCGGCCATTGTGCTCGCAGTTGCGGAAACATTCGTTAGAAGTTTCTCCGCAAAAAGAACATTGCCACGAAAAATCATCCTTGATGAATTTTCATATGCTTTTTTCCAGGATATTATTGGAGATCGTGCAAACAACTTTGCGTATACAAAATAACAGACAATCGTCGATTGTTGATTGTGCTCTTATCAAAGAAACCTTAGTTAGCCTTGAGAATTGCTGCACAGCAACTTTTTCTAAGCCTATTCTTTCAGAAACAGAGTGCTCCTTTGAAATTTTGTTCTGTCTATCCAACAATATGTTTTCCAGATTACAGGAACACATATTTAAGATATCAACAAAGGAAAGAAGCATAAGAATACTAAGCGAGTACCGACATCTATTCTCTTCTTCATCTCAACAAAAATGGATAGATACACTGATAAGTACATTCCACAAAATGGAAGTAGAGTCCTTATTAGAAGATGATGAAGAGAAACAAAACAAAAAAAATCAAAAATACACATACCGTTACTGTCAAACTTTCCTAAACTGGTTCATTAAAAAAGTAGGCAATAATTCTGCTCTACCAATGAAAATAAATGAAATTCATAACGAATACTCTACCCTAGGAAAAACCATTCTTTCAGAAGTTTTGTACGATAACCTAGAATACAACGAGGTTATAGAAGAGTTTAGAGCAGCGCTGTACAATCTTCATGACGTAGGAACCTCAGATATAGTCGAAGATTTTCAAAGCACCTCCTTTTCCAAAGGAAGAATACTTCTTATTCAAATTATTACAAACATCGACACCTTGCCATCTGAGAAGAAAAATATTGCGTCTGTTTGCCAAAAAATGTCACTAGCACTTTATGAATGTCTTGACAAATATGGATATAGCATAATTTCTTAGTATAAAAAATAATATAAACATCTCTTCATAGTCATTTCTTAATACACAAAAATATAATCTTTTTTCTTTTCGAAAAGTTAACATTATGATAAACAGATAATGTACATTTATATCACATGATTTTACCTACTAGATTGTAGTAAGGGGGAAAAAACTATGAAGTATTCTCATATCAGTGAAAGAGAGCGATTCATGATATATGAGTTAAGCCAAAAAGGTTGCTCAATAACCGAAATCGCTCATCATTTGAATAGAAGTATTTCAACAATAAGCCGCGAAATTAAAAGAAACAAAGGACAGCGTGGTTACCGTCCCAAGCAAGCACAAGAAAAAGCTCGTCAGCGCTCAAAGATCAGCTGCTCAAATGGTAGACGCGTTAGTCCTCAAGCATGGGAGTTTGCTCAATCAAAGATAAAACAGGGATGGAGTCCAGAGAAAATTGCTACTTATCTTAAAGAGTACGGTAAATTTCGCATCAGTCACGAAACTATTTACAAACGTGTCTACGAAGACAAGAGAAAGGGTGGCACTCTTTGGGCTCATTTGCCAAGCAATCAAAAATAATCCATTGTATGTGGTTAAATCAACAGGTAAACAGCCTGAATCGAGCATTTATAATGGGTTTAAAGCCAGTCCATAAGAAATATAAAATGGAGGCAAATAAGTTTTTCATCCACGACTAAGATGGCGCTATCGGACAGCACTAACACAAAAAACCACCGTGAGAAATACTTGTGCATGAAGCGCCCTCTTAGCAGTGTTCTGTGCACAGTTAACAGATTGTGCACACCAGCATCAAGGCATCTCCGTTTATAACATCTAATGGCAAGTAAACAGAAAAAACAAATTTCCTCAATAGGTTGCAATCCATCAATTCAAATTATCAAAATAAAATTGCGGTCATCTCAGTATTAATAGTAGAGATTTCAATAAGAATAATTTCACATAATTATCGAGCAAATTAAAACTATTTAAGCAATTCAGATGAGAAAAACAGCAATTAGGCGCTACAGCTTTATTCATGATAAAGTGTTAAAAAATTAACATATTAGTAAATAAAAAATAAACGTATGCTTGCGTATTTTGTGAAAAATTACAGTATAAATACCCCGACAAGAAAAGTTTATTTTTTTGATTATACAATTGATTTATAAATAAAAATTACCCAACAAATTACATGCATGTTAATTGTTGTGAGAATAAATTTCATACTTCTGATAAGATCGGCAAAATTTACTAGGAACACAAAAATTTTTTCTTAAAAATATTATTGTTGTAATATTTTTGATGTTAATCTAATAACAGAGTGCAAAAAACTAGTGGACTATACGGCAGGGCTGGGTGTAGATTAGAATTTTATATTCCAATATCATAAGCCGTACGGTACCATGTTTAATGTTGTGCGGACTTCGTTTCTGTACCGCGTTTGCTACTGTTGTAGTAATCGGCATCGGGTTCAGATTGAAGTTTTAGGATAAATTTACTCATGAGGATGGAGTTGTTTTCGTTGTCGTTACTATAAAGCTTAAGTGTTGATGTGGTGGTAACTCCCCTGCCGCCTGATATTGGTCTATCTGTAAAAGGAAATAGCTCTACCGTTGTGTTACCCTTGTTAAATGAAAATTATTAATAAATAATATTTATGGTTCGGCTTTTTTATCAATGACACCGTTTATGGGAGAAATACGTGATTAGCTCACATTCAAAAACTAAATTTTCTTATCGCTTGCCTGTAATTTGTGCCCCAATGTTTATAGTATCCAACTACAAAACCGTCATTGAGCAATGTTTGTCTGGTGTTATTGGAACGTTCCCCTCCCTTAATGCTCGTCCGGAAGGAACTTTGACAGAGTGGTGTAGCAAAATAGAGGAGTCATGCCAGCAGGAAAAGCAAAATAATCCCGATGCGATCATCTCTCCATACGGTGTTAATTTAATTCTTGATCCATCCAATACAAGACTAGAACATGACATAAAAGTGATTTCTAATCACAAAGTTCCACTAGTAATAACTAGTCTTCGTGCTCCAAAAGAGGTTGTACATGAAGTTCATAGCTGGGGCGGGCTAGTTTTCCATGACGCAATCTCAAAACGACACGCGGAAAAAGCTGCTGAGGCTGGGGCTGATGGGATAATACTGGTATGCTCAGGATCTGGTGGGCACTGTGGCTCACTAAATCCGTTTGCATTCGTAGCTGAGACCAGACAGTGGTATGACGGAATCATAGTTCTAGCGGGTTCGATATCATCGGGAAGAGATGTTTTGGCAGCAAAAATACTTGGTGCTGACTTCTCTTACATGGGAACTAGATTCATAGCAACACAGGACACAGTAGCCCCACAAGATTACAAGGAACAAATTGTTTCTTCTGGAACGGCGGATGTAATATTAAGCTCCTATTTTACTGGAATACCTGCCAATTACCTCAGGAAGTCGATTGAACTTGCGGGACTTGATCCGAATAATATGCCCAAAGTGCCACAGGATTTTGGTTTTAGCAAAATAGCAGATGAAAAAGATGGCAAAAATAAATCGGCTGATAAGAAAGCATGGAAAGACGTTTGGAGTGCTGGGCATGGAACTGCAGCTGTAAATGATATTCCAACTGTTTCTGAACTCGTGGATAATTTGTGTAGGCAATACGAAGAATCCAAAACATTGATAGCTGGGTTGTAGTAATTTTATCTTGTGAGGGTAAGGTAGTGAAACGATTTCCTATGACAAAACACGGGGCTGAAAAGCTAAAAGAGGAATTGCATCGTCTAAAGTTTGTGGAACGACCATCAGTAATAATAGCATTGCAAGAGTCTCGCGCCCATGGCGACTTATCAGAAAATGCTGAGTATGATGCAGCTAAGGAAAGACAGGGATTTGTTGAGGGAAGAATACAAGAGATTGGTTTAAAGTTGTCGCTTGCAGAAATTATAGATCCGTCCTTGATAGAGTGTGAAAATTGCGTCTTCGGCGCCACAATCACACTGATGGACTTAGAAACTGATCAGGAAGTACGGTATCAGATAGTAGGAGAGGATGAGGCAGACCTCAAAAACGGAAAAATTTCCATAAACTCTCCGCTGGCACGAGCTGTGATCGGGAAACAGGTAGGAAGCACAGCAGAGGTTAAAGCACCCGCTGGAATAAGAGAATACGACATCGTGAAAATAGAATACATTTAGTTAACACGATGAACACTCTGTATGCTGTAGACATCTATTGAGTCAAATACGTAAAGGCTCTTGCAAGCCGCTGCTGCACTTTCTATCGTTGTGTAAATCACCACAGACCTGGACACCGCAGTTGTTCTAATGGAACGGGAGTCAGCAATCGAGGACGGTCTCTCATCAACGGTGTTCAATATAAAATCTATTTCCCGATTTTTTATCATATCTACAACGTGAGGTCGTCCCTCTTTAACCTTGTTGACCCTCTTACTTGGAATATTAGCTTCCATAAGAGCATCTGAGGTACCAGAAGTAGCTACGAGCGAAAATCCCATATCCCTCAATGCGGCAGCAATACGAACTGCCTGTGGTTTGTCATAGTCCTTAACGCTTATAAAAGCAACACCTGAAGATGGCAACTTTTTACCACTAGCCAACTGCGATTTTGCAAAGGCCTCAGAAAATTTTCTACCAACCCCCATAACCTCGCCAGTAGATCTCATCTCTGGACCTAATATCGTATCTACCCCAAAAAATTTAGAAAACGGGAAAACCACTTCTTTGACAAACCAATATCCATCTGGAACACCAAGATCACTAGTCAAACCCTGATCACGAAGAGAAACACCAGACATACAAAGCGCAGCCACTTTTGACAAGGGACAATTAGTAACCCTGGAAACAAACGGCACTGTACGAGAAGCACGTGGATTAACTTCTAAAACATACACATCACCATTTTGTACAGCAAACTGAACGTTAACAAGACCAACTATACGAAAAGCTCTTGCCAATAACACAGTTTGACGCTTAATTTCCAACGTTAAATCAAAAGAAAGAGAATTGGTGGGCATAACACATGACGAGTCCCCAGAGTGAATTCCTGCCTCTTCGATATGTTCTACAACACCAGCAATAATGACATCATGACCATCAGATATGGCATCTACATCAACCTCAGTAGCGTGACTCAAAAATCTATCTAACAATATCGGAGAATCACCGGAGACACAAATAGCCTCATTCATATAGCGTCGCAAATCTTCGGAACGATGAACTATCTCCATAGCACGCCCCCCCAAAACATACGACGGTCTTAACACTAGGGGATACCCAACCTCTTCTGCTAAAGAAAATGCCTCTTCTGCGTTTCTGGCGATACGATTTTCGGGTTGAAGCAAACCCAATGAAGACAACATCTCGCCAGAACGCTGCCGATCCTCAGCACAATTAATCATATCCGGCAATGTTCCCCAAATAGGAACACCACTAGCTTCCAAAGCACGGGATAAATTAAGCGGAGTCTGCCCCCCGAACTGTACGATAACACCGACTGGATTTTCTAGACGTACAACCTCTAAAATATCTTCTAAAGTAAGTGGCTCAAAGTACAGACAGTCAGAAACATCACAATCTGTTGAAACAGTTTCAGGATTACAATTTAACATTAAGGTGCTATAACCAGCAGCACGCAAAGCCATTGCCGCACACACACAACAATAGTCAAACTCCAATCCCTGGCCAATTCTATTTGGACCTCCGCCTAGAATAATAACCTTCTTAACACAATCAACGGGACAATACTCAACGCGACCTCGATAAGTTGAATATAAGTAAGATGTAGCAGAAGAAAATTCAGCAGCACAACTATCAACTTGTTTGAATACGGGATGTATACCTTTTTCATGGCGTAAATTACGAAAATCTTGCTCAGAACAACCAATCAAAGTACTAATCCTGTGATCAGAAAAGCCGCGCTGCTTTAAAAACAAAATATCATCAGCACCAAAATCACCCAAAGACATAGTCTTCGTAATTGATTCAATACGAACCATCTCTGCTATGCGAGATAAAAACCAAGGATCAATACGAGTCATCCGGAACACTTCTTCCAGTGACAATTGAGCACGAAAAGCATCGGCAACGTAAAGTATTCTAAGCGGTCCCGTTTCAGCAAGTTCCCTCACCAGAACATCAGGATCACGCGTTTTCTCCTCGAAACCACCCACCCCGCGCTCCAAACTACGAAGAGCCTTCTGAAAAGATTCATCAAAAGTTGAACCAATCGCCATAACCTCCCCCACAGACTTCATCTGCGTAGTAAGACGATCACTAGCCAATGGAAATTTCTCAAAAGAAAATCGTGGTATCTTTACGACAACATAATCTAAAGAGGGTTCAAAAGAAGAAGGAATTTCACCACCAGTAACATCGTTTGATAGCTCATCCAATGTATATCCAACTGCCAACAAAGCAGCAACTTTTGCAATAGGAAAACCGGTTGCCTTAGATGCCAAAGCTGAAGAACGTGAAACCCGTGGATTCATCTCAATGACTACCATCCTGCCATCATGAGGATTTACAGCAAACTGAACATTAGAGCCACCAGTATCAACACCTATCTCTCTCAAAACATCTATAGATGCACGCCTCATGCGCTGATACTCAGTATCAGTTAGAGTTTGAGCTGGAGTTATCGTCATGGAGTCACCAGTATGTATCCCCATGGGATCAATATTCTCAATAGCGCAAACTATGATGCAGTTGTCACGGCAATCACGGACAACCTCCATTTCAAACTCTTTCCAACCAAGAAGAGACTCTTCAATAAGTAGTTGGTGAACAGGACTAGCTGATAATCCCAATTCGCTAAGGGCCACAAATTCCTCAGCATTGTAAGCAATACCACCCCCCGAACCACCTAAAGTAAACGAAGGACGAATAACAGCTGGAAATCCTATATCCGCCTGAATCGCCAACGCATCCTCCATGTTATAGGCCATACCTGATCTAGCAGATTCGAGACCAATCCTGTCCATGCAAGCCTTAAACAATTGCCTATTTTCCGCTTTCTCAATCACGTCTAACTTGGCACCAATCATTTCTGTACCATAGCGATCAAGACAACCGCTTTTGGACAGCAAAAGGGCACAATTCAAGGCCGTCTGCCCCCCCATGGTTGGCAATATGGCATCAGGACGTTCCCTCTCGATAATCTTCTCAATCACCGAAGGAATAAGCGGTTCTATATAGGTAACATCTGCCACTTCACTATCAGTCATAATGGTTGCAGGATTTGAATTAACCAAAATTATCCGGTACCCTTCGTTCCTAAGAACCTTACACGCCTGAACACCTGAATAATCGAATTCACAGGCCTGGCCAATGACGATAGGACCGGCACCAATAATAAGTATCGAATGAATATCATCTCGACGTGGCATTGCCTAATTTTCCTCTACAGTTACCCATCATCAGAGCAAACTTATCGAATAAACAGTACAAATCCTGAGGCCCACCCCCACCCTCAGGATGACCTTGAAAAGACATACCAGGAAAACTTCGATACGACAAACCTTGGATTGTTTTATCAAATAAAGAACGATGGGTCACATCACAGCACGACGACAAATTTACAGACTCCTCATCAACAACAAAACAATGATTTTGACTGCTAATAAAAACTTTCCGAGTAATCACATCCTGAACTGGATGATTAATCCCATGGTGACCAAATGACATTTTGACAATATTCAATCCATTAGCTAAAGCAAGAATTTGATGCCCTAGACAAACTCCAAATAAGGGAACACCGGAAGCCATCAAACCCTCAGTTAAAGATATAACTTCATAACAACCGGACGGATCACCAGGCCCATTAGATAAAACAATACCATCGGGCCTGTAGGAAAGAACTTCTTCCTTTGACGAATAAGCAGGAACAACAGTTACATCACAACCGCTGTACACCAAGGCATTAAGCAAACTTCTCTTAACTCCAAAGTCTAAAACAACTACACGATAATTAAGCTTAACATCCTTGAAACGACATAATGGATGATTATTCCATTGAAATGGACTACTGCAGGTAACCGATTTCACCAAATCTACACCAACTAAGCCCTTAAAATCTTTAGCTCTAGACAAACAATCATCAATTAGAGCTGGCTCATGAGCATCATCCCCTGAATATATACACCCAAACTGAGATCCTTTATTACGCAGCAATATCGTCAAAGCTCTAGTATCAATAGATTGTATGCCAACAACATTTTGACTGCACAAAAACTGTTCTAGAGAGGATAAACTCTGCCAATTAGATGGATAATCAACAAGATCCCTAACAATAACCCCAGACAAATGAGAACGATCGGACTCATTATCCCACATGTTGATACCAGTGCTCCCAACATGTGGTGTGGTAAAAACAACCATTTGATTAGAGTAAGATGGATCAGTAATAACCTCCTGGTACCCGGTCATAGAAGTATTAAAAACAACCTCACCAACCGCGTATCCAGAACAACCGCAGGAATAACCTAAAAAACTCTCTCCCAAGGAAAGAACCAATACAGCAGGAACTCGCGTATTAAAACGTGCCACTTATTGCTTCCTCCTCGCAACCACAATTAGATAGTTCTAAGGTTTCATGCAATATATCTACGGCACGACCGACTTCCATACTAGGCAGCAAAAAACTCATCTGTGTTTCTGTCATCAAAAGCACATCGGCAGAAATCTTGTGTTGCAGCAAAATTGATAAGACAAGATTATGGGTATCAACGTGAGACACCAGGTCACATCCAATAACCGACAGCCTAGCCCAATTGTGTTCAACTTCAACACTACACGACACACCGCTCAAAAATTGATCCACCGCAGCCGATACTAAGGATGACTCTGCCCGGTTAACCAACAGAAATAAACTGACAACACCGGAATGGCGGTTTTGAACAGCAGCATGAAAAGAAATAGCCTTTGCAGAAAGATGGGATAGAAAACGTAAAAAACTTACCTCGGCTGAGGAGAGAAACTGAAAATTCCACTTTGACTGCTGGTCAAAACAAGAGATACCTACCACCCATTGCCTAGGGCTTATCGGAGAAGTAGGATGTATTCTAGTTCCCAAGTTGTCCCCAGAAAAACTTGATAACACCCTCAAGTTCACCCGGTGACGATCAGCACATGCTGCGGCACGAAGTTGAATCACACGAGATCCAGACTCTGCCATAGCCAAAACTTCCTTTACACCCAAATGCCTAATTAATTTTGCACCATTAACAACATGAGGATTAGCCGTAAAAACACCATCAACATCCTTGTAGATCTGACATTCATCAGCTCCAAGTAAAGCAGCTAGGGCCACCGCACTTAAATCAGAACCGCCTCGACCTAAAGTAACAACATCACCAACATCATTTATAGCCTGAAATCCAGCCAAGACAATAACTTCACCAGACGACATCTTCTGACGAATCAAACCCAAATCAATAGATGACACCTGAGCATTAAGATAATGCCCCTTGCCTTTGACACCTAGCTGAAAAGCAGAATAACTACGGGCATTCAATCCCAGTTCACGAAGAGCCCCAGCCAGAAGCGCAGCAGACATCGTCTCGCCACAAGACAAAAGAACAGCTAATTCACGGGAATCTGGATCATCTGCAAATTGACGAGCCATACCCAGAAAACGCTCTGTCTCAACAGCCATAGCTGAAACAATCACAACCACATCGTGCCCGCTAGCCACGGTATCCGAGATACGAGACGCAACACCCTTCATGCACTGGCACGAAGCCAAAGACGTACCGCCGTATTTTTGAACAAATAATGACACGGAGACCTCAAAACACTAGAAGCGCACGCCGACATTGTATCGCGAATAACCCTTGAAAACCATCTGGTATTTGCAATTTGTTTACTACTTCGGCTAGAAAATAAGGGTAGGAGCATATATCCCCAGCGGCTATCACCAACGGCTTAAAAATAAATATACCGTAAAGTCACTACTAAAACTGATCCTTATAGGCTCTAAGAGTAGAAAAAACCTCAAGAGGTGTAGCACAGTCATTACTACTTATACGTTGACAAAACTCACGCACAGAATTCAGGTTGCATCGCAAAAAAGGATTTGTCAATTTTTCATCCAAAATTCTGGATGGTACTGAGGGCTGTCCTGATTTAAGCAAACTATCAACTTCCTTTATCCTATAAATCAAGTGATGATTATTGGGTTCCACAACTTTGGCAAAACGAAGGTTATTTTGAGTATACTCGTGAGCACAAAACACCATCGTTTCGTCCGGCAATTTTGCCAAACAATCTAGGGAAGAAAACATCTGCTGATGAGTACCCTCGAACACACGACCACAACCACCAGAAAACAAAACATCCCCACAAAACAAAAACGGAGACGAATAGTAGGCAACATGGGACCTAGTATGCCCGGGAAGAAACATCACCCTTAGGAAAATATCCATTCCTCCATCGTAGTGTATTCTCAAACTGTCCCCTACTCGCTCATAAGAGCCGGGAAAACGACTATCAGCCGGACAATATACAGGGGCACTATACCTCTCCACAAGCTCTGGCACTCCGCCAACATGATCAAAATGATGATGAGTTAGTAAAATAGCCGCGAGATGCAACTTTTTCTTTTCCAGAAAATCAATTACAGGTAAAGAGTCCCCTGGATCAATAACTAGTGCACAGTAACTACTATACAGCGTCCATATATAATTATCACCTAATGCGGAAATAGCTGTAACATAATAATTATCAATCATCGATTGAAACTCCTATGGCTCAGGATACAAAAAACACAATAAATAGCGAACCACTCGGTAGAAAAGCGCTACAAGAGTGGGAGCAATCGGAAATAGACAAGATCGTTAGTAATATTTTCGGAGACATAGCATTACAAATTGGAACCAGCCAAAACACACGCTTACTGCAAGAAAGCCGTATCATCAACAAAATTACCCTGGACAATACCGGTACCCCATCAGTTTTAGCACAGTTTGACAGCATACCCATACTATCCGACTCAGTTGATTTAGTAGTATTACCACACATTCTAGAGTCTTCACCTCAACCTAAATTCATATTACAGGAGGTTCATAGAACATTGCGTCCTGGGGGATCAATAGTTCTGACGGTTTTCAATCCTTGGAGTTTCTGGGGGATACATCAAGTAATTAGTGGCAATACCGATCTAGGAATACCTCTTAGCCGAATCAAAGATTGGATGAACCTGTTTGGGCTACACATCATACGGGGTTCTTTTGGATGTTACAGACCATTAACCGGAAATAGAGGATTACATGAGAGATTGGAATTCTTGGAACGAATGGGAAATCGTTGGTGGCCCTTAGCTGGATCTGTATACATAGTTTGTGCCATAAAAGAAGTTTCTGGAATGACATTAATTATGAAAAATAGATGGCGAAACGACAGAAACCCTGACCGCATGTTAACAACTGTTTGCCGACGTAAAATTAAAGATTGATTATCCTCTACTAATCATACCTGGAAAGAAAAAACTATATGCATATTGAATGTATTGAAATCTACACGGATGGATCATGCTTGGGAAATCCAGGCGTTGGCGGTTGGGCAGCTATAGTAGTAGTAAATAAACAAAAAACAACTGAGTATTTTGGATTTGTAGAACAAACAACCAATAACCAAATGGAGCTCTCTGCTGCCATTGAAGGTTTAGAAAAGGCGATAGATTACTATCCGCAAAAAATTTTGCTATTCAGTGATTCTCAGTATATGCAACTTGGTATTACGAAATGGATTACTCAATGGAAAAAAAATGGCTGGCGCACGTCTAACCGTAAAGATGTCAAAAACAAAAATTTATGGGAGAAACTCGATATTCTCAACCAAAAATTGACAATTGAATGGAATTGGGTAAAGGCTCACAATGGCAACAAGCTGAATGAACGTGCTGATTATTTAGCAAGAACAGCAGCATCAGATCGGATAACAAAACAGGAATAGAAACTATGTCTCAACGTATTATTGTACTGGACACAGAAACAACTGGCATAGATCACCGCCAGCACAGAATTATTGAAATTGCCGGCGTAGAAATTATTAACCGTCAATTAACTGGAAAACATTTTCACTCTTACTTGAACCCCAAGCGTGAAATAGACCCAGGAGCACAAGCCGTCCACGGAATAACCTTAGAATTTTTAAAAGATAAACCTCTGGAAGAAGACATAATTGATGATTTCATTAATTTCATCATGGAGTCAGATTTAGTAATTCACAATGCTCCCTTCGACGTAGGATTCTTAAACGATATATTAATTCGCCAACATAAAGAAACGCTAACTTACCACTGCAGGCGCATAATTGACACGCTAACAATTTCACGCAGTCTATACCCAGGAAAACGCAACTCACTTGATGCACTAGCCGAGCGCTACCAAATTGATAACAGCATACGCAGTAAGAAACACGGAGCACTAATTGACGCAGAATTATTAGCCCAAGTTTATTTAATCATGACACGCGGTCAGGAAAATTTTGACCTTCATTCACCTATTACCAATAACAGTAAAGGTGAAATTTCAAAAAATAGACAATCAATATTAATAAGAACATCACCTGAAGATCAGCTTAAACATCAAGACTATCTAAAAAACATGAAAAAAGAAAATAACATTTGTATCTGGATGGATTTAGCAGATAAAAATTAATTGTATTTCCATTACAAATAGTAAGGTTTCTAATTTTTTATTTCAGATAAAGAATTAGAAGCCTTTTTTCCTAGTACAAAAATATTAATAAAAGCACAATATCCACTTTACCAACATTGATTATCCTAAGAGTAAGAAATGAAATAACATTAATTTTGTAATTACTTTAATGACAAATATAAAAAAATACATCAATCTTAAAATTAATAAAGCAGGAAAAAATAGTAATACCAATTTTGCTTGAATGGATTTAGTTCAAAAAACTTATTTAGTAATAAAAAAGTGTTTTTAGCTATTTTAGGTTAAATTTTACTTAAAAAACCCTTTTCCCTTCGTAATTATTATTGATATAAATTACGCTATAAAAAATCATTAGTCCTTGATTAATATCGATAAAAATATATTCCATATCATCTGGTATGGTATTAATAAAACCTCATGTATAAAGTGGTTAATTGTTGTTTTTGTGTTTTTTAGTAAGTATTTGAATACTAAAAGCAATAATCCCTTTTTTGGGATGTTAAATAAATCATAAAAAACCATTCTTTTTTCATTGTTAATTATTTTTTTTAATAAAAAAAATACATTTTATATCAATGACATATTAAAAAATAAAATAATATTTTTTTAAAAAACCTCCTTTTAGTATAAGTATTATTTGACTAAATTATTACTAACGAATAAAGTGTAACTACTCCCCTCCGCTGCGTGTCTTGGCGCTTTATTGAAGGACTAAGACACATGAGATTAACAACTAAAGGACGCTTTGCAGTTACCGCAATGATTGATTTGGCGTTGAGAGAATTAGATCGTCCAGTCACACTAGCAGGCATCAGCGAGCGACAAAGAATATCTTTATCCTACCTCGAGCAACTATTCGGAAAGCTGCGCAAACATGGATTAGTTGAGAGCATACGAGGACCTGGAGGTGGGTACAGAATCGCACGGCAAATGGATAAGATTACTGTTGCTGACATAGTAACTGCAGTAGATGAACCTATAGGTTCAACAATGGCAGAATCTTTTGAAAATTTAACCGAAAAGAAAAAGTGTCTAACACAAGATCTATGGAATAATCTCAACAATATCATTTTGGATTATCTTAGATCTGTAACATTACGAGATCTGGTTGAAAAACAAAAAGGAGTTAGCGAAAGTGCAACTGATGATCCGTGTAGACACGTTAATGTTTTGATATATCGAAATGGCATCAAGCAGTATGTAACAACCTAACACTCTATCCTGTAGCAAAGAAATTATTTGCTACAGGGTAGCGGTACACTTCGCACAGAGAAACGGTATCAAGTTTCAGAGGTACATACGTTAAGCATCCCGTGCCCTAACCCTCTAAAACGAAGTATCCTCTGTACAGGTAACGTTGGTTTGTTAATTAGTAGAACTATTTAGTATTGGGAATTTGACCTTTTTGGGGTAACATAGGCTCCGTCTTATTACGCATAGTGGAAGTTGGGCCGCAATGAAGTTACCAATTTACATGGATTACTCTGCTACTACCCCTATTGACCCTAGGGTTGTAGAGAAGATGTTGCCATTCCTAACTGAGAAGTTTGGAAACGCTGCTAGTAAATCTCACTCGTATGGGTGGGTAGCTGAGTCTGCTGTGGAAGAAGCTCGTGAGCAATTTGCTAAGTCTATCGGTGCAGACCATCGTGAAATCATATGGACATCCGGGGCTACCGAGTCCAATAACTTAGCAATAAAAGGGGCGGCAGAATTTTATAAACGCCGTGGAGATCATATTCTAACTTGCCAAACTGAACATAAAGCGGTTCTAGATAGCGTACGGGCCCTAGAAAAAGGTGGATTTAAGGCAACGTATATAAAACCAGAGAAAAATGGAGTCATTGATCTTGAGCTATTCAAAAGCTCTATTAGGCCAGATACCTCTCTTGTTTCAATCATGATGGTAAACAATGAGATAGGGGTTATCCAGGATATTGCTGAAATAGGAAAAATTTGTAGAGAGCGCAACATAATTTTTCATGTCGATGCCGTGCAAGCATTAGGTAGGGTTCCGATCAATCTTGCTGAGCTACAAGTTGACCTCATGTCATTTTCTGGACACAAAATTTATGGCCCCAAGGGAATTGGTGTTCTCTATGTTCGACGCGAACCCAGGGTACGTCTAGTACCTCAAATGCACGGCGGTGGCCATGAACGTGGTTTGAGATCTGGAACTTTGCCGGTCTCACAAATAGTTGGAATAGGAGAAGCTGCAAGCATAGCAGTTCAGGAATCACCCAATGAAAGAGAGCGTCTCCAAAAATTTCAAAAAAAGATGATTACTGCCTTCTTGAACATGGAGGGAGTATTTATTAATGGTGACCTCGATAAAAGGATCCCCCACAACGTAAACGCAAGCTTCGGCTACGTAGAGGGGGAGTCGCTCATGATGGGGATAAAAAACATTGCGGTATCATCTGGATCCGCCTGTACCTCATCTTCTTTGGAGCCTTCTTATGTTTTGCGGGCTTTAGGAGTAGGAGATGATTTAGCACATTCATCGATACGTATAACCACGGGTCGTTTCACAACGGAAGAAGAAGTTGACTATACTATATCGGCTATAGAAAAAACTGTTGAGCGCCTAAGGTCAATCTCCCCGTTGTGGGAAATGTACAAAAATGGTATTGATATTAACTCTATTGACTGGGATTCGTCTCATTAGTGTTATTTTAGGAACACTGGTTATTTGTCACCCTTCGTTGACGCTTGGAGAATGTGTTACGAGGTGTTTTTGAGTATATGGAGGTATATATAAATGCCGTACTCCAGTAAAGTCGTTGATCACTATGAAAATCCGCGTAATGTTGGATCGTTTGACAAAAATACTAAAGATGTGGGGACCGGAATAGTAGGTGCTCCATCCTGTGGTGATGTTATGAAGCTGCAAATCAAGGTTGGCACAGGAGACGTCATTGAAGATGCTAAATTCCTAACCTTTGGTTGTGGTTCTGCCATAGCATCGTCTTCATTAGTAACAGAAATGATAAAAGGTAAGACAGTAAGCGAAGCATTAAAAATAAAGAATTTGTCAATTGCTGAAGAGCTATCCCTGCCGCCAGTCAAGATTCACTGTTCCATTCTGGCGGAGGCCGCCATTCGTGCGGCTGTTGCTAACTATGAGGAAAAAAATAGCTCCAAGCAGTCAAGCAAAGTGGTAAATGACTAGTTATGTCTAATTTGGTTGATATATCGTTAACCGATCGTGCTTTGAATCACATTCGGGCCTCCATGGAGAAGCGTGGTCGTGGCATAGGTGTTCGTTTTGGGGTTAAGGAAACGGGTTGCTCCGGGTATGCTTACAAGATCGAGTATGTAGATCAAAAACGTGATGACGATACTGAGGTGATGATAGGAAATGTCGCTATATTTGTTCAGGCAAAGAGCATTTACTACCTGAATGGGAGTGAAATTGACTTTGTTCGTGAGGGTTTGAACGAAGGCTTTAAATTTAATAATCCCAATGCCAAATCCTACTGTGGGTGTGGTGAGTCCTTCAATGTCTAACGATGAAAATTACTTTGAGCTTTTTGGGGTACCGGAATCTCCGGAAATTGATATAAAGGATCTACGTAAAGCATGGCATAATCTACAGCTAGAACACCATCCTGACAGTGCTTGTTCTGATGATAAAAGGGGAGAGTATTCTTCGCATATAAATGAAGCTTATCGTGTTATTAGTGACCCTTTTTTGAGAGTACACTACATATTATCAATAAATGATGCCTTACCATCTGCAGCAGATGAGCTCCAAGTGCCTGTTGATTTCTTGGAAAAACACATAGAACAGCAAGAAAAAATATTTCATGGTGATGTTGCTCAGCAACAAGAAGTATCTAGGGAAATTGACCAAGAAGAGCTTGATCTTCGTAGATCACTGTTCGAAGACATAAAATCAAAAAATTGGCAAAACGCACGCCATAACTTCATGAAATGGTCGTTCTTATTCAAGACTCAAAAAAGGTTATCGGAATTACTTGATCAGTAAACCCAATAAGTTAGAATCTCAATATGCTACCCCAAAGACCTTAGAAAATGACATCACTCATATCAATCAGCGAACCTGAAGACTCGTTAGCATACCCTGACGGGTATGCTGTCGTAGGAATAGACCTTGGAACCACTAATTCTTTAGTTGCTACCTATAGCACTTCAGGGGGAGTTTATGTAATCGCCAGCGATGCAAAAAACCTTCTTCTCCCTTCTGCCGTTTGTTATACAGATCAAGAAACATTTGTAGGCCATGAAGCATTAAAATTTATCTCTGACCCGGAAAAAAGAGTTTTTCTCTCAACCAAACGCTATACTGGACCGTTAAGTAGTGACCAAAAGCAAGAAATTAAATCTATTTACAATGAAGAGCAATTTGGAGCTTACGCTTCGTTCAATACCTCTGCGGGCAAGAAATCGGCCATTGACATAGCAGCTGACATTCTTCTAACACTAAAGAAAAAAGCCGAGTTTCATCTAAACAAACCTGTACGGGGAGCTGTAATAACGGTACCAGCTCACTTTAATAACACTCAAAGGCAAGCAACTCGTTTGGCAGCTCATCACGCTGGATTGCCAGTACTAAGGCTAATTAATGAACCAACTGCAGCAGCCATAGCATATGGTTTAGAAAAAAAGAAAAATGGCTACTTTATGATCTATGATCTAGGCGGAGGAACATTTGACGTATCACTCCTCCATCTTTCTGACAATATATTCGAGGTCATAGCCACAGGAGGAAACCCCACCTTGGGTGGCGACAATTTTGATCGCACCTTATTCGACATTCTGTGTCGTAATCATAAGCAAATAGATCAAAAAGAATGGATTCATTATCGTCTAGCGGTTCGATCCATAAAGGAAAAGTTATCCTCAGAAACACAATCAGAATATACCCTACTAACACCATCTGGAGATAATATAATTGGCAAAATAAGCAGACAACAGTTCGAGGAAGCTACTAACCATCTTCTTCAAAAAACAATTTCAATATCAAATACGGTGGTACGCCAAAGTGGAGTACCATACGATGATCTAGATGGGATCGTACTAGTTGGCGGCGCAACTATGATGCCGGCTGTTTACAAAGAGCTCAAGAACTTATTTGGGAAAAATCCTTTGAATGACGTTAATCCTAACTGCGTAGTTGCCATAGGAGCTGCTTCACAGGCTCATCAACTAGCATCTTCTGAAACTAAAAAATCTCTTCTTTTAGACATCACACCTCTTTCTCTCGGGATTGAAGTCATGGGTGGACTTATGGAGGTAATTGTACCCAAACATACTCCCTTACCAACAACTAAAGAAGAAATTTTTACTACCTTTAAGGATGGCCAGACGGGATTTACCTTAAAGGTTCTGCAAGGTGAACGTAATCGTGCAGAAGACTGTCACACGATAGGTTCATTTAATTTGAATGGGTTACCTCCTAAAATTGCTGGATCTATACGTATAAGGGTAATCTTTCAAATCGATGTTGATGGATTATTGTCAGTTACTGCTGAGTCAATAGATTCTGATCATGTAGAACATCTTGAAACTGTCTGGACTAATGAGCTGGAATCTGCAGGTGAAGATAAGATCTCATCTGAGATAATTGAAAAAGATATTATTATCAAACACAAGATTGAAAAAAAAATGGAAGCACAAATCTTGATTCAATCCGTTGATAGATTCCTGCAAAACATAAGCAAAACTGAAAAAAATAAAGATCTGGTTGATCGCATTACTGCACAAAGCAATTTATTAAAGAACTATCTGGATACAAATGACTTAGAAGAAATAGACATAAACACATTATCCAAAGAAGTTGAACAACTGAACATTATAGCCAAGGAAACATAAGCACAAACATGGATACGAACAAGGATAGACAATGCCGCGAGTAATTATATTACCTCATGAGGATCTTTGCCCGGAAGGCGAGTGTTTTGAAATTGATCCTGGCATATCGATATGTGACGCTTTGTTAAAAAATAACATAGAAATAGAACATGCTTGCGAAAAATGCTGCGCATGCACAACTTGCCATGTATGGGTTCGGGAGGGAATAAATAGCCTTAATCCACCGAGTGAAATTGAAGATGACCTATTGGATAGGGCTTGGGGAACTGATATGGATTCACGCTTATCATGTCAAGCAATGATAAGCGATAAGAACATTATTGTTGAAATTCCTAGGTATACTATCAACCATGCTAAGGAGAACAAGGACTAATATATTATGAATTGGACAGATATTGAAGACATAGCCATTTCTTTACACAAACATTACCCTGATATTGATCCACTAAGCCTAAGTTTTACCAGGCTTAGGAAAATGGTTTTAGAATTAGATGGCTTTGATCCTGAAGGTAGAGATTGCAACGAAAAAATTTTGGAGGTTATACAAATGGCATGGCTAGATGAGATCTCATAATGGTTGAATACACAGTTTCGTTTTCAGAAGCTAAGAAAAATTATATCTGCATTTCAGTAACATGCAATGCTGTCGAGAAAATTGCTGCTTTCAGTCTTCCTGTATGGGCTCCCGGTTCATACATGATAAGAGACTATTCTAGACATATTGTTAACAAACATGTAACAGTCAATGGTGAAGAGAAAACATTACGATTTGTAAATAAGAACAGTTGGTACGTTAGCTGCTGTCCAAAAGATAAAATAGTATTTTCATACACTATTTATGCTTGGGATTGGTCGGTTCGTACGTGCATATTAGAAGAACAATTTGCGCACATATCTGGACCAGCTGCTTTTGTCCGGGTATTGCGGCAAGAAAATTGTACTCATATCGTTAGATGGAAAAAACACAACGATAACTGGGAATGTGCAACAGCCATGACTGCTCACCAAGAAGAAAACACGTGGATTGCAGATAATTATGATGAACTTATTGATCACCCCATGTTAATGGGAAATCTAAGCAGATTCTCTTGGGAAGTAGATGAAAAAATCTATCACATGTCTATTACCCCCACTACACGGATAAACCCGGAACCATTAATTAGGGATCTATCCAAAATAATTACGACCCAAAAAGATATCTTTGGTTCGTTACCAAAGATAGTTAACCAGTATCAATTTCTAGTAATTGCCTCAGACAAGCTAATGGGGGGACTAGAACACCGTCGAAGTACATCTTTAATTTGCCCCCATAGAAGCTTACAAAACACTCTTGTTGATAGATCAGATAGTAGTAGCTACATTGACTTTTTATCATTGTGTAGCCACGAACACTTCCACACGTGGTGGATAAAATTTTTCAAACCCAAAGAATTTATGACATATGACTTAGATAGAGAGCAATACACCTCTCTATTGTGGTTATTTGAGGGACTGACATCATACTATGGAGATTTAGTATTAGTTAGATCAGGATTATTGCCTATTAAGCATTATCTTCAATCCATAGCAAATAAGATTCAATCAGTTGAATCTTATGAGGGATACAATCAACAGACAGCATCTGAATCAAGCTTTGATGCATGGACAAAGTATTATCGTCCAACAGAAAACAGGCTTAATTCCCAAGTTAGCTATTATGATAAGGGAGAGTTAATTGCACTGTATACCGACTGTTTTTTAATCTTGGAATCGAACGGTCGTTACAGTTTGGACAATGTACTAAGGGAGTTGTGGAATCACCATCACGCTGACAACTGTTGTAAAATATCAGAAAACAGTTGGTATAGCTTTATCCACAATATCACTGGAATTGACGTCTATTCCGTAGTTAGTAACCTTATTCACCACCATAACTATGCAGAATGGGAGACTATTTTCAATAGGATGGGAATCAAATACCAAGCAGATCAAACTGAAGAAACCATACCTTACTGGGGAACAACCTTTACTTCAGACCAAAATCTAATAGTAGACATGGTCATTGATAACAGCAGCGCAATAACAGCTGGCATTAGTAGTGGCGACAAAATCATTGCAATAGATGAACTGGAGTGTACGAAACAATCATTTTCCGAAATCACATCTCGTGTAAAGGTAGGGCAAAAATCAACGGTACATTTTGTCAGGCAGGGATTACTAAGGACTGGAACGATTACCTGGTTGCCATCTCCAGCTAAGTTTGGAAGTCGCAAGATAGAGATCAGCGACCAAGACAACAAGCATGTAAGCACGTGGCTTAAGCTATAGCGTAAGCCAATAGTGGGTAGTATCCAACATTCGGTTACAAAATCCCCATTCATTATCATACCAACCGAAAATTTTAGCGCAGTTTCCAGAAACTATCTTGGTCAGACCAGAATCGAATATACACGACGATGTGTCATGTACAAAATCTATTGACACCAAGGGCTCACTAATGTAGCTCAACACGGAAGACATAGAGCTATCTGCTGCTTGCTTAATGCAGTCAAATATCTTTCCTTCCGTCAAATATTCTTCTGACACGAAGGTTAAATCTACCAATGACACATTTGGGGTAGGAACCCGCACAGAACATCCATCTAGCTTTCCATCTAATTCAGGGATAACTAACCCTACTGAAACGGCAGCACCTGTTTTAGTAGGAATCATTGACATAACAGCGGCACGAGCACGACGAAAATCTTTGTGAGAGCCATCATTCAAAAGCTGGTCGTTAGTATAAGAATGTATGGTTGTCATTAATCCTGACTTAATACCAAATTGCTGATTAATTGGAAAAACCATTGCAGCAAGGCAATTAGTTGTACAAGATGCGCACGAAATAACAGTATGATCAGACCTGATAACATTGTGATTTACACCAAACACCACAGTAGCATCTACATCCTTCCCTGCAGGAGCGGAAATTAACACCTTCTTTGCCCCTGATTGAAGATGCTTAGAAGCTAATTCATAGGAAGTAAAATGACCAGTACATTCGAATACTACATCTATATCCCAGTCTCCCCAAGGCAATAACAGCGGATCACGATTAGAAAAAAATTGAATATCTCGTCCGTCCACATTAAGAACTGAATCTCTGGCCCAGTAAACTTCTTTGTTAAACTTTCCATGAACTGAATCATACCGTGTCAATATATCCGCTGCTAACGGCACTGATGGATCGTTAACAGCAACTATTTCAATATCTGGATACTTAAGGTATTCGAAATGTGATTTTAATACATTTCTACCTATACGACCGTATCCGTTAATAGCAACTCGTATTTTACTCATAACTCATCTCTTTCAAAATCTTTTCTCTATTGAATCAAGCAAATCACAAGCATCATCAGCAACTCTCAACGCAGTCAAACCAAAAACCTCATATAAAATCTGACACGGAGCAGAGGCACCAAAGTGATCGATACCTATCGCAAGCCCAGGGCCACTAAAATACCGGTACCAACCACGAGTCACTCCTGCCTCCAATGAAACACAAGGAATTCCTGGTGTCAAAACAAAATCACGATAACTCTTTGTTTGCCTGTCAAAAACCGTTGTCGATGGCATAGAAACAACTCGTGCCACAATCTGACGAGTTGCCAAAATAGATTGCGCTTCTAAAACTATAGGCACCTCCGTACCTGTAGCAATAAGTATAACATCTGGTTTTTTAGATCCTTCTGACAAAATGTACGCACCGCAACATAAATTAGGATATGAAGAATTCATCGCTACAGGTGGAGTATTCTGACGACTAAGTATAAGAGCAGTAGGACCATGATTGGAAAGAGCAAATGCCCATGCCGCAACTGTTTCTGAATAATCACAAGGTCTCCACACCATCATGTTTGGAATCAACCTTAATGACTCAATATGTTCTATCGGTTGGTGCGTGGGACCATCTTCCCCCAAACCTATCGAATCATGTGTAAATACATAAATACACCTAAGGTTCATCATAGCCGCCATACGAATAGCATTTCTTGCATAATCTGAGAAAGTTAAGAATGTTCCTCCGAATGGCAAGTATCCCCCATGTAATGAAATGCCACTCATAATGGCCACCATACCAAACTCTCGCACTCCGTAGTGAATATAGCGCCCAGGGGTTTGATACTGCACTGGTTTTGATTCAGACCAATTTGTCAAATTAGAAGGAGTTAAATCAGCTGAACCGCCTATCATTTCTGGCAAGCGATGAACCCATCCATTAATAAAAAGATTACTAGCCTTGCGAGTTGAGAGTTGTTTTTCATCTTTCTGAGCGGTGGCAAAAAAAGAATCAACCCAATCTGAAAACGAATCAGGAAGTGCTCCCTGCAAACGTCGAGACAATTCTTTCATTTTTTCAGGATATACGTCTTGGTACTTTGAAAAAATTTCCTTCCAGGATGAATTGTAATTAGACCCTTTTTCTGTTGCATCCCATTCTTTATATATATCTTCTGGGATAAAAAAGGGCTCATACGGCCAGGACAACTGTAAACGAACCTGCTCAACCTCATCTTTTCCAAGTGGTGATCCATGAACATTTGCTGACCCTGATTTATTAGGACTACCTGTACCTATTTTTGTACGACAACAAATCAAAACAGGCTTATGTTGCTCTTGAAGTGCTTTACAGATGGCCTTGTCTATATCTTCATAGTTATGTCCATCAACACCTGAAATCACTAACCATCCGTATGATTCGAAACGTTTTACAACATCCTCGATAAACCATCCATCAACAGAACCATCGATAGAAATACCATTATCATCCCAAAAAGCAACAAGCTTATTCAAACCGAAAATACCGGCCAAAGAAGCTGCTTCATGGGATACTCCCTCCATCAAGCAACCATCACCCAAAAAAACATATGTTCTATGATTAATAATGCTAAATTCAGGGGAATTAAACTCTTTAGCCAACAAAAACTCAGCCAAAGCCATACCAACGGCGTTGGCAAATCCTTGACCAAGAGGTCCGGTTGTTGTTTCAACACCTGGTGTATGATCAAACTCTGGGTGACCTGGTGTCAGGGAGTGAAACTGACGAAATGATTTCAAATCATCAATAGAGAGGTCGTAACCTGACAAATGGAGGAGTGCGTATAGTAGCATTGACCCATGACCATTAGACAACACAAAACGATCACGATCAGGCCATAGAGGATCTTTAGGATCATGACGAAGATAAGAGTGCCATAAAACACAAGCTATATCTGCCATTCCCATAGGCATACCAGGATGACCTGAATTAGATTTTTCAATTGCATCAACAGAAAGAATCCGAACCGCATTAGCCAATCGATCGAAATACATATTATTTACTCATTAAATATAGATTTAATATACAAAACTTCCTCCAAAGACCCTAAAATGGTACTCACGCGCTGATGAAGGGAGTGCGGCACAACATCAAGCAATGAAGAAACATAACCATCAGTTGTTAATCCACCGGCCTGCTCCACAATCCATGATATTGGATTAACCTCATATAGCAATCTCAAGCGGCCATGCTTAGTCTTTTCTCGCGAGTCTGAAGGATAAAGAAACACTCCACCACGCATAAGCAATCTATGAACATCTGCTACCATTGAAGCCACCCAACGCATATTAAAATTACGTTGACGAGGACCCACTTCACCTTCCAAACAGGAGGTAACATATTTTTGTACTGGTGGAGACCAAAAACGCAGGTTTGATAAATTGATTGAGAATTCACTAGTCATAGCTGGAATGGTAATAGATCTCTTATACAGACGATAAACACGATGAGACTTATCCAATGTAAATATATGAGTTCCCTTACCCCAAGTTAAAACAAGCTGAGTCATCGGTCCATAGATAAAATATCCGGACACAAGTTGCGATGATCCTGTTTTTAAAAAAACTTCATCCGAAAGCTTTTCATGACTATCATTAACAAATATAGAGAAAATGGTTCCGACTGAAATATTCATGTCTAAGTTAGATGATCCATCTAGTGGATCCACAGCTAAAAGGTATTTAGACTCTATGGTTGGAGATGATTGAAATATTGGATGTACACTTTCCTCAGAAGCAATACCCAGAAGGTAAGGACACTTAGGAATAATTTCAAAAAAGCGCTCATGGGCGTACATATCCATTGATTTTTTAACATCACCATGGACATTAAGCTCACCAACCTCATTGTTACAAGGATTAACCCCGGTTGAAAGTACTTGAGAAACATCTATACTCACATCAACAATATGACTAATCAAGCTCAATAGTTCGGTAGGAAAATCATCTAATTGCAAAAAAGAAAAAAGGTCCATAGGAAAGCACACGAAAAAATTGTTAATAAAGGAAGCAGCAAGTTACTAGGACATTCCCTCCATATAGGAAGAAATATGGCTATTGGAATGGTACCCATAAAAAACTAAATTGTGTTAACTGATGTCTAATATATCCCTAGTCTATGTAATCATGTCATTGAGTTTTTGACCTGATAGGGGATAGTATATAAGTAATCATCAGCGAACCCAGCGATTATATGAACATGATTCAGATTGTCCGATCCATAATCGGTAATTCTAGGCAACACTCAGCAGTTACAAGCAAAATTGGTCGTTTCTCTGTTGAAGTTGCTGCAAACAACACTAACTGTTGCGCTCACGCAGGATCTTCTTCGTCTCAAGCATCAAAAAAACGCATCCTTTCTCGTGAAATTAAGGTCTCAGAATCCTGTAAGAAAGCAAAGGTTTCAGCTTTATGCGGAGCAAGTCAAATAGTCTGTCAATTTGAGCAGATATTAACCAACAAGGTTAACAAGCCTTAATAAAAAAACGCCTCCGACACGAATCGAACGTGCGACCTACTTCTTAGGAGGAAGTCGCTCTATCCACTGAGCTACGGAGGCCCTAAAAAAAAGGGGCCACACGGCCCCCATAAAGTATATCAAAAGTCTCGCAGCAACCTACTTTCGCTACAGTTAAGTAACTATCATCGGCGCGTCGGCATTTCACGGTCCTGTTCGGGATGGGAAGGGTAAAAAAAAGGGGCCACACGGCCCCCATAAAGTATATCAAAAGTCTCGCAGCAACCTACTTTCGCTACAGTTAAGTAACTATCATCGGCGCGTCGGCATTTCACGGTCCTGTTCGGGATGGGAAGGGGTGGTTCCACCGAGCTATGGCCACGAGACTATAAAAATCAAAAAGAGATCAAAAAAGAGAAGTAGATTCACACAGAGCTAGACACTAATTCTATAGGATCAAGTCTCACGGGCAATTAGTACTGGTTAGCTCAACGCATTACTGCGCTTACACACCCAGCCTATCAACGTCTTAGTCTAAAACGACCCTTCAGAGGGTTTCTCTCCCTGGGATGTCTAATCTTGAGGCAGGCTTCCCGCTTAGATGCTTTCAGCGGTTATCCCTTCCGTACTTAGCTACCCGGCTATGCATCTGGCGATACAACCGGCGCACCAGCGGTACGTCCACTCCGGTCCTCTCGTACTAGGAGCAGCTCCTCTCAAACTTCCTTCGCCTACGGCAGATAGGGACCAAACTGTCTCACGACGTTTTAAACCCAGCTCACGTACCACTTTAAATGGCGAACAGCCATACCCTTGGGACCTGCTTCAGCCCCAGGATGTGATGAGCCGACATCGAGGTGCCAAACTCCGCCGTCGATATGAACTCTTGGGCGGAATTAGCCTGTTATCCCCAGAGTACCTTTTATCCGTTGAGCGATGGCCCTTCCATTCAGTACCACCGGATCACTAGGACCTGCTTTCGCATCTGCTCGACATGTACGTCTCGCAGTTAAGCACGCTTCCGCCCTTGCACTTTAGGCACGATTTCCGACCGTGCCAAGCGTACCTTCGCACTCCTCCGTTACCCTTTAGGAGGAGACCGCCCCAGTCAAACTGCCCACCATGCACTGTCCCCAGCCACGTCTCGTGACCTAGGTTAGAACCTCAAACACATCAGAGTGGTATTTCAACGTCGGCTCCAGAATCACTAGCGTGATCCCTTCTTCGCCTCCCACCTATCCTACACAGATCTGATCAAAGCCCAGTACAAAGCTACAGTAAAGGTTCATGGGGTCTTTCCGTCTAGCCGCAGGTAGATTGCATCTTCACAACCATTTCAATTTCGCTGAGTCTCAGAAGGAGACAGTGCGGCCATCGTTACGCCATTCGTGCAGGTCGGAACTTACCCGACAAGGAATTTCGCTACCTTAGGACCGTTATAGTTACGGCCGCCGTTTACCGGGGCTTCAATCAGAAGCTCTCACCTCCTCATTTAACCTTCCGGCACCGGGCAGGCGTCACACCCTATACTTCCACTTTCGTGTTTGCAGAGTGCTATGTTTTTATTAAACAGTCGCAGCCACCTGGTTTTTTCAACCTCTTACGGCTCCAGTTGTTCAACCTTCACCTTATTGAGGTACACCTTCTCCCGAAGTTACGGTGTCATTTTGCCTAGTTCCTTCTCCTGAGTTCTCTCAAGCGCCTTAGAATTCTCTTCCCACCCACCTGTGTCGGTTTGCGGTACGGTCGAAATTAACCTACGTTTAGTGGCTTTTCCTGGAAGCATAGCATCAACCACTTCACTACCTCTCAGTAGCTCGTATTCACATCTCAGCACCTCCGGCCGGTTTTCCCTGACCAGTTAGCCTTCTTGCTTAAACCGGGACTTCCAACACCCGGATGGCCTAGCTTTCTCCGTCCCCACTTCACAGTTAACTCCGGTACGGGAATATTAACCCGTTTCCCATCGACTACGCTTCTCAGCCTCGCCTTAGGGACCGACTCACCCTGCGTCGATTAACGTTGCGCAGGAAACCTTGGGTTTTCGGCGAGGAGGCTTCTCACCCCCTTTATCGCTACTCATGTCAGCATTCGCACTTCTGATACCTCCAGCATGCCTCTCGACACACCTTCTTCAGCCTACAGAACGCTCCCCTACCGCGTGTAAAATCTCTCTTACACACCCGCAGCTTCGGTGTACGGTTTGAGCCCCCTTACATCTTCCGCGCAGGACGACTCGACCAGTGAGCTATTACGCTTTCTTCAAAGGATGGCTGCTTCTAAGCCAACCTCCTGGCTGTCTTCGCCTTCCCACTTCGTTTCACACTTAACCTTACTTTGGGACCTTAGCTGGCGGTCTGGGTTGTTTCCCTCTTGTCCTAGAACGTTAGCACCCTAGGACTGTCTCCTGTAATCAAATTACCTGTATTCGGAGTTTGCTATGGCGAAGTAAGTCGCAATGACCCCCACAACCATTACAGTGCTCTACCCCAGGTAATCACTTTACAAGGCACTACCTCAATAGTTTTCGGGGAGAACCAGCTATCTCCGGATTTGTTTGGCCTTTCACCCCTATCCACAACTCATCCCCTACTTTTGCAACAGTAGTGGGTTCGGGCCTCCAGTTGGTTTTACCCAACCTTCACCCTGGTCATGCATAGATCATCCGGTTTCGGGTCTACATCTACAGACTATTCGCTCTATTAAAACTCGCTTTCGCTTCGCCTCCCCTATTCGGTTAAGCTTGCCAGTAAATGTAACTCGCTGACCCATTATACAAAAGGTACGCAGTCACCTTGCGGCTCCCACTGTTATGTATGCACGCCGTTTCAGATTCTATTTCACTCCCCTCCCGGGGTTCTTTTCACCTTTCCCTCACGGTACTTGTCCTCTATCGGTCGATCACTAGTATTTAGCCTTGGAGGATGGTCCCCCCTTCTTCAGACAGGGTTCCTCGTGCCCCGCCCTACTTTTCGTACGCTTAGTCCCACTCAATCGCTTCCGTATACGGGACTTTCACCCTGTTCCGTCTACCTTCCCAGATAGTTCTACTCTCGATCGCGCTAACTCGTACAGGCTCCTCCCCTTTCGCTCGCCACTACTAAGGGAATCTCGGTTGATTTCTTTTCCTCCGGGTACTTAGATGTTTCAGTTCCCCAGGTTCGCTCCTTATGCCTATTTTATTCAGCATACGGTGACGCACTCTTCGCACGCCGGGTTCCCCCATTCGGACATCCCTGACTTTAACGCTCGTTGACAGCTTGTCAGGGCTTTTCGCAGCCTTCCACGTCCTTCTTCGCCTGTGATCGCCAAGGCATCCACCTCGTGCACTTATTCCTCTTGATCCTATAGCTTTAGTATCTCTCTGTGCTTTGCTTTTTTTCCTCTTTGTTTTTTTAATTATCCTTGCTTTTCTACCTACTTCTCTTCCTCTTTTTTACAGATCTCTTTACTCCACTTGCTTCAAAAAAATCATCACCACAACCGTACCAGAAAACCACAAAACCTCGTATACCGCTGAAGCGAGGAAAAACATGTGGTGGGTCTAGTTGGACTTGAACCAACGACCCCACGCTTATCAAGCGTGTGCTCTGACCAGCTGAGCTATAGACCCTAAAATCATCCTCAACACCATCAGATACAGTCAAAGATAGACAACTTATAGTTGTGAACGGAGTAAAGGGTGTTTTCTCTAGAAAGGAGGTGATCCAGCCGCACCTTCCGATACGGCTACCTTGTTACGACTTCACCCCAGTCATGAAACTCACCGTGGCAAACGCCCTCCTCGCGGTTAGGCTACCTGCTTCTGGTTAATCCCACTCCCATGGTGTGACGGGCGGTGTGTACAAGACCCGGGAACGTATTCACCGCGGCATTCTGATCCACGATTACTAGCGATTCCGACTTCATGCAGTCGAGTTGCAGACTGCAATCCGGACTACGATCGGCTTTCTGGGATTGGCTCCCCCTCGCGGGTTGGCTACCCTCTGTACCGACCATTGTATGACGTGTGAAGCCCTACCCATAAGGGCCATGATGACTTGACGTCGTCCCCACCTTCCTCCGGTTTGTCACCGGCAGTCTCACCAGAGTGCCCTTTCGTAGCAAATGATGACAAGGGTTGCGCTCGTTGCGGGACTTAACCCAACATCTCACGACACGAGCTGACGACAGCCATGCAGCACCTGTGTTGCGGTTCCCTTTCAGGCACCGTGAAATCTCTCTCACGTTCCGCACATGTCAAGGGTAGGTAAGGTTCTTCGCGTTGCATCGAATTAATCCACATCATCCACCGCTTGTGCGGGTCCCCGTCAATTCCTTTGAGTTTTAATCTTGCGATCGTACTCCCCAGGCGGTCGACTTCTCGCGTTAGCTGCGTTACTGAGAAACTACTTCCCCAACAACTAGTCGACATCGTTTAGGGCGTGGACTACCAGGGTATCTAATCCTGTTTGCTACCCACGCTTTCGTACATGAGCGTCAGTGATGGCCCAGGAGGCTGCCTTCGCCATCGATGTTCCTCCACATCTCTACGCATTTCACTGCTACACGTGGAATTCCACCTCCCTCTGCCCCACTCTAGATACGTAGTTTCAAGTGCTGTCCCCAAGTTGAGCCCGGGAATTTCACACCTGACTTACCTATCCGCCTGCGCACTCTTTACGCCCAATAATTCCGATTAACGCTCGCACCCTACGTGTTACCGCGGCTGCTGGCACGTAGTTTGCCGGTGCTTCTTCTGCGGGTACCGTCATCAATATGCGATATTCACGCATACCTTTTCTTCCCCGCTGAAAGGGCTTTACAACCCTAAGGCCTTCTTCACCCACGCGGTATTGCTGGATCAGGCTTCCGCCCATTGTCCAAAATTCCCCACTGCTGCCTCCCGTAGGAGTCTGGGCCGTCTCTCATTCCCAGTGTGGCTGATCATCCTCTCAGACCAGCTACCGATCGTCGCCTTGGTAGGCCTTTACCCCACCAACTAGCTAATCGGTCATCGGCCGCTCCTATCGCGCAAGGTCTTTTACGATCCCCTGCTTTCCTCTCTCGAGCTTACGCGGTATTAGCCTAACTTTCGCTAGGTTATCCCCCTCGACTGGGTACGTTCCGATGTATTACTCACCCGTCCGCCACTCGCCACCATCCTAGTTGCCTAGAACGTGCTGCCGTTCGACTTGCATGTGTAAAGCATACCGCCAGCGTTCAATCTGAGCCAGGATCAAACTCTTTACTTTATTTCTTTAATTTCTTCCTTTGTGCTTTCGCACTTCCCTCTACCCGCTCACAACTATCTGCTGTCTACCTGTTTTTTAAAGAACACCGCCAGCGTTCAATCTGAGCCAGGATCAAACTCTTTACTTTATTTCTTTAATTTCTTCCTTTGTGCTTTCGCACTTCCCTCTACCCGCTCACAACTATCTGCTGTCTACCTGTTTTTTAAAGAACTCTTAAACCGAATCACTAACACCAAGTCGAGATTATGGGGATCAGATCTTTCGCTGTCAATGACAGAAACCAGAAAAAAATAAAAAGATGTAAAAATAAATTATGGCAAGAACTCCAAGCCATCAGACAAAAAAATCGCAAAAGAAAAAAATATTATTTTTTTACAACTACTTAACTAAGTATGGCCACGCATCACACATGTAAATTATCATCGATATTAACGTCATTACAACTGCTACAAACATCAAAATCTGTCCCAACAACAACGTATCAAAAAAGGCAAACTTCAAATTAGCTAGCGCTAACGGAATGGCACTCAGCTGGGAAACTGTTTTCAATTTCCCAAGCAAACAAACTGTCACACTTTTACTATGACCAACTATCGCCATCCATTCACGCAATGCCGACACAGTAATCTCTCGACCTATAATCACTATAACAATCCATGTCGGCAACCGACCTAAATGTAGCAACACACACAAGGCAGAAACAACCAATAGTTTATCGGCAACCGGATCAAGAAATGATCCCAATCTAGAACTCTGATTAAGTATGCGAGCAAAGTAACCGTCAAAAGCATCAGTTACAGCAGCAATTGTAAAAATCACAGTTGCCGTAATATCACGAGTGTGCACACTACCCCAATGACAACAGTAGCAAATCACAAAAAATGGCACCAAAATGATTCTAAAAAAAGTCAAAAAATTAGGAAGTGTCATCATAAATATCACCGAATCGTACGCAAAGCTTCATATATTTTCATTGCTAATGCATGACTTATACCAGAAACTGTTGCTAGAGTTTCTGGGTTAACATCAGCTATAGCACGAATACTACCAAAACGATTTAACAACATTTGGCGACGCTTAGGACCAATTCCATCAATTCCATCTAAAACAGAGTTAAATGTCTTTTTTAAACGACGAGAACGATGACCTTCTATAGCATATCTGTGAGCTTCGTCACGAATTTCCGCGAAAAAAAGAAGGATTTCGTCTGACACACACAACTTCAGTGGCGGTCTTCCATCTGAAAAATGTAAAGTTTCCAGTCCAACCTTGCGTGAACGCCCCTTAGAAATGGCAATTACTGGAATAACTAACTGAAGTTCCGAAAGAGCTCGTTCAGCCGCCTTCATCTGTTCCAAGCCACCATCAACAATAATCATATCTGGTGGAACACCATCCTTAAGCACATGACTATAGTGCTTACTAATAGCCTGATACATAGCAGCTAAATCATCACCGGGAGTTATATCACGAATCTCATAACGTCGATATTCAGATTTAGCAAAATCCAATTTATTCCAGACAACACAAGCACCAACAGTACTTTGACCATTAGTATGACTAATATCGAAACATTCAACCCGCATCCGATCTTCAGGTATATCCATCATCTTCGACACAGCACGCCAACGACTATACCGCATTTCAGAATGAGTTGAATGATGATCAATAGCATTACGAAGATTATCCTCAGATAACCTCACTAAACCCAAATGTGACTTCTCTGGAAATGTAACACGGCAACTATAACCACATTCAAGCAAAACATCCCCCACAAAATCTAGATCTTTCAATGACGGCAATACAACAGTTTCAGGAGGAACAAGAGTGCGATAATACTCTATGACAAAACGAATAATCAATTCTCTAGCATCCTGGTAAACAAAATTTTCAGTTGGTGTCAAGTAGTTTCTATGATTTATCAAATGCCCGTCACGAACATTAATAACATTAACAACAAATAATGAATGATTGCTACTGAATAACCCGTTAATTATGTCAAAATCAGCATGATCATCGGTCACAACGTGCTGAACCTCAATCATCTTTTGAAGAACAACAATCTGATCTCTAATTTGAGCAGCACGCTCGAATAGCAACTTATCAGAGCAACGCTGCATCTCTTCCTCTAACACTAGCAAAATACGACTGCGCTTACCTGACAAGAAAAGACGAGCACTAGAAATATCATCAGCGTAGGAAGATTCACTGATATTTCGTACACATGGTGCCGAACAATGTCCTATTTGATGCAATAAACATGGTCGCTTGCGATTATTGAAAACATTATCGTCACAAGTCCTTAGCCGAAAAATTTTCTGCAAAATTTGAATACTGCTGTTAACTGAACCAGCATCAGGATATGGGCCAAAATAATCATCAGCGGATGGGGCAAATTTTCCTCTGTATTTCATTAGCCGTGGGTATGCATGATTAGAGAAAACCAAATATGGATAAGTCTTATCATCACGAAAAACTATATTAAATGGTGGTCTCAAAGATTTAATGAGATTAATTTCGAGTAATAGTGCCTCTCTTTCGGAAGGAGTAACTGTAACCTCTATATCGCTTATTCTATCTACGAGACAACTAATCCTTGGATTATTATGTGTACGCAAAAAGTACGACGATACCCTTTTCCTCAGATGTCGAGCCTTACCAACGTACAAGATGTTCCCAGTCTTATCCCAGAAACGATATACACCTGGAGAAGACGGAAGCGACGACAAGATATTATTTATAGAAGGAATCACAACAAACTAGGCAATAAACGTGCACCCACAAATTCTGACAAATGAAACTTAGCAGCACGATAACGAGGCTCAACATTAGCCAAATTTACATCTGAGGCTCGCAAATCATCCACGTGCTTTTGGCAGTCATGAAGACGAAAAACATCCAAAGAATCTAGAAGATCATCTATATTAACAGTACTATCAAGCACATCGCACAAGCACACCATATCACATCCTGCATCAAGAGCGCGATAAAGGCGTTCGTGCAGATCAGGAATAACAGAAGCTCCCTGCATAGACAAATCATCGCTTATAACACACTGACGAAAACCTATGTCCTGTCGCAAATAATTTATCCAAAAAGACGACAAACAGGCAGGCCAATGATCAACCTTTGAAAATGAAACCCAACATGCCATTATTCCTGACAATTTATAACGTAAATCATAATACGGACGCAAATCATCCTTAAGCATTTCCAATACCCGATGATCGGCTAGCTGCATAAAATGACTATCACCCTGAACATACCCATGAGCTGGGTAATGCTTGCCAACACAACGAACACCTGATGCAGAAACACCCTCAATGAAACACTCAGCCAAGAAAGATACAACAGCAGGATCCCGATGAAAAGCACGATCCCCTATTACATCGTTTGCGTGATAGTCTATGTCTAGAACAGGAGCATAGGTAAGGTCAATGCCCACCATAGCTAGCTCATAGCCGACTATAACCCCTATGTCAGTAGCTAACAATAGGGCTTCTTCTGGATTTGCATTGTACAGATCACCAATATCTCGAGCAGAAGGAACCAGTGTCCAACCATTTCTGAACCGCTGAACACGACCACCCTCGTGATCAACACTCACTAGCAACCTTGGTGATTTTATAGACTTTATATCCTTTATCAAAAGCAGTAACTTACCCATATCCTCAAAATTACGAGAAAAAAGTATGACACCACCAACCGCTGGGTGACTCAAGCGCTTCCTAGATTCTTCATTTAACTCCGTACCGTGAAAACTTACTATAACCGGACCCAAAACCAACTGCATAATCAAATTCCCTAAAATCGGTAAGAAACTGAACCAAAAACAATGCTACAGTTCAACGATAACAAAAGCCAAAACATGGCCATCATCATCTGACAGAGATAAATGAATTCTGTAGACTGACAGGTGGGTCAGCAAAAGGTCATCGAAAGCAAAAAACGGTTTACCGTACGAGTCTCGCAAAACCGCAATATTACTCCAAGTCAATGGATACCTACGACCAACACCCAAGGCCTTAGACAAAGCCTCCTTAGCAGCAAAACTCTTTGCAATACCTCTGTGAGGAGAAGACTCATCAACCCAAGGATAATCTTTATCATTAAGGATTTTGCGACAAAATCTATCGCTATAACGCAACCACAGCCTATGAAAACGCTCAACAGGTATAAAATCAGTGCCTACACCAACAATCATCATGAACCTCGGTCACTAGTTACAAAGAATCTGTTTCATTCTCGAAACAGCATTAGCCCATCCAACATCCAAAGCATACACAACAATTGCATAGCCAATATTTAACTCAACGAGACCAGGAATTGATAATATCGGCAACACATTTTTGTAATCCAACCCGTGACCAGCATTAACAATTAAACCCAAACCTTCCGCATAATTACCAGCAGAAATAAGCTGATTGATACGTTCTTCTCTCATCTCAGAAGTTAACGAATTAGAATATAAGCCTGTATTAAATTCAACACTATCCACAAATAATCTTGCAGCAGCATCTAGTTGAGAAAAATCTGGATCAATAAAAATAGATACCCTAACTCCCTTTTTACGAAAACTGGAAACAACAGAACTTAACCTAAATTCATTTTGGATTACATCCAATCCACCCTCTGTAGTCAATTCTTCCCGACGTTCCGGAACTAGGCACAAACTGTCTGGCCCTATCTTAGCCAAAAATGATAAGATGTCGGGGTCCAATGAGGTCTCGACATTAAGTGATGTTTTTATAGACTTTCGCAACGAAACGACGTCATCCTCCTGAATGTGGCGACGATCTTCCCGTAAATGACATGTAATTTGATCGGCACCGCTCTCCTCTGCAAGCAAGGCCATACGAACCGGACTGGGAACAGATCCCAATCTCAGCTGACGAACTGTGGCAATGTGATCTATATTCACGCCCAAACGCAAACACTTTCGGATCATTAAACTCTCACCTTTTAACCAATATCTGCAACATTTTCCTAGTTTTTAATGCATATCCATCCAAATGATAATCTATAATGTGGCGCATCAAATTCCGAACTTCATAGGCATTTCCAATAGACACTATCCCATTGGACAGGTCTATTAAAGACTGACCAGACAAAACAACCCCAGATAAAAAATCACTGGTGCAACTCAAAAAACCCGAACCGATTGCGTAGGTATAAAAATTACTCGGAACAATTTCGCCTCCAATATCACCACTAACGCAAAAAATCAGAGAATATCCGAGTATATCCAAAAGTGCTATCTCAAAGCGACGGAGAATGGCATCAAAAAAATCAGAATCTTCCTGGGCAATCTCTTCCAGGGTGTCACAATACAGAGAAAACAGATCAGGACAACTATATTCTCTTGGGAAAAGCCGCATAATGAGCTCATTTACATACAGCGCAACCCACGATCTACGATCTGTCAAAAAAGGAAGAATGCGTACGTACTCTACGCTTATCAATCTCAATAAACCAGACCCGGATGCATTAACAAGCAATGGCTGAAACGGAATCAATGCTTGTCCAAATACCGAATGCGGGCGCCTAGCACCACGAGCGAAAATACTAACCCGTCCATGGTTGTTTGTAAGACAATCCAACCACACGGAATCATCATCGTAAAATTTACGGTGCAAAACGAAGCAAGGTTCCTGTTCTAGCTCAACTTTTTTGGACACTGCTCGTCCGATTCAGTTATCTCATACCCCAACTCTTTGAGACATACTGCGTCGTTACACCAACCCAACTTCACTTTTACCCACAAACCCAAAAAAACCTTACATCCAAGAAATTTCTCTATATCATGACGAGCAACTGTACCTATCATCTTTATCAAATCACCATTTTTACCAATTATGATTCGCTTATAATTTTCTTTTTCGACATAAATCACAGCTCTAATCTTAGTTATGCTAGGACTCTCTTCAAATGATTCAATACGCACAGCAGACCCATATGGAAGCTCATCTCCCAAACAACGAAAAACTTTTTCACGAATTATCTCAGACACCAAAAAACGATCCGTTCTATCAGTAAGCATGTCCTCTGGGTAAAAAAAACTTTGCTGAGGTAACAAAGAAGCAATAGTAGACAAAAGAACATCAGTTCCTTTGTTTTTACGTGCACTAACCAAACAAAACGATACCGGACTAATAACAGAACTAATCTTGGTTTCTAAATCACGCAATGAAGTATCGTGATGCTTTTCTTTAAGAACATCCATCTTATTTACTGCCACAACAACTGGAGTAGAGGATCCTAACTGCCTCAAAAAACTTTCATCTAAATCTGTCCAGTTAGTGGCATCAACTACTAAAACAACAACATCAACATCCGCAATGGTTGCCTTCAGGGCACTAGCCATAGCAACACTTAGACGCTTAAGCCCTGATTTACAAGAACCAGGAGTATCTACGAACAAATATTGGCAGTCACTACGCGTTAAAACACCGAGCAAACGATGCCTTGTTGTCTGTGGTTTACGTGAAGTAATAGAAATTTTAGCCCCAATTAAACAGTTCAACAGAGTAGACTTACCAACATTAGGACGACCAACCAATCCCACTTGACCACAACGCAACACTAAGACTCCATTCCATGATAATCAAGACAAGTAAGAACAATAGCAGCCGCTTCCTGTTCTGCCAATCGGCGTGAACGACCATGACCAATCCCTTCGATATCAAGCGCAGGAACCCTACATGCCACCTCAAAAATCTGCTGATGAGCCAAACCATAGGTATTCAATATCACGTACTCCGGCAAATCAATACGCTGCGACTGCAAAAATTCTTGCAATTTTGTCTTAGGATCTTTAGACGATTTAGGATCAAGTTTATCCAAAAGTATTGCCAACAGAGCAGTTGCAACTTCAGACGATTTCTCAAAACCTGCTTCTAAAAAAACAACCCCTAGAAGAGCCTCAAAAACGTCAGATAGAATAGATGGCTGAACACTTCCCTTACCCGATCTATTCCTAATTTGTGCCAAACGAACATGTTTCTCCAAATTAATACTGTTAGCCATCTCTGTTAACGCACTCTTCTTAACAAGAGAAGCTCGCAAACGAGATAAATCTCCCTCACGCAAATCAGGAAAACGATGGAACAAAAGACTAGCTGCAGCTAAATTGACAACACTATCACCTAAAAACTCAAGGCGTTCATAATTGTCCTTACCCAATGAACTATGAGTTAAAGCCGATTGCACTAAATCTTTATTCTGAAAAGAATAACCAAATGATTTCGACAATTCCTCAAAATCAACAGAAGAAGCAGTCATACTCCCCTCATATATTAAATAAGCGGCCCAATACGGGATAACTTAATCCCTAAAGGCGGAAACAAACCACCAGCATGAAACCAAACAAAAAATGCCTTACCGACAATATATTCCTCTGGTACAAATCCCCAAACTCTGCTATCAGAACTGTTGTCACGATTATCACCCATCACAAAGTAACTACCATCAGGGACGTGACACCTAATTTCGTTAAAACTAAAGGAACAATTTTTATCATTAATAAAATTTTTAGCGGGAGGAGGAAAAACTGTACGATCTGAATCATTCAATACATAGTGAAACACACCAAGCAAGTTTTCCTGATAACGCTCTGAAAAAACCAGACGGCTCGTATTTAGATAATCTGGGGCTCTTCTCTTAGAAATTGAGACATTATTAATTAACAACTCTTTATTACGGTAAACTATCTCATCACCTGGGATACCAACAACTCTCTTAATATAATCAATGCTAACATCGCGAGGATAGCGAAAAACAATAATATCGCCCCGTTCAGGTTCCTTAATAGATATCACCTTTTTGTTTATCATTGGTAACCTGATTCCATAAACAAACTTGTTAACCAAAATAAAATCGCCAACCAATAGGGTGGGAAGCATGGACTCAGATGGTATACGGAATGGCTCAACCAAGAAGGAACGTATCAAAAATACCGATAACAACACTGGAAAGAAACCACCACCCCATTCCATCCACCATGGATCAGGACAACCACATTGACGTCGTCTAGAGGCGTAGAAAAAATTAAACCCCCACAAACATCCCGTCACAACAACTAACAAAAACAGCACTAAAACAAAGTTAACTCTCTCCAAAGAATATTCCTCCAGAACTCAACGTGATGAATTATCAGTCTTCAAAACTGCCAAAAAAGCCTCCTGAGGTATTTCCACAGCTCCTACTTGTTTCATTCGTTTCTTGCCCTCCTTTTGCTTTTCCAGCAATTTCCTTTTTCTGGTAATATCTCCACCATAGCACTTAGCTAACACATTCTTCCTCAGCGCCTTAATGTTCTCTCTAGCTATGATATGGCTACCTACGGCAGCCTGAACTGCCACGTCAAACATCTGACGAGGAATAAGACCGCGCAACCTTTCAGCTAGTATACGCCCACGATACTGGGAATTAGCACGATGAACCATAGTGGATAGAGCATCAACTCGATCACCATTAATAAGAATATCCATTTTCACTACATCTGCCACCCTAAACTCGATAAACTCGTAATCCAGCGATGCATAACCCCTACTAACTGACTTCAAGCGGTCAAAAAAGTCCATTACAACTTCAGCACTCGGCATATCATAAACCATTTCCACTTGCCGGCCACGGTATTGCATGTCTCTTTGTATACCTCGTTTCTCACTACATAAAGTCATTACAGAACCCACATATTCTTCCGGCACAAAAATAGAACACTTGATAATCGGCTCCCTAATTTCCATAATCTTTGAAGGATCAGGTAATCGAGCCGGATTTTCAATATGAATGGAGCCACCATCCTTAAGAACTACTTGATAAACAACAGTAGGGGCAGTGCAAATCAATTGAGCACCATACTCCCTCTCCAAGCGTTCTTGAACAACATCCATGTGCAGAAGTCCCAAAAATCCGCACCGAAACCCTGAACCCAAAGCATCAGAAACCTCTGGCTCAAAAGTAATGGCAGCATCATTAAGTTTAAGCTTCTGAAGAGCCTCACGTAATGAATCATACTGATTAGATTCAGTTGGATAAAAACCAGCAAACACTTGCGGCTTAACTTCTTTAAAACCAGGAAGAGGATCACTAGCCGGAGAATTAGACAAAGTAATGGTATCGCCAACACGAGCAGAGCTAAGAGATTTTATACCAGCAACAATAAACCCGACATCACCTGACCCCAAAGAATCGTAAATCTTCGCTGCCGGGGTGAAAACACCCAATTGCTCACAAGAAAAATCTTCACCAGTGGACAAGAAACGAATCCTATCCCCGGTACGGACTTCTCCATCAAAAACCCTAATCAGAACCACAACACCAACATAATTGTCAAACCAAGAATCTATGATCAACGCCTTAAGAGGCTGATCTAAACGGCATCTTGGTTTTGGAACCATACGAACCACATACTCTAACAGTTCAACAACACCAAATCCTGTCTTAGCACTACATTCAGGAGCAGAAGTAGCATCAATACCGATAACATCCTCTATCTCTAGCCTAACTCTATCTGGATCCGCTGCTGGCAAATCTATTTTGTTGAGAACGGGAAAAACTTCAACACCAAGTTCAAGAGCCGTATAGCAATTAGCAACTGTCTGCGCCTCAACCCCCTGACTTGCATCAACCACCAACAAGGCACCCTCACATGCAGTCAAACTACGAGAAACTTCATATGAAAAATCTACATGACCTGGGGTATCAATCAGATTTAGTCGGTACAAATTACCATCAGCAGCACGGTAATCTAAGGCAACTGTTTGAGCTTTAATGGTTATACCACGCTCTCTCTCCAAATCCATTGAGTCCAAAACCTGATCGGACATCTCACGCTTATCAAGAGCACCACACTCCTGTATAAAACGATCGGCTAATGTAGATTTACCGTGATCTATATGAGCAATAATGCAAAAATTACGAACATATTCTTTTTCCATAAAAATCCGTGAAAATACCTCAGCCAATAATAGCTACCAGCCTATGTCAATAAGACCCCTACTCATTTGGAAAACCAATTTTTTTACAAGAAAGAACACAATCAAGATGGTAACGTGATAAACAAAAACGCACCACCGCTAAAGACCCCAAAAAGGAAAAACATGATAGCAAAAAAATCCACACCTCTCTTAAATGGAAAAATTCAGCTGCGACCGCAACTACCAGAAAAGATATTGTGGGAATGAAAAAAATTAATAACAGACCCAACAAAAATACCTTCCTTGGTACAGAAACCTGCAAAACATCCCCTATGTGGCATGAGTCAACAGAATAAATGGTAAAAATAGGCAAAAATACACCGGAAAAGATCGAGTAAATACCCTGAGAAGCACAATATCCCAGTGATAAGCACCTACTACAAAGATAAGCATCATTAGTATGCCTAACCATGATATTATTACCCTCGGTTGCGACAACGCGCACGAAGATGGTAGTTTGCGACGCTGCACATTTTTTCACATATTCTCCCGCGCCAATAGATAGTGGCAGTTGTGTTTTTCAACAAAAAAGCAATATTTCCTCTCATGCAGTAGGTTATCTAAAAAACAATGGTTCATACAAATAATTTATCGCTAATTTCATGAAAATCAATATTATATTTACACTCTACATGACGAAGGACTTTGAAACATATCAATAAAAATTAGGTAATCTATACGCAAGAATAAATTATTATCCAATAGAAATAAGCTATTAGGTAATGGGAACAAAATATGAATAAAAAAGCCGTTACTGATACTATAGTGCCAAAAATAAATACTGTAGTAACTAAAATTAGTACCGTAGTAACTAAGGAAACACCTTCTGACAAGACACTGGTTCTTCGTGTTCAAGAAGGAGATGTTGCTTCTTTTGAGTTACTTGTAATCAAATACCAAAATCGCATTATTCGACTTCTTAACAGATTGATACGTAACCAACAAGAGGTTGAAGATATTGCTCAAGAAGTATTCATCAAAGCCTACAGAGCCATAGGCAATTTTAGAGGAGATAGTGCTTTTTACACTTGGATTTACCGCATTGCCATTAATACTGGTAAAAATTATCTAGAAACTCTTGGGAAACAAAATTTCATCATCAAGGACATAACCGTTGACGATGATAAGAATAACAGTCACGAAGAATACGTATCTAACTTAGACACACCAGAACTGGAATTAATGAGCAAACAGACAGCTAACATAATTAATAAAGTCACACAATCTTTACCAAACGAACTGCGAGAAGCACTAGTACTACGGGAGGTTGAAGGACTTAGCTATGATGACATAGCTACGATAATGGAGTGCCCAGTTGGAACTGTGCGATCAAGAATCTTTCGTGCCAGAGAGGCAATATCTGTAAAACTGAAACCGTTTCTGGAATCGCCCAAAGGCAAACGCTGGTAAGAAAGGATATCGACCACAGGCAAAAGCGACAAAGCATCTATGACAAGAAAACAATAAAAAAGTAATAAAAATCACAACTTGCAACAACAATATAATCATCAAACTAAATTTTTTTCATTACTAAACTAGCATTAGTACCACCGAACCCGAAAGAATTGCTAATGGCAACGGAAACATCACGACACAACCTACCCTCGTTGGGAACCAAATCCAGACCATCAACACACTCGTCCGGATTATCCAAATTAATAGTAGGAGGAACCTCTCCAGTATGTAAAGTTAAAGCCGTAAATATTGCCTCCACAGCACCAGCTGCACCCAGAAGGTGCCCTGTCATGGACTTAGTTGAGCTAATCATCAATTTACCAGCATAATCACCAAAAGCCAGACGAATTGCCCTAGATTCTGCACGATCACCGATTTGAGTTGATGTGCCGTGAGCATTAACATACTGAACTTGGTCAGGATTAACACCGGCGTCACGCATTGCAAACATCATGCAATTAGCAGCACAAGAACCATCCTCTCTAGGAGCAGTCATATGGCAAGCATCATCACTCATACCAAAACCACTCAACTCGCAGTAAATTTTTGAGCCACGTCTCACTGCGTGATCATACTCCTCTAGGACGATAGCACCCGCACCCTCACCCAAAACAAATCCATCTCGATCCCTATCCCAAGGACGACTGGCTTTTTCAGGAACATCATTCCTAGTAGATAATGCCCTCATGGCACAAAATCCACCAATACCCAACGGTGTAACCGTGGACTCAGACCCACCGGCAATCATTATATCAGCTTCATTATTAGCAATCTGACGTGCCGCCAAACCAATAGCATGAGTAGACGTAGCACATGCCGTCACTACCGCAGTGTTGGGCCCTTGAAATCCCAATAAAACGGACAAATGTCCAGATATCATGTTAATAATTGTCATTGGAACGAAAAACGGAGAGCATTTACCAGCAACAACTGGATTGTTAGTACAAGTTTCCTCAATCTCTCTCAGGCCACCAATCCCAGAGCCCATGCAAACACCACAGCGCTCCAAATTAATGCTATCAGCATCCAAAGAAGCATCGCGAAAGGCACGAACACCAGCA
The DNA here is from genome assembly GCF_001460935.1 of Candidatus Ichthyocystis hellenicum. Lineage (GTDB taxonomy): Bacteria > Pseudomonadota > Gammaproteobacteria > Burkholderiales > 2013Ark19i > Ichthyocystis > Ichthyocystis hellenicum. The sequence continues at coordinate 800,107 of NZ_LN906597.1, read as the reverse complement.
ACAACCCCATACTTCATGAACAAACCCATACGCCTTGCTTCTTTAGGAGATAAGCAATCCTCCATTGAAAAATCATTAATCTCTGCAGCAATACTGGTAGGAAAAGAAGTTGCATCAAAAGACTCAATCCTCTTTACACCGGACTGACCAGAAACAATCAGTCTCCAAACATCATCGACAACCGAACCCAGAGAAGTAACCAAGGACATCCCCGTAATAACAACACGCCGACGACCAGAAGCAGGCATACCTTTTCCATTCAAAAAAACACCAAAAACCAAACACTCAAAAAATCACCAAACTTACTCTTCCGACATCTGTTTCCCATCTTGACAATTTCCAACATACTCAATGGCCTGCTGAACAGTTAAAATTTTCTCAGCATCCTCATCGGAAATTTCACAACCAAACTCATCCTCCAACGCCATAACCAACTCAACGGTATCAAGAGAATCAGCTCCTAAATCTTTAACAAATGCCGACTCATTTTTCACATCATCTGGATTAACACCCAATTGTTCAGCTACGATTTTTTTAATGCGCTGCTCAACATTTTCCATAAGTATACTCCTGATTGAAGCCATAAATTTAATTGTAAATCTCACAGCAACTATATAACAGTCCAGCAATAAATAAATCAACAAAAAATGACTAGTTTAGACATAAACCACCGTTAACATGAATAGTAGTACCAGTTATATATCTGGCAGAATCAGATACCAAAAATTCCACCGCAGCTGCCACATCATCTGGTGATCCAACGTACCCAAGTGGAATACTGTTAATAACAAGATCACGCTGCTGATCGTTAAGTTTACCGGTCATATCCGTATCTATAAAACCTGGCGCAACACAATTAACTGTAATTTGACGAGATGCCATTTCCAGAGCTAAAGATTTAGTTAAACCCACCAATCCAGATTTAGCCGCAACATAATTAGCTTGACCTGGATTCCCCGAGTAAGCAACAACTGATGTTACATTAACAATTCTTCCCCAACGGGCACGTATCATGGGTTTAAGTAGCAATTTAGTCAAAACAAAAGGACCAGTTAGATTAGTTGCTATAACAGAATCCCAATCATCCTGCCTCATCATCACCGCCAAACCATCATTTGTTATTCCAGCATTATTAACCAACACCGAAACGGCACCGAAATCGCTACGAACTTTCTCAACAAAACTTTGACATGAATCAATATTTTCAATATTTAAAACATATCCACGACCACTCCAGGCATTGGAAGATGCACACTCAGTTATCCCATCTGCCCCATCATTGGTTGTAGAAGTGCCAACAACAATAGCATCACGAAACTTCTCGTTCAACCTGGAAAAAATAGAACGACCTATACCTCTGGAAGCCCCTGTAACAACAAATACTTTAGATTGATTCATATCCATCTACCATATGCAATCAACAGGACAATAATCTGATGAAAGAAAAATTTCAATACACGGAATTTTACGTAACAACCCAACCATAACATTACCGGGACCACACTGAACAAAACGTCGAACCGACTGACGTTGTATAAAAGCAATTGTATCTGACCAGCGAACAGGAGAACTCAACTGCTCAGCAAGAATATCCTTCATAAGATTATGATCGTGGCAAATATCAGCGGTTAAATTATGAACAACTGGGTAAGTTGGACGAAAAAAAGTAATTGTCTCCAAAAAATCACGCATTTTATCTTTTGCAGCAATCATTAAAGAACTGTGTGAAGGAACAGACATATCTAAAAAAATAACTTTCTTCGCACCTTTTCTCTTGATCTCTACAGAAGCTTTTTCAACAGCAGCATGGTGACCCCCAATAACTGTCTGCGAAGAATTATTAAAGTTAACTACCTCCACGACAGCACCACAAGTAGATAAGCTATTGCAAACACCCATAACCTCATCTGCAGACAAACCTAAAACCGCCGCCATTGCTCCCTGACCTTTAGGAACAGCGTCCTGCATAACTGCAGCTCTATAACAAACAGACCGCAAAGCATCAGCAAAACTAAGAACCCCAGAAGCAACCAAAGCTGCATACTCGCCTAGGCTATGCCCAGCTAACCAAATATCAGACTCCTTATTCACTTTTCCTGACTTTTCAAACATGCGCCACAAAGCAACATCAGCAACCAACATGGCAGGCTGCGTATTTTCTGTTAGTGACAACTCTTCAATAGGGCCGTGCTCAACAAGCGACCACAGATCCCTCTTCAGGATATCACTTGCTTCCTCAAACAAAGCCCTAACGCAAGACACATCCCGACAATAATTTAACATACCAACGAACTGCCCACCCTGACCAGGGAATAGAAAAGCAACAGACATAATAATCTCACATATCTACAAGAACAGAACCCCAGCTGAGACCACTACCAAAAGCCGTCAACAAGCAGCGATTTCCACTCTTAATAAAGCCTTGAATACATCCCCAGTCAAATGCTAGCGGAACAGAAGCTGCAGAGGTGTTACCATGAAAAGGAAGGGTAATGATAGCCCTCTCCCGGTCAACACCCAAACGCGAAAACAAGGAATCAATAATGCGTATATTAGCTTGATGAGGAACAACCCAATCCACAGTTGAAATATCAACACCAGCTTTTCCAAGAACAGCATTAATACTGCTTTCAAAGAAGTGCACAGCCAACTTAAAAACAGAAGAACCCTCCATGTGGACATATGGATCACCCACTATGGAACCACGATCAAGATGGCAAGGAACTTGCAAAATATCCGAATATTTACCATCACAAGATATATGAGAGGCCAATATCCCAGCCACAGGACTTGATTCCAGCAACATAGCACCAGCACCATCCCCAAATAACACACAAGTAGAACGATCCTTCCAGTTTACAATTCTGGAAAAAACTTCCGCACCTATAACTAAAATACGTTTAAATTGCTTAGAACGAATGAAAGCATCGGCAACAGATAGCGCATGAACAAACCCAGAACAAGCTGACTGCAAATCAAAAGCCGCTGCACTCAAACAACCCAAGCCATGCTGAACTGAACACGCTACAGCTGGAATAACACTATCTGGAGTAGTAGTAGCAACAATAATACAATCAACATCAGCCGGATCACACGAAGCTCTATCGATAGCTTGACGCGCAGCAGAAATAGACATCATGCATGTCGTTTCATCATCACTAGCAACCCTACGTTCACAAATTCCTGTGCGAGAAACAATCCACTCATCAGAGGTAGAAACACAACTACTCAACTCATTATTGGAAACCACTCTACGCGGCAAATACGAACCGGAACTAACTACTTTTGTATAAATATTATCACCCATCCAAAACCTTCGCGATGCTACCTTCAAGGCGGGAAAGAAAACGGCCACGAACAGCCTTAGCAGCATAGTGGAGGGACTGCTCAAAAGCATATGCATCGGCACTACCATGACTTTTTATTACCAAGGAGCGCAATCCTACCAAACAAGCGCCATTGTGGCTACGATGATCAAATTGATTACGAAAGCGCTTCAACACCGGATAGGACACACCTGCTGCCAATTTAGAGTACCACCCTCGTGTAAACTCTCTCTTAAGTGCCGTAGAAAGCATCCTTACCAAACCTTCACTACTTTTCAAGACTATATTACCAACAAAGCCATCGCATACAACCACGTCCACAGCACTATCAAATATGTCCGAACCTTCGATGCTACCGTAAAAATTTAAATCGCTACGGCGAATTAGTTGTGCCGCCTCCTTAACAACCGAATTACCCTTAATTTCCTCACCACCAACATTCAACAAACCAACAAGGGGAGAAGTAATACCGGTTATGGCTGTAGTCAACAATGAACCCATAACCGCAAATTGGAACAGATGAGGAGCTCTACACTCCACGTTAGCCCCCAAATCTAGCATGCAAACAGGCTTGCTCAAAGTGGGAATCATAGTCGCTATAGCTGGCCTCTCAATAAGATTGAAAGTTTTAATTATGAAGTAAGCAAACACCATCAAGGCACCGGTATTCCCGGCACTCACACAGGCATCAGCCTTACCGTCACGCACAAGCTCCATAACCTTAGCCAATGAGGAATCGCGCTTCTGACGAAGGGCAACTCTAGGCAACTCATCCATCTGAACAACCTGGGAAGCATTAACTAACTGAACGCGGGACAACAAGCGGTGAGGTAAATTTACATCCAACCACGCTGCAATTTTGCTCTCAACTCCAACCAACAAACAAGACACATCCAGACTAGTATCCAGCAAGTTGACAACAGCAGGCAACGTCACAGGTATCCCGTAATCACCCCCCATGCAATCCACCGCTAAGCGAATGGTCATATAAGATAAATCCTGGGTCAGACAAAAACCAAAACTGGCGGCAATCTACGACTCTTCTTCTTTGCAATGGATAACACGACGCCCTCTATAGAATCCCTTTTCGGAAATATGGTGGTAATAATGAGGTTCACCAGAAGCCCTCTCAATAGAAACACGGGCCCTATCTAAACCATCATGTGAACGCCTCATGTTCCGCCGAGACGGAGACTTCTTATTTTGCTGCACAGCCATAACAAAAAACCCCATCAAAAAAACAGAGTGTCGAATTCTATCACAAAGAATAACCGTGTAAAAGAATATTGAGCACAATTAAATACTGAAAACAATCATGATCTAGTATAAAAATATGTCTCTCAATTGATATTATCGACAAAAAAATGTACGTTGTCCGTAGCTATGTTGATACAGGACAATTTTATGGTTCCAAATATAGTTCTAGCATCTTCCTCACGCTATCGCGCGCAAATATTACGGCACCTAGGAATGAGATTCACCATCGATCCACCCAATATTAACGAAAATCCTCTACCTGGGGAAAGCCCTGCCGATCTATGTGAAAGATTATCTTATGAAAAAGCTCGTAAAATTGCACAAAAGTACCCTTCGGCATACGTAATCGGAAGTGACCAAGCTGCTTATTGCGATGGTTGGCACCTTCCCAAGCCAGAAAATTTTGAAACCGCAGTAAAATATTTGACACACACACAAGGTAAAGTAATTAATTTTTTCACAGGAGTATGCTTACGCCAAGTTGATAAAAACATATGTCTAAAAACTTCTGTCCTAACATCAGCACACATAAAAAAACTATCTGCACAAACCATTGAAGAATATGTAAGTACAGACATGCCTTACGACTGCGCAGGAGGAATTCGCATTGAAAAAATGGGAATCTGCCTTCTAAGCAAGCTAGAAACCCCAGATCCCACTGCTGTACTAGGAATTCCAATCATATCGTTGATAAATTTCCTGGAGCAATGTGACGCATTTACTTTTCCCTGTAAATCTATTTTAGAAAACATCTAAATTACAAAAAGTAATTTGTTACTAGTAGAATATAGCGATTATATTCTACTAAACAATCTGGAATTAGGTATGATTAAGAAAATTCTCTTGATGGGAGACCCTCTTCTCGTTAGAAAAGCAGAAAAGGTAACTTCCTTCGGTACTGCAGAATTGTTGGAGCTCATTGTTGATCTGCGTGATACTCAGCATAAGCACAAAACTCTGGGTCTATCTGCCCCACAGATTGGAATTAATCAGCAAGTTATGGTCATAGGAACCCCTGAAAGCGAAGCTGACCCAAATAGTATGGACTACGTGCCCAAAATTACTATTATGAATCCATCAATAGAACTACTGACACGCAGCAACTGCGAGTTTGTAGAAAGATGCCTATGCATACCTCACATGAAAGCAAATGTTCCCAGATTTACTCAAATTAGGTACTTTGGTATAGACGAATATGGAAGTCCGGTTCAAAGAGAAGCTTTTGGACGCCATGCGCAAATTGTCCAGCACCATGCAGACCATATTTTCCGCACTTTATATACGATGAGAATTCGCGATTTTACTAAGTTTGAATTTGAGGCAGAGTTTAGAGAACAATTTTAGCACCCATACAAGATATTCAGGACCGTCTACATGGCAAAAAACAAGCCGAACTGCTAATATCTGCCGATCTCACTTTTGGAGTCTTTTTAAATGATTGTAGCTACCGTAAAGGAAATTAAAAACCACGAATACAGGGTTGGGATACTTCCGGTTTTTGCCAAAGAGTATATTAAACACGGACATACTGTTCTTGTTGAAAAGGGGGCAGGAATAGGGGTTGGTGCTACTGACGATATGTACATTGCAGCTGGAGCAACAATAGTAGATTCCGTTGATGAAATTTTCGATAAGGCACAAATGATCGTAAAAGTCAAAGAACCCCAGCCTGAAGAAGTCAAGAAACTTCGCCAGGATTGCGTTCTGTACACATACCTTCATCTAGCCGCAGACCTAGAGCTAACAAAAGGCTTGCAACAATCAGGAAGTATCTGCATAGCATATGAAACTGTCACTAACGACCATGGTGGATTACCACTACTCTTGCCCATGAGCGAAGTAGCTGGAAACATGTCAGTTCAGCTTGGAGCTCACTGTTTAGAAAAAGAACAGGGAGGAAAAGGAATACTGCTAGCTGGAGTACCAGGAACAAGGCGAGGACATGTGGTTATTTTAGGAGGCGGAACTGCAGGTACAGGTGCTGCTAGAATCGCCGTTGGAATGGGAGCTAAAGTAACCATCCTAGATAAATCTCTATCTAGATTAAAGGAATTAGACATCTTGTTTGGAAATCGTATTCACACTCGCTTTGCAATTACCGAAGCTTTTGAAGAAGTTTGCTCCACTGCTGATTTGGTTATTGGATCAATACTAATACCTGGAGCAACCGCTCCGAAAGTAGTAACCAGGGAAATATTGAGAAAAATGGAACCAAAGTCAGTGATAGTTGATATTTCTATCGATCAAGGCGGGTGCTTCGAAACCAGTCGCCCGACTAGCCACTCAAACCCAACTTTTATCGAGGAAAACATCATCCACTACTGCGTAACAAACATGCCAGGAGCGGTTCCTCAAACCTCAACCATAGCATTGAACAACGCTACCTTGCAGTATGGACTTGAGATAGCTGATAAAGGATGGAAGAAAGCACTACTAGAAAACGCACACCTTAGAAACGGGCTAAACGTTTGCAAAGGAAAAGTAACATACGAAACAGTAGCCAAAGACCTCAATTTGCAGTACGTACCTGCGGCGGAATTCCTACAATAAATTACGCTACCATGATGGAACCTCATAGCCAAGTATGTCTTTCAACACAGACATATCAACTGAGGTTCCCCCGTGCCTGATTGGGATAATTGTGATGCCACCCCTCCTCATATAGAACATCGCCACCACTAGATGCTTTGGCGAGTACAATTCAATCAAATCGGAAAAAATCCAATCACAGCAAGCTTCATTGAAATTACTGAAACGCCTGTAAGAAAGTAGGTACTTAATAAGTCCTTCGCTATTGAACGGAGCACTGTCACAATCCACCACTGCAGTTGCCAAATCAGGTTGAGAAGTTACCGGACAGTGTGACAAAAATAAATTGGTGTAGCATCTCACGTGACGTGAATCACCTCGTTCCAACTTCAAACAATGCCTGCTGATTTCTTTACCATATCCACCAATCTCAATCTCATGATCATCAAGACAGGAACCGACATTTACTGGAATGCCAACGTTATAACTAAAACCCTCAATGTAACAGCCTATTCTGCAACCCAAAGCAAGAGAAAAATCACTAACAATTGTATCTCTAAGTAGCCCCAATGTTGCAAAAGAAGTAAACCGGAAAGAATTAAAATAATATTTGGCAGACTTGCTTTCGACCAAAAAATCAGACGTAGACGGAATAATTAATTTGGCACAAGCTCGGCACGGAAAACCGTCACTATTCAGCCAAGTCAACTCATGAACCCACCAAATATCATAACCAGTAAAAAAAGACCTATCTTCAGAGCCACGCCCAACAACATCAAGCAAGTCAGAACTATATTCATCTGGTACCGGATAAAACTTACCTAATCTAGTTTTACTAAAATCCATCTTCCTTGGTCTCACTAAAAGCTGTCACACTGGTACGATCGTAAGCATACACAGCGGGAAGATTACGCCAAAAACCGTAAATATCCATACCATAACCGAAAACAAAAGCATCACCGCAAACTTTAAAACCTACATAGTCAGCACGAATCCTGACATCTTGATTGTCAATCTGTCGCTCACAAAGAACTGCTATGCGTACACTCTTAACTTCTTGACCAACAAGCCATTCGTATACTGCACGCAAGGTTATGCCCTGATCAAGAATATCGTCGATCAGCAACACATGCCGCCCAAGAAGAGAAATTCTAGGCATCGAGTACCATCTAATATCACTGGGGTCTATTGACCGACGGTAACGAGAAACATCCAGGTAATCAAAATCGATTGGAAAATCAAAGAATCTCAACAAATCGCTCGAAAACATCAACGAACCACTCATTACACTTATAACTACCGGGTACAAAACACACAAATCCTGCCTAATCTGCTCTGACAAGCCAACAACAACGCTATGGACATCGTCCTCAGTCATAGCAACCCTGGACTGAGATAGTATCTCTCCAGCCCACCTAGATCTATCACGAAGCGGAAGGTCTCCATCGACCATGGCAAAAAAGCTCACCGAAAACAAAGGCCGATTAGAGCATAGAACTCATCCTCGGTCAACAAAGTGACACCGTAGTTATTGGCTCGTTCTAACTTTGAACCGGGGTTATTTCCAACAACTAAGTAATCTAAGGAACGAGAAACTGAAGACAAAACCCTACCGCCACTTGAATCTATCAACGCTTTTGCTTCCTCACGACTCATATTAGACAATGTACCGGTTATAACAAAAGTCTTATCCAAAACGTCGGGATTAGCCTCCACAACGTGATCATCATTCGATTCTAGCAAATCAAGGCCATAGCCAAATAGTTCTTGGATCAATTTAATATTGGCAGGTATAGAAAAGAATTCGCATATTTCATGTGCAACAATAGGTCCAATATCATTAATCTCTTGTAGTTCCTCCACGGTAGCTTCCTGCAAAGAAGACAAACACCTGAAGTGCTGAGCCAACGTACGAGCTGTAGACAAACCAACATGTCTAATACCAAGAGCATAAATAAAACTATGAAGATCAACATTATGTAAAGAATAACTTATTGCATTGATTAAATTACACGCTGACTTTGAACCAAAACCGGCTAAGCTGGAAATATCATCCACTTTTAAACCATACAAATCAGCGTAAGTGTCAACCAATTCTTCCGTAACAAAGAGCTCAATTATCTTAGGACCAATACCCTCGATATTCATAGCTCTACGACTAACAAAATGCTCAATAACTTGAACCTTCTGGGCAGAACAAGAAATACCTGCTGGACAATAAACAGCAGATTTATCACTATCACGGATGGTAGGAGTACCACACACGGGACAAGCTAAAGGCATGCTAAAAGCATCACTTCTTTTCCCTGATGAATTAACAACAGCCACCACTTCTGGAATTACATCACCAGCACGCCTAACAAGAACAGTATCTCCAACCCGAATATCCTTGCGATGCACTTCATCCTCGTTATGTAGTGTAGCACGTGAAATTCTCACACCAGATAAATTAATAGGATGCAAACAAGCAACAGGAGTAATAGCCCCAGTTCTACCAACTTGTACTACAATGTCTTCAACAATTGCAATTCCCTCTTCACTAGGAAATTTATAGGCTACGGCAAAACGAGGTGCTCGAGAAACGTACCCTGCTATTTCTTGGTCATGTAAATTATCTAGAACATACACTGCACCATCAATATCAAAAGACAAATTACCGCGAACCTTGCCTAAATTTTCATAATAAGACTGTGCCTCTGATATTCCTACAACCAATTTTTCTTGAGCAGATATAGGAAATGACCATTCTGAAAGCAATTGAATACAGTCTCGATGATAAAGAGGCCACTTGAAATCACTCATGTTGTAAATTCCATAAGCATAAAAACGCAGCGGCCTCTTAGCCGCAACACGAGAATCAAGTTGGCGAACACTACCCGCCGCTGCATTCCTGCAGTTGGAAAAAATCTTTTTACCTTCTCTTTCCTGATCTTTATTTAGGCGCTCAAAATCTTCTTTAAAAATAATGATCTCTCCTCTCACCTCTAGATTAGAGGGAATATTTAGTCCACGCAATCGCAGAGGAATGCTCCTGATGGTTTTTATATTTGCCGTAACATCCTCACCAACAAGACCATCACCTCTAGTTGCAGCACGAACCAATACAGCATCTTGGTAGATCAAGCTTATAGCAAGTCCATCAAACTTAGCGCTGGCGTAAAAAGCAAGAGGGGAGTCAAAATTCATCTCTTCGAGACGACGATAAAACATAGAAAAATCATCCAAAGAAAAAACATTGGACAAAGACAACATGGGCTTTTGATGAGAAACTGTCTCAAAGCAAGGAAGAACAGCAGAGCCAACTCTCTGAGAGGGAGAATCTAGAGATATTAACTCAGGGTGATCTTTTTCTATGGAGACCAATTCCTGAAACAGAGAATCATACTCGGCATCAGAAATCTTAGGATCATCAAGAGTGTGATATAAATACGAATGCTCATGGAGCATTTGTCGCAACTTGGCCAATCGCTGCTTCAAGGAGCCAACCATAGCACAACACTTCATTGTTCGTGGAAGTTAATTTTGGCAGAAAAATTTACAAAAAACTATGCCGGATCCATCACTAAAGATTCTGAAAAAACACGAAGAGATGCCTGTTTTCCAGGAGTCAAACTAAAGCTTTCCATGTCGCTAACCAACCCGTCTATCATTTTTCGGATAACATTGAAATGATGTTCTTGTAAAGGACGCTGCTCATCATCTACCATTTGTCCATCTAAAGATTTTACGAGGCGACGTGCCACAATTAACATTTGATTAAAAGAATCAGCTGGATCAACAACATGAGGCAAATAAAGTGACAATGATACACCACAGAAAGACAAGCGACGCATCATATCTAGGTCGAACGGAGAACCATCCAAGGTAGTAAGCTTAAATTGTTCTATCCCATTAGTAGATACTCGATGAAAATAACCCCAATCACTATTGTAGTAACAAGCAGAGGCTTCTGCCAATGAACGAAGTTTGGTACCTAAGAAATTGGTACGCTTCGGAATAATATTAATTGCAATAACAGCATCAACTTCAGAAATTAATTTAGTTAACTTATTCACACGTGACAAAACAACATCAGCATCATCTATTGACGCGCTAGCATTATACAATTTTGCAAACTCTTCTGATTTATCATGTACATACCTAACTACCTCTCCAGGGATCCTAGATTGCCTATCACACAGCTGCAGAGAAAATACCATTTTTTTAGTTTCGAATGAAACACGACATGGCTGCCATATACCAGACAAATTATTCCAGTAAAAAGAACGAAACTGCGGAATGGATACCATCTTCGAGCGAAAATCAGCAAAATCCTGATGAGTAACCGGGTTAGGAAAATTAAGAATCAGAATATCATCAACTTGGTCAGACAAACAATTAGGATAAATTCCATTATCAAGTAAAGATTCTTGTAGAGTCTCTAAGCCACCCATATCGGTATCAGCACATAGAACCGGCACATCGGAATCAGAATTAATCTCCATTTCTGCATTACCAACAACGGCACTACTCTCCTCAGTAACAGGCACAGAATTATTTTCAGAAACAGACCTCAAATCCATACTTTTATGCTGCTTGCGCTTTATCATATATATTGTACCTGGAATAAATAGAAAAATAGGTAACATCCAAAGAACAGTGTACCAATGGACCATAGAATCTCCCATTCTATGAACTTAGTGAATAAGCTCACTTTCTTGATTTTTTTCTGGTTGTTTAACAACACCAACAGCATCACTCAACCCGACCTCGACTATACGTGAAATACCTAACTCTTGCATAGTGACACCTACAAGCTGTTGGGCTATTTCCATAAATACCTTGCTATGCGTAACAAATATGAATTGCGTATCCAAAGACATATCCTGAATTAGCTTTCCTAGACGAACAGTATTTGACTCATCCAAAGGCGCATCAACTTCATCCAACAAACAAAAAGGAGCTGGATTCAACTGAAAAAAAGAAAGAATAACGCTCAAGCCTGTAAGAGCCTTTTCTCCCCCGGATAGTAGATAAATACTGCTATTCTTTTTCCCAGGAGGACGTGCTACGATGTCCACCCCCGTAGTCAGGATATCATCCCCCAAAAGTACAAAACGAGCCTCACCGCCACCGAACAGTCGCGGAAAAATTTGGTTCAGATGTTTATTGACTTGATCGAAAGTTTCTTGAAGCTGGGCGCGAGAAGTATCATCGATGCGAGATATAGCTTCTCTGAGTGTATTAACAGCCTCTACTAAATCGCTTATCTGATGTTCTAAAAAAGCATGGCGTTTATTTTCTTCCTCCCACTTTTCACATGCCCCTAAATTAACTGCTCCTAACTTCTGAACAGCTTCCTTTTTCTTATTAATATCATCCGAAACATCCTTGCAGACACAGCTAGCAAACCACGAATCAACTTCAGCAGAATCACACACCCAGTGTTCTTTTTTATCCTCCATAATCTGAGAGCACTGAATATCTATGCGCTGAGCTTTCAATTGCTCCTTGGTAAGAACAGATTGCACTTTTTCTTTATTACGCCGACAAAGATTAATTTTTTCTTCATTCTCACTACTAATAATCTGAACACCGGCATACAAATCACGAACCTCTGACAACTCTTTCTCTGCAGCTATCTTATCTTGAATAGCCAACTCACGATCGGAACAATCCTCCTGCTCCTTGAGACAAGAAGCCAAATCTTCGCAACATTCGTCATACTCTTTAGTATAAGTCGAGTACATTAACATAAACTCATTATGCAACTCTTTAAGTTGCTTCTCTTCTTGCTGGCACTCCATAACCCGCAGATAGCTTTCTTGTTTATCTTGCAAAACAAGTTGATAATCATTTTGCAAACTCTCATAATCACTATGTAAACAATGTATCCTTTTTGCTACATCATTTTTCAGAGTCTCAAGAGTACATAGCTCCTTTTCTGTTCCGGCAATCACCTCCATCAAATTATTACTAACAATTTTCCAATATTCTGTCTTCTTTTCAGCCTCATCACGTACATGATGACATTGCCGCTTCTTATCCTGATAGGACTTAAGCTGTTCCTCTTGTTTTATAATGTTCAATTCGCAATCGTGTATTAATTGTGTAACTTCCCCTTTCTTCTGCTGTAACTTACCTATCTTTAGCGAAATATCTCTAAGAATATCTTCACAACGTTCAATCTCCAAGTCATATTGCTGACAAAAAAGCCTGTCTCGAGCTATACTGTTTTGCAGAGCATCAATTTCTGCTTGCCTTGATAGCACACCCTGTGTCGGAGTTGCATACACGGAAATCATGGTTGCCGTAGCAATATCACCCTCTGGAGTGACCAACATGTGGGGACGTACTAATTCTTTTTGCCGATCAAACAAAATCTTATGATTATCAACACAAAAAACATCCGCTAACCAATCGGTAATAGCGTTACTAAAACGGTGGTCTATTACCTCAACTTTACGCCTCAAACTGTCCTCACGAATCACAACATCTATTACTCTATCTCCAAATATCGTAGATCTTTTAGTAGGACGGGCTGTAAAACACTGCACAATACGTTCATCATCAGTAAAAAAACCTGCTTGAAGACGATAATCCAAAACCGCTTCAACTGCTTTTTGCCACCCTTCTTCTATGCGCAAAAATTGCCACAGTGGCTGAACACTATCATCTGCAAGCCACTGTCCCAAAGAGGTAATATCAGTATCTGCTAACTGTTGATCGAGCAGAAGATCGCAACGAGCTTGGCAAGCAATTATTTTCCTTTGAAGCTCCTCTCTCTTGCCCATAAGCTCCGAATGAGTTTTCTTAGTTTCATTCTTATCATTCATTTTTTTATCTATATCACGAGAAAGTGATAGCATGAGGTGGTCATACTGTTCTTTTTGCTGAATAAAATCACTCAAAGCACCATCATCAACTTCTGACAAATTAGACAATGCCAACTCGGATTCTTGCAAACGATGTGACCAATCCTCAACTTGACTGTACGCCGACTTCTGCTCTGACTGACTTAGCTCCAATTTTTGTGCAAGTTGGAGATATTGGCACTCGAGAACACGAAACTCATCATCACCTTGAAGACAAACCTTCTTGGACTCTTGCTGACTATCATAAAGATGATCATGGCGCCCAAGAACCTGATTGTAAAATTCTTGACTTTCCTCCAATCTCTTGGATGATTCTGAAATTTCCTTTTCCAAACCACCTAAACGTTCTTTAGCGGAAGAAATTTTTTGCTGAAGTGTTTCTTTTTTCTCACACAAATCATGTTTTCTGTCTTGGCGATATTTCTCCTCTGCCTCTATTTTGGTCAAAACCTGGCTTTTTTCGAAAACTTTTTTCTGCGCTTCGTCAAGTCTTAGTGATACAGATAACTGACTAGCCTTAACCTCAGCACATTCCCTTTCTTTATTACTTAATTCTAAATCTATGGCAGAAAATGATTTTTCTATATCACTCAAGCTCTGATGTATTTTTTTACGATCAAACTCCAGCTGTACTTTTCTATACCCCCAAATCCAATAAGAAAGGTGATCTATTGCGTCATTAAGCTCTTTATACTCCTTAGCAACACGAGCTTCCTCTTCCAAAACAGTAAGCGTCCGTAGCAACTCGGAACTAATATCCTCAACTCGCTGCAAATTCTCAGTAGCCGCTAATAATCTCAACTCTGTCTCTTTGCGTCGCTCACGGTAGCGAGAAACCCCTGCAGCCTCCTCAAGAAAAACTCTGACCTCTTCAGGCTTAGATTCAATAAATCTCGAGACCAAGCCCTGCTCAATAATGGCATAGGAACCCATACCGGTACCTAAAAAAGCATCTATAACATCACGTCTGCGAACAACCTGTCCATTCATAGAGTATACAGAATCCCCAGAACGGGTTAAAACTCGCTTAATGGAAATCTCCGAATACTCTCCCCACTTCCCGGGAAAACGTCCAGAACTATTATCAAAAATCAGCTCGACACTAGCTCGTGAAACAGCCTTACGAGTCTGAGATCCGCAGAAAATCACATCCTGAAGACTCTGTCCACGCAAGGCAGACGCCTTAGATTCTCCCAAAACCCAACGAACCGCATCAATTACATTAGACTTTCCACAGCCATTAGGACCGACAACACCAACCAAATGAGCAGTTGTAACAATAACGGTAGGATCAACAAACGTCTTAAACCCAGACATTTTAATACTTTTTAGATACACACCCCCCCCGCAACACAACCAGGAAAAAAGGCCCAAAAACAACTCATTTATGTAAACCCTAAATCACCAACAATACTCATCAATCAACACTAAGCTCCTCCAAACCTTTAAAAACCTCAAGAACCTCTGGATTATCAAGAGCATCTATATTTGGCACTTCATCTCCTAGTACAACAGCACGCACAGCCAATTCAGCCAATTTACTGTTATGAGTTCTTGGAACATCAGGAACTGACAATATTTTAGCAGGAACATGACGAGGGGAAGCATGGGTAGCAAGATGAGACCGAATCTTAGATGACATTTGCTCATCAAACTCAAAACCATCCTGCATCTTGACAAATAGCACTATCCTCTCATCATTTTTCCAAGGTTGCCCTATAGCAACCGCAGAAGCTATAGCAGGAAAATGATGCAAACAATTATAAATTTCCGCGGTACCTATGCGAACACCACTTGGTTTCAAAGTCGCATCAGAACGACCCAAAATAATAAAAGTGGACCTTTCTGTTTTCTCACAATAATCGCCATGACACCAAACGCCAGGATAACGCTCAAAGTAAGTCTTGTAGTACCGCTCATTATCCTCATCTCCCCAAAACCCAACCGGCATGGAAGGAAAAGGTTTAGTACATACTAATTCACCTGGAATTCCAGTACAGGGTAAGCTAGCGTCGTCAAAAACTTGCACAGACATACCCAAACCTGCACACTGAATTTCCCCTGGGAAAACAGGCAAAATAGGATTACTTAAAACAAAACAAGACAAAATGTCAGTCCCACCTGATATTGAACCCAAGCAAACGTCCCGCTTAAAGTTTTCATAGACGTAGCGAAATCCATCCGGACTCAACACAGACCCGGTAGAAAAAAAGAATCTAACGGAGGAAAGGTCATGTTTCTTCAGAGGTTTAATATTTTCTGCCGCACAATGATGAATCCACTTTGCAGATAAACCAACATGGGTAAACTTTTCATCAGTAATCAATCGAAAGAACACTCTATTTTTTTCAGCAAAAGGATAACCGTCATAGCTGTAAGTAGTGGCACCAGCAGCTAAGCTTCCCACCAACCAATTCCACATCATCCAACTACACGTCGTGTAGTAAAACACACGCGAACCTTTTACAATGTCAGCATGTAAAACGTGCTCCTTAAGGTGCTGAAGTAAAATGCCACCCGCACTATGAACTATGCACTTGGGTTCCCCAGTAGTTCCAGATGTAAAAACTATAGTTAGCGGATGTTCAAATGGAAACTGTTCAAAGAATACAGGATCATCTGAAGAAGAAGTCATCCAATCCGACCAATCTACAACATCATTCAACGAAACTAAACAATCGTTGTGATTTGAGAAAATTGTCTTCACGTACACAACTTTCTCCAGCGAAGTCAAACCATTAACCAACTGACTTCCCTTATCAGAACAATCGTAATTCTTGCCATTGTAATGATAGCCATCTATCAAAAAAATCAGCTTAGGAGAAACCTGACCTAGTCTATCCAGCATAGCCTTGGCACCAAACTCTGGCGAACAAGCACACCAAATCGCGCCAATGCTAGCAGTAGCCAAAAAAGCAACCGTGGCCTCTGGCCTAGCTGTTAAAATACTAGCTACCCTATCGCCCTTACCAACACCCGCAGCTTTCATGGAATCCGCACAGACGCGAACCTGATCTCGCAATTCACGCCATGACAGAAAAATTTTCTCCCCGTTCTCAGAGTAAAAACCAAGTGCAATATCCTCATCAGCGCAATCAGCACGATAAAGCAAATTCTGAGCATAGTTCAACTGCGACTCAGGAAACCAGCGTAGTATGAAATCATGAGACGTGCTCCGAGTAACTTCATCACCTCGTTGAGCCGCCAAAATTTGAAAAAAATCCCACACTGTACTCCAAAACTGATCTATGCGATCAATACTCCACTGATAAAAATCAGCCCAATTGTTAACATTCAATCCGTTTTTCTCTATGGCATACCTAGCAAACTGCGTCAACTGAGCAGATTCAATGTGCTCCTGCGTAGGTAACCACAAAGGTTTTTTGAACATTCTCGATGGTGTAGACCTCTTTTTCATAATCAATGCTCACTCAATATAAAAAGTCAACTCAACAAAATCATCAATTCTTAATCACTAATGAGCGATTAGAGAAACGAATAATACCGAAAAAATGTGCCAACCATCACATTAAAAATTTATCTACTCCATCGTGCCACAGCATCCAATTGGTATTCAACATAATACCAACAATACTAACTCAAACAAAAAAACCATCTTGTCAAAAAAAAAAATTTGTTGAATTATTGAGGGTCTACCTCGGAGAATGCGTTTTTCCTATGCTCATTACACTCATCGCGATCTTCATATCGTTCATTCTAGCCTTAGGTTATGTCTCGTCCAGACGTGTTAGAACGTCTCAGGACTTCATTTCGGCAAATAGAAGCCTTAACACTTACCTACTTACTCCGATAATAGTGTGCTCGTGGATCGGAGGAGGATCGCTTCTAGGGGCACCTGCAATATTCTTGGAAAAAGGAATATCGGGAGTTATCGGTGATCCGTTTGGTACGACACTGTGCATGTGGCTAGTAGCGTTTTTCTTGGGAAAAACAATATATCGCAAAAAAGTCACAACACTGGGAGAATATTTTAGAAATCGGTTCGGACCCCAAATAGAGCAACTCTTGTCACTGGCCATAGTCTTATCCTATCTAGGATGGTCGGTGAGTGTGCTACACGCTACTCAGATAATTCTACAGCTTTTAACCAACCAATGGTTGACCCATAAATCTGCATCCGCATTGGCCGGAGTAGCTATAATACTGTACACAATTTTCGGTGGAATGTGGTCAGCAGCGGCAACAAACTATCTCATAACGATCGTTGTATTTTCCGGGTTATTTACTGTTTTTCATTCAGTTAGTCACCCCATCGGCGGTGTAATTCCTCTCATAAGCATAGCCATTGACCAGGGACAATTCAAATTATTCCCCGATACGTCGTTAAAAGCATTACTGACTCAGTTTTCTGCTCTTGCCATAATGACCCTCGGGTTGATTCCCCAGCAAGATCTGCTACAGAGAATAAACAGCGCACGCAACGAAAAAACCATCTTCCTATCTCACATCTTTGGAGGAATATTATACTTCGTGATATCTATGGTTCCGATCTTAACTGCTTATGCCATAAAAATATCTCATCCAGACATAGCTGACTACTGGATAAAAAAAGACCCTCAGTTCATTTTGCCTATGTATATACTCAACTATAGTTCATTATTGGTGAAGGTGTGCTTTTTTGGAGCATTGTTTTCGAGTCTACTAACATCAGGAAGTACATCGATACTGGCCCCATCTGTATCAATAGTAGAAAACATAATACTTCCTTTCAAGAAATTGAAAGACAAGCAAGTACTTTTTCTATCCAGAGTGCTAATAGTAGCGTTTGTATTTACCGTAACTGTTGTTAACATAGTCTCTACTAAATCAATATATCAGCAGATACTTAATGCTTACAGCATCACTTTGGTTGTGGTGTTAGTGCCTATGATATCCGGCCTTTACTGGGAAAAAGCTAACATGATGGGAGTTATCATCAGTATTATAGTAGGGGTTACTAGCTGGATAGCTTCTTGGTACGTGCCATCCATATTGCCAGGAGTACTGATAGGTCTCATTGGTAGTGCTGCCGGAATGGTAGTTGGAAGTATGTTATGTCGCAAAAGTAGTTTATACAATGCTTAGGGAGTTTGTGTGAATTGGTTAAATTTTAGCGTTTCAGCCTATGTTATTTTCTCTGTCTTTCTCGGTGTTTATGCAGGGAGAAATGTTAAATCATCTAGGGATTATGTTGTAGCGGGAAGACATTTACCATTTTCTATAGCAACAGCCACGATAATATCTTCTTGGTTTGGAGCTTCTTCTGTTTTGGGATCAGCAGGAAAATTCATTAGTGATGGTTTGATCGGAATAGTCATGGATCCGTTCAGTGCTGCCGTTTGTTTGGTCGCCATAGCTTTGTTCTATGCACGTAGGCTTTACCGTTGTGGCACCGTAACGGTGGGTGACTTTTTTCACCGCCATTACGGAAAGCAAATATCTATACTGTTTTGTTTTTTTAGTGCTGTCACCTACATAGGGTGGATCGCAGCTCAAATTCAAGCCTTTAGTTTGATAGTTGATGTTTTGTCTGGAGGTTCCATTCCGCACGTAGCTTGCACCATGATCTCATCTGCTGTTGTAGTCATATACACCATGTTTGGTGGCATGTGGTCGGTAGCCCTAACTGATTTTTTGCAAACTACCATAATAATATCTAGCATGATTTTCATGTCTTTTTTGATTTTCGGTAAAATTCCCCTTTCAGACATACTGCATCATGCTCAGCAGGCAGACAAAATTAACCTATTCGGCAATAAAACTTGGCCAGAAATGGTGGGAATTATCTCGGCATTTTTGACAATTCCATGTGGATTGATACCTCAACAGGATGTGTTTCAAAGAGTTAATTCAGCCAAAACTGAGAACGTAATTGTAGCTAGCTCTCTAACTGCTAGCGTTTTGTACCTCCTGCTTGGTTTGTGTCCCATAATTTTTGGCTATGCAGCAACAATACTAGCCCCTGAAATAGCGGCTCGCTACTCCTCCTCTGACCCTCAAATGGTTTTGCCTGAGTTTATCCTTCACTATACTCCTTTTGTAGCAAAGGTTTTATTCTTCGGAGCCATAGTATCGGGACTAATGGGAACAGCAAGTGCTGGTGTTCTTGCATCATCTGTGGTGATTGCAAAAAATTTAATCACTCCTATATTTAATTTTCCCAAAAACGACCGCCAATTACTAACCACAATTCGCTCTGTTTCTGTGGCAATCGGCATTTTCATAGTTATCTTCAACATATTTTCAAATCAGATGATTCTTGATGTTATCATGGGTGCATTTTCCGTGAGCTGTGTGTTTATTTTTATACCTTTTAACGTGGCTTTGTTCTTACCAAACAGAGCCAATGAGAAAGTGGCTTACTTTTCCATATTCTTTGCATTAGTTTTCTGGATTGCCGGAAAAATTACAATGGATCACGTTGTAGTTTCGACTTCTGTAATTGGAATATTGGGCAGTTTGGTCGGTGCTACCATTGGAATATTTGTAACCAAATATGACAAAAAAGTGATCCACGAAATTCCAGTATTGCAGTAGCAACCTCCCATCAGCAAGAGGAAGCTGGCGTTGTTTCCTCTTGCTCTACCTCCCGTTGTTCTTCCAACGGATAGAAGGAATCAAAGCTGATCTTGCCTTTTTCATCCATATCTATGGTTACTTTACCCCCGTTAATCAACCTTCCAAACAGTGCTTCATCTGACAGTGGCTTGCGTATCTTTTCAATGATCAACCTGTTAAGTGGTCTTGCTCCCATAACTGGATCAAACCCTTTACTGGAAAGGTAACCGCGAACACCTTGAGTAAATGAGGCATCAATATTTTTATCACGCAACTGTTCCTCTAACTGTAGTAAGAATTTTCCAACCACGGAATCAATAACTTCCTTGGTTAATCCATGGAAACAAATAATATCATCTAATCGATTACGAAATTCCGGAGAAAAAACTTTCTTAATTTCTATCAACTCATCTCCATGTTCCCTTTTAGAGCTAAAACCTAAGACTGGTTTTTGCAAAGACTCTGCACCAATGTTAGTTGTCATTATAAGAATAACATTACGAAAATCAGCCTTGCGCCCAATGTTATCAGTTAGAGTACCGTAATCCATTACTTGCAGTAAAATATTGAAAACATCAGTATGGGCCTTTTCAATCTCATCAAGCAATAAAACGCAGTGGGGAGATTTACAAATTGTCTCTGTCAACAACCCACCACGATCATAACCTACATAACCTGGTGGAGATCCAATAAGACGAGAAACAGCATGTCTTTCCATGTACTCAGACATATCAAACCTGACCAACGTCAATCCCAAAAAATACGACAATTGACGAGCTAACTCTGTTTTACCTACTCCAGTAGGACCACTAAATAAAAAGCTCCCAATAGGTTTATCAGGAGTATTCAAACCTGCACGAGACAATTTTATCGATGATGTAAGAGAACGAATTGCCTCATCCTGACCAAAAATAACAGCCTTTAGATCGATCTCCAAACTACGAAGTAACAATCGGTCATCAGTAGTAACAGCAGAAGGAGAAACACGAGACATTTTAGCAACTATATCTTCAACATCTACTTTATCTATAATTCGCTTACGTTTCTTATCTGAAAGAAGATGTCGCGCAGCTCCAGCTTCATCCAAAACATCAATCGCCTTATCTGGTAAATTGCGATCATTAATATACTTTGCTGATAATTCTGCTGCTGACACGACAGCAGACTTAGTATACTCAATAGCATGATGTCGCTCTAAATAATCCTTCATCCCCGTAAGTATCTGTATAGTATCCTTAACGGATGGTTCATCAACATTTATTCTCTGAAATCTACGTGACAACGCTGCATCTTTTTCAAAAATTCCGCGAAATTCAGAATAAGTAGTAGCACCTATACACCGCAGCTGTCCGGATGAAAGAGCTGGCTTTAACAAATTTGAAGCATCCAAAGTACCTCCTGAAGAAGACCCAGCTCCAATCATTGTATGTATTTCATCAATAAATAAAATCGAATGCGGGCGCCTAGATAAACCCTGAATAACAGACTTCAATCGCTGCTCAAAATCACCACGGTACTTGGTTCCAGCAAGTAATGACCCCATATCCAGAAGATATATCACGGACCCACTTAATATCTCTGGAAGTTGCTGCTTAACAATTAACTGCGACAATCCCTCTACAATTGCTGTTTTTCCTACTCCAGCTTCACCAACTAATATGGGGTTATTTTTACGACGTCTACATAAAACTTGGATAAGGCGATTAACCTCTTTTTCCCTACCAATAAGACGATCAATCTCTCCAGCCAATGCCTTACTGTTTAGATTATGAGTATACATTTCAAATGTATCATCATCTGGATTAGGAATTTCCTCTGATAATGGCTGAACCATTGAATCTATGCTTAAATCATGCGAAAACCCATGGTCTCTCTGCGTAACAATACCATGAGAAACGTAGTTTATTACGTCATTTCTAGTCAAACCTTGCTCGTTTAAGAAATAAAGAGCATGAGAATCTCGTTCATAAAAAATAGATACTAAAACATTTGCTCCAGTAACCTCACTTTTTCCAGACGATTGCATATGAAGAATAGCTCTTTGAATAATGCGCTGAAATCCTATTGTGGGATGAGTATCTACTGGTTGACTCCCAGGAACAACTGGAGTGTGTTCTTCTATAAACAATGTTAACTGCCGTCTCAGAAGATCGATATGGACACAGCAAGCTCGTAAAACCTCCAAGGCAGACATATTATCTAGCAAAGCTAATAGCAAATGCTCCACAGTAATAAATTCATGTCTCTTATGACGAGCCTCAACAAAAGCCTTATGGAGAGTAACTTCTAGCTCTTGTGCTATCATCTATCCTCCATAGCGTTACGCAATAATGTTTGTTGTTGTACGTTTATGTACATTATTTTTTGCCCTCAATAACCACTTTTTATAAAATTATTATTCTTCAAAAAGATAACAGCATATAAATGGATAAAAATTAACTCACAATGAACCAAAAAACCACATCATTTTCTGGCAATTATTTATATGATTACACACTGTAGAAGTTGGACAATATTATTTTAATAAAATTTAACCCTACTACGCTGACAATAACCCAACGAAAACAGTAGCTATCTGCGAACTGTTACAGAAAAAGGAAAAAATTCGTTTCAACTAATACACAAAATTTATTAATATTTTCAATTGCACTAATAACAGCAAAAAATCACCCGTAATTGGCAATTTTCCGTATTCCATGATTCATTCACGGGATAACAATTTACCTATAGTACCATGGTAAATTTTCACAAGAACATTAAGGTCATCTATACAAATACATTCATCAATCTGGTGAGCCATACCCCCGAGGGCTCCAAACTCAACTACTTCAGTGCAAATCTCTGCAATAAATCTACCATCACTTGACCCACCCTTAGTACTAACAGTAGGGCATAATCCAGTTATGGCTGCTGCTTGACTAGATATAACCTCTGACAAATATCCAGAAGGTGAATAAAAAGGAGCTGCTCCAGAAACCCACTTTCTGCTAATGAATGATACATTTGAATCATTCATCATATTTTCAATAGTTGATTTTATTTCACTCTCACTATGACTGGGGCAATATCTCAAATTAACCGATACAGAACATTCTCCGGGAACAACGTTATCAGCACCGACACCTGACATAATATTGGTAATTTGCAATGACGTTTTTTGAAAATTATCATTACCACAGTCCCATTGATGAGAAACAAGATTTGTCAAAAAAGGCAATGCATTGTGACAAGAATTATCAGCATCATCATACGACACATGACCTTGTTTGCCGGAAACAGTGAAGTGTAGCGTCAAAGAACCACGAGCACCGTTCTTAATTTGGTCACCGACGCGTACTAAACTAACCGGCTCACCAACAATACAAAAATCTATTGTAATCCCATTAGTTCTAAGCCAATCAACAACCCTAGCTGTTCCATTTATCGCGCAACTCTCCTCATCCGAAGTCACCAAAAAGCATATGGTACCTGGGTGATTGGGAAATTTAGAAACAAAATCTTCTGCTGCTACTACCAAAGCAGCCAAGCCGGTTTTCATATCACAGGCACCACGCCCATAAAGATAGCCATTACAAACGACTGGATCGAATGGATCAAAACGCCAAGATGAAGGCGACCCTACTGGAACTACATCAGTATGCCCAGCTAAACAAACGTAAGGAGGACCATTGCCATGAGTTGCCCAAAAATTATTCACATCTTCATAATTAAGCTGCTTGCATAAAAAACCTGACTCCTCAAGGCGAGAGACAATTATATCTTGACACCCTGCATCAACAGGAGAAACAGAAGGACAAGCAATCAATTTTTTAGAAAGCTCTATAACATCATTCACACTAGTCTCTTAAAAGTTCATTAAGAGCAACCATATTTCTCGTTTTATCGTCTACTGTCTTTACTATAACAGCACAAGAAATACCGCACCCACTTTTGTCAGGCAATGACCCAGGAACAACTACCGAGTACTCTGGAATTTGACCGCATGATATTTTTCCAGTAGCACGATTGAATATTTTAGTAGAAGAACTTATGTTAAGACCAGCACCTAGCACACTTCCACGTTTAACAACCACACCCTCTGCAACAACCACACCAGCACCAACCATAACATCATCTTCAATAATGACAGGACTACTCTGAACGGGTTCTATAACGCCAGCCATAACAGAATTAGCAGAAATATGACAACGTTTCCCAATTTGTACGCCGCCACCCAAAACTGCACCTATATCTATCATAGAATCAGAATCAACATAACAACCTACATTCACAAACGAAGGCATCAAAACTACACCGGGAGCTATGTAGGAACCAAACCTAGCAATAGCTCCTGGAACAACACGGCATTTAGAATCAATAAAATCATTCTCATTAAAACCTGAGAACTTAACTCCGCACTTATCAAAGTATCTAAAAATTCCGCTTTCTAACATGCGCATCGTCTGCACGCGAAACGATAAAGAAATAGCTTTCTTTATCCAATCATGGGTAATCCAAGAGCATCCGTCGTATTCTGCCAACCTTAATGACCCATCATTCAAAGAAGATAGAATTCGCAGAATACATTTTCGATGTTCATTAGTAATATTACCTGCCGTCAAAGTAGAACGCCTTGACCACAAATCGTTAATAACATCCTTATCAGAAAACATGATAATCCCTAAACATTAGAACAAACCGGAAGCGTTCATGGGAACAATACGAAAGTGAGTTATGAACAACCCCAAGGGATTAGTCTGAGAATCAAGCTCTGAAACTGGTGGTACAAGAAAAAACTCTACATGCATCATTTTATCTTTGCGACTAATAATTTTACCATCGCTAGTTACTGTCAATGTAAGAGTTAGATCAGCATGACGCAAAGTACCCTTTCCACCAAAAACAAGAGAACGAAATGAAACAGAACGCACATAACCTTTATCATTTGAAAAATTCTTACCAATCATATCTGAACGCACAAAGCGATACAAATCAGTAACAGCTTCACCCCTAACCCAAGCAGAAGCCAAAGACAAATTTTGTCTAACGCTACGAATATCTGCAGATAATAGTCTATCTACCCATAAACGAATAAAGTAAGACACATTGGAATCTTCAGGACGAAAAGGTCTAGCATGTAAAACCTTTAAGCTACCATCTGTACCTTCCACCAGAACAAATCTACCTTCATGACGCAAAGTAACCAATTTCCAGATTGTGATTGATTGAAAAATATTTGTCATCATCAGTAAAATTATGGCTAAGAAAATTCTCCTGTTAACAACTAAAGGAAGAACAAACGCCTTATGAAAAATCTCCCAAGATGTAAAAAATTTCATTACACGACAGACCCAAAATTTTTACTGAGAAACTACGTCTGAAGATAGAACTACTGAACTCAGGAAATAATAAGCATCATTCATCAGGGAATCACAATTCATCCCTGTAAATCCTGAAATACAGTAAATAGAAGTCAACGGAAAAGATAGTCGATCAGATAAATCAACCCTAATGCGGCGCAAATCATCTCCTGAACAACCCTCTGCTTTATTGCAAACCAACCAACGTGGTTTACTTAGCAATCCCAGGCTAAACCCTCCTAGCTCCTTCTCTATGGATCGAAACTCTGATTCTATAATATCCAAATCCATAGATGATACATCTAACATCTGAAATAACAGTCTAGTCCTCTGAATATGTTTCAAAAACCTCTGACCTAATCCCAACCCTTCGGAAGCACCATCAATTATGCCAGGAATATCAGCCATAACAAAACTGCTAAAACATCCGACTCGCACGACACCTAAGTGAGGATGCAATGTTGTAAAAGGGTAATCGGCAACTTTGGGAGTAGCAGAAGAAACACGACGTATAAGTGTAGACTTACCAACATTTGGTTTACCAACCAAACCAACATCCGCCATAACCTTCAATTCAAAGCGAATATTCAGAGATTCGCCAACTTCTCCTACAGTAGACTGACGCGGAGCACGATTAGACCCCGTCTTAAAATGCTCATTGCCAAACCCGCCACGTCCTCCACGTGCCAACATGAACTTTTTGCCGTTTGCATCCAAGTCACACAACAAAGCATCATTACCACCGTAAATGACAGTTCCCACCGGAACAGGAAGAAACACATCCTCAGCAGATCTACCATAGCAACTGCGGCTACCACCACGATCACCATTCTTAGCCTGACAATGTCTCTTGTAGCGGTACTCAATCAAGGTATTAACATTTTCATCGGCTACTGCCCACACACTACCACCACGCCCCCCGTTTCCACCACTAGGACCGCCCTTAGGAATGTATTTTTCTCGACGAAAAGAAACCATGCCAGCACCACCGCTACCAGCACTCACCTTAACGAAAGCTTCATCAACAAACTTCATGAGATAAAAATCAACATCAAGCTGCAGAAACTGAAACTATTTTCCTCTTAATCCTTCCGCCCACAGAAAATTTAACGTAGCCAGGAATAAGAGCAAAAAGAGTATAATCACGACCGACACCAACATTTGCACCGGCATGGAACCTAGTTCCACGTTGGCGAACGACAATGCCCCCGGCCTTAACAAATTGGCCACCGAACACTTTTACCCCCAGACGCTTGGACTCAGAGTCACGACCATTACGGGAACTACCACCCGCCTTCTTATGTGCCATAAAAACACCTCACAATTTTGCAACGACAACACAAATTACTATCCAATGCTATCAATACGAACTTCCGTATAGTTCTGACGATGTCCCTGTCTTTTTTGGTAGTGCTTACGTCGACGCATTTTAAAAATCCTCAACTTACCAGCACGACCAGCAGAAACAACTGTACCCTTAATTAGGACATTTTCCAAAAAAGGACGACCAACATCAATCTCTTTTTCCGAACGTTTGACCAGTAAAACCTCATCAAAACCGACTTCAGAACCAACTTCAGCATCAAGCTGCTCTACACGGAGAACATCCCCCACCGAAACACGGTACTGTTTGCCACCGGTCTTCAAAACTGCATACATAAATTTAAACTCCCGAGTTAAGCGCCTCCAACCAAGGTAACGTAACCGACCAAAACCACACGCTGTACGATTCTATGATAGGTTAGACTAAAAGGAAAGCCAACCAATACTTAAAAAGCACAGCTACAGCACAAGACAAAAAAATATTAACATGTCTCTTCCCTGAGTAATATGGGTAACGTCCGACAGTTCCCTAATCGTTATACGTTGCGAATCACAAGGATTAGCTATGTCACGGAATCATGATAAATTAGTAACCATCCAGGAATACATGCGGGAAGAGTTGCTACTTTTAGAGCGAGCCATAAAGAAACATATATCATCTGAAACAGAACAAATTCACAATGTATCCCAACACATCATAAATAGTGGCGGCAAAAAAGTTAGACCGTTGATAGTACTAGCTGTAGCTCGTGCTTGTGGTTACCGAGGAACGGAACATGCCGATCTTGCCGCAATGATTGAGCTTGTCCATGTCGCAACGCTATTGCACGATGACGTCGTAGATGAAGGATCGATGAGACGAGGGAAAAAAGCAGCAAATATTGTATTTGGCAATGCAACAAGCATCCTGGTTGGAGACTTTTTGTACACACGTGCTTTCCAAATCATGGTCCAAGCAAAAATATACGAAATTTTGTCCGTTATGGCCGATGCTACTAATAAAACCGCAGAAGGTGAGGTATTACAGCTTTTAAACCATAATCGACTTGACCTCAGCGAATGTAGCTACATGGAAATCATAGACAAAAAAACAGCTCAATTATTCTGTGCTGCAGCACAAGTTGGGAGTTTAATTGCTAAAGTTTCACCTGAGGAACAAAAACAGTGGAAATCTTATGGTCACAACATAGGAATAGCATTCCAGCTAATGGATGACATATTGGACTACACAGCAAATTATGATCTGTGTGGGAAAACACCGGGACAGGACCTATCGGAAGGAAAAGTAACCTTGCCAATCATCCATGCATTAGAAAAATCTTCCAATGAGGAAAAAAAGCTTATTTGCAGCATTATGTTACAAAAAAACATCAATGAATTAGCAAACATTAAAAACATTCTTATTAGAAATCGCTCACTTGACTATGTTCACCAACAGGCTGTTTCGTTTTCTAAAAAAGCTAAGGAAGACATTAACACAGTACCTGATTCACAATTCAAAGCAATATTGCTAGAATTGGCTGACTTTGCTGTCCACAGATGTAGGTAAGTTCATTCGGGGTGTAGCTTAGCCAGGTAGAGCGCTACGTTCGGGACGTAGAGGTCGGAGGTTCGAATCCTCTCTCCCCGACCACGTAGAAAGTTTGTACCTTGTCGGTCACAAAATTAAGGAGTTTTAGGCATGAAATTGGGTAAAAAGAACTTTATTGACCAAAGAAAAGAACAGAGCTCTTTAGATAAGCAATATGGTGAGTATGGAAGGCAATATGGAATGTACGGTCAACAGTACGGAACATATGGCCACCATTACGGAGCTCAGTACGGAGCAGATAAGGCCAAACAGAAAGTGCATTAGTAAGATGTCTTCCTCACGGGTAATTATTGGCTGGGCGCTGTTTGAAGATAGCAGCGCCGTCCTTTTTTACCCACCAGAGCCTCTTTCTTCTCTGTACCCACCCAAAACTTCTGGGATTTCTACTTGCCCTGCCGTTCAACACTATGAAAGACGTGTGTTTCATGTTAGGAGCCCATATACCTTCAGAATAAGGGCTATTTTTGACAATAAAAGGTGGTATTTTTACCCAATATATCCGTTTACAGAAATGCCGGAAAGCAGCTTATTTGATCGTATTCAATTCCAACCGCGGTCCTCATGGAGGGATCCGTCTAAGCCCGTGTTACAAATGTTACTGCCCTATGTTTTTGTTAGTGATGAGGACGTATTTTTGAATCAAATTGAGGCACCGTGTTTCAAAAGTCGAAGTTGGTCATTAATTTCTGGAAGATTTAACATTTATGAATGGCAACGACCTATAAATTGGGCAATTTCCTGGGTAGATACATCCATGGACATTATAGTAAGGCGCGGAGATGTTTTATTCAGTCTAATGTTTGAGAGCAATCACCCTGGAAGCAACGTATTACTGCACAAGATTCCTTATGAAGGAGATTTAAAAAAGTTAGTTGATGAAACCAAGGGAGTGAGCACCCAAACTCGCGGAACATTTGGGCTGTTTTCAATCCAGCGCCGTAAAAGGACCCCTATTTTAAGCACAGAACTTAGGCGCGATAAATGAAAAAGCATACTAAGTGGGACACTGATCACCACATGGTAGACATACTATTTGATGAAATTAGCCAAATATATCGAGTAGGCAACAACATCTGTCTACACATAGGAAGCGACTATGGGTCAGAAAGCGGAACCCACATACTGAAGAAGGAAAAAGCCAGGTTAATAATACCAGTAGACAGCATAAACTCGGTAGTAAACGATTTTGCAAGAAGCAGAACGCTACTGACGGAAGACAAAGAAGAGGAAGACCCACCTCCAACAGAAAACACAAACAAAGAAGAACGTCTAGGAACACCATTCTTGGTGGAAGAATAGGCGAACATGGTTGCGGGGGCAGGATTCGAACCTGCGACCTTCGGGTTATGAGCCCGACGAGCTACCAAACTGCTCCACCCCGCGTCTGCAACAGGATAGGAGATTGTGCATTTACAAGCTGTTTCTGTCAATAAATTTCTTCAATCAAGACAAATCGCGCTCAAATGCCCATAACCTAGGAACCCACGTCTATGATGAGTGGGCTTACATGGCAATGGTTTTTATCATTAACATTAACCACAAAATCGTATATCCGTACAACAATCAAAAAATTAGAACGATAAATTATCTCATCTCTCAGGCATCACGTGATCTGCTCATTATATGAATGGGTAATTTTTTGTTTCAAGTAAAGTAAGAACTTAGGTAATTTAAACTGGAGAATTATTTTAAAGTGCGAAGTAAATTATAAAATCCACACATCACCATATTCATATGAAATCAATATGCTAAGGATAGGAAACACTTCTCACAATGAGAACAAATATCATTGCATAGCAAGTATATACACTACTTTAATTTAGCCGAATAACAACGATATAATCATCAGACAATATTTATAAAAAAACAACAAAACAAGAATAAAATAAAATTTATTGTTCTTTATGCTTTGCTAAAATTTCTGCTACTGATAACTATTTTCCGTAAAAATAAAATTGACTACATAAATACGAGATCAAGATATTACTCTATTGTCGTTGATCTAAATATCGTCTACGGTATAGCTTGGTTATTTATTAATTTACCGACAAAACATATAACAATTATGAGTATAACCTGATACTAAGATGGTAATAGGGGAAACTACTAAATAACAAGGTGAACAAAATGTCTTCTAACGGTAGCATTAACCTTAATGGATCTCCAGATCAAAAATTTGACTTAGCATCCGAAGCAAGTTCTGGCAATCAAGAATCGGATGGAAATCCTCTTACTGCTATATCAATATTAGAATCTAGCGATCTCACTAGTTTTGACTCAGTAGGATTAGATTTAGGGAATACAGCTAAAAATAAAACTCCTATCTCAAAAGAGAAACAAGAAAAGATAAGAAAAGAAAAGGAAAGACAAGAAAGAGACAGAGTTTTAAAAGAAAAAGCAGAAAAGGTGAGAGAAATCACGGAAAAATTAAGAGAAAAAAATGAATTAAGAAGGGAACTAAAAGAGGCAAGGGGAGATAAAAACCCGTTCGAAATAGCGATAGAAGCCCAGAATGAAATTGATGAATCTTTCCAAAAAGATCTAAGATCACTACAAAGGCAACGTGATGTATGTTTCGGAGTAGGAATAGTATTCTTCATATTACTGATAGCAGCATTAACAGTAATTACACTCATAGCTCTACACATAATTTCCAATAATTTTCACAGTATCGATCTATCCAAAGTATGTTCGTGCATAGCAATTGGATCTGCTATGATTTCATTTATCATGTTCATAACAAACTTCTCATGCTCTCGTAACTTAGAAGCCTTTTCTGTATTCATAACTAAAGAATCTATTACAAATAAACTTGGCATTGAATCAAATTTACATATATCAAGAGAGGTAGTAAATGCTTTTAGATCTAGCCAAGGCACTGACGAAGTAAATTCATTAACGACACCGGGAATAGTTGAAAGTGCATCAGCCGTAACTGCAGAGATGATAAGACGAGGAAATGAAGTTAAAGCAATGACTGAAACATTAGATATTAGAAAAATGGAATTAGCTGCCCAAAAAAATAAAATTGATGAGCAATTACTGGAACTATATGGCAAACAATTAGAAATAGAAGAACAGAGAGTGATGTTAGATAAAAATAGAGAAACATTTGAAGTTTCTGCTGAAGCCGCAAACTTAACACTAAAAGAAAGAGAAAAAACAGTAGAAAATTCAGAAAGAGAAATAAAAAATAAAGAAGAAGTACTACTGAAAGAACAAGAAAAGATTAACAAAAAAATCAGAAGGCTAAGATCACAATACCCAGGAAAATTCGATTTTGAAGAAATTGACATAGACATCATGGTTACTAGCAAAAAACCTGCTCCAAAATTCGAATCACTGTCAAAATCTTGGTCTAACTCTATGAAGAATCTTTCTAGGTCAATTACATCAATGTCAAGTGCTAGATCATTAGGAAGATCATTTTCAAAAAAATACAATAAATCAACCTCCTCTAGTAGCGATAATCTTGTAAAAATAGTTAAAGCAAAATCCCATGATAGATATTCTTTTAATGCAGAATCATCAGATTTTGATCAATTATCATTTGGTGATGGAGTAACAGCACCATCCATATTTGGAGGAGATATATCAGACGAATCTCAAAAAGCCATGGGTAGTAGTATAAACTCCATTAATAATACCAGTGAAAAAAACGTTGTTCTTGGATCAAAAGTCAGAGCATATCTCGATGACAAATTACCGTCCGCAAGAACAAGAGATAGAAAAACTCATAGATCTGAAGGGTCTCATAGCTCTTCGGCATCCGAGACAAATAAAGGAAATGAAGGTGAACATAATACTGATATATCAAATACTCCCTCATTAGGAAGACCCATTTCAAAAAAACCCAATAGATCTGAATCTTACGGCAAAGGAGATCTTGATAGAAATAGATCAAAATCCCGTGATAGACGAAGATCTTTGAGAGAAGAAACACCATTTGAAACTATGGCATCTTATATGTCAACACCATCTATTCTTATAGGAAATAAATCAGGAGAACCTCAAAAATCGATTAAAGGCAGTAGAAAGTCCGTTAACGAAAATGGGGGAGAAAGTGATTTTAAAGCAATGGGCAAATCGCACCTTGGTGGTTCTAGGAAATCATTACATGTACCCAGAGAAATAGATAATGAAAGTGGGCGCTCAAAAAGATATTCTGATCCAAATAACGCCTCGAGTAATAATGGTATGAAATCCCCTAATGTTCAGGAACTTATTGGAACAATCGTCACCCATGGAGAAGTAAAAGCAGAGGAAGCAGTAGTAAAAAGAAGAACGCTAAAACCACCACATGTAGAAGCTGCTGCTGCCGAAAAACAACCAACAAAAAACAAAAAAGACAAGAGTGACAAAAAAGATAAGAAGGACAAGAAAGACAAAAAAGAAAGAAAAGGCTTATTTAAATATTTTAGTAAGAAAAAATAGTTTTATCTTGAATTACAGTAATTTAAGTAGAAAAAGATTAAGCTATTTTTAATTAGTCATAAATAATAGTTATCAACAAAGAAGCATATATTTTTTAGTATATCCATAAAAAATTAACAATAAAATAACTATGATATAAATAAAGTCTTACCATCATGCCTATAGTAAAAATTTAATAGAAAAATAGTAATCGAAAATCCTAATAGCATTATACCTAAAATTCATATACAAAGTATCGCTCCCACATAGATAAAATCTTTCCCGATTCAATAAATAAAATAAATTTCTGATAAGTGTGCATTAGCGGAATTTATATAAAAGATACTTATGAGAGGAAAAGTTTCATGGGAAATAGCGTGCATGGCAATAGTATTACACCAGAAGACTGGGACAGATCCACACCAAACCAAGAAAGAAGAAACTCCACATTAAGCTCATTGGCGTCAGAAAGTTCAGTTGATAGTTCAGATAGTTCGGATAGTTCGGTTGATAGTTCGGTGTATGGTTCAGCATATAGTTCGGTGTATGGTTCAGCATATAGTTCTATGTACAGTTCAATGGATTCATCAAGTTTGTCAAGCATTCCAGATGATTCGGTAAGCTATACATCAGAAAGTTTATCAGATTTAGATAGCATCGATTTATCTAAACTTAATTTACCCAATAATGATAAAATATTAAAAGCAATCATGATAATTACAGCATTAATAACAATTATTCTTATAGCTCTTTTTATTGCTATAGCCGTAATGAGGAAAAAATATACAATAAGATAAGTTTCATGTATTTCTGTAAGTTAGGCGCATATTTGCTCTTATGGATTGTTGATTTGATACCTATTATTACAGATCTACAATCGCAATTACCAAATGAATAAAAAATCTTAGTTTGTTGCCTTCAATGTAACATAATAGTTATTAATCATCACTTATTTGATAAAAAATTTATTAATTAAAGTTACAAAAGAGGAGAAACAATAAAGTTATCTATTGAAACACTAGTATGCATGTACCACTATATCATTTTAATCATCTATTGATATAGTGGTTATTATCATATAAATTGCTATAATTAAAAGCACTGCAACTGAAGGAAACGTGAACCATTTTCATAATGGTTATACTTTTATCATGATATAAAAAGCACTAAGGCAATAATATAACTACATTAATCACAAATGAAAAATCACCATAACCGCATCAAAAAACGACTGACAGCTTAAGTAATATGGCTTAATAGTCAAAATAAATTATTTATATAACATATAAATAATTAAAACTATAGACCTAAACAATCGACAAAATACTTAAAATTCTACAATAATTAATACACTTTAAAAATAATTCCTAGTTCGTATCACAGTAGCAATAAGCAAGGGTATAAAATTACTAGCCTAGGATAAAGTTTAAATATATTTTTACAATAAGATTAGCAGCAAAAATTATAATTCTGACAAAAAAGTCAATAATTTTATTTATGAACTAGATAACTCCAAAATAAGAAAGAATAATACCCCCTCACTTTAGATCCTATTTATAAAAAAGGGGATAAAAAAATTTAACATTTTTATGCTTATATAATTGTATTAAAAAATAACCTAAATCTACTCATATTCATATTCATTAATAAAACAACCAATAGCAACGAAATAATGAACACAAACAGTTTAATCTAACGCATATATTATAATAAAAAAATAGCACTAAAAAATTATTTTAGCATTGTATCTCAAAATAATATATGGCGCACAGTACGCTGCTATAATATAACTTCGGTTCATAACAAAGATTTCTCAACCCAGTAAAACAAAAAAGATTAATAAATTCTAATAAGAATATATTTTCCACTGGGTAGAAAATTTGATGATTATAAATCTAATTCAGAAAATTATAGCTTATAGTTATTTATTACAAAACAAATTAAGTGCTTCTTAATTTTAACAATAATAAATATTATATTATAAAGGGATAAAATATTACTGTTATAGGTTAGAATAGATCTTATTGCGTTAAATACATAATAAAATTAGAGAATATAAGCTCACATTTATTTATCAATGAACCTCTTTAGACCACCTCTAGCAGATAGACCCCCCCTTAACAAAAAATACTATACCTTTGCAAACAAATCTGAAATAGGCCAAACACAACATGTTAGAACCAAGAATTACTTATTATTATATTTAAAGTACTATGATTAATAATCAT
Source organism: Candidatus Ichthyocystis hellenicum (assembly GCF_001460935.1). Lineage (GTDB taxonomy): Bacteria > Pseudomonadota > Gammaproteobacteria > Burkholderiales > 2013Ark19i > Ichthyocystis > Ichthyocystis hellenicum. The sequence continues at coordinate 764,689 of NZ_LN906597.1, read as the reverse complement.
AAATGCAAATACCTTTCAGAAAAAACGCAATATAAAAATATATCTAATTATATCTCCTCCCACGAGTATGTGATCATTGATGGAACAAATTATAAGATAGCAGTATATATATTACACACAAAAGAAAAATAAGATAAAGGGTTTTCACTTATTAAAAATTAAACATCAAAATAAATTACACTCCAAAATACTAATAATACAATTACCAATAATTTAATATATAAAATAACATATAAAATAGCGTACTACCGCAAACAAAATGAGGGGTCATTACTTACTCGGGCCAATAAAATAATAAATACTATGAATCTTGTGTGCCATATATAGGATAGGCAATAAAAGGAAAAACATATGATAAATTACATTGGCGGTAATAAAATTGTATTATCTGGGAATTGGAGCAGCGAAGAATATTTTCAGATCCAGGACGAACAAAACTCAGAATTATCATTACCACTTGAAACAGATTCAGAAACTTCGGAAACATTAACATCAGAAAATTATACATATGACTCATTAGATTCAGATAAAGAAGAAAACTCGGAACCATCAGTACCTACAGAAGAAAAAACAATTGTCGAAAAATCAAAAACTTTAGTAAATTTGAAAGTTACAACTAAACAAATTTTGTATGGATCAAAAATATCATTAGGCTTAGTAGATTCTAGTGAGATAGAACATCCGGTTGATTTGGTAGAATTAATGGATTTAATATCTTTAAAAGATTCATCAGATTTAGTAAAGTTAGAAACTTTGGTAGAGTTGTATAAATCGGAAAAACAATCTCACTCAAATATCAAACATACTAATGACAAATCAAACAATTCGATGATTGCCTTTATAGTGTTGATGGTACTTCTTATTGCATTTTTTATAGCTATTGCCATTTTGCTGTACAAAGATATTATAAAAATTTAAAGATAACATGAATCAATAAATTTCATGAAATACTTATATAAGCCATAACCACATTTACACCTTATTTGAATTACCTAGTAATAGCCTGGCTTGGAAAGACAAATATAAAAACTTCATTATCCCTATATGATAATTATTAATTATTTACTTGAACAAAAAATGATCTTAACTGAAGTTGCAATACTTAAAATAAACAGGGAATAAATCATAGGTCAACGATCATCATTATTACAAATTAATCTATTTTTAATTAAAGATGAATGAATAAAAACCTAAATGTACATATATCTAGTTATAAATTGTAATTTCTATATTGAGCTGTTCTAATGTAATGGAAGAAAATAATTAAAAATTACAAAAACATAGCAATATAATGCAATCATAAAAATAAAAAGATTAAAATCCAAATACCACAATCGCGATAAAACCAATGCTACGGCAATAATAAAAATCTAACTGAACAAAGTAATAGTATTACCTATAAAATAAATATAGTTTTCCTCTTTATTACTACTTGTTATGCAACAACATATCACTGGTAATATCCCCAAACATCCCAAAAGATCCACTATAATTGATACTGTAGAGCAATAAAGTAGTTTTTTCTAAATCACCCAAACAATCACGGAATAAACATCATTAAAAATCAGTTATCAACAAAATATTATAAGTATGAAATTATAGTGTAACTACTTACTATTAAAGATGATCAAATTAGAAAACATAAAAACTATATTTTCGTGAGAAATATAAGTGTATGTACTTATTAAAAGTTAAATTACAAAATGCTACTAGAAAACCATAATAATATTTCCCCTGAAAAATAGACAAAATCATGAAATTTTATGCTAAAAAAATAGAAATTTTTACTTACACCTCAAAAATAAAAGATTATCATGGTGTTGCACTAATAATTATAGAACAACAATTTTTTAACTAACTAAAGCTGTTAAGTGTATTTATTACTCATATTTTGCTATTGATAAATATACTTAATCGATGATAAAAAAGGAATTTGATATGGCAAAATGCGCAGACAGCAACCCACCTACAACTTTGACAACTGTAGATCCATTTGAAGGCAATGAGTATAATGACCTCCGTTTGATGTCAGAAAGTGCATTGTCCAGAGCATCACAAGTATCAGAAAAAGCATCAAGTTTTTTTACTGAGACAATGGAACATTGGGATCCAGATACATTTACGGCTAATCTACAGACAGCAACCGATGATGATGTTGAGGGTATTTCACACTTACCTGGGTTCAAAGTAACTCCTGAGGGTGATGTCGAATACAAATCACCTATGACTTCTTCTGCCAAAGCATTAATTTTTGTTGGGGTATTACTGGCCTTACTACTCGTAGCATTCCTAATTTTTGCCATTCTAGCATATACCGGTCATATTCATATTCCAGGATTAGATGCAACGATGTTGTGTAATATTGAGAAATGGGCAGGAGTTGCATTATGTGGATTTTCTGTTGCTTACTTGCTGTTTGCTTCTGGTTTTGCCGCTGGACAAAAATCAGGAAGAAGTGACAGCGAATCAAAAGCCGAAGCTCTTACATCGATGAAACGCTGCAACCTAAGAAAAACGGCCAGTGATCAGGCAAAAATTATGAAGAAATTAGTAAAAGCCCATACTAAAGTACAAGTAGAAGTTAGTACATTAGCAAGTGCCGCTGTGAATTTTTCTGTTATGAATAAATCAGATGCAATAGAAAATGCCAAGTCTGCTCGTGAGAGTCAGGAAATAAAAGCACACATAGATAGATTGGAAGCGGAAAATAAAGCACTTAAATCAAGATTAACTGGAGCAGGAAAACAACTACAGGATTTACTGTCTAGCGCTGGTACGAAAACTAAAGAAGAATTAGTAGGAAATCTTAATGACGTTAGACTTTAAAAATATATAAGGTGCAGCATAGCAAATACATAATTGGTGTGGGGGATTTTGTCGCCACACCAATTAAATTAAAAAATTAAATAATATGCTAAAAACATCAAGCAATACACTCACTAACATCGCAATTTCTACTTAGGATTAACATCATTTAATGGATAATATTTACCGCACAAACAATAATCATGTAATATTGTGTTATGAAAGTAACATTTGCGGAGAAGATGTCATCTGTGACGATGTAGATAATCAAATTAAAGAATTAGAAAATATTGATCAGGATAGCATTGTAAGTATTCCTGATGATTCACCCAACTGTGTATTTATTTCACTAGTGGTACTATTATTGTTTCTTACAATAGTTTTTATAGTTTTTGCAACCCTAATATATAGAAATATCATAAATATTACTGAAGTAAGTCCAGTAATGGTACGTACCATTACTGCATTGGTTGGAACTGCACTATGTATATCTTCTATGAGTCTCATGTTCATTATTTTATGTTATGGCAAAAAATGTACTGAAGGTAAAAAAATTAATTGCGATAAAATTAAAATGCTTGAGGGAAAAAGATTAGAACAAATATTAGATGAAAGCATGAGCAACAGATTGCTTGCGCTAAATAGTTGTAGTCAATTGGTGCCAACAGTGGACTGCACACCCATACCTACTGAGGACGAGATAAGTAAAAGATTACTGGCCTTGACCGAAGAAAATAACGATGATGATGCCACAGCTCACGATGAAATACTTGGAAGGCTTATCATTCTTGCTGATGGAAATCTTAGTGAAATTGACCTCTCTTACGGTGGCCAATAAACAATAACAGGTATGCCTCTACTAATTTTGGCTGTGAACACTCAGTTTATTAAAGCATCTTATGTTGTCAACTAATGTGATAATTTGTCTTCAATCGTATTTTAACTTACAACTTTGTGAAAACATCAATTATAATTACCATGGCATATAGTGCATGGCTAGTAAAATAAATCACGACCTATACCTGTACCTAGAAAAAATACGACTTTAGTTGCTGGTTGTATAATAAACTTGCCCAACTGTTATAAATTTATACTATCAAAAACACACAAGATTATGATAGAAAGATAAAATCATCTCCTGCTGACAAAAAAACGATAATCAATAATGAATGTAGAATACGGGCTTGTGAAGCATAAGCAAAGCTATTGAGAAATAAAAATATTTACGGTGTAAAAATTAAAACCCCTCCTTCACTTGCGGCAATCAATTTATTATCACAAATAACATCATCAGCTGCGCCTATCTCCACTTTATAGCAAAAACAAATTATTAAATGCAAGTCATTAACTATTATTTATAAAAATAATCAATTAAGGAGTAAAATAGAACATACATAGTAACCATCAAAGCAATTCAAGCCAACACAAAAAACTCAACATCAGCCACTATAACTGTGTAATTACGTGGCCAATGTTGTCAAACATATCACATCAAAAAAACCACTTAGTCCAACATAAAAATTCAATCAAAACTACCTAAGCATCTTTATTTAGAAAAAAATCTTTTAAAGAAGCCTTTTTTCTTTTTGCCTTCATTTTTTCCCTTATCTGCACCACTATCTACTTCGTCCTCGGCATCATTATCGGGGGATAAAACAAGTAATTCGTCATCGCAACTACTGCCATCACCCTTATCTTTTTCTACATCATCTCCTTCCTTATTGTCTGGATGTCCAAGTCCCAAACTAGTAATACGACCACCCATAACGATCATTAAAGGTTTATTCCCATCAATAAAAGAAGCCTTACCTTCCTTATCAACAACCATTACCGAGTCATTACAACTAACAAAATTACCACCAAAACTACTTACTTCAGTAGCCTTTGGAGGCATAAAAAAGGAAGAAGCACTGTCAATACGCCTAGGTGACTCTCTACCATATTTTGATTCAGGATACGCCACTGAAGGATTACCTAACCATCCCCATCGCGTAGACTTAGATAATCCTTCACTCATCATACCTAATCCAAAACTCTTACTTCTGCCCCTTCTATGTGAAAACCAATCACCACCAAGACCTTTACTTGAATTTGCAACTGCACCAGTAACCCCCTTACTGACAGTGCCTTGAAGATCCTCTTTTTTCCCTAAGCCAACTGCAACGCTTTGACTCCTAACTCTTTGCTGATGACTCCAATCTTTATCCCCATCGCCCTGCCTATAATCAGGATTACAACCACCCCTGTCCAAGAAACTACCCTTAGATTTAGAACCAAATAATATAGGTCTTCTATCAGCACACCCCGCCGCTAAACTACTACTTCTAATTCTAGCTTCATACTCACCAAAACCACCATCATCACAACGATAATCTGAGGCACCGCAAGCACCGCCAAAGCCACATTCAACTTTGCCCTTAGATGAATTACCCTCTCCAGAATATTCTGGGCCAGAGCCAGATATCGCAGCAAAAAGAGAAGACTGAGATCCCGTCAATTGAGTACCAGAAAAACTTCCATGCATGGCACTATTAGTAGCTTCACTTATCCATAGACTACCATCATTGACTTGTCCTCGAAGATTACTAGCATCACTTTTAGCACGATGTCTAGTAGATGCTTGACCACCTTGGAATCCACCTACACCTTGACCCGAATGATGACCAACCGCACTGGTTCCCATACGAGGTCTAGCGCCTAATGCCCCCCCTTGGGATCCACCTCTACCTTGATCCGAATGATGACCAACCGCACTGGTTCCCATACGAGGTCTAGCGCCTAATTTTCCCCATTGAGGTCCACCTACACCTTGACCTTGAGCGGCAGGATGACCAACAAAAGTTTCCATACGAGTCATAGCACCTGATGATGATGCCCCCCCTCTGAACCCACCTCTAGATTGAGCTGAAGAATACCCTCCCCTATGATGATAAGAGGAAACACTTCCCACGCGAGGTCTAGTGACAACTCGAGATCCTTGGCCAGTATTATGTCCACCGCTAGCAACTACACCTTGAACATGGTGAGACCCACCTCCAGGACGATAACCATACTGATAACCAGAAACAGTACGTGTACGTGGTCTAGCTCCTCCAGGATATGCTTGATTGGTACCTGCCATAGTAGAAGAACTATGTGATTGAGAATAAGCAGCACTCAAAACTGCAGCACCCACACCAACCATAGGACCCATCGCACCTACACGAGCACTAGCACCAGCTCTTCTTGCAGACATCATGACAGAAGAACTACTGGAAGAAGTACTAATAGAACGCAACCGTGAGGATGCACCGTGCCCACCCCTACCATCTGAACTACCACCACCAACATTAGAAGAAGAACTCCCGCCTACATATGGATTCATAACCACGTCTCCTTTTCGCATCCATTTTTATTTTTGTATTCTTATATGCAGCAAAAGTTTTATGTTAAATCCAATCCCATCAGAGAATAAACTTAAGAATAAACTAGACAGCACATAAAACAACACCCAGAAAAACACCAATAGTTATAATTTACTTCAATACAATCACCTTGCAGTTCATACAAGCTGACTTAACACCAAAACAAATGTTTACACTATAAATTACAGATCATAAAACTAGGTCAAACACTACTTTGTTTAAAAAGTCACTTAAATATATTGCACAATTCACAAAATAGTTATGATTAAATTAAAAAATAAGATAAAATCCTAATAATAATGGCGCCCAAACCTAACCTATATAATGACTACTACTTCAGTAGCTTAACTTATTTAGACAAACTTAGATGTGAATAAGATATCTATATCCAAAACTAGATTAAAGAATAAGAGCAAACCCTGATAAAAATATAACACTTAGACCCAAATAATAGCTGTTATTTTAATAAGTCCACTTATCATGAAAAACTCGGGAAAAATATACCTAAACCTAATAAAAGAAGTGCTAGCTATACATTTATTGATCACAAATATAACTATGGCATAATATAATGGCGGGGAAAAACACAAAGCATAAAAAGTCCAATTTTAATGCATGGCATGGCAATGTTTCTAAATTATTATTTAATTGTCATATGTTCTAATCTAAAGTTTTGATCAAGCAATCATTAACAATATTAATCACATTTAATCTGCAACAAAAAACTGATAGGATCAAAGTTGCTATGATCCTATCAGCAGCCAATGCACAGAATGCAACTCAACTTATAGTAGGAAACAAGAAAACTGAAAATTAATCCCAACGGGTAATTTGATAAATGGCAATAATTATAATTAACCAAACCGCAATAAACACCGACCTAATTTCGCATCATAAAAAATCGTTGTCCTTAAATTGGAAAATTTTTGATAAAAATCTTAAATTAACTATTATTTATTTTTTGCATCATTCCTGTTTTTTTCTACTGTCCCAATACAAAAGGAATCCCGATTATACATGGAAAAACCAGATGTCCCTACATTACCTCTACGGTTTCCACGAAAACGATCACAAAGACGTTTGGACGGTGGTCTCACACCACCATCTTCACCGATCTTCTTCAAGTTTACACATCCATCTAACACATCCTCTTGCTTAATACCAGAAGCGAGTAATGTACCATCGGCACTGGCAGCACTGGAAGAAGAACTAGCTTCACTTCCATCAGAACAAAAACTATTCACAGGTTTGCAACATTTCGAATTCAAATTATTCATGACTACAGCCCCTAATCAGTAAGCACCACAGCAGTTAAACACCTAAACCCTAGCTCAAGGAAAATAAGTACGCACTATCATTACCAAAAACACAAACAATACATAACCGCAACTATGATACGTTTCTCATTGCAAAAACAAAAAAGTGGGAAAAATCGCATATTACACAACGACAACATGAAAATTAATTGATCCACAAGCAGACTTTGCTAACATCAATAACAATTGCTTAAGCATCAACCACACATAGTAAAGTATTATCAATAAAATATATGTATGAACCAATCCAGCTTTCAACAGCAATCAAATAGTGGTTTAGTGAATTATCTCTTTAGATGCTCTTCATAACCAATAAAAATAACTATAAACTACAGTAAACTTTTTACTAACAGAATTACATCCAAAAGCACACATGATCAAATGACACTTAATATTTCTGGTTAACTTCTTATTGTTATAATATAGAAACCATAGTATCCAACGTCAAATTTAGGATCAAAACTAAAATTCGCTAAAAATTTTGATTTGAGAGCACAGTATTATTGAAAGGATGGTATATAAAAATGAATAATACCGCACTACTAGAGCCAAAAATAACACGTATTATTGACGTATTATTTTCAATAAATAATTAAAAATATTGATAATAATATTGGTTAATATGCACATATGTATTAAAAATATTTAACATATTTATTCACACTTTTACCATGCTATAGATATTGAATAAACTAAACCCCAATATATTATCAATACTGAGCGATAAAAAATTATCCCATAGCAATCAATATAATTAGTTTTGCACTCACTATAAATTAGCAAAATAAATATATTAAAAAATCCATAGCAAATAGCGTTAAGGAACAATACATATTCATCCATTGGCCATCATTTTGAGTAACCAAAGCAATACTTTGACCTCTTATATATTTAACTGACCTTAGATAAAGGTTACGCATTATATGTGAGCATAAAGTAAGTCTTATTAAGCAATAAAACACGATTTACAACAAGCAGGCAATACAACCTCATCGTGGATAATTTTACACATGAACAACCACAAGCAATAATCATCTACTTACTGTATACCTATCTAAAAAATTACCTCTACCTCTAACTATGAAAAATGGTGAATTTTTATAAAATTTATAAAAAATGCCGTTTATTTGAAAAATAAGTCTTGTCAAACTATTTCAAAAAAAGTAGCCTGAATTGCGTACTGATAGACTGATGTTGTATTGATCGCCTAATGAATTGGCCTTGTATAAGGAGAACTGGTAGTGTCATCCTCTAGTGTAAGTGCCGAACAGCAACCTTTGATAATGAACCACGAAGACTCGCTGGGAAATAGCCCCGATCTGTCTCTGGAAAATAGTGAAATTGAACGAATCTTAGCAAGGAATGTCGATGACGAAGAATATAGTAATGTTTGTGAAAATTCACCAGAAAGCAGCTCAATACTCTCTGGCCTAGTGGTACCAAATCAAGCACACACAAAATCAGGATCGCATCATTCTTCTTCTGGCTCTATTTCAAGTTTAACGGATAATCAGGATCGAAGTATTCGTGTAGAAATCAACCCACCAAAAATGTCTAGATCAGATAAGGCTGTCGTTGCTGCTTGCTTGATATTAGCCATAATCATAATGGTGTATATAGTTGTTTCGATACTGTCAATATTGTACTTAATTCATGCACCAGGAATGGATAACAAAAGCCTTACTGACCTCATTTCATATATTGGTTGTAGTGTTATAGGAATTGCTTCTATCGTATCCTCTATTTCGTGCTTCATTATTGGAAAAAAGAAAGGAATAAATTTAGGACGCAGTAGATGCGTTGGTGAATCAGTAGAAGCCTGTGAAGCACATGTCAACAATAAGATGAAGGCAATAGAAGACAATCGCAAATTACTAGAGGCGCGCAGAAAAGAAATAACATCTGAGTTGGGTAGAGCACTTGAAGCTCTATCAAAAAAAGAATCAGATCTAAATGATAGAGCGCAAAGTATGCAGTTACTATCTACAGAATTAGAAAGAAAAGAAGAGCTTGTAAGATCTAAAGTCGTGGAATTAGAAAAGATGAAATCACTTGCATCAACAATGGAAGAGCTTCAGCTCAATCTTATGTCTGCGGAAAATAGATTACATACTGAAGAACAAGCAGCAAGTAAAGCACGCAAAGAATTAGTCAGTAGCCTCCTCAGAAGCGAAGAAACCATGAAGAGATGCGTTGAAAACGTTAGTGCCTCTGTCGAAAAAATCAAAGAATCCGCGGCTTCTGTTGAAGAAGGTAAAGATCGGTCTGGTGGGAAAAAATCCACCCCCGGCAAAAAAGAATATAGAGATATGATGTCTCAACTATCCATGTTTGAAAGTAGCATGTCTGACATTTCTAGTTCAGCTTATGATTTTCTCGAAGACATTGTGAGAAGAGAAAGACTTCTTCTGGATAAAGAGGTGCTTCTGTCTGAATTAATAGAAAAAAGCAAAGATTTATCAGTAAAAACAGCTAATCTAAGATCGGAAACAAGCAAGCTCTCGTCACTTAAAGATTCAATTCAAAAATCACAAGAGGGGCAACATCCAAAACCATAGCAACACAGCTACATAGGGGGAGTAATAGGTAAGGCTTCCCCTCATTCTCTACTTATCCGAAGTCAGTAACGCCATCAAACTGTTGGAAGGAAATTGCGGTAAATCCAGTCTATTGATCATAGTCAGAATTTCTTCACTATCAAAAAATAGCAATCTATCAGCGCGTGTTTCCATCCTATTAAGACAATTAGTCATATGCAAAACATAATTTTCTAAATCCACCGAATTATCACCATATGCAACAATATCATTTGCCCAGCCACAACTGTCCTCGATTCTATGCAAACAATCACTTATACTAGCAACTAATGCATCAATATCGTTACCGGTATCATCACAATCTGCATCAATATGTTGCAAATCAACAGACGGCTGCAAATCAGTAGAAGAAGACATGATTGAAAGCCTGCCATTTGTACCATTACATTGAGTAGACAAGCACATCACCATTGGTGCCGCAATAACACCTACAAACAATCCCAACTCAATCACTACTGCTGCAATATTATCAAAACTAAAACTTTGAATAGTCAAACAGACGACTACCAAAATATACAAAGCCACTAAGAAAAAAAACCCGATCAAAAACATATTATTTGATAAGCATCCGCTTTCCCGTAAACTAGAGTCACCAGACAGAGAATAACTAGATACATCACTGCCCTGAAAAATATCATCCACAACCTCGTTCGCGCCATAACCGCAACTAGTAATTTGTTCATGATCATCACGCACGGCAGAAAACACCTCCACTGAATCTGAGAATGAAGAACCCATGACACGCATTTAACTTCCTATCTCGAGTCCTATGGAACAGCAAAAAAATAATAACTGCTAGAAAGCACAAAACTGTGAATTGCGTAACACCACAAAAATCAAAGCAGACCACACATAATCTACCTCCACATAAAGAATAATAATGATCACTGAAACCTACAAGACCTGCATGATAATTAATCAAGAGATCACCAAATAACAACCGTAATCTCATGTAACCGTATAGATAACATGATAAAACTCGAGGTTATGATAAAAAGCCCAAATACACAATGTAAAAATTTATAGCAGAACAAAAAAATAGGTACACTGCAACCCACGCTTCAGCCGTAGCTATGCTGATTTAAAAAACAATCAAACTATTGAAGCAATTTGACAAAAATATTAACTATATATAACCAACAAACATAACAATTAAAACGATAAATCAATAATGTTAGCATTGAGTAACAATTATTAAATCATAAAAAGGTATTATTATTACTTGTCAGATGTATTCCAACTACAGTCAACCACATCAAAAGATATTTTTTATTTATATCGTCCATGCCAAAAAAAACAACCTATCCTCATTGATAACTACATATCGAAAGAAGAATCAATACCACGTATACGTTCTATAGTTCCCATATCTTGCCACACACCTGGATATAACGAACCACTTACCATACCCTTGTAAGCATAGTATCTCAACATATCACCCAAATGCCTAAAAATAGGATCTTTCGTTTGAAAAACACTTTTTCTATAAAATCCCATACCAGAAAAAATATAGGGATTACTATTATCACAATCTATTAATCCGGACGACTTCAAGGAAAAATCACCTTTTCCTCGATCGGTGCTTTTTGGAACCAATAATAAATGGGATACTACACGACTATTTTCAGTCAATGCACATTCATCCCATTGGCAAAAATCAGTCCAAACATCAGCATTGATAACGAAAAATGTATCCTCCGTCAACAAATTATTTTGGATGGCAAACCTTATCCCAGCAGCTGTTCCCAAAATGCCTCTAGCATTACACCTCTCTCTGGAATATGTAATAGTTACACCCCACTGACTGCCATATCCCACACTGGATTCTAAAACATCACCAAGCCATCCAGTATTTATAACGATTGACTTCACTCCCATATCAACCAAACGATAAATGTGGTGAATAATTAGCGGCTTTCCTTTTATGGAAATCAAAGGTTTAGGAATTTTATCAGTAAACGGACGAAGACGACGCCCTCTTCCAGCAGCCAATATCATTGCTTGCCTTGACACGTTAACCACCTACTGCAACAATAAGTTTTTGTTCCTGTCTATCCTGGTAGGAAATTAAGGCATCACTGTAAGCTCCGCAACCAAAAAGATCTAAAACAGCTTTAGTAGCGTAATCCAGAACCCGAGGCAAATATGACAAGTATTGTGACTTCCCGTCTCTCTTAAACAATCTAACAAATATACCCAATACTTTAAGATGCCTCTGCAATCCAATCAATTGGTAGCAACGAAAAAACGACTCGAAACTATCTCGTTGAGAATGAACACCATCGTAATAGTACTTTAAAAGCTCAAGCTCCTCCTTTTTATCAACTTCAGTATATGCATCTCTAAGAAGTGATACTAAGTCATAGTAAGCAGAACCACGTACAGCATCCTGAAAATCAATCAAAACCATATCTTGGCAATTAATCATAATATTTCTACTGTGAAAATCCCTATGAACAAGAACTACAGGATGATCCAGAACACCATCGACTATAACATCAAACAGGGCCGACCAATTAACTTCTATGTCAACATCAATGTACGGTGTATACCACTCTGTAAATAGCAACAATTCTTTCTTTAGCATAAAATTGTCATATAGTGGCAACGTGTTTAATCCAATTTTTACTTTACGTAGTTTAAACAGAACCTGTATCGCATTCTTGTATAAATCTAATCTCCCTTCGCAAGAAGAAGCCGAAGATACTAGATCGAAGAAACTTTGCTGACCTAAATCTTCCAACAAAATAAATCCTTGAGTTTTATCATAAGCATATATACTTGGAACACGAATATCACCAGATTCAAAAATCTCTGCCACTTCTAGGAACTCATCTACACTTTCTCGACTTGGGGGAGCATCCATAACAATATAGGATTCATTAGACAGTGTACGCAATCTCAAATACCGACGGAAGCTAGCATCAAATGAGGCAACTTCTATAGTCTCAACATTTGGCATGATACCTTTTGCCCAAAAATAGGCTTCACTTGCACGATCATCATCTCCAATATCACACATATTCATAAAATTAACACTTAAAAAGTCAGTATTACGTTTCTGGACATGATATCAAAGAAGTAAACCAATAATAAATAGCCAACATTGCTAACTAAAAATTAGCATAAGCAACCATCACAACTAATTGAAATACAAAGTTTATTTTTATGATACAGGTAATTTTCTAAACATCATAAACAAAATCGCCACTAATGACAAATGTCATCCACGAATTTTCCCGACTAGAGCACACATCTCAAAATCATTGCCAAAAACAGCAATCACATATGGCTATAAAACACACAGCAATACTGCAAACATAGTCAAACATCACACAGAAATCAGTAAGATAGATAATATCCATATTTAAAGAGTCAATCGAGTATTATCGAATAATACTTGCAATGATCTCAAACTATCCAGAACATCGGAACCAAGATAGCCATACTGTTTAACAAGAAGTACTTCTTGCAAATCATCTCGCTTATATTTAAGAACGGTATTTTCATCTGAAAGCACTGTATTTTGATCAGTGAGCACAACATACTCAGAATTAATTGCTATGTTGTCCTCTACGAGATCAGCACATTCCATGAGAACGGCACTAAAAACACCATCAAGCATAATAAATTTATCATTAACATCTCTAACCTCGTGCTTCATTGAAGATAAATGGTCAACATTTTTATAAGCTAATCCAGTAACAAAATTATCCAAGCCAAACACACTTGACTGCAGTCCAGAATGAATTTCATCCAAATTATCCCAGATTTCCTTCTGATCGACAGCTAATTTCCTTACCCTAGATCTGTTAACTATACTAATAGCTTTATCTTTTTCATTATCACTACCAGTTTCAGATCCTAGCAGATAACCTGAACCAAGCACCAAGTAAGAAAAAGAAGAAATGCACAATCCAATGCCAACCGACTTAGCAATATGCTTCGTTATTTCTGAATTAATTCCAGGAATATGAAAAACACCCTTGGCCATAAGAACTACAAAAACTATACCAGCCACTATAAGGAGAGCCAATAACACCGCAAGTACCGCCATAAACCTGGATGATAAAAAATCACCACCTCCAACTTTTTCTAAAATATTATCATCCGACAATGCCACAAGGGATGTGTACGTACTTGGGTTAACTTGACTAATAGCATTAGCAAAAATATTTCCGGATTCTTCTGATATATTTTCTATATCACTAAGTACGCTACGTACATAATAACTGCAGCAAACAGTACAATAGCAATTACCTTCAGCTGATAAAAAACCAGTATTATCAATACATCTTTGCATATACACCCCTTAAATCTCTGGCAAATAAAAAAACTTATTTTGGTAAGCACCTTATTTATAGCTCAGATAACCTTGACAATAGATCATCCAACTTAGATTTGAGTCTTTCATTATCATTGTAAAGTTCCATATTTTTCTCACCAAGAGTATTGACCTCACGACTCTTTAATAAATTATCACTCCTGAGTTTTGTTATTTCATAATCAACTGATTCTATTTTTAGTCTAACTTCTTCGCATAGCTTACCAATATATAAATGTTCACTCAATAATCCTAATAAAGTGCTATCTCTAGAAATATTAGATATTGCAACAGCAAACTTCAAATCAGATACACATGACTGCAATCCCCTATGGCATCTATTTAGTGCAAATCCTATTCTTTTTTGAACGGCGGAACAACTTTTTAGATTAGATTCATAATAATTAAGAACATTATCATATTTTTTATAATCACTCTCTGATCTACATCCAAGCATATAACCTAAAACAAGAAGTGAATAAAATGAAGAAAGCGCACATATAATAACTCCAACAAATTTGGTAATATTTGTCAGCATTTCCGAACTAATACCTGTGATATGCACAGCGCCTTTATATACCATAATTGCAAAAACTACAAAAATTACAAGAAGCAGAGACGACAATAATGCAAATGAAATAAAATATTTACTTGAACAAGAAATAGGGTTTCTAAGAATAATATTATTATCGACAAATTCCAAACCCACCAGTACTTTAAATGACTTCAGCTCTTTCAAGTCACGTTTATTAGATGACCTTAGAAGAGATGCATAATCACTAGAACGATCACCTACCTCATCATTGATAAAAAGACCATTACATCTTTTATGAATATCAATAGCTCTACGCCTTGCACTTTCTCCAGAATAACTGCAACAAGCATCACAAGAGCATCCCCTCCAACTATCTGGAATATCATTACCAACAAAATTTCCCCCCACTTGCATAAAATAGTCCTTCCAGCATATTACTAGCTTAACAATCACCATCAATCTATATCCATTAAGCATATACTACCCTAAGAAGCTGTAAATGCTATTTTACCGATTTCACAAAATTTATTTATGAAGTGCATAAAATTTTTTATCTTATTTATATTTACATAAGTATCAGGTATTATTTTATCTTTTATAATTTTGCAATACAGATAAGCAAAAGATGTTCATGGAAAAACTGCAGAACCAATAAGCAATATAGCTACAACCTCACAACAATAACTTCATCCTCACTGATCAATACTGAAAGTAGATAACAGCACAAATCACAAAATTTATAAAAATAAGTATTATCACACTGAAAGTTATGAAATTAACATAGTAGTATCACCCCAAAGCACAAACTAAGTGCCCATAGGGGCTTATGATAATTTAGATTTATAGTTTTACTGAAAATTCACAAATAGAAACACAATCTTATTTATTATTAATCATCATAATTATTTTTAAATCATAAAATTACGCCTCACAACTCGAAAAATACGATCCCGGTTGGAAGAAAACTTTACGGCTAAAAGTAAATATGCAAGCAGATCAACTTCTTCTATACGCAACCTATAAAAAATTACCATAAATATATCGATTAACGATCAAACAGCTTTATCAAAAAATTTTTCCTAAAAAGCATCATTTTTGATGAACAAAAAATGCTATATACATTATAAAAACGGCATTTCACCTCAGCACAAAACAGAGCAGCAAATCACAATAAAGCACAGTGGTAATATTTAAGCAATGCCTATAAAATACATCTGATTAATAAATACCCCACCTACTCTCTATAGTAGCCACCGATTAGTGAAAATGCCAAAATAAAAATAGTCACATCATTTATACCAATAAAAACATCCATAACTCATCGTTACAAAAATTATCATCTTAAATCACTATATTAAAATAAGTGCAATCAAAGTAGCACTCAACGGGGATGTTGCACAACTCACCTTTAACAATAACTTAATAATCAGAAGGATTTTATTTTCAACTCAACACATTTTGCACTAAGTTTCATAATATTAGCCATAATCTACTATACTGATCTTTATTCTCAGCAAATTCCCTATCCATTAACAGCTGCAATCTTACACGACTATAGGTCAATCCAGTAATAACTTCAGAATTAATAGAGAAAAACAAAAGCAGGTAAAACTCTACTGCGTATTGCAGTAATTGCAAAAACAACAAAAGTATCTACGATAAGGTACAGCAACACTACAAGCACATCCACAAGCTTGTAGAAAGAGGAAACTCAAGTATAATTTTATTATCAACAAAATATGGAAAAAACCATCAACAATTTTTCTCCATCTTTATAATATTAAGAGCTTAATATAGGAGCATTGGACGCACACGCATCAGAACTAACCATCAATAAAGAGATATTATATTTTTTATGAGCTTTATCTATAATACTAATCTTACCTTTATCATAATAACTGTCACAAAAAACACAATGGTATAAATCTCCTTCTATAAAATTACTGCCAATGGAACAACCTTTCATAGCATTCCATGCCTACCAAAACAAATACACAAATGCAGCGCGCTCGTACAGCACACATAAAGGTGTAATATACCAACTGCTTTACGAGATTAAATCTACTCAGTTATGACGTAACATCACACGCCCTTCCTTACTTGAGAATCCAATTATGTCAAATAAAATATCACATATACAGAATTTACTTTTTATGAACAAAAAATATGAACAAACTATATTCTCACCGATTAAAATATTAACCTATACCAAAAATTAACCATTATTTATACTCAATCCATTCATGATCATAGCAACATGGTACACCGATCAAATTATCAATATCAAATATTCTACAAAGCATAAGCATGAGGAAAAAGAAATGATAATCAATAACCGCCACGAACGCCAAAATGGACAGTGTAACTTATACTTTAGTGTGCTACACCTCGAATGAGTCAGACAATCAAACTAGCAAGCTAAACAATCACAATAACAGGTACCACCCCGCAGTATAAACAAAAGCAGAAAAAGATGATGTAAACTAAAGGAATGAGATAGTAGTTAAAGAATAAAACGCGTTTAATGATACATTGCCCCCGTACGCATATCGGAAAAAATCATAACTCGCTATTAGCGATCAGGCAAGAAAACAGAAATCGGCATCTTTTCACCAAATTTGCGGTAATTGAAAAATAATATATCATACAATTTACTTTTGATAATAATATTATCCATGGAAAGATTTTCATTTTTCCTAGAAATTTCATCATATCTGGAGTTAATTTCTTCACTATTATCCCTGAGAGTCGTACGTTCTACAATAGCAAGATTATAGTTGCACCCAAGCCTACTATACTGAACTTGAGCATTTGCAAGCTCTCTCTCCATTCTAGATAGACGATCAATACCATCGTAGGCCGAACCAGTAACAGATTTTTTCAAACAATTCACTTTATATTGCAACTCATTGTGAGACGTCACAAGACTATCCCAGCGTTCCTTATGATCAATAGCCAACTTTCTTAATCTAGATCTATCAAGAGCACGGATAACTTTATTTTCTTTGTCATCTTCACTATTACAATTATTTCCCATCAAATAACCCAAAACAATAATCAAGTAAGAAGGAAAAATCATGCTTAATCCAACTCCAAGCAATCTAGTAATACGCACATCACCTCTGTTAGCAAGAATTCCGAAAATTACACTAGATATTACAAGGACTAGCAGTATCACAAGTGCACTCTTAAAACAACAGGTATCCCTGACTTTTTCTAAACTTCGACTATCTGATAATTCTATTAGATCCTTATATGCACCTGGATCAACACTATCAATGGCATTAGCAAAAATACTCCTGGCTTCTTCAGATACAGCATCTACTCTTCTAAGAGAGTTTTGTACCTTATCACTACAACAAACAGTACAAAGGCAAGGATTTTCATTTTCCAAAAAACCACCACCACCAGGACCTACCTGCATAACACTTCCTTTTACTTAAATTATCACTGCAATCAAAAAAACCCATTTTTATACAACAAACATTCATGAACATGAAAAATACACAGCAATCACTAGCAAACTCTACTCTAAGTCACAGTAATAATACGCCTCCACTTAGATCTAAGAATATAATTCTCTTCAGAAAGAGACTCATTTTCCTTAGAAAGGAGATAAATTTTACGAGTATTTGTTTCATTATCATTCCTAATATTTGCTATTTCAGAGTTAACTGCCTCAAGTTTAGATCTAATTTCCCTATGGGATAGGCTAATCGAATAATGTTCTATCATCAATCTGGATAAAGGAGATCTCCTTATAATGTTCGAAATAGCAGCCGCTATTTTCAAATCTGACTCCCTAGATTGCAATACTTTATGAAACTTATCTAGAACAAAACCTGCTTTTTTCTGAATAGTAGCGTATCTTTTAAGTTTAGATTCACAAGAATCGAGGATGAAATTACATCTTTTATTATTTAAATTTGATCTACGTCCGATCAAATAACCTAAACCAAGCATTGAGTAAGCAAAAGAAGACAAGCATAACCCAAAACCAACCCACGTAGTAGCGCTACTAGTAGTAAGGCTACTCGTAGTAAGGCTACTAATAACCACTGAACTCACACTATAAATACGAGCAGCATCTTCACCTATAGTGATAGCGAACGCAAAAATTACAAAAGATAACAAAACAAGAGCGAACAACAATGCAGTCGCAACCATAAACTTATCTGAGAAATAACTCTCAAATATGATTTTATCATCAACAGTGCTTAAAATCACTTCACTTCTAACCTTTTCTAAATCTTGATCATTTGTAAATCTCAAAAGAGACACATACGTATCAGCAACATCTGCTTCTATGTCATCAACAAAAAGGTTTCTGCATCTTTCATTAACTTCATCTATGCTACGCGAAGGACTTCCGTCGTAGTAACTACGACAAACATCACAAGAACATCCTACTCTACCTTCTGGGATATTACCATCAACAAAGCACCCTTGCATGGCGATACCCACCCCTTAACTAAATATAACTAATTAGTATATCCATAAAACATAAAAAATAAACAATGAGTAAGTTCACTCACCAAGTAATATATAATAAATAAACAGTCAACAAAAATATGGTTCTAAATAGCTCCAATAAATATCCTACCATTTTCTGTAACGATTAACATAAAATTACTTAAAAAATTAATATTCTTCTTCCACACATGACATCATGCAAATGAAACCTATGAACAATTATAAAAATATGACAGATATAGTTTTTATTTTATACCACTTATATATAAGAAATAAGAAAAGGGTAATTGCGTTACTACTAGATATTGTAAATATGATGTCACTAAAAGAAAATATACTTATAAAAATTGATAATATTTATCATTACCCACATTTTAATCAATAAAACGTAAAAAACCTCTTCCTTATGGTAAAGGAAAGAAAGGAGCGCATACATTATGTAAAAACAGGAAAGCAGCGATAAAAACAATTTATGCTGAAAAAGATATAGAGGAGAATAAATGTCTTACTGTAAAACAATTTTACAAACACCTCCCTATGATCACAAACACCTACCTAGGATTTTTATTATTTGATAACTAACTTGAAGCAGACAATTTAGTCATAAAAAAATAATCGTCTCAAAAAATATAAATCATATTGATCTTGTGATACTAAATTTATTTTTCCAGTTTATCCAATTTTCCCCTCAAAATATTATTCTCTCGGCAAAGCTCTTCTCTTTGAGCAATAAGCACCTTGTATTCAGAACTAACTTCTCTACTAGCAGCCCTACATTTCATGAGCTTAGCAAAATCACTTGTATGTGTAGCACTGAGTGCTTTGTACTCAACATTAACTCTGGCAAGTTGATCCTCCAGCATCAATGACCTAGAAACTACGTCAGGATCAGCTGGTCGAGGAATAGACCTCTTCAAAGCAACAACTTTTAGTTGTAAGATTCTATGAGCTGTATCTAGATCATTCCATTTTTCACGCTGCTCAAGAGCCAACTTTCTTATATTAGTCCTATCAAGAACATTAATAACTTTGTATTTTTTATCTCCAAGAGTCTTGCTACCCATGAAACAACCCAAACCAAGAAGCAAGTATGAAAAAAAAGTGACGCCTAACCCAACCCCAATCCACTTATAAACATGACTTAATGGTATCCCGGGAATATGAACAGTACTTTTGCTTATAAGAATTAGAAAAATTATACCTGCTATTATAATTAGCGCAGTCAATACCGTGAGCACGATCATAAAATTGGCCGAAGAAAAATTACCCCCCTTAAAATTTTTCCGGATTTTATTATCTGGCAACAACTTGACAGATGTATAAGCATTCAAATTAACAC
Source organism: Candidatus Ichthyocystis hellenicum (assembly GCF_001460935.1). Classification (GTDB taxonomy): domain Bacteria; phylum Pseudomonadota; class Gammaproteobacteria; order Burkholderiales; family 2013Ark19i; genus Ichthyocystis; species Ichthyocystis hellenicum. The sequence continues at coordinate 743,896 of NZ_LN906597.1, read as the reverse complement.
GATTCATAGCACTCAGAAAATCATCTTTAGCTTTTTCAGATATATCATCTAGGTTATCCAGCCCCTTCTGGACACTAGAGCTGAGACAAACATTGCAATAGCAACGATTTTCATTTCCAGAAATTCCATTACCACTGGTACCTTGCAGCATGAAGTTTTCCTTATTTATTATTTAGTAATATCGTAAGTAAAAAATTTTATTTTCTGGGGCCTAGATTAAAGAAAAAATTAATAAAACCTCAAGTAAACTTTGTTATCAATTTTCATAGACGCGGTAAAATTTCCTATCTATATTTGCAATAAATAATAATATTTAATTCTCAACAAATCATTTTTATTGGTAAGTTCTTTATTTTGCTCCGCAATATTATCAAGACCTTCAGAACCAGAATTATTCTTTTCAGCATTTTCCAGATCTTCTATTTCAACATTAACAGACTCTATCCTACTTTTAAGATCTTCAACCCAGTTAGTAATACAACTGCATTCTCGTTCCAAGTTTGATAAACGTTGATCCATTAGAACATCTGAAATACCACTCGCTAATCTTAAGTTATCCTCACATGACTGCAGTGCATTAAAAGATGCAGCTAAATCCGTATCTATTTTTTTTTGAACAGCAGCACTATCCTTAAGTCTAGATCTACAGGCATCAATAACAAATTTATTACCATCACCACTAGAGCTGCATCCTATAGCGTAACCCAAAACAAGCACTAAGTAAGATAAAGAAGACATACAGAGACCAACCCCTATCCACTTAGTAATATTAATCAGTGATTCTGAATCAATCCCAGGAATATGGATAAGACCGTTATATGATAGAATGGAAAAAATTATAAAAACTATGAGCAAAATGACTAGAAAAAATGCTAATACAAGCATAAATTTAACCGGAAAAGAAATAGGATTATTTAGTATGATTTTATTATCAAGCAACTCTAAATCCATATCTCTTTCAATCTCTTTTAGGTCGCTGGTATTTGATAATTTTAAGATAGATTCATAATTATCAGTACTATTAGTGTCAGTAAAAAGACTTGAACATCTTTCATGAACTTCATCTATTCTACCTATAGTACATTCTTCGACAAAATAAACAGAACAAGTAGTACAATTACATTTACCCTCAGCAAATAGAACACCATTGCTATTACTACATCCTTGCATGGCATTACCCTTTTCTCTAATTAAATTACTTACGAATTAATAAACCATGGGTTTTCCCGTAGGCTATAAGCATAAAAATAAGCGTAGCAATAAGAGAATTTACTTGCTAAGAATAAACTTGTTTATCTGATAAAGTTCTTGATTATATTTTTTAGGCAAGAACAATTGCATTAATAGGATTAACCTTTACAAAAATTTATTTCTTTACTGTGAAAACCCTATTTTGTCTTATATTGACAATAAACAATATATTTTGTTTATTCTTTTACATTTACATTAATAGATACTCAAAAAAAGTATGATAGTAGTATCACCCTTAATGAAAATATAATAGATAAGAAATAAGAGAATATAATAACTAAATTAGATGATAAATAATCAGTATCCCTAACCACCTCGAAGAACTGATCAAATACTAAGGGAAATAGGAACTATGTTAAGGAGTAACTGCCGATTACAATCTATTGTCCATAAACACTTGCAGTCATCTGGAACATGTATAACTAGGAATATATTTTTTACTAAACAATACTATTTTTTCAGATTAGATAATCAAGGACGAGTAACACAAAAAAGATGTGCCTAACCTAGCTAAAAATATTTATCAAAATTACTTGTAATGCATAAATCTACAACTAAGGCAAAGCAATTATTAGCACAAATACTAACTGATCATAACCCGCCATTAACCTAATTTACTTCCTATCTTTATTTAATATAGACTCACTTATATAAATTACATATTTTCCTGCCTTACATTATTTTTTATTTGTACTTAAGTAGATAGGGAAAAAATAAAATGCATACTAACCAGCGCACAAAAAAACGTAATCACCACATTATTTGCTTTTCAGACGTTTATTCTCACGTAAAAGCAACTCATTTTCACGATTAAGAGCACTGCATAATTGTTTGACTTTCACAAGTTCATCTTCCATTTCATCAATAGCTGAAATGGCACTCATATATGATCAGAACTGAGGTCCTTATACTTACTTTTAGCTTCGTCAACATCTTTCTGTAGTTTCAAAAAAACATCAACATCTTTAAAGGCTGAACCAATAACAGACCTTTTAGCATCCATCCGATTAGATTGTATTTTGCTTAAAACCCACCTCATTCTATCCCACCTTTTATTTTGATCACAAGCTAACTTTCTTAACTTAGACCTATCAATAACACGGATAGCACCGTACTTATCCTCATCGTCACCACTAATCCTACTTCTCATCATATAACCTAGACAAGGAAAAATGTAAGCAATAAAGGTCGCACCCAACACAATTCCAACTAACTCTCCTGTACTTAACCCAGGAATATGTACAATACCTTTCTGAGCAAGAATTACAAAAGCTATACATGCCATTAGAATAATAAGCGTCAATACCAAAAATGTAATAGCAATTTTTCTTGATAAAGTAGAGCCAACATTTCCCAATATCTTGTCATCCGACAAACCAACCATAGATGTATACACATCGCCATCAACACCATCCAGCGCATCACTAAAAATACTGGTGGATTTTTCACACAAGACGTCTACATCTCTCAATGCCTTTTGCACTCTATCATCATAACAAACAGTACAAAAACAGAAACCCCCACCTGTAGAAGCACTACTACCAATACCACCACCTTGCATTACCCCTCCACTCTTTTGTAATATATAAAATAGAAAAATTCATGCAAAAAATTTATTTACGAAAAAAACATCACTGTGTTTCTGTCCTCGACTACCATAACTTTACTCATACAACATATACGTAAAATTACTTACCATTAGACCTTAGATCTTCATTCTCCTGGGAAAGTCTTTTGTTATGATTTTCAATAACAGCGGAGAGAGAAACCTTTATTCCACTATCTTCTTTAATTCTTTCCATTTCACCTTTAATAGAATCAATCTCAGATTGAGTTTACTGACAACCCTCTTTAATATGGCAAAGATTTTGACGCAAGCTTGATAAACGCTTATATCTCCGCTCATTTGAAAAAATGGATGCTAATCTCAAAGCCAAGATACTTGATTTCATTAACCCAAAACACGCACGAACTCCAGAATCTGCTTCTTTTTGAATACCAGCACATTTTTTCAGCTTAGATTCATAACAATCAAGATTAGATTTACCTCTCTTCTCATTGCTATCAACTCTACCTCTTATGAGATACCCTAACCCAAGCATTGAGTAAGAAAGAGAAGCCATACATAATCCAACTCCAACCCACTTAGTAATATTGCTCATCATTTCTGAACTTACGCCAGAAATATGAATAACACCCTTACACATCAAAACAGCAAAAATCATAAAAACTATTATCACAACAACCAGAAATAGTGCAAATGCGACCATAAATTTGTCTGCTGGAGAAATAGGGCACTTAAGCACAACCCTATTACTACCAAGCAATTCTAAACCTGCCATTTCTTTAATTATTTCTAAATCCTGGTCATTTTCTAATTTTAAATCAGATACATACGTAGTAATATCTGCATCGCTAGAAGAGAAAAGACTGCCAACCCTTTCACAGATATTGCATTCCGAAGGCATCACCCTTTCGGCAAAACAACTACAACAAACATCACAATAACACTCCCACTTATTTTCCAGAACATCACCAGCAACAAGACATCCTTGCATGAAAGCACCCTTTTACCAAGTAAGATCTAGAATTTCAACTCATTATAATAATTGTGTTATACAACGCCAGAGCAAAACAATTGTAATAATTATCAACCCCCAACATAAGCTATAGCTACTGACCGACAACAGTACTCCAAAAACCGATACATACAACCCAAGTAAAAACTTATATCCTCACAACTAACTTTTTCCTTCAGCTCTTAACGACGAAAGCAGGTCAGATAATTCTAATCTAAGCCGAGCATTATCAGCTACAAGCCGAGCATTATCAGCTACAAGCCGAGCATTATCCCTATCAAGAAAATCAAAATCTCCAGTCTTCGTTTTACCACATTTACCAAGAGCCCTTATTTCTCCCCTAACAAGTTTGATTTTCCTTTCTATTTCAACACAATCATTGCCAAGAATATCAATTTGTTTCATCGCATCTTCTATATGTTTTCCCCTCACAGAAGCAGCAAAATCAGAAATCATTACCAATCTTGATCTAACAGATTCAAATTCTCTATTACATCTATCAAAATCAGAATCAATTGCTTCCTGAACAGAACCATAATCCTTTAGATTGGCAACACAAGAAGATTCAAGAATGGCTCCTAATCCTTCACGCTTGTCTTTAACTCTATGTCCAAGCAAACAACCTAACCCAAGCAGTGAATAACCCAAAAGAGCCGAGCACACCCCAACTCCACCCCATCTAATAATATCGGACATTAGATTAGGAGAAACATAAATAACACCTGTATATGATAGAAGAGCAAAAACTACAAAAGATATCACAAGAAGAACAAGCAACACTGCAAGAACAATCATCACCTTGGACGAAGAAGAAAGAGCAGGCTTGAGGGTAACCAAACCGTCTTCACTAAAATTCACAGCACTCTTAACTTCATCTAAATCTATTCCATTTGCTTCCCTTAGAAGAGATAGATATGTATCAGAATCATTACCTTCATCATCATAGGAAAAAAAATCTCTAACCGATACCCAACCATCAGATTCCGTGCCTACAGGACCAGAACCTTCGCGAAGAAAATGACAGGCATCACAAGCGCATCCTACTGCATCAACTACTGAAGCACCACTAGCTGAAGAACATTTTTGCATAGTATTAACCTTTTCCTAAATTAAGCACGATATTCATAACTATGAAATCACCACAAAAAAACACGGATGGCATATTCAACTTTTATAAATATTTACTTTTACCCAAAACTACACTCTATCCCTTCCAGATTACATAAGCATATTTTGCTTTACAGTCATCAACTACAAGAAACATCATTGATTATATTCAAAAATGCAAAAAAACAACCAGGCACCAAAACTCTATCCCTACGGTAAATATCTAAAACACCCTCTTTAGCAAAAGAGAAATAACAATTAAAAAAATTATTGTCAACAATACTGAAAACACAATAACCGGTAAAGATATAGAAGAAGAAGTGGTAAGAACTTCAGATGATGACACACCACCACCACAATTAATTTCTCCCTGATCAATTAATGACTCAACACCGTCATCTCGCTGATGATTACCATCAGCAGAACCAACAACACTAAAACACCGCTCTACATAATTACTCCACATACGATCCATATAAGATCACCCCATCATTATTACTTGATCCCCAAATACACATCAGACAAGCAACATCAATCTATACAATAGCAAATACCATTTTGCTTAAGCACTACTAAATACACGGTCACTAATTAACTAATTCACAAGATAAATTTTATTATCTCGTCTTGCCTAATCAAACCTCAAATACAAAGCAACTGAAGAACAATATTTATAAAATAAAAACACGCATCAAGCTACACTCAAATAACAGGAAAAACATCTAAACTACCAGCAAAACAGCAATTAAAATCCATAGTAAATTTCCCACGGCTGAAACAAGTACCAAATACGTTTATAAAGCAATTTCTTAAAAATAGAAGAGAGATTAACTATTTCTTACTTCTGTTACTGCGTAATCTTGATTCAATATCCACCATTACAGATCTGGTAACAGCATTATCAGCAGAAAGTTCTTGGTTTTTCTTAAGAAGCACTTCATACTCCTCAGACCTAACTTCTAACTCCCTCTTCTCTACGAGAAGCATCGTATATTCAGAACCAAGTTCCATGCTTTCAGCTTCAGCCTTAGCAACTTCTCGCTCCAATCTCATCAGCTCTGGAACACCCACATAAGCTGATTTGGTAACACCCAATTTAGTGGACTTGACCTCAGCTTGAAAATCAGTATGGCATTTATCTAGCCTACCCCAACCCTCTTTCTGCTCCACAGCCACTTTCCTTAGCATAGACCTGCCAAGAGCACGGATAGCCTTACATTCTCTATCCTTGTAACTACATCCAACCCCCATCACATAACCTAAGCTAAGCATTAAATAGGAAAAGGAGGCTACGCATAATACGGGCCCAACCCATTTAACCATAGTGTTAAGCATGGCTGGAGTTATACCAGGAATGTTAATAACACCTTTGTGTGCAAGAACCACAAAAACCATGCAAACTATAACAATAAGCGCCAACAATACTGCAACTGCGACCATAATCTTAGCTGACGATGAACAATTTGCGCCATTAACATCTTCCAAGATTTCACCATCCGAGAGTGTTAACACAGATTTGTACGTACCTGGATCAACGCCACGAACACCACCAGTAAAGGAAGCGTGAGCATCCTTAGATAAATCACTTATGCCATTAAGAGCACTTTTAACATATGGATTAGTGCAAACAGTACAACCACAAAAAATTGGATCTGGATCTATATTTAAACTAACAACGTCACTACTACCTATACATTCACTCATGGAACTTACCTCTTCTTCAAGTAATATATCAAGTAAAAACTCTATTTCCCTGGCACGGAACCTTGCTTCCAGATAAAATATCCCACTTACTCAAGTAACATCTACTATCAATTGACGTAACCATTTTACTAGCCTTTAGTTATTTAACTCCTAAGAACAATTCAAGCCTTAGTTTAAATAGCTACACAACTTGACCTAACACTAGAACAGTGACTATTCCACAAATTTTATAAACACAAAATTACATTTGTCCTATAATTCGGCACAGATTAATAATGCCGTTGTATATAAGAAACGCAAAAACTATGCAAACTATAGCAATAATGATCAACAATGCCACAATTGCAATCAATAATTTTATTGAATCAGCTGAGAAACTTTCGTCATCAAAACTTTCTAATCTCCTATCACCTGAGGATTTTAAAATAGATCCATGCGCACCGGAAACAACACCATTTACACGGCCAAGAACACTTTCGGGAGATTCACCGCAAACAGCACCACCATTGCAACAAGCTTCATCCCCCCCCTCAACAACTCGATTAACTACAACTTCACTCATAGACCTTGCCTCTCAAGCAATGCATCAAACAAAAAATCTCACATACCTAGCACAAAGATATTTTCCAGAGTATCATCGCGCACTCAAACAACATCTATTATTATCAATAAATAAAACACTTTACCACTTTACTAATCTTTATTTGTTTAAAAACCATCACGATTCAAGCTTCGATTTAATGGCCTCGCAACTTTTGATAACACTCGAACATCGACTACTCAATAACGTTTCTAAACACGAACATCCAGTTCTTTTAGACTCTGGAATAACACTAACTAACCTTAAGGCAGATGCACGAGACCCAAGTTCTTCCCCATAGTCACTCATACCTTCACCTATTTCTTTCTGAACCCCTTCCAAATCTTTCAGTTTAGACTCACAAGAGGACAAAACATCCCTACATCTTTTATTTCTTGCATCATCCTCACGCCCCAACAAATAACCTAAATCAAGCAGTGAGTGAAACATTAAAGTAGCTAACAATCCCACACCAATCCACTTGGTAATCGTAATCAAAAACTCCGGGCTAATCCCAGGAATATGAACCAAGTCTTCATTTACCAAAATAGCAAAAACTATAAATGCGATTAGAAGCACAAGTAACAATGCTGCAAATATAATCATAAGTCTTTCTGGAGGACAAATAGCAGGCTTGAACACAACCAAATCATCAACTAACACCAAACCAGAAGTTCCCTCAATTTCTTTTAAATCTGCACAATTTGATGATCTCAAAACAGAAACATACCCATCAGGGTCTATAGCTCCCAAATCAACATCGGTAAAAAAATCCTTACATATGTCATGAACTTCATCTGCACAACCATCATTACTTTCGTCAACAGAAGCACGACAAACAGCACAGAGACCATCTATATCTTCTGAAAAATCACCATTAAAAAAACATCCGCCCATAGCCATATCATCAACCTTTTCCAGCACTAAGTCCCTAATCTTATCCGTAGCAAAAAACCTTCAGCTGTCATTTTTGCGTACCATATCAATAAAAATGTATCTACAAGAAGAAACTTACTGATACACATTCGACAACATTTTTAATAACACTGATAAGCATTATCTGACTTACATTACCTACAACACTTTCATTTACCGTAACTACGTAAACCGAAAACAGTACCACTAATACCAGAATCGCAACTATCATCCTGTAGCAAAATTAATAGTGTCAATTATCAACGAAACAGATCTCGACATATCCCAAAACCCCAAAACAAATTCCTACAGCAAATACCATTATACTCATATAATTCACAAGATATGAGCACTAATTCACTGATTTATAATATAAATACGAAATCAAAAAAGTGACCATATAAGATTAAAACTCCAACTACAAAGTAATAAAATATATATAATTAGATCACAAAATATATAACAAACATTTGTAAAATTAATAACACTAAATACCTTGATTAGATTATCTTAGCTCTACATACCGTAATTGCACACACCACAAAAACAACTATTAAATATTGTAAAAAATAAAAGGTAGGCAGCTAGAATGAAGTGATGGCAACGTTAAGCTAAATTACAAAAAGCTAGAGAAAAATTTTCTTATTCGTAATAGTTATTAATAAACATTTTCTACATATTGAATGGATAAAAATCACATAAAATCTTCGATTAAAATAGAACTTACATAAGGAAGATACTTTTTTACAATGACAATTACGATTACCTTAATTATTTTCTTCCTTATCTAACTTACTTCTCAGAGTAGCATTCTCCTCGCGAAGCGATAGGTTTTGATTAGAAACAGCATTAAATTCACAAATTAGTTCTTCTTTAGTACACCTAAGATTAGAAAGAGTAGCTAAAACCAACATACGTCTTTCATTGAGCCGACTAAATTCATCTCCAGCATGAACAAACTCTCTTCTCATTCTAAGAAAACGATCACCATTTCGATCAACGTTTTTATAGGCTGCCCCGATAACATCTTTCGTCAAAGAATAAGATTTGGCTTGCAACTCCCTATGAACTTTATCTAGATAATCCCATCCTTCTTTCTGATGAACAGCTGATTCTGTTAGAATAAATCTATCAAAAGCATCAACAGATTTATATCTTCTATCGTTACTGCCAACCTTACATCCCGTCAAATAACCCAAACCAAATAAACAAGAAAAAAAGGCTACGCCTAACACTGCCCCCGAACACTTAACAACATTGGTCATCATTTCCGTACTCATTCCGGGCACAATGATAATACCTTTGTATACAATAATCAAAAAAATGGCGCAAATTGTTATAAGAAGCATCAATACCACAAGTACGATCATAAACTTGGATGAGTAATTATTATCATCCGTAATTTCTTCTAAAATACGGTTATCTGATAATCTTAAAAGAGACGTATATGTACTTGGATCAACATTAACAATATCGTTAGTAAAAATATTTTTTGCTTCTTCAGAGAGACAATCTATTATGTTCAGTGCATTCCGGACGTTACGGCTATAACAAACAGTACAACCACAGCGATCTGCGTTTACCGGAAAAATGTTAAATCCCATTTCCATGCCAACCCACACTCCGATTTTTTTCAATAAAAATACGAGATCACAAATAAAAAACTTCTTCATAACTCAAATAAAAGGTAACCAGAAACTTAATCGAGTATCACTATTCCCTTGAAAGCAATCTACACAGAAGAGCATCGTTCTCATCCGAGAGCTCTGAGTTTATGCCAACAAGAACAATAGATTCCTCTTTTTTTCTCTCATTAAATTCTCTGAGCCTTTCTATTTCTGAATTCATAGCCTCAACTCCTAAGTTAAGCTCTCTATACAGAGTGCTAACACAAAGATGCCTTCCCAATAGCGCTAACAGAGGCCTAGCCTTAAGCCTATCAGATTCAGCAACTGCTAATTTCAAATAAGATGCGTGCGATTGCAACACCTCAAAACATATATCTAGACTAACATCTATTCTTTTCTGAATCCTAGCTGCATTTTTTAGTCTAGATTTAGCTGTAGAAAGAACATCTTCACGTTTTCTAGCTTTACTTACAGCCGCATATCCTACTAAACAACCTAACCAGAGCAGTGAATATCCAAAAGAAACTATGCTTAATCCAATTCCAACCAACATAACAACATTGACCATAGTCTCCATATTTATTCCGGGAATAACAGCGCCTTTATATGTAGCAATAGCAGAAACTACAAAGGCTACTATAAGAAGAACCAACAACACTGCAAATGCAATCATAAATTTTTCTGAACAAGAAACAGGATTACTGAGTATAATCTCACCATCAATAAATTCTAAGTTCTCTGCTCCTCTAACTTCTTCTAAATATTGGCTATTTGATTGCCTCAAAGTAGAGGCATAAGCATCAGGAACAATACTTTCTGAATCATCAGTAAAAAGAGCAGTACATATTTCATGAACATGATCTGCCCTATGAGGCGCAATTTCTCCAGAATAACCAAGACAAACATCACAACTACACTCCCAACTACCACTAGCCCCAGCACCCCCTACTTGCATATCCCACCAACCCTATCCCACATTACTAATCTAATAGCATCTGCAAATTATCAATTACCTCAAATACTATAGCTTAGCAAGTTATGTACATAATATTTCACCGATTCCTATCACAGCTGTATCGTAGATTTATTAATCATTCTGTGTATAATAAATTCTCGTTACTAACCTATTACAGGTCAGATAAATAAAATAACTGCTCTTGATCGTTAAAAACTATCACTAATAGATATTTTACATCGTATAATGAGATATCACTAACAGCCAGCAATCATTATAATATGTTGAAATGTATGAGGTTTATGTTTTTTATGCTGTGGATTGTTAGCTCATTCTCATGGGCAGAAATTAACAATTCTTATCCTGACAAAGAACTAGTTGACAAAGGTCACATAGTAGCTATTGTTGAAAAGGATCCCATAACTAGTCAGGAGCTCAATTGGAGAATCTTGCAAGTTCGACAGATGCTACCGCATAATTCAAACGGAATATCGGCAGAAGAGATTAGGAAACGAACTCTAGAAATCATGATTGATGAGCAAGTTGGGATAAATTATGCCCTAGAACTTAATTTATCTGTAACTGACAAAGAAATACAAGATACCGTTAATGACACCGCCAGAGAGAGAAAAACATCCCCTGATAACCTAGAAAGACAATGGGTTTCCACTGGAGCTCCAAAATCTGAGTTTAAACAAGAAATCAAGCGGCAAATATTGCTAGCAAAACTGAAACAGACTGTCCTTAGAGATGTAATTCATATAACTCCAGATCAAATTGCCAGTTTTATTGCTCAACACAAAGATGAAAAAGAACCACAAATTGAATTACAACATATACTAATTCCGGTAGACAAATCCCCTGATCAGAAAAAAACAGCCCATGAATTAACGCAAAAGATAGTCAATCTGTTCCATTCCGGACATACCTTCGAAAGCTTGGTGGTTCAGTTCTCTAAAGCTCCGGATGTATCTAGTGGTGGGTACATGGGATGGAGATACCTGAGCACATTCCCGCTTGAGCTCAAAAAAAATCTTATCAATGTCAAGGTCGGTGATATCGCAACACCCATAGAAACACCAGTTGGAATAGAAATTATCTTGATTAAAAACAAACGTGAGGTGAACTCTCCATTTTCCCCTAGGGTTCAAAAAAAAATACAGCTTATAGAACTAAATGATGCTACAGGTGCACAACTGGAAGATATTCGCAAAAAAATTATTGCTGGAAAATTATCATTTTCTGATGCAGTAAAAATGTACTCATCAGACCAAGATAACATCAACTTTAAAGACAAATGGATAGATGTAGACGAATTGCCGTCTGCTATAAGAAACGCGGCAATCAACACCGACACAGGTCATATAAGCGAAGTTATATCTGATAATGGACAATGGTACATTTTAAAAATTACTGACAGCAAGAATGAGGGCCTACCCTTAACAAAGCAACAGATCATAGCAACGCAGATGATTATGGATCAGCAAGGGGATCAAGAATTTGTTAATTGGATGGCTTCTCGTCGCAAAGGTAGCTACATAAAAATTATGCCTAATTTTACAAAAGATGGATAAGATCATAATCACCGCTGGTGAACCTGCCGGAATTGGCCCTGATCTCTGTGTGATGCTTGCTCAGCGTCCGTGTCCAAGGGAAACACGTCTTATCGTGATCGCTGATCCGTATGTACTTGAAAGTCGGGCACACCAGCTTCATTTGGAATTAAAAACGGTTCTGTACAATACAGACCAAGACCCAACTGGAAAGGTGGAAATATTGCCGATCAAGTACCCAGAACCGGTGGTACCTGGAAAATTGGATCCCAGAAACTCACCGGCTCTGCTTGAAAGCATTGACCGTGCCATTCATGGTTGCCAGAATGGTGAATTCAACGCCATGGTAACTAATCCCGTAAACAAAGCCACCATAATGGAGGCAAACCTACCATTTGTTGACCACACTTCATATTTAAGAAAAAAATGTAAATCTAAACAGGTAGTTATGGCTCTTTTCGGCAACCGTAAGTGGTGTGTAGCACTTATGACAACACATATTCCAATAAAAGACGTTAGCCGCTCACTATCAGTTGAACATGTTTCTCGGACCCTATCGATTATAGATCATGACTTTTCGTTATACCTAGGAAAAAAACCAAAAATTGGTGTATGCGGACTAAATCCACATGCAGGAGAGGATGGTCATATCGGACGAGAAGAAATAGAAGTAATATCACCCGCAATTCTTGATGCTCAGGATAATGGAATAATTTGCTTAGGACCATTGTCAGGAGACACCGCCTTTTGTGACGAACAACGTCAACAGTTCGACGTCATATTAGCCAGTTACCACGATCAGGGATTGGCACCATTCAAATTGGCCAATGCATTCACTGGAACAAACGTAACCTTTGGTTTGCCTATAATTCGCACATCTGTAGATCATGGAACTGCCATAGAAAAAGCTGGGCAGGGAAGAATTTCCTCCAGATCATTAGAAATTTCTGTGCAACGTGCCATACAATTCTGTATATCGAAAAAAAACTATGTTCAGGGCTAAAAAAAAATGGGGACAAAATTTTCTTTGTGATTTAGGAACAATCATCACCATTACAAACGCTATATGTCCACAAAGAGAGGACCATTTCTTGGAGATAGGTCCAGGTCTGGGAGCACTAACAAAACACCTTGTAGATCGGGCGAAAAGCATTACGGCCATCGAAATTGATCCGGATTGTGTGAGTTTACTAAGAAAAACGTACCCTAAGGTTGTAGTTTTCAATCAAAATATATTGTCCACAAACTGGTCACTGCTATTCAGAGATAAAAAACGAGTTGTAGGAAATATTCCGTATTACATTTCTTCAGAGCTTTTAGAGCTATTCTGTAATAATCATCATTACTTAGTAGACGTTCACATCATGCTCCAAAAGGAGGTAGCTGACAGGGTATTAAGCAAACCTGGAGACAAAAATTTTTCCCGCCTTTCCTTATTTGTTCAATCATATTTTGATGCCGAACACATTATTAGTATTGAGCCCACATGTTTTTCTCCTGTACCTTCGGTTAAGTCAAGCTTTATAAGATTAATAACAAAATCTAAGCCTACTCCAATTAATCAAACTTGTTACGAAATTATTAAAGGAGCATTTTCTAAGCGCAGGAAGATGATTAGAAACAGCTTATCTTCTTTTTTTTCTGATGACGATTTCATCAAAATGGGAATAAACGCCGATAAAAGGGCGCAACAAATCAGCAGGAACGAATACGAGATCATGTCTTCATTTTATTGTCAAATTGGTAAAAAACGTTAAATATGTCATAATTATGATTTATTTGTCTTGTAGATCAATAATGATCGTGCAGATTTTTTTGTTTGTTTTTTACATATCCAGAATAATACCCATAATTTTTCTCTCGTCATTTTTCATTGCCGCTCCCTTTCTGAAATACTTTTTTCTAACTCAATATTCGGTTGATGCTCAAAGAATAGCTCAACTAATAATCATGGCTAGCTTTCTGCCATTTGTCATATTTAAGCACGTAAACAAGAACACATTCATTGCCAAAAATCTATTCACTCCCATTGTAGCTTTGTCAGTACTAGCAACGATATCTGCTCTTTCATCCCCCCACCCAAGATCAGCCGTTCTGGAAATTGGCATGATTACAAGCTGCCTTCTTATTCTATCCAATAGTGCCTACTACTTTTTCCCACTACACTCTCGTGACTCACTTTTGTGGATAGCTGCTATAATTGTCATCAGCACCTCTATTACCATAAAACATTCACTGGGAGCATACATTAACTGGCTAGCACAAGATTATAGTAGCAAGTTAACACCTTTTGATCTCACGAGCGGATATTCTAACCCCCGCTTTCTGAATTCCGTTCAAGTAATAACACTATGCTTTTTCCCGCTAATTATATCTATAATTCGTCAAAAATTAGCCAAAAATTTACTAACTATTTTGGCCGGTGCATGGCTCGCTCTACTGCTAATGACACATGGAAGAGGTGCCATGATAAGTTGGGTCCTGTCAATTTTTATAATTCACTTAATATACCGGCAGAAATCTATCAAATGGGTCAAAAAAAGTCTATCGATACTAATGTTGGGCCTTGTTTTATACGTTTTTATGGGTCACATCATACCAAACATATATCATCACAATGGCATAAATAATGAAAATTTTTGGAAAATAGGCCAAAAAGAACAACGTTTAGATCTTTGGAATATATGTCTAACATTAATCAGGAAACATCCATGGTTTGGTATTGGGCCGATGGAACTCAGTCTAAAAAAATATGGAATCAATGGACATCCCCACAACTTCATCCTGCAAATAGCAACAGAAATGGGCATACCAGCAGCAGCTCTAACCATATGGATTATTTTTCAAGCATTATTTACAGAGATAAAAGTAAGTCGTAGAGAATCAACTCTTCCAATTCGACATGTAAGCACCATGGCAGCTGTCATAGCTTCCTTGATGTACTCGATGCTATCTGGTGCTTTCATCTACCCTATGGGACAAACCTGGTTTTTTCTGACATTGGGATGGGCCTACGCTAACAACATTCACCTGAGCACTTCCATATATCATAAAAACACTGTACTAGTACCTAAAGTACTAATGATAATAATAATACTGACGGCAACAGCATCAGTACTTCAAGGAATTTGGCCAGAAGCAAAAAACATAGACCAAAAATTATCTGCGTACTGCGTTAACCACCGCAGCGAATGCGATCCGCTTAGATCACCTCGCATGTGGTCAGTAGCTGAATTCACGATTCAACAATCATAGCAATACCCTGCCCCCCACCTATACACATAGTTAACAACCCGTAACGCCCATTAATACGCTTAAGCTCGTATGCCATTTTAACCAGTAACATAGCACCAGTAGCAGCAACTGGATGCCCAAGAGCAATAGCTCCCCCATTAGGATTTGTTTTTTGTGAATCAAAATCCAAATCGCGCGCAACACAGATACATTGTGCTGCAAATGCTTCATTAGACTCTATGACATCAATGTCTTTCAGAGATAAGCCTGCACGAGAAAGAGCAATCTTAACTGCCTGCACCGGACCAATTCCCATATAATCGGGATCAACACCTGCATGAGCAACAGAAACTATTCTCAACATAGGATCAATTTTGTGATCTTTTAACGCTTGATCTGACATGAGTAAAACAGCTGCTGCACCATCATTTAGACCTGATGAGTTGCCGGCAGTAACTGTGCCCTCATTATCAAAAATAGGTTTCAACTTTGATAAACTATCCATATCAAGATCATGCCTAATACGTTCATCTTCCTTAAAAACATTAGTTTGACGACCTTCTTTTACATTTATGGGAACAATCTGTGCTTCAAAATAACCGCTACGCTGCGCATTAGATGCTCTACGGTTACTTTCCAAGGCATACTCATCCTGCTCTTCCCGGGTAAGATTGTAACGACTAACTAAATTCTCAGCTGTAACTCCCATATGAACACTCTTAAACGGATCATGCAATGCTGCCAACATTACATCATCTGCCGATGTACTTCCCATCCGCTGCCCCCAACGCAATGCTGGGAGCAAAAAACCACCACGGCTCATTGATTCTGAACCACCAGCAACGCTGATCGAAACATCTTTAGCTCGAATATGTAAGGCAGCAGTAGAAATAGCATGCAATCCTGATCCACAAAGACGATTCAGGGTAATAGCCGTAGAACTGTGGGATAAACCAGCAGAAATAGCGGCATAACGTGACAAATATACATCCTTAGGCTCTGTCAAAATTACATGTCCCATTACAACTTGCTGAACAATGCTTGGGTCCACTGGAACACGGTTAATGGCTTCACGAATAACTTCCGTAGCTAAAACGGTAGGAGGAACAGACTTTAATGACCCTCCAAAAGAACCAATTGCTGTACGAACACAACTAACAATCCAAACATTAATATTTTCGGACACAATCCCCCCTTTGGATCAACTAAATTTTTTGATCAAACATGCGAACAAGCCATCATACTCATTGGTTGGAACAATACGCACAGCAAACCGCAAGTCATCGTGGACTTTATTTTTACCCCAAGAAGATAAACCTGGCTGCACTGCGGTTGACAACACCAAAGGCAAAACACGTGCATCGTCTTTTCTTTTCAGTAAATGAGAAACAACTGCCTCATTCTCAAGTGGTGAAAGAGCGCAGGTAACGTAGAGCAACAACCCACCGGGACGCAACATCTGCCATGCTGCAGCTGACAAAGCTGTCTGCTTGTAGTAGCACAACCTAGAAGATGACACCCATGCCGAATCAGGTGTAGATGCTCTAAAACGGGCATCACCAGAACATGGAGCATCAAGTAATATTTTATCAAAGTACTGAAAAAATTTTCTTCCCAACTTACGCCCGTCTGCACATAAAAATTTTACGGAAGAAACTCCCAGCCGCTCCATGTTATCGCGTAACCTAAAAAATCTAGATTTGCTACAATCCACTGCCCAAAGCTCAGATTTAGCAATTGCAAGAATACTAGTTTTACCTCCTGGTGCAGCTGCTAAATCAAGCACTCGATCGCTTTCTTGTAACGGCAACGCCCGTGCCAATAAAATACTACTAGGATTTTGCACATATATTTTTCCGGTCACTGCAGCATCTGAATGAGTTATAAGAGCACGATTATCAGATGACACGGATAAAGTATCAGGACAACCTGGAACGGGTCTATATTCAATCCCCTGTGGCAAACAAACCTCATCCCAGGATAATGATTTAATGGTGTTAAGACGAAAACAAACCCTTTTATCATCAATAAAAGTTTGGCGGACAGACTCATAACATTCAGGAAAAACCAAAGAAAGTTGATTCCAAAAGGAACACTTCTCCGTCATTTTAGTCGACGCCAAACCGTCTTAGAGGAACTATCCTCCAAGATAACCCCCAGGGAGAGTAATTCATTGCGAATACGATCTGCCTCAACCCAATCTTTGTTTGATCTAGCAATTGAACGTTTTTCTATGAGATCTTCGACAACAAGATCATCATTTTTTGAAGATAGGTACCCCAAAAATTCCTCAGGATCATGATTAAGCAAACCCAAAGTTTGACCCAAACACTTCAGTACCCAAGATAGCTCACAACTGGAGGAACGATTAACCTCATTAGCCAATTCAAACAATACTGAAAAAGCCTCCGGAGTAGAAAAATCATTATTCATAGCAGCAACAAAAAGCTTGACATAATTATTATGTTCATCCAGAAATCCTTGATTGTCAGGCGGACAAGAATGAAGTGCCCGATACAGTCTGGACAAGGCTTCCCTAGCCTCCAACAAAGATGAATCATTGTAGTCAATTGAGCTTCTGTAGTGAGACCTCAGCAAAAAGAACCTGATAACCTCGGCCTCATATTTTTCAAGGAGATCACGAATAGTATAGAAATTACCCAGAGACTTTGACATTTTCTGCTGAGAAACACGTATAAAACCATTATGCATCCAATAACGAGCAAAACCACCGGAAGATGCGGTACGAGACTGGGCAATCTCGTTCTCATGATGAGGAAACTGAAGATCTGCCCCACCTCCATGAATATCGAATGTATCACCAAGGTAGTGTGAACTCATAGCAGAACACTCTATATGCCAACCAGGCCTACCTGGACCCCAAGGTGAATCCCATGATGGCTCACCTGGCTTAGCCCTTTTCCACAACACAAAGTCGCACGAATCTTTTTTATACTTGTCTGCTTCAACGCGATGACCTGAACGAAGCTGTTCTATCGTATGACCTGACAAGCACCCATACTCTGGAAAAGAAGCAACAGAAAAACACACATCACCAGCCGGTGTAACATAAGCAGCTCCCTTTTCAAAGAGATCGCCAATCATCTTTACCATAACAGGAACAAAAAGGGTAGCCTGTGGTTCAACAGAAGGTGGAATTATACCCAGACCTTCACAATCATTATGCATTGCATCTATAAAAATAGATGTCAATTCCTCTACCGAACAACCACGTTCACTAGCACGAGTTATAATTTTATCGTCTATATCGGTAATGTTACGAATAAAATAAACATCGTACGATAAATGACGCAACCAACGCACAACCATATCAAAGACCATGAACACACGTGCATGACCCAAATGGCAGTAATCGTAAACAGTCATACCACAAACATAAAGCTCAACACTATTTTCTCGTTGTGGGTAAAAGGCCTCCACACAACGAGATAGAGTGTTGTAAATATGCAGACCTCTATGCATCCATCAGCCTCATAAAAGTTGGCTTGTTGATTGTTAAACAACATATTCTACCAGGTTAACAATGTTAAAAATACGGGTTAATTATTCAAATTTCAGTTGCCTATAAAACTAATTTATGCTAATTATCTTACACTTAAAGTAAGAAATATTTGAATATTTTGCTGCAATTATTTATTGCTCTTAATATCTGATAAGTCCTATGAGTATGTACAAATAATACTCATAGGAAAAGAAATAAAATTTCACAAACCACGTTGTACTATCACAAAGAATACAGCAATTATGCAATCAGAACAGTCGATAAATAAATATCTGCAAAACAAGTCGTATAGTATTTTTTTGTCCGACATCAATCTCTGTGAATCTCGACCTGAGATTTGGAAGCTCTTCATGCGTTTCATGAACTCTGATCTACCAAAAAACGCGGAGAAGATATTTATCCTTGGAAATTTATTCAACATGTGGATCGGAGACGATGACTTGAGAAACTCCTGGCCAGCAAAAGTTGCACACATGCTGGCAATGATTTCATCGCGTAATATCTCTGTAAATATAATGGTTGGTAATCACGACTTTTTGCTTGGCAAGGAATTTTGCAACGCTGTAGGTGCCACACTGTTGTCTGATCCACAATGTATTGATTTATATGGAGTAAAAACTCTGATAACCCATGGCGATTCACTATGCACCGATGACATAGAGTACCAAATATTTCGCAATCGTATTCGCCAATCTAGCTGGAAGCGTGAGTTTTTAAGCCAACCAAGTATGATTCGGCGTGCCATTAATAAGCAACTCAGAACTCATCATGACAATGCAATAAGGAGAAAACCGGAAGAGTATCTTGATGTTAACCAAAATACGATATTTGAGATTCTATCTGAGACCAAGGCACAAAGAATCATTCACGGATACACCAACAAACCGGGCATACACAACCACATTCTCGAAGGCAGAGTTGTAAGACGCTGGGTTTTACAAAATTGGGACAGGGTAGGTGGGGCATCAAACGCAGGGGTGCTAATAGTATCAGAGAAAGAATGTTATGGCTTCAATTTTTCTGACAAAAATACTGAGATCAACGAAGCTGCGGTGTAGTATGGATGTTCAAACAATCAGGTAGGAGCTAGTTAATTACCGTTAACAAATATCCCTTTTTTTACGCTCTAACTCTCTGCGATGCATATCAAAAAAGTTTCTACAGTGTTTCCTTAGATCAAAATCAAAACAATTGCTAAAAAGATAGACATGGTCAAATTTAACATCATCGTAGAAGAATTTCATTTCACTCATATCAGTTTCCTGGACAAACCCTTGATCAACCATAAGGTCGTCAATTGTCTTCCAAAATACAAAAAACACGAAATAAATTTTTTGCATAGAAGGACTACCCCTTTTTTCCTCCTTAGTATCAAGATACACTTTTCTTACCAAAGATCTAATATCATAAAAATCTTCACCATAAAAAACTACAGCTGCATTTTTCATATGAACGTCATCTTTTTTATGAAAATTATCAGAAACAAACTTAGTCACAAACTCTTTAAATCCTATGTTGGTATCTGACGAGATTATTTTAGAAACTAAGCTATAGAAAGAGTACGATCTTTTCAATATATCCATAACCATAACTGATAACTTAACAAACTCTAGAACTCTATTCTGAGACAAGAATCTAATTGCATTACCTATAGTACTATTAGATTCATCAAACAATACCCTTTGACGCCGGTAAATCTCTCCTAGTGATTGTTCTAAAATAAAGCTAATACTATACTTTTTAGAATCAATAATCAGTTCTACTAGGATATTAAGTGGCATGTTTGAAAAAAATTCTGGATTAACAACAAAACTACCTGAGCGCAATTTATTAATCTCGTCACAAATAAAATCTGGTAAGGCATTACCAGTTCTAAATGAATACTTCTCAACTTCATCTATTACCTGACAGCATGATTTAACTGTATCCATGCATTCTTTAAAAGATTCATCATCAGCATTTCCATTAAAGATTAGATTTAACACCGACAAATACTTGCTAATTTTTTTATAACTATCATTAAACAAAATTTCTGTATTTGCACTTATTCTTACTGAAATTGACAAAACACGATTATTAAAATAATTCCAAAATGATAGTGTCTCCTCATTTATCTTGTCGTAATTAATCAGATCACCACACAGTACAATCATTATACTGAAAAATCCATCTAAACCATTAGGCAAGTACTTAACACCACGGAAACTTCTCTTCCAATTTAACACATCTAGATCAGACCCACTAATAACATCTTGCCTTATTTTGTCATCCAATCGTTCCAAAAACAGAAGGAAAAAAATTTTTTTTATGAACTCGTGCGGCGAATTGGTGCCCATTGTATTAACAAAAATATTATCAAAGTCTTTCAATATCATTTCAGTATCTAGTTTGTTAACTTTATCCCTGTCAAAATGAAAAATTAGTAGTGACAGAAACTTATCAAATAATTCGCAAGCCCTTCTATGAAATATATGATCATTTATTAAATCATTACGATATTTTATTTCCCTATCCAAAGCTCTTAGCAAAAAATCAGCGCCTATATCATTACACATCAACCCCATGACTCGTAAGTCTGAAACCCCAACTGATTGGTAGAACTTCATTTCTGCTGAGAGAGTGTCTATATGGTACAACAACTGTTCTTTCTTTTTTCTAATGCTATCAGGAAAATCTTTACCATAAATCATTGATATTATATTATTATAATAATAAACTGCCGATAGTTTGGTAAAGAAATAACTATCAATTGTCAAAGTATCTGCATTAATAATGCTGGAAAATCCTTTGTCACAGCTATCAATAATACCTGCAGTAAAATTATCTTTTCTATCGGATATAAAGCACTTAAAATCAAAAGATTTCAGCTGTTTTGAGAGTGATACCCAAAATTCCTTATCACAATAAAATAGAAACTTTGGATATATCCCTGAGAAAATAGTGGCTACCAAATTTTCTAAGATGAGATCACGATCGGATAAAGAATAATACGCATTATGATTTGCTAAAAAAAGCATTTTCCCCAAAGCAGATACAGGTATTACCTCCAAAAAATGTTCCTTTATCGCTGAATCTTCGGGAAGAGAAATAAAAATATCAAAGAACACTATTGCAACTACAGTGTCATGAGTAATTTTGTCTGGAATCAGATCATCACAAACATGACGAACTTTAGAATCTGTGCGAATAATTAAATCGTGTAGGCTGGCCACATCTGTTATTTTTTGATACTCAATACCTAAAGAAGAGGTAGAATTTTTTACTATTTCTATAGATGATAGCAATAAAAACCGGTGAACATTACTAAAAAACTTCGATTTTTCATCATTTTTACCAGAAAATCGGTTTGTAGCGTCCAATAATATCACTAAAGAAGAAATGGGTAATTTCCCTAACAAAGCTTCCCATTCATCATTTTTTGACTTACTTTCTTCAATAAAACTGTAAAACTGGTAAAAAAAATCTATCCACGAATTAAAGATGTGCCTATAAAATACCATTAGTGGCAAATTGTCTTGCTTAAGTTGCCATTCAAATAGTTTCAACTTGACTCGGTACAATCCTGCACCTACCAGAAGCAGATCACGGAGAGAAAGCTTCCTCCAATGAACAAAGCATCTTTGAGAAATTACCTCGGCACTTGAAACACCCTCCACCTTAAACGGAGAGAAGATACCACGTGCATTAGTCAAATAGTGGAGTATTAATTCATCGCTATAATCACCCGCATCATCTGGAAAACATGCGCCAAACAAATTCCCCAGCACCGAACTGAACTGAGAAAAAAACTTAGACAATTCGCGGATAAAACTCACACGATCACTAAGAATATTTTTTGAAGAAGCAATACTCAAGAAGTAACTGGTGTCAAACTCACTTGGAATGGAGACATCACCGCTACGAGCAGTTCTATCCCCTAATTCCCCCAGTGGTGAGTCGCCAAAATCCATATTAACAACCTGACGAACACCAAAGAGCTTGGTGGATCCCATAGAGAAACCCCGTCATAAGAGCGAAGCAGAGGAGATAATTGTGACTTAAAACTAATCGTTCTTGAAGTTAGTCATGTCTATGGGAAGGAATTGACAAATTACTCAATCAGGAAAAAAAATCTTTCACCTTGCTAAACCAGGAAGTAGACTTGGGCATGTGTCTCTTGGAATCCTTAGTACTAATCTCATCGAATTCTCTCAACAATTCTTTCTGCCGATCGGTTAAATCAACTGGTGTCTCAATATACACATGGCAATGCAAATCCCCTGGAACCAAGCTATTTACCCCCTTAATTCCTTTTGATCGAAGACGAAAAACCTGACCAGACTGAGTCTCTGATGGAATTTTAAGCATGGCCGATCCACCCAGGATTGGTATTTCAATTTCACCACCCAAGGCAGCTACCGCAATAGTTATCGGCATTTCACAGTGCAAATCATCACCATCGCGCTTAAAAATCTGGTGAGGGGCTAAATTAACCTTCACATACAAATCACCAGGAGAAGAACCATGGGGACCTGCCTCACCTTGTCCTGATAGACGAATTTGATCCTTATGATTGATACCTGCCGGTATATCGATAGAAATTGTTTTTTTCTTACGAACCCGGCCCTGACCATGACAAGAACGGCAAGGGTTAGAGATAAAAAACCCATCCCCATGACAGTGGGGACAAGTCTGCTGGACAGTAAAGAAGCCCTGAGACATACGAATCTGACCAGAACCCATACAATGCTGACATGTTTTTTTATCACTTCCTGGCGCTGCCCCGCTTCCGCTACAAGTATCACACTTGCTAGTTATGGGCAAAACTACCTCTTTTTTCACACCGCGAGCAGACTCTTCCAAGGTAATCGTCATACTGTATTGCAAATCCGAACCACGAGGGGCTCGATCACCACCCCCGCGCGAACCAAAAATATCTCCGAAAATATCACCAAAAGCATCGGCAAAAGAATCGAATCCACCGCCAGCATTAGCAAACTGAGACCCACCAGGCCCAGCACCCACACCTGCATGACCAAATTGATCATAGGCCGCTCTCTTACTAGAGTCAGAAAGAACCTCATAAGCTTCTTTCAACTCTTTAAAGCGCTCCTCAACAGTCTTATCATCCGGATTACGATCTGGGTGATACTTCATTGCCAAACGGCGATAGGCCTTTTTAATTTCCGCTTCAGATGCATTTCGAGGGACATCCAAAACCTCATAGTAATCTCTTTTCGTCATGATACCCAATCAACTGCGTAAAAAGACATGCGACTCCAATCGCACTTCCAAATTTATTGACGACATTTAAAAAACTATTCTTTATCCTTGGCTGAAGGATCCACCTCACTGAACTGTGCATCAACAACATTATCACCCTCATCCTTAGTATCCGATGCATCAGAAGATGTTGCCCCAGCCGCATTAGCCTTTTGTTCTGCATAAACCATCTCACCCAATTTCTGAGCTGCCTTACTAAGAACTTCAATCTGAGCATTAATAGCTTCCACAGTGCCGGATTTAGAAAGCTCTTCAGACTTCTTCAATTCGGATTCAATATTTTTCCTTTCTTCTTCTGAAACCTTATCCCCATACTCAGACAATGATTTCTTAACCGTGTGAACAAGTCCATCCAAACCATTACGAGCCTTAACCAAATCTAGCAAACGCTTATCTTCATCAGCATTAGCCTCTGCATCTTTGATCATGCGATCAACTTCTTCATCAGACAACCCAGAATTAGCTTGAATAGTAATCTTATTCTCTTTACCCGTAACTTTATCTTTGGCAGAAACATTCAAGATACCATTAGCATCCACATCCAAAGTAACCTCAATTTGAGGAACACCACGCGGCGAAGGAGGAATTCCTTCCAAATTAAATTCACCCAACAACTTATTCGAAGATGCCATATCACGCTCACCCTGAAGAACCTTAATGGTAACAGCAGGCTGATTATCATCTGCCGTAGAAAAAACCTGTGATGCACGCGTAGGAATTGTCGTATTTTTCATTATTAATTTAGTCATAACGCCACCCATTGTCTCTATGCCAAGAGAAAGTGGGGTTACATCTAAGAGCAAAACATCCCTAATATCTCCACGCAAAACTGCACCCTGAATGGCGGCACCAACAGCAACCGCTTCATCAGGATTAACATCGCGCCGTGGTTCAGATTTAAAAAATTCTTTAACTACCTCTTGAACCTTAGGCATCCTGGTCTGACCACCGACCAAAATTACATCTGAAATATCACCAACAGACAAATTAGCATCCTTCAGTGCCACACGGCATGGCTCAACAGTTCTTTCAATCAATTCAGAAACAAGAGCCTCAAGTTTAGCTCTAGTAATCTTGATAGCCATATGTTTCGGCCCAGTACTATCCATAGTTATGTATGGCAAATTAATCTCTGTCTGCTGGGAAGAAGAAAGCTCTATCTTAGCTTTTTCTGCAGCTTCTTTTAATCTTTGCAATGCCATAACATCTTTTTTCAAATCAACAGCTTGATCTTTCTTAAATTCTTCCACCAAATGATCAATCAAACGCTGATCAAAGTCTTCCCCACCAAGAAAAGTATCACCATTGGTGGAAAGAACTTCAAACTGATATTCACCTTCCACTTCTGCAATATCGATAATGGAAACGTCAAAAGTACCACCACCCAAGTCGTAAACAGCAATTCTACGATCACCGGAACGAGCAGAATCCTTCTTGTCCAAACCGAACGCCAAAGCGGCGGCAGTAGGCTCATTAATGATTCGCTTAACATTCAACCCCGCAATACGACCAGAATCCTTAGTTGCTTGACGTTGAGCATCATTAAAGTAGGCCGGAACCGTAATAACAGCCTCCGAAACTTCCTCACCCAAATAATCTTCAGCTGCCTTTTTCATTTTCCTCAACACCTCAGCAGAAATCTGAGGAGGAGCAAAATTTTTATCACCGACAGCAACCCAAGCATCTCCATTATCAGCAGCAACAATACGATAAGGCATCAACTCAATATCGCGCTGAACCTCGTTATCCTGAAATCTTCTACCTATTAAACGCTTCGCTGCAAAAATGGTATTCTTAGGATTAGTAACTGATTGGCGTTTAGCAGGAACACCAACTAAAATTTCTCCATCCGGCATATATGAAATAACAGATGGGGTTGTACGAGAACCCTCTGCATTCTCAATCACCTTAACCTTGCCTCCCTCCATAACCGCAACACAGGAGTTAGTTGTTCCAAGGTCAATACCAATAATTTTGTTTGATTTCGACATAATCCGCACCTATAAACGATAGACTCTACAATTCATGTTTACACAATCCAAAAACATAGCCTCATGGGAAAAGCAGAGGACTACTCCTCTTTCTCCTTTGAAACAACAACCAACGCAGCCCTAACAACCCTGTCATGCAAACGATAGCCCTTCTGCAAAACACGCAATACATGATTAGGAGGAACATCATCCGAAACTTCGGTAGATATAGCCTGATGGCAATTAGGATCAAACTTGTCATTAAGGGGATCAATAACTGAAATAGACATTTCAGAAAAAAGCTTCTGAAACTGCCTGTGAGTCATTTCTACACCACTATGAAGGGTCTCAAGAGTCTGAGACTCAACTCCCAGAGCCATTTCTAAGCTATCGCAAATGGGCAATAAAGAACGAACTATCTTCTCAGCGCCAAACAATCTCACCTTTGCCAGTTCATCTTGAGAACGTCGGCGAACATTCTCGACCTCAGCTTGGGCACGTAGGTACTTATCTTTTAAATCATCCACATCAACGGAAAAACCAACATCTTCGTTAGAAGAAGAATCATCTTCTTCTAACGCAGACGCATTAACGATCTCATCATCGAGATCCTTGGTCGACGAATCCATAACCCTCCCAGCAACTACAAAAACCATCTACATGAGGTTAATGTAATGCGGAATTATGAATTTTCAAGAGAAAAAACTACCTATCCCAAGAAAAAAACATTATTGCCGAGTGTACTGCCAAGCAGTCACCGTCAAATAATCTATATGGTTCGCCTAATTTGCACACGGCACCGTTAAGCAAAGGAAGCTCAGGACCTTTTAGGCATTCCAGCCAATATCCAGAAGAATCGTAGGTAATAGAAATAACACATCTACTGGCAGCTCCTATCTTAATACATGGTTTATTAAGAGAAAGTCTTCTTTCTGTCCCCACTCCTGTTAGGGACTTAACAACCAACGTTGCCCAATTATCATCGGTACCAGCAACCCATTCATCACCTTCACTTAGTTCTAGAACATCATTTTCATTGTACCCACAAACATCATTATTGCTGCAGTCTTCAACATTGGAGTCAGACAAAGAAAGAGATAAAGAATTTAGCCAATCCTTACCTGAAATATTTGGATTAAGCTTAGAAATCGGCAGTTCCGGCTCATAACACTCTGGCAATTCTATTTTTTGTTGATTCCTCACCGAATTTGGAAATTCTAAACGAATTGCACTACTGCCCAACCGAATAATGTCATTTGGATTTATTTTAGCAAAAGATATTAATTGATCGTTAACAAAAGTACCGTTAGTACTACTTAAATCTTTTATGTAATATCCAGACTTTGTGGAATGAATCTCAGCATGATATCCACTAACACTATGATCACTCAAAATGCAATCATTACCCTGACGACGACCGATCCTAATACAATCTTTATTAATCAAAATCGACCTAACTGCTACTCCGTTCTTTTCGAGAATAATCATTGTCATAGAGCAACCTCCCAATCATTTCTTTTCTTCTTTTCGAATAAAAAACATCATCAAATAACGAACAGCCACCAACAACAATCCCGCAACAATAGAAACACCCCAACCTAATAGATGTTGATACTTTATTTTTTCAAACAAAATATCACCCATAATAAGACGACCACCTACAAATCCTATGAAACCAACTCCCAACCAAAAAACAAAACTGTACTTATCCAATAAACGCCCTAAAAAATCGCTAAAGAATAACAACATTGGAATACTTGCCACTACACCAAAAACGAGCAGAAATTTATCATCCTTAGCAACAGATGCAATTCCCATAACGTTGTCAATACTCATCACAAAATCTGTTATAACTATTTTTTTCAGAACCATATAAAACCCCAATTTATCATCATCAGCAGATGAATCTTTTGGTAGTGCAACTGCCTTTTTAGAAGGGGAAAAAGATAAACCAACGGCAAATAGAACCAACCCACCAACTACGCTAAAACCTGGACGAGATAGAACTGAACCTACTAAAAAGAGGGATACTATACGCATCGCCAGCGCCAAAAACACACCTATGCGAACACACAAAACTCGCTGCTTCGGGGGAAGGTGCCGGGACGACATAGCAATAATGGCAGCATTATCCCCAGACAAAAGAATGTCTATGAAAAGGATCTCCATTACAGAAAGAAAATACGACATATAGGAGCAACCAACACATAATTGCTCTCATTGTATAATGGGGTACCAATACCATAGGAACATCTTAGACACAAACAATGTCTTTGGATTTTAGATAACTGACTTCAACAAAACACCAATTTCAGCAGGATTCTTAGTTGTCTTAATTCCACAACCCTCCATACAATCAATCTTTGATTGAGCTGTACCTTGACCTCCGGAAACTATAGCTCCTGCATGTCCCATACGACGACCGGGCGGAGCTGTAACACCAGCTATAAATCCAATAACGGGCTTCTTCATATTATCTTTGACCCACAAAGCGGCATCTTCTTCATCAGTCCCACCAATCTCACCAATCATAACCACAGCATCAGTATCGGGATCATCGTTAAACAAAGCCAAAACATCCTTGTGTTTAAGACCATTAATAGGATCACCGCCAATACCAACTGCAGTAGATTGCCCAATACCCAAAGCCGTCAACTGAGCAACAGCCTCATAAGTCAGGGTTCCTGATCGAGACAAAACACCTATACGGCCCTTGGTATGAATATGACCAGGCATTATTCCTATTTTAATTTCATCGGGAGTAATTACACCAGGACAGTTAGGACCAACAAGAAGAGTACGCGACCCCAGATGATTCATTGCGCTTCTCACCATAAGCATATCCTGCACAGGAATACCTTCAGTGATACAAATAACTAAATCTAAATCAGCCTCAACGGCCTCCAAAATAGCATCTGCCGCTGCTGCCGGAGGAACATAAATCACTGAAACAGTCGCACCAGTTTGATTCTTAGCATCAATAACAGTACCAAATATAGGACAACCTTCGAAATTCTGACCGCTCTTCTTAGGATGCACACCAGCAACAAAACAATCTTTACCATTCGCATACTCGCGGCATAACCTAGTATGAAAAGACCCGGTCTTACCCGTCATCCCCTGCGTCATTACCTTGGTTCGAGCATTAATTAAAATAGACACGCAATACTCCCCACATTTATTACCTTGCTAGAGAAACAGAGGCCACTATCCTCTCCGCTGCCTCAGACATAGTATGAGCTAAAACTACTGGCAAGCCAGAATCAGATAGAATCTTACGTCCTAATTCTTCGTTGGTCCCACTCATTCTCACAACTAACGGAACCGACAATGACAACTCACGGGATGCTGCAACGAGCCCTTCCGCAATCGTATCACAGCGCATAATGCCGCCGAATATATTGACTAAAATGCCCTTAACAGAACTGTTGAGCAACATAATCCTAAAAGCCTCTGTAACCTTCTCGCAAGTTGCTCCACCACCAACATCCAAAAAGTTTGCCGGACTAGCACCGTACAACTTTATAACGTCCATAGTAGCCATAGCCAAGCCAGCACCATTCACAAGACAACCAATGTTGCCATCCAAGGCAATATATGACAACCCAAAACGGGAAGCAGCAACTTCGTCCGGATTCTCTTCATCAAGATCGCGAAGCTCAGAAATATCTGGGTGACGGTACAATGCGTTGTCGTCAAAATCAAGCTTCGCATCTAAAGCCAATAATAACCCTGAACCTGTTAGTACCAAAGGGTTGACCTCAACCAAGGAAGCATCCTTCTCACGGAACAAACGAAACAAGTTACCAAAAACCTCAACTGCTTTTTTATCAATACCGTCAGTAAACCCCAAACGATGGCACAACTGCAAAACATCCTCTTCAGGAAAAGGCAAATATGGGTCAATCAAAAGACGGTGAATGGCATCCGGCTGAGAACTAGCAACTTCCTCGATATCCATACCTCCTTGAGATGAGGCAATCATGCAAATCTTCTGCGAAACACGATCAACAACCAAACTAAAATAATATTCATGACTAATATCAACGCCCTCTTCGATCAAAAGGCGCCTAACCAACTGTCCATGCGAAGAAGTCTGATGAGTAATCAAATTCATACCCAATATGCTAGAAGCATTAGATTGAACCTCATCAATCGATCGTGAAACCTTAACGCCACCAGCCTTGCCGCGCCCACCTGCATGAATCTGTGCCTTAACCACATACACAGGACCTGACAACTTAGTTCTTGCAAGGTCAACACATTCTTCTACCGAAAAGCAAGGAAAACCAGCTGGAACGGGAACAGCAAATTGACGAAAAATTTGCTTGGCTTGGTATTCATGAATTTTCATTATAAGCAACCCCCAACTCTTAAAGCCAACGCAACAACAGGCAGAAAAAAATCAAAGCCCGAAACAAGACAAGACACAAGGTGGCCAGGGGCAGAATCGAACTGCCGACACAAGGATTTTCAGTCCTCTGCTCTACCGACTGAGCTACCCGGCCATAGCGAACTACCGATTGTAGGTATCCATGTGCCAGACGTCAACCAGAGAACAAACAAAAAAAGTTAAAAGTTACCCATGGCCGAAAAAAATAATCATTATTACAGTACAATTTTTTCTAAGTGTTGTGGATTCCACATTCACATCAAAGCAGTTAATAAACTAACCATGACTAACCATGAAATTTAATTGAATTAAATTAACCCTTTACAAAAAAAAGACCCTCTATAATTTTTACAGAGGGTCCATAGAAAAATACTAACTGGTTGTGATCAATGGAAAATTACATATCCATTCCCATACCACCCATACCTCCCATGCCACCCATACCTCCCATGCCGCCGCCCATACCACCTGCAGCAGCTGAAGCTTTTTCATCTGGCAATTCTGCTACCATGCATTCGGTAGTCAACATTAAACCAGCAATAGACGCGGCGTTCTGCAGAGCCGTACGTGTTACTTTAGTAGGATCCAAAACCCCCATCGACACCATATCTCCGTAATCCCCAGAAGAAGCGTTGTACCCAAAATTACCTTTTCCTTCAAGAACATTAGCAATAATGACAGAAGGCTCTTCTCCAGAATTATAAACAATCTGACGGAGAGGCTCTTCCATGGCACGAAGCACTATGCGGATTCCGGCATTTTGGTCACTGTTGGCGCCACACAAACTTTCAATAGCCTGCTTAGCACGAAGCAGGGCAACACCTCCACCAGCAACAACACCCTCTTCAACAGCGGCACGTGTAGCATGCAAAGCATCTTCAACACGTGCTTTTTTCTCTTTCATCGCCAACTCAGTCGCAGCACCTACACGAATCAATGCTACACCACCAGCAAGCTTAGCTTTCCTCTCCTGCAATTTCTCACGGTCGTAGTCAGAAGTTGACTCTTCGATCTGTGCACAAATTATTTTTACACGATTCTGTATGTCAGAAGCCTGTCCATAACCATCAATAATAGTGGTGTTTTCTTTTGCTACCTCAACACGCTTGGCTTGACCTAAAGAATCCAAAGTAGCTTTGTCAAGCGACATACCAGCATCAGCCGAAATAACAACACCCCCGGTCAAAACAGCTATATCCTCCAACATAGCCTTACGACGATCACCGAAACCAGGAGCTTTAACAGCACAAGTTTTCAAGCTACCACGGAGATTATTAACAACCAAAGTAGCTAATGCATCACCATCCATATCTTCAGTAATAATCAACAAAGGACGGCTAGACTTTGCAACTTGCTCTAGGATGGGCAACAAATCACGAATTGCAGAAATCTTTTTGTCGTACAAAAGTATGTATGGATTTTCAAGGATAGCCATCTGCTTATCTGCATTGTTTACAAAATAAGGAGACAAATACCCACGGTCGAACTGCATACCTTCGACTATATCTAATTCGTTCTCTAGAGATTTACCATCCTCGACAGAAATTACTCCCTCTTGTCCAACCTTATCCATAGCCTCAGCAATAATCGCGCCAACAGCTTCGTCTGAGTTAGCAGAAATGGATCCAACCTGAGCAATTTCTTTCGAAGTTGAGCAATTTTTCGAACCTTTCTTCAATTCCTCAACAGCCGCAGCTACTGCCTTATCAATGCCTCGCTTCAAATCCATAGGATTCATGCCAGCAATAACATATTTCATTCCTTCATGAACTATGGATTGAGCCAAAACAGTAGCCGTTGTTGTCCCATCTCCGGCAACATCAGAAGTTTTAGAGGCAACCTCTTTTACCATCTGCGCGCCCATGTTCATGAAACGATCTTTAAGTTCTATCTCCTTTGCCACTGAAACCCCATCCTTTGTCACAGTAGGAGCTCCAAATGAACGTTCTATAACAACATTTCTTCCTTTTGGACCCAAAGTCACTTTCACCGCATTAGCTAAGACGTTAATACCTTCAACCATCTTAGAGCGACAATCCTGACCAAACCCAACTTGCTTAGCAGCCATAACAAACTCCTATGATAAAACCTAAAACTTCAATTCAATTAACCTTCCACCATCATGCACATAGCATCTTCTTCGCGCATAACCAACAATTCTTCTCCATCTATCTTCACAGCCTGGCCTGAGTATTTTCCAAACAAAATACGATCACCAACCTTTAGAGACATTGGAAGAAGATTACCATCTTCACCAATCTTCCCATCACCTACGGCAATCACCAACCCTTGGTCAGGCTTCTCAGCAGCTGTATCAGGAATCACTATGCCCGAAGCCGTTTTGCGCTCTTCCTCAACACGACGAACGACAACACGATCACCCAATGGTTTCATTCTCAAAGACATAAGACAGACCTTTCTTAATTACTGATAGCAAACTTAACAACTAGAGCGAGAAACTTACGCAGACCACACGTTACTAATCTCACTCATCGAGTGATAATGGTAATGACTGATCAGCACTTTTTCAAGGGCAGAAAAAAGGATTAAAAAATTCTACATCGGTAAAAAAGAAAAACATACCTGCGTCACGAAGAAACGCCTCCGACTACAATCTGATCTAATCTCAATGTAGGCTGCCCAACCCCAACAGGAACACTTTGTCCATCTTTACCGCAGGTACCTACACCATCATCAAAAGCCATATCATGACCAATCATAGACACTTTTTTCAAAACCTCTGGGCCACTGCCAATAAGGGTTGCTCCCTTCACTGGATAACAAATTTTTCCATTCTCAACCCAATAAGCTTGAGATGCTGAAAATACAAACTTTCCGCTGGTAATATCAACCTGACCTCCTTCAAAATACTTTGCGTACACTCCCCGTTTAACTGAAGCAATAATCTCCTCCGGAGAGTAAGTGCCATTAACCATGTAAGTATTGGTCATACGTGGCATAGGAAGACAAGAATACGATTCACGACGACCATTCCCAGTCGAACAAGTATTCATAAGGCGAGCATTCATTCGATCATGCATATATCCCCTAAGGATACCATCCTCGATCAAAACAGTAGCCTGAGTTGGAGTTCCTTCGTCATCTATGTTTAGTGAACCTCGACGATTAGCCACAGTACCGTCATCTAAAACGGTAACACCAGGAGCTGCAACCCTTTGCCCCATAAGACCAGAAAAAGCAGAGCTACCTTTACGATTAAAATCACCTTCAAGACAATGCCCTATTGCTTCGTGCAATAATATGCCTGGCCAACCTGACCCCAGAACAACAGTCATAGAACCTGCCGGAGCTGGACGAGCAGATAAATTAACCAATGCCTGAGAAACAGCAGAATCTACGTAATAGTTGATCAATTGCCCAGAAAAACAGGTACAATCGTACCTACCACCTCCCCCTGAACTACCTTGTTCTCGGCGACCTCCCTCTTGTGCCACTACACGTACTGACAACCGAACCAAAGGACGAACATCGGCCACATATAAACCATCCAAACGAGCTATCAAGATGACCTCGTAAGACGAAACCAAGGAAGCCATAACCTCTACTATTCTTCTATCTTTAGCACGTGCCAAAATATCTACTTGGCGCAAGATCTCTACCTTTGCATGATCAGAAAGAGATAAAAGCGGATTATTTGCGGAATACAATACCCGGGGGCGGACCTTTGGAGATACAGCACCAACCACTGAAATACCTTGGCGACCAATAGACTTAACAGCACTTAATGATTCATTAAGTGCTTTCAATGAAATAACATCAGAATGAGCCAAGAAAGATTTATCATCGCGGACAACTCTCACCCCAAACCCTTGGTCAATACTAAAACTTCCTGACTTAACTATCCCTTCCTCTATACCCCAGCTTTCAGCTTGTCTAGCCTGGAAATAAACATCTGCATCATCAACTTTAGTATCAGCAAGAGCATAAAGAGCCGAAAAAACTGAGGACCTAGACAAATCAAAAGGCTCAAGCAAAACCCGCTCCGCCAAAGACACTGCAGAATCATCTGGCATAATAAAATCCTTATTCTGATTTTTCACGGAACACAGCAACCACTAACGATTCATTGGTAACTTGTTTCTCAGTGAAGAAAGCAATTCCATATCAACAAAAGAAGTAACAATAAACTCACCTTCAGCAGGACAGTCACTCAAAATTCTACCCCAAGGGTCAATTATCATCGATCTACCGCCAAAGTGAGCCTGATCAGTCCGACCAGAACAATTAGCAGCCACCAAAAAAGATTGATTTTCGATAGCCCTTGCTCGTAACAACACCTCCCAATGGTCCTTGCCTGTTTGATAACGAAAAGCAGCAGGGACAACAAAAATATCAGCCTTCTGAGATATGAACAACTCAGGAAAACGAAGATCATAGCAGATCGCAAAGCCTAAACTACCAAAAGGAGTATCATATGGAACAGGCATGCTACTACCAGGAGAAAATTGGTCAACCTCACTCACAATTCCATCGGAAAAGTGGGCATAGAACAAATTTCTTTTATGGTAGTACGACAATATACTTCCGGAAGGTCCGTAAAAAACCAGTGTGTTATAAGGATTTCCACCTTCGTCACGAATCACCGACAAAGAACCACCAACCAACCAACAACCATACTTAGCAGCCAAACCCCCAAGAAAGATCTGAAAATCTCCTTTGTAAAGAGGCTCAGGTGAAACATAATCTGCCGCAAAAAACTCTGGCAAAACAACCAGAGATGATCCGCGGGAAACAGCCTCAGAAACTAGCGATTCGACACGCTCCAAGAAACTAGGAAGCGACTGAATAGAAGAACTTCTCTCGACCTGAATAGCGGAAGCAACAAAACCGCTTTTACCTTCCCGCATAATTCCTCCCCCACTATCTCCTCAAAGTTTGTGATACAGAACATCGTTCACCCACCTTCTCGATAACAGGATCAGACCAATTACCAACAACCTTATAGCTCCTGGTTAACAAATTACCTATGGGATCCCGAAAAATACTCTGCGCTACCCAGCTAATCACACCAGCAACCGGGAAACCGGCAAGCACACTTGCCACAGAAAATGTATTGCTAACCTGAGGAAAAACACAAAAATCCATGTCAAAGGTATGATCAAGAAGACTCGTCACACCGGATACAACAACTTGGCTTGACGGACCTCGAACATCCATGTCCTGAATCGTGAGTATACCATTATTAACCTGAACTAAGCCCTTAAGAGAATCAAATGAAAATCCAGAAGAAAAAACATCATGAAAATCCAATAAAACCCTACGGGGCAATGCCTGCAAACTAAACAGCCCCAGCAAACGACCAACCCCTGGATTTACTTGTCTAAACTCTCCTTTTGAAAGGTCTAAATTAATCACACCAGAAATTACTGGGCTGCGCCAGAACAAAAGAGAACCTTCCCAATCGAGTGATCCGTGGAGAACACCTGAACCACCATCAATAATCGGTTTCTGCTTCCACAAAGATAATAAATTACCCATGTTATAAAATATACTTTGAAAAGTAACTTTGTTAACCTGAACCCCGTTCAACATTTTCAACTGACCCTTAACTTCGATCAAAGCATCTTCATTTTGGATAGCAAAAAGCTGGATGTCAGAAGTATTATCCTGATTCACCATCTGCAGCTTAACACTACCAATGGGTATACCCCTAAACTTGAAAGATTGAATAGACAAATCAATGTTAGGCCATCCAAATATGGCCTGATCTACATTATCTGATTCGTGATCAACACCATCAAACACAGAAGCGGAATCCAGGCGAATAGAAAGCTGGTGTTCATCCTTGTTCCATTTTACCACCCCGGACAAATTTGGAGAAATAATCTGAGATATAATTTTCTTGCCATCACTAACTATGTGAGCGACTACGTCATCTATGGAAAGGAAACCAAACTTAACACGTTTGCTTACAATGGAAAGTTGAGAGGGTACTCCTCTCAAAGAATGTCCGAAAACACCGGCATGAACTAAAGAAATCCATTTGTTCTCATCAATCAAAGGCGTATCTATAGAAACAATCCATACCAAGTGATCCCGGTCACTATCCTTAGAGTAGGAAAAATTATGATCATTACTTGATTTACCTACCCCTTCCCTACCCAATAAAGATACTGAGCCGACATCATGATTGTCATTGCCTAAATCATGAGGCAACTTGCCAGCAATATCCCCTGATAAATTACTATCAAACTTAGATTTTACAGAGGAACCACTAGGAACAGAAAAATTACCCTTACCCTGTGTATGCTGACTGTAAACGGAAGTAACTTTGGAAACCTTATCAGCAGCAAGCTGGTCATCAAGCTGGGAGTAAATAGAACTCGAATTTCCGTATCTCATCATCAGCCTAGTATCTGCTCGCTCCAAAAAAACATCAAGCAAGGACTGCTGACTATCCTTAGTATATGAGATAGAAACAGGCCATTTAGCATCCCTAACTTTCTTATAAAACGGCTTCGGTAAAGATGAAAATATTCCCGCCATATCACTACCGATATGAACATTCCAAACTTTATCAGCTACATATCCATCAATATTCGCTTTAAAAACCCCATTTAAGTATACGGAAGGCAAATTAATATCAAGAACATCTTTGAGCAAGCTATGAATATCATCCTTACTAACAGCAGAAAAAGAAAAATCACCCGTCGAGTCCCCCTGAATATACCCCTTACCAGAAAATTTTGGAGAAGCAAGTAGGGAATCAAAATTTACAAAATAGCTTCCATTGCAAACACCAGCATAAGCATTGTCTGCAACAAGATGATAAACGCTACCTCTGTAGGTGAAATTCTTCCGCAAATCCTCCCCAACTAGATAAACAGCATAAGAAATACGATCGGCGCTAGACCACAGCGGAATAGACAGCATCATGTTCTGGATCCTCAACTTACCCAAAAAATCGGGTGAATTAAAGTTTTCCAGAAATGCCGGAGATATAGTAAAAACTTTAGACAATCGCAATAGAGCATCAGCATAGGCAGAGACATTGCTCTCTGCTGTTTTTGCTTGAAGTAGGACATTACTATTAAAATCGTCAGCATGAAAATCATTTATTAATAAGTGAAACCCCTTGATAGGAACTGTTCCAAAAATCCCTGAGCCACTAGCCTCCAAGGTACGGTTATTAACACTGGCCACGCCATTAATATGTAAAAAATCTAAGCCCTCTCCTAAGGAAAGGTGAGTATCACTTAGATTAATACCCAGTGACCAATTTGAAACACGAAAAAAAATTCCCCCTAAATCAAAATCACCTGAAAAGTTAATATCTGCAGAAGGAATACTGCCTGCTATAAATGATTTCGCAATCCAACGACGAACATTAGGAGAAACAACATCCGGAAGATGGTCCCTGAAAAATACCAAGGATTTTGGAAAAATCTTTCCAACAAATTTAGTGGAGTAAACATCGTTATTTTTTAGTGGACAGGACTCAAAGTGTCCTTCAAATTTTACTGGCAATGTCTTTAGGTAAAGAGACTCAGCACCCAAACACGTTTTATTTTTATCTGGGTAAAATTTCCAAAAAAACCGCCCTGAAGCAGTAGTTTTCCACTTACGCACATGTCGCAAAAAAGTATGGAGATCCAACTGTATAACAGCATCGTCAAAGTCTAGGTGACCATAATCTTGATTTCCAGTAATAGTAGCTTTGTACTTTTTGAAGCGACGCACCCAAAAAAAGCCCCCAGACGAAGATCCACTTACAGTAGCCTTAACTTGCCAAAATGGTCTGACACTACGGCCATAAGGCCGCCGCCAATCAAAGGTAAAATCGTTAATAACTCCATTGGGAAACTTATGAATAACTGAGTCATACTCAGGAAAAAAATTTCGGCTAATCAACAAAAGTATATTTTTTAGTGGATAAATCGATACTCGCGCGGAAGAAACCTCCAGGTCACGAATATTATCCAGCGAGAAGGGTTGAGCCCACTTAACACTAACCTGTGAATTCGAATAAAGCCTATCAAAGGACACCCTCTGATCACGAATATTGCTAATCTTCAATCCAGAAAAAACATCACCCCAAGAAAGGTCAACATCCATTGACAAGTAGGGCGCAAACCAATAAGCATGCTGATCTGTAAGTTTGATGTTGTGAACTACTATCTTTCCTTTCACAGCCTTAGGTACATTTTCCCCAATAATGATCTGACCAAAAAAATCCACCGACCCAGAGTAACCCATGCTAGTCAACACATAAGGAAAAACTAAACGACAAACCTTGATGTCTAGTCTCTCCAATGAGAAATCAATGTGACTATCCAATTTAATTTTATGGTTTCCATAAAACACATACCCAGAAACAAAAGCAGCTCGGTAATATTCTGTGGGTTGCAACGAATTAACAACGAACCTGATCCTGTTGGAAGAAACACGCAAGGCCCTAAATGCAACATCGACAAGTTTAATTGCTTTCTTCCTCCCCCCCTCCAACCATGAAATATTCAATCCGCGCAATGAAAACTCTCTAATGGACTGAAATACATCACCATCAACAAGTGAGGACGAATTACCCAGAACAGAAAGAACATCATCCAAAACAAAATTGTTTATAATAAAGACATCACCTTTATGAATGACATCCAGGGATATATTTGCCACATCCACGGAATTAGGAAAAAACTTTCCTCGCAATAAATTCCACCAAGAAACATAAACAACAGCCTCGGGAATATATATTCTCTTTAATTTATCAACATTGGAAGAAATAGAAACACCGCTAACAGTCAAATACGGAGATACTGCTAACAGAGACAAATTTAGTGAAGAAAAAGAAAACTTATAGCCACCAAGAACAATAGACTTATTACCCCAGGTTGACTCTATACTCTCCACCTTACTGCGTGCTAACCAACCAGCAATAACAAGAGTCAACAAACAAACGAAAACCGACACAACTACAAATAATTTTTTATTATTCCAAAAGTAACTGTTCACAACGGTTCCACATACTATACGTCAATCAAACGACCTAATCCCGTATCGAGACTCTATCACGGATTTTACATACGAATAAAAGAGACTACCTGACCCAGAAGTTTGTAAAAACCAAAGCAACATATCCTTTTTACACGAGTGAAGAAGATGTGCAAGTTGCTTCTCACTGTAAACATCTGTAACTGATTCCAAAAGTTTAGCTTTCAAGCGCATTAGTGAAGTTTCCAATGCACCAACAACAGAACAACCTATTTCTTCCTTAAGTTGTCCTAAAAAATTAACTAGGCCCCAGTAAACAGAACGAAACTCGTCTTCTGATCGCAAAACCGCTTCCATTAATTTTTCAAAAAAATCAATAACAGCAACACGTTTACTTTCATAAGCACTCAAAAACCACCCGGAATAATCTAACCTACCGTAAATCTCGTTAATAACAGCACTAAGAACATGAATTCTTTCTTCTTTACCTTGCGCATTAAGAACAGAAACACTCAAAGAGCCTGGAAGATTAGTAAATATCCTCAAATCATCAGTAGAAAAAGAGTGCAATCGCGACAGAACAATCCTAGAGATAGTAGCAGAAATTCCTTTCAACAACTCAAACCCCAAACCAGCACACCTCGGATCTCCTTGTGATATTTTCTGCACTGAGTTGATAATCTTCAACACATTCTTTTGTGACAGTATAGTAATAATCGACAGAAACCAGTCCACTGACTTCTCTTCATACGATATCGTGTACACGTGCATTACCAGCCGCTGAAAAACAACGTCATAAAAAACATCGTTCAAGGTATTTGATAACGACAAAACTAGGGAGTGTATAGCCACGATGTGCTTAGCTACAGACTCAAACCGCTCTTCGTCCCGAACGTGACGAAAAGACAGCA
Source organism: Candidatus Ichthyocystis hellenicum (assembly GCF_001460935.1). Classification (GTDB taxonomy): domain Bacteria; phylum Pseudomonadota; class Gammaproteobacteria; order Burkholderiales; family 2013Ark19i; genus Ichthyocystis; species Ichthyocystis hellenicum. Next base: position 703,382 of record NZ_LN906597.1, on the reverse strand, counting down.
AAGACTGCAGTACATAACCTAGATGAAAACTTATCTGAAATACAGCCGACCTAAACTGGCCGTCACCACGGGACTTGCCGTTAAAAAAAAACCTCAGCTTTAGCAGTTGTACCCAACTAGTCCTGAGATACTGGCCGAAAAACAACGACAGAATCCCATGCCCAGCTCCAGAAAGGGCCTTTAGAGGAGAATCGCCATAATTTTGCAACACTGCCGACCACTGCGACTCCGTAAATTTTTGCGTGTCAGCAACAACCGTCAAGCGATTAGTCTGGTAAAACCCGGAATCGGACTGGGTAAGACCGTCAAGAACACGACCAGAGAGCCTATCAGACAACTCCTGGTATAAACCTTCTTTTCCCGGAAAAGGCAACCTTAGTTCTCCAACAAAAACAAGCTGCTCACAACTGACAACAATTACGATAGTAATTGCTAACAACCGTGCTCATTGTATACGAATTATCCCAAAAACTTTACTGAGGACAAAAACGACCAGAAAATATTTCATTTTTCCCTCGATAGATATAGGATAAGGTTGTTGTTCAATGTCCCGTGAAACCGCATCATCACATATTAACCTAGGACACTCCATGGGCTTTACATTTTCATCCCCTGACTCTTCGCTCACAGCTAACAAATGCTACGCGCTGGCGAGTCTGGCTTTACTATTACTTTTTGCCGCTTGCAACTCCCCATCGCTTGATTCAATAAGGAAAGAAAAAGATCTTCAGAAAACAGTGGTTCTAATTGGATTTTCTGGACCTCTGACGGGTAACGCTGCCCACATAGGTGCGGATTACCAAAACGGGATAAATCTTGCCATTAGTGATATGAACAAAGAAAACCCAAGTATAGACGGACATCCGTTGGTTTTTCGTTTGCTATCCCAAAACGACAGAGGAGACCCTCGCACCGCAACCACTGCCGCCTCATTCCTGGTAGATAAAAACATCATAGCCGTAATCGGCCACGTGGATTCTGGGTGCACCATAGCTTCTTCAAGCATATACCACAAAGCCAATATTATCCAAATTGCACCATCAGTGTCGAATCAGAAATACACACAGCAGGGGTTTGACAATACTCTAAGGATGATGTCTCCCGACACCCTTCAAGGTGAAGCCATAGCAAAATACGTAACGGAAACGGTTACCAACCCATCCGTTGCAATCATCGACGATGGTAGCTCCTATGGACAAAACCTTTCCAACCAGGTTGAATATTGGCTGAAAAATAAGGGAATTGAGTTAATTGCCCATGAGTATACGTATCGTGACAAGGTTGACTATGCAGCAATTTTAGCTCGTATAAACAAGACTAAGGCAAATGTGTTATTTTTCTCTGGGACAGACACACAGGCTGCCAGCATCATCTCCCAAGAACGGATTATGAATCCAAAAATGATTTTTTTTACAGGTGATATGGCTTGTACTCCCCGTTTTGTCCTACTGGCGGGAAAAAATACCGAAGGAACCATTTGCTCTAGAAATTCATTGCCATTTGATGAAGTTCAACGTGTAGTTGAGTTCAGAAAGCGTTACGAAAGCACTTTTTCCGTACCTATGCAACCATATGCCGTATTCAGCTACGATGCTGCTAAAATAATCGGTGAAACTATCATCAAAACTGGGAGCCTCAATAAAGAAAAACTGATCTCATACCTGCACAAAGAAGAATTCACCGGACTAACTGGCAAAATAGCGTTCAAGAGAAATGGTGATCCTAAGTATCCAAATATTACAGTATTCATGATATCGGGGGGAAAGTTTCAAGTGCAAAAAATTTACTCCAAAGATTATTTTTCCTGCACTAGGAGTAGACATGAATCCATCAAAAAGAAATAGAAAGTAGGTTAGCCATGGAATTTTTCATCGCGTTGATAGTTCACGGCCTATTTGTGGGGAGCACATATGCTCTACTAGCTCTGGGATACTCGATGGTTTACGGAGTTTTAGGCCTCATAAACTTCGCACACGGCGACGTATTAATGCTTGGAACGCTGGTTTGCTATTCAACCATACAAACCATCAGCAAAGTCTTTCCAAGTATGCCTCATGGAGCAAACTTGACCATCTCGATATTGATATCCATGATTGTATCTGGGGCAATCGGAGCAATAGTTGAGCTTTTAGCTTATAGACGCGTTCGGGAAGCATCAAGCCTTGTCTGTCTGTCAACAGCTATAGGAACATCAATAATCCTGCAGTCTATTGCTATGATTATTTGGGGACGTGATTATTTTAAATTTCCGCAATACATTTCAATGGAAAATGTTAATTTTTTAGGATTATCCGCCCAATTCTCTCAGCTTGTAACCATAGTTACAGCTGCTATCATCATGGTTATGCTGTGGATATTCGTGCGAAAAACACGAATGGGGTTGTCCATACGTGCTGTATCAGAAAAGTCAAAAATTGCTGAGCTTATGGGAATTAACAGTAATGAGGTAATATCCGTAACCTTCATCATTGGATCAGCGTTGGCCGCTGTAAGTGGAATTATGTTATCAAGCAATTACGGAATAGCACACTACAACATGGGGTTCATGCCTGGGGTAAAAGCATTCACGGCAGCTGTTCTAGGAGGAATAGGAAGCATACCTGGTAGCATGATAGGGGGAATCTTGTTAGGTGTTATTGAATCACTAAGCACTGGGTACATTGCAACCTGGACAAATGGAATTCTAAATTCAAATTATCAGAATGTTTTTTCTTTTGTGATACTGGTAGTAGTCTTGCTAGTGCGTCCTAATGGTCTCTTCGGAACCAACAATCCTGATAGGGCGTAAAAATGTCAATTTCCATTCCATTAAGGATTCGCAAATTGGCATGTAACATGAAGCCAACAATAGCCATCATCCTTTGTTTATCCCTACCGCTCATGGCTGGCACTATAGGTCAAACTTGGGAACGAAACTTGGATTTCATTTTACTGTACATAATACAAGCTATCGGACTCAACATCATTTTGGGATATACCGGTCTGCTAAACCTGGGATTTGCTGCCTTCTATGGGTGTGGGGCATATTGCTATGCACTGCTTGCATCCCCTCACCTTGGGATACACTTACCTGCCTTAGTTGTTTTACCGATAAGTGGTTTAGTTGCTGCAATTTTAGGCCTTATAGTTGGTGCTCCTGCCCTACGGCTCAAGGGTGACTACTTTGCTTTGTTAACTATTGGTTTCGGCCAGGTTTTCATTGATCTAATAAATAATCTCAATCACCCAGTAAATATTACTAATGGACCACAAGGAATTCTCAGCATTGATCCGTTTAAAATTTTAGGAATAGATTTTTCATTGCCTTTAGTAATGGGAAAAATACACTTATCATCATTGCAACTGCACTATTATCTATTTCTGACCATAATTATCGCTTTGATTTATGTGTGTCATCTACTTAAGAACAACTATGTTGGAAGAGCGTTTATGGCCATTCGTGAAAATGAAATTGCAGCTAGAGCTTGCGGGATTAAGCCGTACCGCTACAAGATGTTATCATTTTTCTTAGGTGCCTTTTGCTCTGGTGTAGGTGGAGCTCTATTCGCAGAACTTCAAGGCTTTGTCAGCCCCAGTAGTTTCAACCTACTAGAGTCATTCAATATTTTGACCATTGTAATTTTGGGCGGAAGTGAAAGCATGGTAGGAATCATAGCATCTTGCGTATTTATGCTATCTGTTCCAGAGCTGCTGAGATCTTGGCTTCCGGTTGTTGAGCAATTAATAAGCACTGAGAGTCAATCACCTTCATGGATCAGAAATTTATTTGACCCAGAGGTAATAAGGCAATCAATTATAGGAATTGCAATTGTGTTGATGGCTACTTTTCGTCCAAATGGAATATTCTCTGACAAAAGAAAGCTACTAAAATGAGTCATAACGTCATTCTAGAAGCTAAAAACATTTGTAAAAGTTTCGGGACAATGAACGTTCTCAGTAGGGTATCGTTCGTAATCAACAAAGAAGAAATTTTTGGCATCATTGGACCCAACGGCGCTGGTAAAACTACTCTTTTCAATTGTTTAACCGGTTTTGGAGAGCATACTGGTGGTAATTTCTTCTTAAGCGGTAAAAAGCTTAGAAACAATGATCCCGAACACACCGTATCTCAAGGAATAGCAAGAACTTTTCAGAATATCAGGTTGTTTAAAAAATTAACTGTCTTAGAAAACATCCTGGTTGGTTTCCACCGAACCCTTACACAACTGTCACTGGTAAAGTGTTTTTTTGGTTATGGACAAAAGAGTGTAATTGACAAGTGCTATGACCTTATGTCATATGTTGGCATAAAATTGGATAAATCGTCGTTACTGGCAGACAGCCTATCGTATGGGGATCAAAGAAAATTAGAAATTGCAAGAGCTCTTGCCACACAACCTGTAATCATAGCCTTAGACGAACCAGCTGCAGGAGTAAATTCTGTAGAAAGAGAAACTCTAATCTCGTTGGTAAAAAAAATAAGAAACGATGGAACAACTGTCCTTATTATTGAGCACGATATTGATTTAGTAGTTAATCTATGTGACCGTATAGCAGTTTTAAATTTCGGCAAAAAAATCATCGATGACATTCCACAGAAGGTTATAACCAACAGTGATTTTATTAGTGTCTATCTAGGAAATGATTATGACGACACTCAAAAATAATACCAACACCTTACTAAAAGTAACTAATCTTTGCGTTTGTTACGGAAAAATATGTTCACTTGAAAATATTAATCTTGAGGTTATAGAAGGAACCACCCTTTCAGTAGTCGGGCCAAATGGGGCGGGGAAATCCTCTCTGCTCAATGCTATAGCGGGTTTGGTTCCACTCAAATCTGGAAAAATAGTATACAGAGGTAATGATATATCACACTACCCTACTTACAGAAAAAGCAGAGCTGGACTAGTGTTAGTTCCGGAGGGAAGGCAACTATTTACAAAACTCACGGTTGAAGAAAATATTACATGTGGACATATAAGTCATCCCAAGAAATCGCTTTCAAAAACAATAAAGAAAATATACGAACTGTTTCCGCTTCTGGAGGAAAGAAAAAAACAATTAGCAGGTCATTTATCTGGTGGAGAGCAACAGATGGTTGCAATAGGAAGAGCTATTGCTAACAATCCCAAACTGCTCATGTTGGACGAACCAAGCATGGGGCTGTCCCCACCAATAGTAAAAAAGATATTCGAAGCCATAGACAGCATATCAAAGCAAGGAACCACAATAGTATTGGTGGAACAAAACATCAACCTAGCCATACACCACTCTCACAAAACAATTGTATTGGAGGGAGGAAAAATACAGGCAGAAGTAAACTCCCACGACATAAAAGACAGTCCCTACATAAAATCAAAATACCTTGGGATAGCACCATAGCCAAGAGCATCAGACCATCACACAACCGTTTTCTTTTTTGTTTCCACCTGAACCAACCCATTACTACCATCATCAGGCAATGTTGACTCTACAGCAGATTTGTTTGGAAAACGCGGGGGTGAAATCGACAAATCAGAATCAGTCACCGCGCAATTATTTTCAACAATTTGGCAATCTATTTTCTTAGTTTCTATCAAAATCAAACCATCAGGCAATTCTCTCTTTGCTTTTTCATGAACAATAGATCTTTCGACAGCCTCAGAAGCAGGATCTTTCTCAGAAGCAGGATCTTTTTTAGGTTCGTAGTGCAATTGTACTTGATCATCAGATATCATTTCCTCAGCTGAAATTACAGCATCCACAACACTTGCTGAATCTTGAGAAAGATGGCGAGAATTCTTATTATCTCTGCGATTACTGGGACCACGACGACGATTTGGACTACGAACACCACTCCTACCAGTATACCCACCGGTAGTAGTAGCCAGCGTATCAGTTGAATGCAAATTTTCTTCTGTTGAACCGCAAACATCCTCAGTTTTAGAAACTTCATTCAAATCAGAAACTGGCTGAACTTGATTATTAGTGTTAGACCTAAATCTTTGACGGGATGGACCTCTACGTCTGGATTGAGTTCCAGCATTGGCATCAGACAAACTATCCGAAGCACCTGCTGCCGATATTACTCTTCTTCCATCGGAGTTTGAAATTTGACGACGAACAGAAGAGTACCCTCCTTCCGAAGAAGAGCGATGCTGCGAAATACGACGCTGAGACGTTTTATTGTATCTTCCAGTGGAAACAGGACGATTTTCAGCAGGAGATGGCAACAAAGAAACATCTGGTTCAGGAACAGAATCAGAAACAGGATGATCCAACACCCCTTCATCTGGGGACAATTCAGACTTATTCTTAATCCAACCCCAAACTCTGTCCAAAATACTACGTCTCGATGCACTTGATGTGCGATCAATTGAAGGCAAAATAGCTGAAGTCTTGACAAGAGGTTTCATCCTGGCAGATGTTCTAGATTTATCAGAAGCATAGGAAACATGCCGAGAAGATGATTCATAAGCGTTCTCATCGCGAACATCTATCATTCTGTAGCTCATAGTAGTATCAGTATCACTAGCCTGATCAATGTGCACCAACTGAATACGATAAGCTGGGGTATCCAAATGAATACTTGGAATTATCAACACATTAACATGCGAATGGTTCTCTATACTCAAAATTTGGCCGCGCTTTTCATTCAAAAGAAATGTCGCAACATCAACTGGCAAATAAACATGAACTGAAGAGATATTTTCCTTCATAACCTCTTCTTGCAAAACACGCAGTATATGCAAACCTGATGATTCTATATTGCGAATAAAACCAGTACCAGAACAACGGGGACAAACGACGTGACTAAGCTCTCCCAATGGAGAGCGCAATCTTTGGCGAGACAGTTCCAACAATCCAAAACGAGATATCTTTCCCATTTGAACACGAGCACGGTCGTACTGTAATGCTTCACGCAATCTTTGCTCGACAGTACGTTGACTCTTGTTGGATTCCATATCTATAAAGTCTATAACTATCAATCCACCCAAATCACGCAAGCGAAGCTGTCTCCCTATTTCCTCAGCTGCCTCTAAGTTAGTTTGAAAAGCAGTCTCCTCAATATCAGCCCCACCGGTAGCACGAGAAGAATTAACATCAACGGCAACCAAAGCTTCAGAGTGGTCAAAAACTATCGAACCACCTGAGGGCAAAACAACCGTACGAGAACAAGCCGTCTCAATCTGACGCTCAATCTGAAAACGAGAAAATAGAGGAACTGAATCAGAATATTTTTTAACTATGGAGACATTATGGGGCATAACATGGTTCATAAACTGCCGTGCCTGCTCATATATATCTGGAGAATCGATCAGAATCTCCTTTATATCAGGCTGGTAGTAATCCCTAATCGCCCTAATAATAATCGACGACTCTTCATATATCAAAAATGCCGGAGGATTAATACGTTCCTTGGTCTCTTCATAAACAACATCACCTACAGAGTTCTTGTACTGCGGTCGTGAAGCATCAAAAATAGCTTCCCATAATTTAAGCAAATACTCCAAATCCCACTGCAACTCTTCAAAAGAGCGACCAATAGCTGCCGTACGACCAATGATACCCATGCCGGAAGGAACAGACAAACCCTCCATCAAGGTCTTTAATTCCGCACGTTCATCTCCCTCAACACGGCGAGAAACACCACCGCCTTTAGGATTATTCGGCATCAAAACCAAATAACGACCTGCCAAAGAGATATATGTAGTTAATGCAGCTCCCTTTGAGCCACGCTCCTCCTTATCAACTTGAACCAAAATTTCTTGGCCTTCGCTAAGTGAAATATGGCCTCTACGAGCACCAGACCCCACATCATAAAGAGAAGACTCTATCTCCTTAAAAGGCAAAAATCCATGGCGCTCAAACCCGTAATCAACGAAGGCCGCATCTAAACTGGGTTCAACCCTAGTGACAACACCAACATATATATTGCTCTTCCTTTTTTCCCTATGGGAAGACTCTATGTCCAGATCCAGTAACTTCTGACCTTCTACAATGGCAACACGCAGCTCCTCTGGTTGAGCTGCATTGAACAACATCCTTTTCATGAAATATTCCCCGCGCAACCAAACAGCGCACGCAGAGCCCCAAAGAATGTACAAGAAATCGATCCACGATAGAAAAAAATCCAGAAAAATTGACATTTTTCAGACAAACAAAAACCACTCCACTGAGGTAACCGACCATTTGCTCTATAATGTCATACACGGATTGTAGATTGCTGACTTCCATCACGCTACATAAAAAGAGGGACACGCCGCTCGTTGCAAATAAAATTTAAAAATCATAAAGAGAAAAATACAGAACCACCCAAAATACCCCCTTTATTTACAGGTGACTAACTTTTTTCTACAGAAAACATTCCAACCATACTGTATAATGTGTACTTAGTACTTATATCAGGCTCAAACATGCAGCCTCCAGTATCCTATGAACAAAATAAAACACCCCAGCAAAACCCTCACTGTTCAAGAAGAGGGTTCAGGGCAGCGCCTAGATAACTATCTTTCTCGAGTCACTAAGAGACAACTCCCGAGATCGAGAATTCACCACATGATCAGATCGGGGGAGGTCCGAGTTAACCAGGGCAGATGCTCCGCTTCAACAAAACTAACCGCAGGGGACAGGGTTAGAATTCCGCCCTTCTTCGCCAAAGAGCAACAAAAACATAACCCTCACCCAGCTATCGTAGCACAATTTTTCAAAGATATCATCTACGAAGACAACAGCCTACTTGCAATAAACAAACCATCAGGATTAGCCTGCCACGGTGGCAGCGGTATTTCCCTAGGGCTAATCGAGCACCTCAGAATCCTACGACCACAGCAAAAGTTCTTAGAGCTAGCACACAGGCTAGACCGAGACACATCAGGCATAGTTCTAATAGCAAAGAAAAAGAGCACACTGATTGCACTCCACACTTTATTCCGTGATCACGAAATTGACAAGAGGTATCTGGCCATTATTGAGGGGAAATTCAGAAATTCCTATCAAAGGATAAACCTACCACTAAGCACGAAAATCCACAACAACGAAAAAAAAGCTTTTATTGATAAAATAAATGGCAAAGAATCAATTACTGAAGTATTTCTATTGCTCCGTGGCAACGATTATTCCCTTATCGAAGCACACCCGCTGTCCGGACGTACACATCAAATAAGAATTCACTTGTCTACAATCGGCCATCCAATTTTAGGTGACAAAAAATACAATCCTACACTTACTACTAAAAAATTGCTCTTGCACGCACACAGAATATCGTTCCTTCATCCACTAACTAATCAAACAATCACTCTATCAAGTCCTATTCCAAAAAAATTCATTATGTGCGCAAAAAAAAATCACCTAAAAATGTTTACCAATATTGACCACAGAGCCCTCCTTTCGACACAACAACTTGTCGATATGATTGAATCAGTGCGACAATGAAAATTTGGAACTAATCGAAGACCAAACTATGCCATCCAATACTACCGATGATAATCAGTGTATATCAGCACTGAAGGATGTTTCTCTGTTAGCAATAAAGGAAGTCAGAGCCGCTAGAAGATGGCGTATTGCTTTCAGAACAGTTGCTTTATTAATACTGGCTTTCATTTTTCTACCGAGTTCGTGGCATGCTTACCACAGAGACCACAGCAAACATGTTTTCGTTGCGAGACTAAACGGCATCATATCTGATAAGTCTCCGTTCAATGCCCATGATACTATCAATACAATGGAAAACGCCCTATCCGATCCACTTACAAAAGCTCTCATTATGCTGTTAAACTCGCCTGGCGGATCACCTGTTCAGGCTAAACGCATCTACGATAGCGTCATGAGATTACGAGAAAAGTACCCTAATAAACCAATTTATGCTGTTGTAGATGACATATGTGCATCAGGTTGTTACTACATAGCATCGGCAGCAAATAAAATTATTTCCAGCCCTGTAAGCATATTGGGATCAATTGGTGTAATCATGCAGGGTTTCGGGATGGTAGAACTGATAAAAAAATTGGGCATAGAGAACAGAACCATCGCCTCCGGTAAGAATAAGGATTTCTTGGATCCATTCGCTGAAATAAACCCTGAGCACGTAAAAATAGCCAAAGATATAATCAAAAAATCCATGAATGTCTTTATTAACGATGTAAAAATTGGACGTTATAACAAACTAAAAGGAAGCAATGGAGAATTGTTTTCAGGCAAAGTGTGGTTAGGAATAGATGCTGTTCATCTTGGTTTAGTTGACGAGCTAGGAGATATTGATTCAATTACTAAGAAAGAATTTCCAAACAGTACGGTAGTTTATCAAAATATTGATGAGTGGCCACAGTCATTGCTTAAAAAGATTGATTATGAATTTACTGGCAACATTGTTAGTCAATATTTGGTCGCTCATATGAAATAATTGTTATAGGATGACGTCATTGAGTCGTAGAGAAACGGTTTGGTGAGTATCTTTGTCGTCGGTGCTGGAATATCTGGTTTGGTATTGTCTATAGAGTTAGCTCAGTACCGTGATGTGTACCTGGTGTCTAAATCTTCTTATAACGCATCCTCTAGCTACTGGGCTCAGGGTGGTATAGCCTGCTCCTGGTCCAGTGATGATTCTTCCCAAGACCACCTTCGTGACACGTTTGTTGCCAGCGGCAATACATCTGATCGTGGTAGTGCGTACAGTATAATCGAACGAGGCAGAGAGTCTGTTGAGTGGCTTTTTTCGCATGGCTTTTCCTGTACAAAAATTAATAATCTTGGCGTTCATCTTGCACAAGAGGGAGGACACTGTAGGAGACGTATAGTCCACTGCAAAGACATAACTGGAGCTGCCATAGTAGAGGCACTATACTCTATGGCTAAAAACCACCCCCGTATTCATTTGATGGAGAACACACGTGCATTAAACATTTTTCATAAAGATAAGAAATGCACCGGAATACAATTATTTAACACTGATCAGCAAAAAATAACCTCCTATGACACCAGTCACGTGGTTCTCGCCTGTGGTGGCCTTGGACAGGTTTACAGCCACTCCACCAACCCCTCAACTAACACAGGCGACGGAATAGCGTTAGCTTGGAAAACTGGATGTGCAGTAGTAAACCTGGAATTCATTCAATTTCACCCCACTGGATTCTATACACCAAAGGGAACTCCTTTTTTAGTTACTGAGGCACTTCGCGGTGAAGGGGGAAAAATATGCAACAAAAACGGATACAATTTCATAAAAGATTTTGACAAAAGAGGGGACTTAGCACCTAGAGATACCGTATCTCGTGCTATTTCCTGTTACTTGCAAGAACACCCGGAAGAAAATTGCGTCTACCTTGATGCAACCCACAAAACACCATCTTTCTTAAAGAAAAACTTTCCAAACCTTTATAGATGCTGCAGAAATTACGATATAGATATAACCCAGGACTATATTCCAGTTATACCATCTGCTCACTACTGCTGCGGAGGTGTAAAAACCAATTACCACGGAGAAACTGACATCAAAAGTCTTTGGGCAATTGGAGAAATGGCATACACAGGCCTCCACGGAGCCAACCGTCTGGCAAGCAACTCCCTTCTTGAGTGTATAGTAATGGGACGACGATGTGCAAAAAGCATACTAAGCAAAGAAGCCTCTCCAGTAACAATTAGAAGTGAGATGTCGATCTCAGCTTCGCCAACGAAACCCGAACAGAACGTAATAGCAACCATACAAAACATCATGTCCCAATATGTCGGAATTGTTAGGAGTACAAACAATCTACGCATCGCCGCGGATAAACTGTCTTCAATTGTATGCCCAAATGAAAACACAGACGCACATAGTATTCATATGTGTGCTCAACTGATAGTTATGTCTTCTCAACAACGCAAAAACAACTACGGCTGTTACTACAACAAAGACTTCAAAACAAATACATCAGTTTTTCATCCCACATATCTATTCCCTTAAAAAGGACCATAAGTGATTAAGCACACTACTAAAATTTTAATTTCATTGCTGGCAAGCACTATACTCATGAGTGGGTGTTTTGGAATAAAGGATAAAAAAGACAATCCAGAGCATAAAGATCACATCCCCTTAAAGGCACAGCACGTTTTTGCGGGTCACTATGCATCGGGAATAATAGAACCTCTATCTTCATTCGTGCTCCTAACCGGCGACAATACTAAAGGGCAGATGGGTTTACCAGATAAATTAATCCTGCGGTTCATGCATCCAATGCCTGAACCGCGAAATATATCAAAAATTATCTTACGCCCTACATTCTCTCTCATTCTCACAAACAACAACCAACTCTACGCTGTAGGAGAAAATAAATGGGGTCAATTTGGCATTGGTGATACAAAAAAATTGGATAAATTTCAACCTATTGCTGAATATGTAAGTGATGTAGCGGCTGGAATAGATTTCATCGCTGTACTCAGAAAAGACGGCACACTTATGGTATCAGGACATAATAACAAGGGACAATTAGGAACGGGAGACTATGTTGATCGCTCAATATTCGTAATAGTGGGACATGCCATAACTCACATAAGCGCTGGTGATCAATTTTTACTTAGCATAAATCAAGCAGGGGATCTACTAGGAAATGGTAGCAATGAATTTGGACAACTTGGAATGAATGGACGCACCAATATCATGGTGCCTACCACAATATTTCAACAATATGTGCTTGATGCTGCAGCCGGACCTAACTTCAGCTTCGCAATGTTAGGCAACAATGTCCTTTTTGTTTCGGGAAATAACACCAGAGGACAACTAGGATTAGGGGACACTATACCAAGAAAAGTATTCACCCAAGTACCGATAAAATTAAGTATAAAAAAAATAGCCCTAGGAAATCAGCACAGCATCTTGTTAGCAAATAACGGGGAAATGCTAGTTGCAGGAGATAACCATGAGGGACAACTTGGGTTTGAACAACCCGACATTCAATCTCACTTCACTCATGGCGCATCAGAAGTAGCAGATATTGCAGCCACAGCAAACGGTAGCATTTTTATCGATACAAACAATTACATATACGCAAGCGGATCCAACAAAAAAGGTGAACTTGGTTTAGGATATGCGTTATCATCACATGGATTCGACAAACTTCTCGACAATGAGGAACACGTACATGATGAGCGTTATTGAAACTGATCAAGCACCCAGCGCCATAGGACCTTACTCTCAAGGACGAGTTACAGGTAATCTTATCTACACATCAGGCCAGATCGGGTTAGATCCAAAAGATATGAAACTGAAAGAAACTTTTGATGATCAAGCCGATGCTATATTTAAAAATTTAGATTCTATATTAAGAACTGCCAACAGCGATTTATCCCAAATTGTGAAACTTACCATTTATCTGGTAGATATGAAAAATTATGCCAGTTTGAATGAAATTATGACTAAGGCACTACCAAAACCTTATCCAGCACGCACCACGATAGTAGTATCACAGTTACCTCTAAATGCATTGGTTGAAATTGAGGCAATTGCCGCAAAAAAATAGCGCAGTCGTATACATACTTTATATTATTGCCGATGTTCACTACTAAGAAGAACGGTTTTTCAAAATTGGGGCAGCGCACGCAGGATAAGCTACGACGCATGGGTCTGTTCTGTCCCAAGGATTTAGTATTTCACATCCCTCTACGGTACACCAACCAAACGGTTGTTACCCCCGTGCGCAGCGTTGCTGCGGGCGACTATTGCGTCGTCGAGGGTACAGTTATTTCGGTTGATTCCAGACCAACTGGTAAAAGAAAAAACAAATTACTAGTCACACTAATGGACGACGACGACTGTATATTCAAGATAAGCTTTATAAATTCATATCCTTCACAAAAAAATGACTTTCCTTTGGGAACTCGCATCCGTTCCTTCGGTGAATTTAAAATCAACAGTACGTTAGGAAAACATATACTGCACCCTGAATATAAGACAATACAAAAAGATGATCCATTGCCACAAAGCCTTACTGCCATCTACCCATCAACAGCTGGACTGTCGCAAAAATTAATTAGGAAGATAATCCACGCGGCCATAGAGGAAAAGCCTTGGATAGACATCCTACCTCAAGAAATTATTACTCAATATGATCTGGGCTCCATTCAAGAATCACTTATGACCATTCATTTTCCACCACCTGACGTATACAAACAAATCGATAGCATACTAGACCGAACTCACATCTGTTGGCAAAGGCTGAAGTTTGATGAACTGCTGTCCTACCACATAGCTTTAATCATTGCTGAAAAAAACAGATCTCAACATCAAAAAACATATGCCCTGACAAAAAGCACTAAACTGATAAGTAAATTCGTAAAAGAAATATCATTTGATCTGACCGATGACCAAAAATCGGTCTGGGAAGAGATACAAAATGATCTATGTCATGCAAAAAGTATGTACCGCCTCCTGCAGGGGGACGTCGGAAGTGGTAAAACAGTAATTGCAATCCTAGCTGCCCTAATGGCCATTGAATCTGGGTATCAAGTTGCATTCATGGCACCAACAGAAATCCTAGCAGAACAACATTACATTAAGATATCAAATTGGCTGGACAAACTGGGAGTTCGTTTAGAAATACTATTATCATCAACAACATTGAAGAAAAGAAGGCAAATTCTGAGCGATCTATCCTCAGGAACACTGCCACTTATAATAGGAACTCATGCTTTAATCCAAAAAGATGTGCAATTTTCTCGTTTGGCACTAGTAATCACGGATGAACAGCACCGATTTGGTGTAGAACAGAGACTTTCCCTATGGAATAAAGGTAATTTTCCGCACCAATTACTAATGAGTGCGACACCAATTCCACGAACTTTAGCAATGACGTACTCGCCTTATTTGCAAATATCAACCATAAAACATCTACCAAAGGGAAGACAGCCAATTGATACCCATCTTTTTCAACTATCTAAAAAGGAAATAATAATAGAAAAAATATCTGAACACTTAATCTCAGGCCAACAAGCATACTGGGTGTGCCCATTGATTGAAGATTCAGAGAAGATGGAATTAAGCTCTGTATTAAAATCACATGAAATTATTCAACAAATTCTCCCTAATTACCGTATTGGCCTTCTACATGGAAAAATGAAAAGCTCTGAAAAAGCAGACGTAATGAAAAACTTCCTTGCCCATAAAATAGACCTACTAGTGACAACAACCGTAATCGAAGTTGGGATCGATGTTCCTAATGCAACAATGATTATCATCGAACACGCAGAAAGATTTGGGCTAGCACAGCTGCACCAACTCAGGGGACGTGTGGGTCGTGGAGCCCAAAAAAGCTACTGCTTGCTCATTTATCACCCTAATATTTCTAATATTGGAAAAAATCGTTTACTATCTTTGCACAAAACACAAGATGGCTTCTTGTTAGCAGAGAAAGACCTAGAAATTCGCGGACCTGGGCAAATATTCGGTCCACGACAAAGTGGCTTACCTCAACTAAAATTCTCTGATTTACAAAAAGATCTGGAAATATCTGGGAAATCGTACTTATGTGCACAGCAATTACTTAAAAATTGGTATAACATCGCGGACCGACATTATAAATTTTGGCTATCGGATACTGCATGCTACGTCAACGCTTAACATACTTTTCGAAACTGACCCGCTTAGACAAACCCACAGGAACCCTGCTGTTACTATGGCCCACACTAACGGCACTATGGTTTGCCGCTGGTGGCCACCCCGATATTAAAATGGTTTTAACATTTACATTAGGCGCAATTTTGTGCAGATCAGCTGGATGTTGTTTTAATGACATCTCAGACCAGAATTTTGACAGTAAAGTACGGCGCACACGTAACCGACCGCTGGTATCAGGGTGTTTGTCCAGACAACAAGCCACATGGTGTGCGATCGCATTACTAATACTATCTTCTTTAACCATTGCATGGTTACCATTGAGAGTTTGGATCATGGCAATAATAGCAATATTACTGATGATTACTTACCCACTAACCAAAAGATTCTTAAAAGTACCGCAAGCCTACCTGGGTATATGCTTTGGGTTTGGGATACCCATGGCCTATGAAGCGGTACAACATCGCATACCTGGGGTTTGCATGATTATGTGGCTCGCAAATCTATTATGGACTCTCTCCTACGATACCATATATGCAATGGTTGACCGAGATGATGACATAAATATAGGAATAAATTCATCTGCTTTATTTTTAGGATCATTAGATTTGTTTTTTATCAAATTTTGGGGAATTTTGAGCATAATAATGTGGGCGTTAACTGGTTATTGCATAGGCACGGGACCACTATTTTACATGGGTTTAATTATATCTGCTGCGGTGATGATATACTTTTTCGCTAAAATCAGGAATCGTGATCGATCTTCATGCATGTATGCCTTCACTCAGAATCACTGGATTGGATTGGTTATATTCGTTAGTACAGTAGCAAATTTTAACCTTCCTAACTCAAAAATTATAAGCCCCTAGAAGGAATTGAATGTGGAATAAGATAAGAAGATTAATTCTGGGAAAGCCTCTGGACCCGTTAAACAAGAAAGTTCGCCATCAAATTGCGTTGGTGTCTTTTCTAGCTTGGGTAGGACTGGGGGCAGATGGACTATCTTCGGCCTGTTATGGTCCTGAAGAAGCATTTTTGGCATTAGGACAAGCAACTCACTTAGCACTCTATCTTGCTGTAATGACAGCAGTTACCGTATTTTTCATCTCATTTGCATATACCCAGGTTATTGAACTCTTCCCCAATGGTGGAGGGGGGTACCGAGTAACAACCACCCTTCTTGGAGATCATCTAGGACTGATATGTGGTTGTTCCTTATTGGTTGACTACGTTTTAACTATATCTATTTCAATTGCTAGTGGCACAGATGCACTATTTTCTATACTGCCACAGTATTGGGAAAAATTTCGGCTATTTTTTGAGTGCGTAAGTGTATTTGGGTTGATACTAATCAACCTCAGAGGACTAAAAGAGTCCATACGTTTTCTGTTGCCTATATTTATAGGCTTCGTAGTAACACACTTTGCTCTGATTGTAGTTGGCGTACTATTGCATGCCGACAAGCTAGGGAATCTTATCCCAACTACGATAGAAGAAACCAATCGCATGCAATCATCCATAGGATGGTCAGCTACAGTAGGGCTATTGCTTCGCGCTTATTCACTTGGAGGTGGAACATATACTGGAATTGAGGCGGTATCGAATAATGTTCAATCACTAGCAGAACCTCGCCTAAAAACTGGGCGCTTGACCATGCTGTACATAGCACTTTCTCTATCATTCATGGCGGGAGGAACCATTCTTCTATACCTACTTTGGAATGCAAATCATGTTAAAGGCATGACCCTAAATGCCGTCACTTTTAGAATGATTTTGAATGAAATTGGAATTCATGGGTGGCTTGCGCACTCGACACTAGCCATAATTTTACTTTTAGAAGCCTTATTATTGTTTGTTGCTGCAAATACCGGATTTCTGGCTGGACCGTCAGTACTTTCTAACATGGCTAGGGATTTTTGGGTACCCCGTCAGTTTCGTCATCTATCCAACCGCCTGGTAACTCAAAATGGTATTTTTATGATGGGAATAAGCGCGTTATTTATAATCCTTTTGTCTCAAGGGCGCGTTAGTTTCTTGATCATATTATACTCTATTAACGTATTCTTAACATTCTCTCTAACATTAGCAGGTCTCTGCCGCCACTGGTGGCGACAAAAGAGTACCCAAAAAAATTGGGCAGCACGATTTTTGTTGGCTTTTAGCTCGTTTTTGCTAACAGCCAGCATCCTTGTGGTTACATCATTTGTTAAATTCTCAGATGGGGGTTGGGTTACTCTTGTGATAACAAGTACAGTTATTCTGGGCTGCATATGGATCAGAAAGCACTATTATCAATTAGAGGAAAAAATTTTACTTATTGATGAATCCTTTGCGCATCTTCCTTATGGTACACGCACTGACCAAATTGACATTTCTCCAAACGAACCAACAGCGGCTTTCATTATTGGTAGTTCTCGCGGCATTGGTATGCACAACTTACGTTGGGTGCAAAAAATGTTTCCCAATCATTTTAAAAATTTTCTTTTTATAAACGTAGAAACTGTGGATGCAAACTCATATGGTGGTGAACTGGAACTCAAAAAACTTCGTCAGGAAGCCATGGTAAGAACCACTTACTTTGTCAATTTCTGTAATAGTCACGGCCTATCAGCCAAACAGTACACAGGATTTGGAATTGATACAATAGAGGAAATATTCAAGCTGGCTGAACGCGTTGAGACAGAATTTAGCAACGTTATGTTCTTCAGTTCTCACATAACATCGAAGGACGAGAACTGGACCACACGAATTTTACATAGCAACACACCGTTTGTCCTGCAGAAGAAAATGCATTCTGTGGGAATGAACATGGTTATACTACCTATTCAAGTGTAGTAGTTATCTTTCATTTTCTTTACCATTGACAGAAAGAAATCGGAAACTTCACCGGCTGCAAACTCATTACATCCTCTAACAAAAGAACCGTAAGTGTAGCACCTAACATCAACAAGTGGAGCAAAATACTGCGGTCCCCTTGCTTCTGCAGTATTACTATGAACAACAACATCCAGCAACAACATCAATTCTCTACCACCAGCTATGACATTACCTGCCGGCAAAAAAAACAACAATCCCATAATGTAAGGACGAACCCCATATCTTCTTGATTTTGCTTCAGAACTTTCCTGGAAAATAGCATAACGCCGAACATAGTCTTTAAGATAAGAATTACCAACAATAGGATCAGTTACACCATTCAAAACGGGTGAAATAACCAAACCACAACTTCCTTTTCTAGGAAAAGGATTATAAACCAAGGAACCTGCAAAATGCTTATATATATACTTACATTTTACGGCTCCTCCATTTATTCCGTTGGCATTTAGTGGGTCATTAGCTATTTGCAACAAAGGCTTCAGAAGCGGCATTGCTTGGTTTAAAAACAATATAAGAGGTGATTTTGAAAAATAAGAAAGGTACATATCATTCAGGAAATATGAGACATTGCCATCTCTGTCATAAAAACGTTCATAAGAATTGTACCGTAGAAGATTACCAGGACTAGTATCACCAGGTCCATATCCAAAGCGTAAACATGACGACGCTCTTCCAGTAGAACAAGAACGCACCAATCTAGAGTCACTAGTTGTGTAATTAACGGTATAATCTGGAAGAGATATAGTAGAATTGGCACCTACAGGTGAAAGACCAAATATTTGTTTACCTAAATATTCCGCTCTGGGAACGGTGTAACTGGAGATCCAACCAGGAGACCAATCTCTCTGATATATCCCCCTTGTAGCTCTATCGCTATCATTGTAATTTCCCATACTCCGTGATAACTCAGACTTCCAATATGATGGCCATGACGATGACAACATTATGTGTTCATTCATTGTTACATATGAATCAAAAATTTTTATACTAGAATCCTTTGAACGCACAAAAAAAACCAACGAAGCAGAAATACTCATAGCTACAAAAATAGTAAGTATTAGAACATTTCCTTTATGTAATCTTTTTATTATCATATAGTAACCCTTATTCTTTTCTGTCAACAGTATAGGGCAATTTATAATTAACTACATATGGGCGTGGCCTACCATTTTCATAGAAAAATCTGCAAGCAGCATCGGGAATACTATCCAATTGGCACCAAACAATATCCTCAATTGGCTGACCGTCTATATTTACGCTATGGATATCAGTTAACGGCAATGCGCCAGAAAATGAATAGTGATTTTCCTTCATATTAAGTGACTTAAAGCAAGCATATGCAGTAAACACTGCTCTTTGTGAACCTAGGCGATTAATAGCAACAATTCCGATAGCAACTTTAGAATTTATGAGGGGAAGAGAATGATTTCTAAGCACGTTGCTTAACCATAAGTCCCTTTGATCTTTATACCCATTTCCAGCTAATGTTGGTACAAAATCCGCTTCACTAGCACCAGTATTACAATTACTAGCCACAGATGCTGTGGTACTTAAATCTGGAAAATGGATTTTTATTTGATTAAAATTCTGAGAAAACTTTCTTGACAACAAAACAGAACAAATTGAGTAATAATTATAGATCTCCGTTGAAATTACGACACGTTGTATGTAATCATATTCTGCATAATCATTTATCGAAATTACTTTAAAAACCCCCAGTACCGACCCGGTTAAAATAGCAACAGCAACCAAGGTCTCAATAAGAAAAGATCCTTTTTCTTTTAAGGGCAGGCGATAATAACTTTTCATGGTCTAGTGGTTCTGTTGTAGGATCTATAATTAATTATATAATCACTACCTGTTTAACTGTCGGAACACATTATCGAGATAATGTGTTTGGGATTATAAAAAATTAACCTTAAGATAATGAAAACAAAAGAACCACACTATAAACACACTGGGTTCACTTTAATAGAACTTATTTTAGTCTTATCTATAAGCGTAGCTTTATTTATTGCCAGCAATAGTTTTATCTCATCCTACTCAATAGGCAACCAAATAACAAAGATGGCTTACGCCAGCATTAACATATTCAGGGTCGGAAGCACTAGAGGAAGAATGTATGGATCTCCATGTTCACATATATACTCTGACAGCAAATTATCAACTTCATCTGATACGTACACAGTATTATGTTCAGAGTCAGGAAGAAATATTTCCATTATCGTAACAGGAAAAAAATCACTAGCTGGCATAAAGTACGAGCTATCGAACACGGGACCAAATCTTGTTATGAGAACATATCTATCAGGAACAATAATTACCAAATTTGATCCACCGCCAACATCAACCACAATAGAAGATTGCATTGTAGGAAATCTAGACCTAAGCTGCATAAGAAAATCTTCTGGTTTTATCCCTACTCCGTAAAACCTAGTTATCCCTAGCAAGATAACCAGCATGAACATATCTATTTCTAATTGGAACAACCATTTCTGCTACTACATAACGCCAATGCCTCCAGTTTGCTCGATCACCCACCTCAGATGGAAAATTAGACATAGGAAAATTACCACCCATCCACCGTGGTACCGGAGAATTAAAGGTAGGATCATAATTAGCTCTAACCAGCACAGCAAAACGAACTAAATCAACACTACCAACCTTAAGAAGTGGGCTACGCAACAGGGTATTAAAAGACGTAGGGGCATACCAATCCAGATTTCCTGGTGAAGATACTATTCCGTACTGTGCTTGCAAAGAAACCACAGATGGAGCAACACGTCTTGTAACTCCAGAAATTAAATTGCCTACATACAGTCCACCAGAATTATTAACATCGACATAAACACTATCAACATGAGCAGAACCAACACTCAACATTCCATATGACGGGGAATAAACACCATCCACACTGTACTCAAAATATGGTGCAGAGGGTATATATTCCACAGGAGTACCGGTAGAAGAAACTTCGTCATCATTTAAAAATTCAATGCCTCCTGTAGTTGCATCTCTGGCCGTCCTAACATTATTTTTCATCGTTCCACCGGAAGGTGCTCCATTTGCAGCAGCCCCCCCGTACAACCAAGAAAAATTATTACCACTACTAACAAAAACAGACTGATTTTCATAAAAATTCATTCCGCCACTTGAAGTAGCCGATAAAATTTTAAGTACCCCTCCTCCCCCGCTAGATACAGCTGCCAATTGACAAAAAGGAGGATATTTACTTGGAATAATAGAATCTCTAAATCGAAATAAAAAAGCATATTTGAAAGCAAAGACAGGCAAGGTATTGTAAACACCTAAAGTAAAAGTTGTATCCGAAAAAGCAGCGAGAGTAGATACGCCTGATGCTCCACCTTCTAACGGTGTTCGGGCACGAAAAAAACTACTTTCGTACAATGGCACGGTATTCCACACTATCGCCAATTGTGCAGAATTTATATCAGGTGTCTGAGCTGGCTTAAAAATAGCTACAGGACCGAAGGGAATAGAAATAGTGCCATTAACAGGATTACGAAATGTCAATAAACACTGCGGAATTTTCAGAGATTCAAATAAAACCCCACTCTTAGAAATCATTTCACGAATCATGGACGAAGCAGCAAAAGCTTCTTTGTATGCACTTACATACGCCTTATTATTAATCCCTTTCTTGACTAAACTTGCCGCTTGTAATATGACCAAAATAACGGCAGTAGAAATAACAACACCTATGACTGCTTCAGCTAGAGAAAATCCCCTACTCTTCATCCATTATCCTCATTAGTTAGCATCTGCATAATCTAACATCGTCCCATTCTACACTTGGACAATCAGAAAAACTAATTTCGCATAGCAACACCCTAGATCCAGTCAGCTTCAACTTGTATATCCTTGCATACGAAAATTCACTATCACTGGATGCCATAACTGGATAAACATATATATCGTTATCTCTGCTTCTAAAATCACCAAAAGTTCCGTCTACAATAGATACAAAGAATTTTGTATAGTACCTACCTTCCTGCGTGCCAATAGCACGAATCCTGTAAAAATCACTTTGGTAATTAGAAATATCGTCCCTTGAGTAAAAAGATGAATTAACAGATTTGCGGGCATCATTAGCGTAGGGGAGATCAAGCAAAACTTCTACATAATTGATATCACCGCTATTAACTTGATAGGGCAATCTACTAGCACTAGACGATATAGTTCTCAGGGTGCTGGTATTAATAAGGTCGGGAGAAAGAGCAAGCATACAGCCCCTATATAGATGAGGTAAGCACATAGAAACAGCCTCCTCTATTCTAGATTTAACTGATCGGGCATAACGAGATGCAGCATCATTTGCCAACCTAACCTTAAGAACCGGAACAGCCAAGCTCATCATCAAGGAAAAAATTAATAGAGCAACCAGAAGCTCCATAAAAGTGAAGCCTAAATAACTACTATAAGGATGGTACCTTGCTCTAAACATGAACTTAAACTTTAAAAAATAACTAATTAAATTATGATACGCAGTCGCCTTTTTTTGTTGCAATCAAACATTTAGAAGCATTGGTTGGCATAGTCCAACCTGTTGGTACAGAAATTGTACGAACCCCTGTCTCCGAAACCAGTGACTTAAGCAAAGAAAAACTTCCTGAACCGATAATCCGCACACGAAAACAGTTTCGATCCTCTGAACAAGTAAAGCGTAACTTACTGGTCATGACAGATGAAAATTCAGGATATGTAGCACAAAACCCTATATACGTATGTGCACTAGTAAAGTACTTACGCGCTAAAACCTGAGCATGCAACAAATGTGAGTTAGCCTCTGACAAATCAGCACGTATCCTATATCCTCCATAAAAAGTAACAGAGGAACCGATCAGCATCGCTATTATGACAATAGATACCAAAAGTTCTGGAAGAGTAAATCCAAACTTAGCAACAACAATTCGGTAAGCCATACATGACCCTAAACACACCTTAGGGATAGATTAAAAAAAAACACAACAAATCAGCTTATATATGGGTTATCAACGTGGATTTAAAAAAACCGGACAACGAAAATTAACTGTTTTTTGGTTAATAATAATAAAACTCTGACCCAAATCTAAACGGATGGTAACTGGATATTTCTTTTCACCACCATTAATATGGTCAGAAACATTTCCCAGTACGTTATTAATCGAGACATCCGGAAAATCATTTTCATCATTAATGTTAACATTGGCAGGTGAATAAGGATCATTTCTCCCTGCAGATACACCTGACAACAAAGATCCTACTACCGACATTCCAGATAAAACAAATCGTGGAGAAAAATTTTGCCAAAAATGGTGGTCTACAGTAGCTGAATTTCCGGTTGAACCGTCATAATCTGCACTGTAGAAGTCATTACCCGTCAATATCTTTCCGTTTGGCAATACAAATTGATCAAACTGAATTAACAATTTACCTGCAAAAACTGAACTCTTTCTATCAATGTGCCCAATAAACTTGCTTCCAACTGGTATAACGACACGTGATAAAGAAACAGAATCGTAGACATTGGCAGTAACTTGTGCCCGAACAATACCATCGGGAGGGGAAACCACACTCATCATCAACACCACAGGAATCGATGCCCCCTTAATCAATAGGCAAGGAGATGATATTCCTTCACGTCCTGGTACTACTTCATCATCCTGATATGCGATCATCGGACTCATAAAAGCAGAAACAAGCTCTTTATCTCGTTGGTAGATAAAAGCGCGCCGAACAAGATCTTTGTGCCTGGTCTCAATATGTCCACCGCGATCATGGTGTCCACCTTGCGGTAATATCATCTGTTTATCCAGAACATCTTTAACAATATCAACACTAGGTTTTTGCCTTGAAATCGCAGCTAGTCTTCTATCTTCAACTAAGCGCTTATCTTGCACATCCCGACGGTGCCTCAAAACATAACCCAGCATTGTGCTCAACAGACAAAACCACAGCAATAACCACGACAATCGGCGAACAAAATTTGCTCTCATAAATGCCGCTGCAAAAATGATGGATGAAATACATTGTGTATTATTTTTCTAATAGAAAAAGGTTCCCTTTTACACACCCGAACCATTTTGCGACCAGACTTAAGGATAACGCAATAATGAACGTGAGCAACCTTATAATAACGTCCCTGAACAATATATTCTTCTACCATAAGTTTACCATCACGATCGGCAACGAACAGTGCCGGCCAGTAACTCAAACTTACTGGCATTCTGATCCATACATGAGTACGATCATCGAAAACGGCATCCGGCATAAAGGCGACTGAAGAACCGTTTGAAGATATAACATAGTCAAAATTCAACTGCCCTACATCAACTTGATCATAAGAAGGTACATTATCAGTTGCCGAAGAATTATTATCTGTGTGCGACAAACTTACCTCCATAGCTGAAAAACCAGAAACATCACCATTATGAATACTTCTCCAAGAAACACGATGATACCAGTAGTGGTTATCATCTACAGACACTAACCACACCTGGTAACGCCGCTTACTAGTCAAAATAGTTATTGGATTTATGAGATGACTCTTGGTAGGTTTAAAAAATATATCCTGCTTGCTTTGGCTAATAGCATGAACCCACCTAGAAGTATCAGAAAGAAAAACACCTTTCAATAGTTCATCTGCAGGAAAAGAAATATCAGTCATTATACCAACGTGGGTATAGACAACATATGTTCTATCATCCCTGTAATCAAAAATAGCAATTGCTGGATCAGAATCATCATCACTCAAAGTATGTTCTGGTGGATGACAAATATGAAAGTGTTCAAGAAGGTAATCATCACAACGCAGACGAAAACCCTTATTATGTCCAGATTCAGCAGCAAATGTATAACTGGGGCCGATAAAAAAACTATCTATCGATAAAAAAGCAAAGCATAGTATTATGATCCGTCTCATCTAACACAATCATTCAAGAAAACAAATATGTCCGATATAATAAAGCTAGCTTTTAATTTATATGAAATACTTTTTTATCGGAATTAAAAACAAAGAAATAATTTAAGATATTTCGCTTTCGTCAAGGATTGGAGTAAATGGATAAAACAATAGCAATAGTATTTGACTTCGACGATACGCTGGCAAATGACAGCACATCGAACTATCTTCGTCTTCATGGAGTCTCTCCTTCCACTTTTTGGAAGCAAGAAGTGCAAAAGCTTGTAGATCGCAATTGGGACTTTGCTCTCGCATGGATATACGTCATAATGAATCATAGGAAATTTAACCCTAACCTACTAACATTAGAGTCACTTAAATCATTTTCGAAGAAGGTGAAATTTTTCCCCGGGGTTAAGGAAATTTTCGGTCACATAAGATCATACGTAGCGAGTATAAGAGCTGATAATAAAATTAATGTCGAGTTTTATATTATTTCCAGTGGAATCGGAACGATAATTGAAAATTGTGCCATAAGTAATGAGTTTACTGACATTTGGTCTACCAACCTTCTATTTGATGCCGAAGGAAACCCTATTTTCATAAAAAACATTGTCAGCTTCACTGAGAAAACTAAATTCCTATTTCAAATACACAAAGGAATCGTTGGCAACAGATTTAAAAATCAACCATTTGCCGTGAATGAATACATACCTAACAAAAACAGAAAAATACCATTCGAAAATATTATTTTCATTGGTGACGGCTACACCGACATTCCTTGTTTCTCCGTAGTAAAAAAATTTGGGGGGAAATCAATATGCGTATACGGTGGGGAAGAAGAAATTGGTGAAAACAAAGCGGCAATTCTCATTAAAGAAGGAAGAGTAACCAGATCAGTACTAGCAGACTACAGACCTAACAGCCCTCTGCACGAATTGCTTCTAGATTCTATACATCAAATAGCGACTTCACAAACCATGGTTAAGGCTATGATAAATGATGACTAATATCTCGTATATTGTCGTTATGAACTCTAAGTTGCTGCCGCATTGCTTCTATGTCTTTAACTGATAGACCACGTGAGGATTTCATCTGTAACTTAATTTCAGAAGCCACTTGCTTCTCTTTTTCAAGATCTTTAGCCATAACCTTTTTAGTGGAAAAAGAATTAGATGGCAATTGGGATTTCACTGTTCTCGACCCATCATCGTCATTCGAATAAACACCTATATTATTTTCCAACTCCAAACATCCGTCCTTCTTAGTGCTGGTATAAGTAATACTTTTTCCATCATCACACTTAAATATGGCAGAAAAAGAACACGTTGACACCATAATCATCGCTAATGCTACAAAGTACTTTAACACTTCAACCTCCGCAATGGCATAAAAACACATTCACGATCATAAAGTTCTTCCTTAAACATTAGCCCAAAACCAGCATCACATTAGTGTATTTAGAGTAATAAGACAAAGCTCAACTGCAAGAAAAATTTCACCAGTTTGATATAGGAAATGATCTGAGACAGGAAATTACCTGCAAGACAATGTAGGACAAATCACCAATAAAATAAAATCCTTAAGGGCAATCAACTTGCGATCAAAAAAATGGCTTGTTCGAGGAAAAACAACCACGGGTATACTTTGAGGTTCAGCCCATAAATATACTGACTCCAGCGGGATAAGTTCATCGAGTTCTCCATGGATAACTATGGAGTGAGATGGCACCGTCGGACAATCAAACCTAGAAACTGGCAATCCTGACAAAACAATATGGTCAAAAGAACATGAATTGGCTAAATGAGCACCAACGAAAGAACCAAAAGAAAAAGAGAAAAGCGCAGTCTTACCAGTATCAGAGTATCGATCATCACACCACTTTTTAACACACAAGGCATCATCTATTTCGCCGTGTCCATCATCGTAATGGCCGCAAGACTGACCAACACCGCGAAAATTAAAACGAACCGAGCAGTAACCCATGTCCAGCAGAGCTCTAGACAATATATATGGAACTTTATGGGTCATAGACCCCCCCATTAGAGGATGAGGATGTAGCACAATACCCCAACCTGCAGATTTTTTATCAGCAGGCTCTTCCACCAAAACCTCTATAGCACCAGAAGGGCCATTAATTAAAAACTTCTCTGTATATATGCCCATAAATTCTACAAAAATTTCCTAGAAATAGACAAATTGACGGAAAATTGCCGCGCAGCCTTCGAATAAACACTACCCGTTGCACCAAGTGACCACATGTACCCATCAAAGTTCCCACTAAGTCCCGTTTCAATATCGGAAGAATATTTTCCCGGCACGTAGACAGGCAAATGAAACACGGAGGGAAAAGTA
The DNA here is from genome assembly GCF_001460935.1 of Candidatus Ichthyocystis hellenicum. Taxonomy (GTDB): domain Bacteria; phylum Pseudomonadota; class Gammaproteobacteria; order Burkholderiales; family 2013Ark19i; genus Ichthyocystis; species Ichthyocystis hellenicum. The sequence goes on along the minus strand of NZ_LN906597.1, from coordinate 675,705 downwards.
ATCAGACTAGCGTAAACATACCTCTTGCTAGTAACGTTCTCCCTAGTAAGCCAAAGCGTCACAAATGGACTAAGAGCGTGACCTGACCAGGAAAAATTACCCTTAACCAACCACCCTATGCTAGTACGAAAAGAATTCAGTTTCTGGTCAAAAAACCTCATGGAAGTGGAATTTCTAGCTGTTTCAGAAAAACCTCGGATAAAAGTGTAACGATATATAGCATCAAGTACAGGCCCATAGGTTAAGGAAGAAAACGATTTCCAAGGGTAAAAAGCACTAATTTCTCCCCAAGCTCCATATCCATTGGTACGAGAAGTTTCATTCCTAAAAGAGATACCCATAGGAATCTCTCTATTTATAAACGGATAAATAATTCCAATCCCTCCAATCTTAGCCGTCAACAACCAATTCTTGAAAAATCTTTGGTGATATGTAGTAATTCCGAACCAATTCATAAGATAAGAAGACCTATCTCCATTAAAGTAACCATAATTATCAGAGAAAAATGTCGTAAAGCCGCTATAGGAAGTAGCATCTGGATGTACATACGTCCAGCTTATAGCCAAACTATTGTCTTGAGGGGAAGGAGGAATGACAGGGGATACAACATTTATGTCATAGTTGCCGTGGGCAAGTGTGCCAGAAAAAATCCAATCACCGGCATTATGTACTCCAGCACGAATGCCCGCCAACACGTTATCTACTGAAGCCTTGTGAGAAAGAACCATAGCAGCAGGAATGCGCGGAAGGACCCCCATTAAAATAGGAGCCTCAAGAACCGACTGAGAATAGTCTGAAATTATTTTTTCTGCAGCTCCCCCAGGGTGCTTACCGTCCATAAAAAAGTAGTACGATGGAGCATCCCTACGCTTCCAATGATCAACGGCACAAGGACCAGCGGTAGAAAAAACTGAATCTGTACAACCCGAATCCGTTACGTTCTTGAAACCATAATCCTCATAGTTAGACAAAATTTCAGACATTAAAGTGGCCCAGTCGAGAACCAGTAAGTTGACACCATTCCCTCCACGATTGAGGTCAGATACTGTGGCCTGCAGCTTAGCATTAAAATAAGCTGTAACTGCGTTGAGTTCAGCTTCCTTGTGAAAAGCGTGTGCAGCTGGAGTAATCCCTAGCAAAGGAAGATCAGTCAATATTTGAAGGGAAGCTCCATCACTAGAAATAACCTCTACAATTTTTTTAGTGTTAACAACAGCGGATTCCACAGCCATCAGTATGTACTTTTCTAAATCAGGATCTAGAAAGTGTTTACTAATCTGATGAAAGATATCATTCCCCCCACCATCGAAAAAAACAATCCCGCCTTTCTTATGGATTGAATTTGTCCAATTCTTAACGGAATCAAGAACATTTTCCGTCTCTGCACCGGGAACAGCAAAATTGGTACCGCCAGCGCTAGCCGGATAAACTTCGTCTCCAAAATGTCTTCCAAAAAGTTCAGTCCACATAGGGTAGCCTATAGAAGTAAAAGGTCTGCCCCCTATGCCTCCGTCCTGCGCAACCAAACTATCACCAAAAAAAGTAAATGACCACATGCCATCATCATCAGCAAAACAACAAGAGCTAGCAATAAAAAAAGCCACCACAGCAAAAAATACACGGAACCTACCCACCACAATTACCCCCTTATTCATTGTCCTAGAATGGGCAAACAAGCACAATCACCAGTTATACCTAAAGCTCCAACCGCACCTTTCATATTTATGAAATTGCTCATCATGCCTTTTAGATACAACTACTAACGCAAGCTAATTTCTCAATCAAGCAGAAACAAGGATGATATTATCACTTGCAACACTTGTGTCACCCTACCATAAAATTGGCATAATATTTTGTTATACTTGTGCAAAAAATTAACCGATGAGAAAACATAAATCAATTCCATCTGTGAAAAAACTAAGCTAACACCGTCAAAAGCTTTAGTGTACTTTTTAGGGTACAATGTCTCACGTATGCATCGAGTAGACATCGGTCAAAAAGAGGAAAGATGATAATAGGGACGCCTTTCACTAAATCTTCACTACGGGTGTTGCTGCTTGGTTCTGGGGAAATAGGGAAAGAAATTGTTTTTTCACTACAACGACTTGGCTGTGAAGTCACTGCTGCTAGCTCTTACCCGAAAGCACCTGCTCAGCAAACCGCTCAAAAAAGTATTACGGCAGACCTTAGCGATCCGGATCAATTACTTCATATAGTTCATCAAGAAAAACCGGACATCATTATTGTTAGCGAATTAGGATCAATTGCCTATGAAGTTCTTTCACACATAGAAAAAGTAGGCCTATCAAGAGTCATTCCATCTTCTCAGGCTCTAGATATAACAACTAACCGCGAAAAAATGCGTAAACTAGCTGTGGAAGAGCTGGGATTGGTAACATCAGCATATGATTTCGCCAACAGCTATGATGAGTTACTGGAAGTTGTCAAAAACAAAATTGGATATCCTTGCATTATAAAGCCCACGACTTCATTCTCAGGAACTGACCAGACAGTAGTCAGCTCTGAGGAAGATTTGCTGCTAGCATGGTCCAAATCTCAGAGCAGTTCTAGCGTCATAGTGGAATCATTTCTCGAGGTTGACAACGAAATTACTGTACTAACTATCCGCCACCAACTACCGAATGGACAATTTGATGTTGGATTTTGCGATCCTGTAGGGCAAATCAAACATAATGGAAATTTCCATGAGTCATGGCAACCGGCCGATATAAGTCCCAAAGCGCTAGAACGAACACATCACTTTGCACGTCTAATAGTGGATAGATTAGGGGGTATAGGGTTGTTTGGTGTTGAATTTTTCGTTAGAGGTGAGGAGGTGTGGTTCTCAGAGGTTAGACCGAGCCCTCACAATTCCGGTCTAGTAACGCTCTGCTCACAATACCAAAGCGAGTTTGATCTACATGTGCGCGCTGCACTCAGCCTACCCGTTGACTTGCAACTTCGAGAACCTGGAGCCAGTCATGCAATAGTTAGCCCAGTGGAAGCGGAGGATGTTGTATACGACAATATTTACACAGCGCTTTCTTATCCAAAAACCAATATCATAATTTTTGGTGAGCCACGGAGTTGCATCGGTAAATGTATAGGAATTGCACTAGCTACTGGCAAAAACACCGACGAGGCCCGATTTGCTGCAATGAAATCAGCTAAATCAATTGAGATAAAAAAATCCACTGAATAACCTATTGATTGTATCAAACTTTTACCATATTATTTCTCGATGTGGCGTCTCTTGTTCGGTAACAGAAGAGGTTTGATGTTTCCTTATCAGTTGGTAATCAGCTTACGCTACGCCGCTGGAAAAAATAGCAGTAAGTTTGTCTCTATTGCATCTATCATCGGAATTGCCCTTGGCGTGTCTGCGCTGATTGTGGTCTTGTCCGTTATGAACGGATTCCAGGAGGAATTACGCAGGCGCATACTGGGGATTTCAGCCCACCTACAGATTTTAAACCAAGATGGTGTTTCTGTATCCAACTGGAAGCTGGTAAGAAAAAAAGTTGATGCCATTCGTAATGTGAGATCATCCGCACCTTTTGTAGGTGGTAGAGCGTTGCTAAAATCGGACTTAGCTACAAGTGGGCTTGTTATACGTGGAGTCGATCCGAATTTGGAGAAAGGAATTCTCAACATTACCAATCATTCTCTTGAAACATCACTTGATGCTCTTGATAAAACCCATTTTGGTATAGTACTGGGATCAGAATTAGCACGTCGGGCGGGAATAAGTTCAGGAAGTGACGTAGTAATAATAGTACCCCAAACTTCTCCAGGACTGTTTGACAGCTTGCCTAGACTGAAAAAATTCCATGTTGTGGGCACATTTAACGTGGGTATGTATGAGTATGATGCGAACCTTGCATACATCAGACTTGATGATGCGCAGAAACTTTATCAACTATCCAGTGATATATCTGGGATAAGTGTATCGGTAGCAAATTTATCTAATCTGTACCAAACTAAAGAGGACATTTATCGTTCTTTAACTTCACCAAATGAGCAGTACCACATATCTGATTGGCAAGATGAGCATTCTAGTTTATTTAGCGCCCTTGACATGGAAAAGAGGGTCATGTTCGTTATTTTAACGCTTATTGTTGCTGTAGCAACATTCAACATAATTTCTTCTCTAATAATGCTAGTCATAGAAAAACAACGCGATATAGCTGTACTAAGCACTATGGGAGTTACACCGTTGTCGATTATGTGCATATTCCTTTGGCATGGACTATTAGCATCAATGCTTGGAATAGGAATTGGAACAGGAGCTGGAATTTTATTAGCAAAAAACATAGGCACCATAGTTGCTGTTATCGAGAACATTTTACACATTCAAATCATCAACAAAGAGATCTACCTTCTATCCAAAGTTCCATCTAGCATACATCCTAGCGACGTTGTAACGATTATTATCATAACCTTTGTTTTGTCGATCTCCGCCACACTCTATCCAAGTTGGAAAGCAACACAGGTTGACCCAGCAACTATACTTAGAGATTAGAATATGGCAGCTATTTCGATGGACTCAATTACCAAGTACTACCGAACTAACCTATCTCAAGTACTTGTATTTAAAGAAGTTACAATAAAAGTAGATACTGGGGAACAATTAGCTATACTGGGGGACTCGGGATCAGGGAAGAGCACTTTATTGCAGTTGATGGGTGGATTATTATGCCCATCATCAGGAATAATCAAATGGTCTGAAGAAAATATCTGGGAACTGTCTCAACATCAACGAACAAAACGAAGAAATAGTCACATTGGATTTGTCTATCAATCTCACAATCTGCTGGATGAATTTACTGCCTTAGAAAATGTTGCTTTACCTCTCATGATCAGAGGAGAAAAAATTTCTGTAGCTAAAGAACAAGCTAAGATGTGGCTACAAAAAGTAGGATTAGAACACCGCTACAACCACTCCCCTCAGCAACTTTCTGGGGGAGAACGGCAGCGCACTGGAATTGCAAGGGCGCTTTGTGGGCTACCAAACTGCATACTCGCTGACGAACCAACAGGAAATTTGGACCACAAAACGGCACTAAATATTTTTACTCTTTTGCAAGAACTAAGTCACAAGCACAATATTGCTCTAGTCTTGGTAACTCATAATTTGGAATTGGCAAAAAAAATGCCTACAAATTATACCCTTACACAGGGATATCTTAAACGTGATGAATAGACGAATAGTAATTCTAATTCGCAATTTTTTCTCTTGTTTTAAAACAAAGAACATACCACCTAGTTTTTATCGAGCTCAGGTTAGAAAACATGATATTTCGGTGGATGAAACAAGAAATATCATGCTTAACCTATCACCTCAAGATAGGGGATTTTTTTATTTATTGGTCGATAAAATTCCAAAACAAGAAAAAAAATGGTGGATCTTATTCGAACCAGTTCATATTCGGGTTGGATGGAAATATAACTCCTTCATTTGTGGTAACAATTTATCTATATCCAACGAAGAATTATCAGGTTTTATTCAACAACTATCATCTATCGACAACACACATAAATGGGAAGCAACAAATGCCAATCGCTGGTTTTGCCTAGTAGATGAACCACCAAATATCTACGCTGAAGGTAACCATGATCCATCAGACCCCAAAACATCCGTTACATGGAAAAAAAAACTAACGGAATGGGAAATAGCTCTTCACAACTCTCCCATCAACAAGAAGTTGGAAGATAATAACCGCCCAACCATAAATGGGATAAAAATGGTTGCTAATGGTCCTGTAGAAACATCATGGACAACTCCACCAAACAACTTTAAGCACATTTGGACAAATGATCACTGGATACAAGATCTTTGTCGCTATCAAAACAAAGCAGTATACCCATTAGATGATTGTTACCCAAAGATAACTAACGACATGACAGGACCGTTTCTCATTGATGATCAATTACCATATTTTCCGTGGAATGAGGAACTAAGAAGAATTATCAACACCAAAAAAATAAACCTAGGTTCGATAGATCTTCATTTGGATGCCATCAATAAAAGTAGTAGTATAAGCCTTTCCCTGAATTACCTTGATCGCTACAAATTCTGGAGAAATAATCAGAGTTATATATTTCAACAAGTTAACAAATAGATCAACTGGATTGCGTCATGAGTCTCATAATACAAGAACGACCGTTTGATCATCAGGTTGTCAGAAATCTTATAAATTCTGGCCTTAACCCCATTCTGGCTCGCATTTTTGCCGCTCGTGGCATAGAAACCAATGAAGACATACAGGAATCGTTTAACAATTTAATACCCCCTTTTTCGATGAAAGGAATTGCACAAGCAGCTGAAATAATAACCCATGCAATACTTAGGAAGGAAAAAATAATAATACTGTCAGATTATGATTGTGATGGAGCAACTGGTTGTGCCCTAGGTCATGAAGCATTGTATAAACTTGGCGCTGACATCGGCTATTTTATTCCAGATCGAATTACGATGGGTTATGGATTAAGCCCAAAAGCTGTAGAAGCTCTAACAGAAAAGAGTCGCCCTGATTGGATCATAACTGTAGACAATGGCATATCAAGCATCGATGGCACACGTTACGCCAAGGAGAAAAACATAGGAGTCATAATCACTGACCACCATTTGGCTGGAAACGAACTTCCTGAAGCAGATGCTATTATTAATCCCAATCAGCCAGGTTGTTACTTTCCTAGTAAATACTTATCTGGCGTTGGCGTTATGTTCTACTTTATGCTGGCAGTTCGTCAATATATGCGCGACCAAAAAATACTATCTATTGAATCACAACCCAACTTCGCCCATCTGTTAGACTTGGTCGCTATTGGAACCATTGCTGACATGGTACCACTAGACAGAAACAACCGTATTCTAGTTCGCGAAGGAATGAACCGCATTAGAAGAGGAGTTGCTCATCCTGGAGTCATTGCCCTTTTCAAGGTAGCAAGAAAGGATTATAGAAATGCAACTACTCACGACATAAGCTTCTTGATAGCACCTCGCATCAATGCTGCCGGTCGTCTTTCAGACATGAAAGCAGGCATCAACTGTCTTCTAGCCTCATCAGAAACTGAGGCCTACGATCTAGCAAAGATATTAAACAGTTTTAACAATAAAAGAAGAGTTATGGAAGTTGCTATGCGCGATCAAGCCATGTCTAAATTAGCGGACATACCCATCGACAAAAAAACTGTGGTTCTATACGACAGCAACTGGCATCCTGGATTAGTCGGACTAGTTGCTAGTAGAATTAAGGACGCGTCACAACGTCCGACAATCGCCTTTTCCAATTGTGGAGATGGGTTATTACGTGGGTCTGGAAGGTCAACCTCAACAATCAACCTCAAGAAGGTGTTTGACATCATAGACAGCCATTATCCAAAAGTAATTCTCCAGTATGGTGGCCATTCATCAGCCGCAGGATTAACTTTGGATGAAAAAAATTTATCAGATTTTATGGGTGCCTTTGAACAAGTTGTTAATCAGGAGATCAAAAACGCCATCATCTCTGAAGAAGTATTTACAGATGGATCGTTAAATCCGAACGATATAAACATGGGATTAATAGATGAAATTGAAGGAACTGTATGGGGAAAAGATTTTAGCGAACCGGTTTTTTGTAATCAATTTGAAATTAAAAATATTAAAATTATTCACAGCAAACACATCTCGTTCAGGATAAAACATGGAGCATATACTTTCCCAGCCATGCAATGGAACCGCAAAACCATTCCAGATAGCCCTGGGCGCGCTATTTATCAATTAAAATCTGGCAGATTTGGTCAAAGAGAACCATCGCTAATAATAACTGCGTGGGAAAACGATTAATATCATATCTTTGGACTAACAAACGCCATGACCCTAGACATAAACCACATAGCGTTCCTAATTGGAGTTGGGAGTTTCCTTGCTCCAGATAAATTAGCATGATTTTGGTGTTGTTGTTCTTCTTTTTTCATAACGGAGAAAATAGCATAACTTTTAGGATCTTCATCTGCCAAAACTTCCAAATGTTCCTCCAGATGTCGGACAACCTGCTTTTCTGTTTCTTCAAGAAAACCCAAACTCCACTGATCACCGCAAGAACCAGCAAAAAATCCTATTAAAAAAGATGAAATATACCAAATTGGTAATAATTTACTCGGCGATGCGTCCAATTCCCGCAGTCGGCTCAAGCACCAATAAAGGTGATCAAATTCTTCAACAGCCGCACGAAATAACTGTTTTTGTAGGGCTAAATTAACAGATGACAAAATCTGTCCCTGATACAGACCCTGGGCACACACTTCACCAACATGATTAATACGAAGCAAACTCACACTTTTTTTTCTCTGATGATCAGAGATAGGATAAACATCACCTTCTGGAAGGGGTACGGGCCGCGCGGAAAATACGGTACCAGTCATTGACCGCAGAAAAGCATCCACAGATATAATTAAACGTTCCATAAAAACTACTCTTACAAAAAAAAGGAGCAAATTTCATGCTCCTTTTCCGAAACGAGGTAACTACTAAAAATTATAGCGAACACCAAAGGCAATCTCTGAAAGATTATTTCCCAGTACGGGAGGCATAGGACCAGGCAAAGAAGCAGTATTAATCGTGTAAGCAGAGTGACTACCATTTATATCATTGCTCATTTTAGACCCTGATAGATACACGGTAATATCCTTACTAAGCTGGTAAAGATAAGCTAAACCAAACAAGTGAGAATCAGAAGTATCACCATTAATTCCAAGTTTAGCCAACGAAGCATAGTCAGTCTTATCTGACAAGAATGAGAAGTTGGTAACAAGAGTACCTCGACCAATCAACACTGAAGCACCAATAGTAAAGATGTTTCTCTTATACCCATCTACTTCGAAATTTACGGCCGGGAAAAGTACAGTCCTATAATTTCTGAAACTAGCAAAAGTCTTAACCTTACTCAAAGAGTAGGAAGCACCAAAAACGTACCCGACTGATCTAACCGGCCTGAAAAAATTAGGGGCCGTCATGCTGGAATAAAGTTGATCATAGCCAAAACCAACATACACCGGACCGTTAGCATACTGAGCACTAGCACCGTATGAAACACCACCACTAACAGGCTTGACAGGATCGACAAAATCATTTTTAGTCATATTCTGATCACCCGCAGAATATGAAAACTGCGCCATAAACCCGCCCCGGTTAAGGGTAGTAAACTTAACAGAGTTATCCAACCGATCAGGAATAGACCAATAATTATCAACGGTGAACCCCAAACCACCACAAGTAGGTTCGAGATTACATTCTACATAAGCAATAGGGGAGTATTGCCTACCAAATGAGAACTCACCATACTTGGTTGCCAAATAAACCCGCGCAATACGATTCCAAAGGGGATTCCTTGTAGCGCCAGGGATATAAACCGTCTGATTAATATTACTCGAAGAGTCAAGTAGTAGCCCCCTCTCAAATATAAACCCCGACTCCAATTGAAAACCGGCCTTCAACCCGTTACTGAGCTTCTGCTCTCCCTTTATACCCAAAACAGAAGGATTCAAAATACCAGAGGTGAAATGACTAACACTCTTTGAATTACCATCGGCATCAAGACCTAGATCAACATACTCAAAACCTACGTCAGCAGTACCATAGATTGTCAAATCAGCAAAAACCGGAGCCGCAGCAAACACAGCAATAGCGGCAACAAGTATCTTCTTCTGCATCAAAGCTCCCCTCAGAGAAATTAACTACCGGACAACCCGGCACTACCCAAAAACGCACATACACGCATTATCTTCAGGCGTGCGCAATGCGTATTCTCCCAAAATGAACAACAATAAACAACCAAAGATAAGATAAGCTCCAAAATACGTAGCTTTTTAGCAACGAAGAATTGAATAATCAATAATTAAACTAAAAAGTGAAGAGAGACACCACTTGGAGCAAAGATATCTTTCACCTTGCACTCAGATATTAAATGTAAATGGCGCAATTTTGCGAATAATATTTTCATTTACATTTAATCCATTAAGACACTCCTAAACTTCTGCACCGTCTCCACATAGGACTCAGATTGTCCAAAAAAAGCCGACCCCATAACAAAAATGTCAGCCCCACGCTGAGCCAACTCGCAAACATTACAAACTGATACCCCCCCATCCACTTCAATATTAATTCGTCTACTCGTTTTTGCGTAATAAAGATCCAAACGATACTTTAAACTATTTATCTTTGGCAACACACTATGAATCATTTTCTGTCCAGCAAATCCTGGATTCACCAACATAACCAGCACAAGATCTACGCTATCAAGAACATAATCAAGAACACAACATGGCGTAGCCGGATTTAGTGCCACACCAGCCAAACATCCACACTCACGAATCAGTGATAACGAACGATTGAGGTGATTAGTTGATTCAGGATGAATGGTTATAATTCTCGCACCACTCTTGGCAAACATCGCTATGAAATCATCGGCACGATTCACCATAAGGTGAACATCTATGGGCATAGCAGTACTTGAATGTATAGCTTTACAAACACAAGGACCAACTGTCATATTAGGAACGTAATGACCATCCATAACATCAAAGTGAACCCAATCTGCACCAGCATCTTCTATCGCCCTCACCTCTTCCCCTAAGCGAGAAAAATCAGCTGATAAAATGCTGGGCGCGATACGAACACCTGACATAGAATACTCCATACAAACAGTTATAACCCTACACCCTAGTAAAAGGAGTAACACCTATGACTACGAGTCACTATCAATGGGAAATATTTAGCACCCTCTCACCTCAACACATACGTGACCAAACAAAAGAACTGCTCAACAGAACAACTATCATTGTTAATGGTATAGCAAATAATAGCACACCTCCTTCGTGGGAAAATTTTGCCCTTCCTATGGAGGACATTGCCCAGACGATAGAGGCTTTTTGGTCTCCAGTAAGCCATCTCAACGCAGTCATGAACACAGATGAATGGAGGGAAGCATTCAATCAATCACACCCGCTCATAGTAGAATACTTTACCAAATTGCAACAAGACACTAGACTTTATGAGAGGTATGTATCCATAAAAAAATCACCTGATTACAAAAATTTTAGCCCAGAACAAAAAAGGGTGGTAGAACTATCAATAAGAAATTTTGAACTTTCTGGAGTAGGATTACAAGAAGAAAAAAAACAGCACCTCTTCGCAGTTGTAACAAAATTGGCGCAACTAATGAACAACTTTGCTGAAAACCATTTAGACAGCACCAATTTTTTTAAGCTCCACGTAGAAGACGAAAAGGAACTAGATGGCATTCCAGAGTCAGTAAAAGATAGAGCTCGCGAGCTTGCAGAAAAACAAAATCCTACAAAATTAGGATGGATACTAACCCTGCAGGAACCTTGTCTTGGTCCAGTTATGAGTTACGCAAAAAGCTCAACCCTTCGTGAAAAACTTTATAAAGCCTACAAAACGCAAGCGTCAGAATTATTTCCATCATATGCCGGTGGATCCAAGCTTTGGGACAACAGTCAGAACATAAACGATATAATGGACCTAAGACTGGAAAAAGCAAAATTATTGGGTTTTTCCAATTTTGCTGAATATTCCTTAGCACTTAAAATGGCTGACACTACTGATGAGGTAACAAACTTTCTAAACAACTTACTTCTTCGCGTCAAACAAGTTGGAGAAAAAGAAAAACAAGAATTGCAAAAATTTTCTAAGGATACTCTAGGAATAGATCAACTACAGCCCTGGGACATTGGATACGCATCGGAACAACTAAAACTTTCTAAATTCCAAATAGACGATGAAGAAATTAGAAAATATTTCCCCTGTGAAAAAGTAATACAGGGTTTGTTCCTATTAGCAGAAGAGCTTTATGACATTTCGATAGAGAAAATAGAGGTTCCCGTCTACCATCATGATGTTATGGTATATCAATTAACAGACAAAACCCAAAAAAACATCATTGGTCATTTCTACCTTGACCTTTTCGCTCGTGAAAACAAAAGATCTGGAGCTTGGGTTGACTCGTGTAGAACACGCCATCGTAACGCCAATGGAAAACTTGATACACCCATAACGTACATAGTATGCAACTTCCCCAATAGTACCAGCACACGACCATCATACTTGTCTCATTATGAAATTTTGACCTTATTCCACGAATTTGGTCACGCATTACACCAATTGTTGACAAGTGTAGAACTGCACAGCATTGCCGGATTTAATGGTGTTGAATGGGACGCAGTAGAATTACCATCACAGTTCATGGAAAATTTTGCTTGGGACCAAACCATTCTAACCAGTCTAAGTTCTCATGAAACAACTACTGCACAGCTACCGGAAGATCTTTACCTAAAAATAATTGATGCTAAAAACTTCCAAGTTGGTCTCAGGTGGCTAAGACAGATTGAGTTTTCAATTTTTGATTTTCAACTTCATAAAAATTGGTCGAAAGAACCAAGAACAAGTGTCATGGAGGAACTCTGGCAAGTACAAGATAAAGTTGCAGTTATTATACCGCCTAAGTGGAATCGCTTCCCAATGACATTCGACCACATCTTTGCCTGTTCTTACTATGCTGCCGGTTACTATAGTTACAAATGGGCAGAGGTTCTTTCTGCCGATGCATTCGCAGCCTTTGAGGAAAACGGCACAATAGTTAACAAGGACATAGGGAACAAATTCCTTAAGGAAATCATTTCTCGAGGAGCTTCCCGCCCCATGAAAGAATCGTTCTTTGTATTCCGTGGGCGAGAACCTGAAATAAATGCGTTACTAAGGCATAACGGCATCTAACAAAACAAACTAGACGTCAATCAAAAAACCCTTATCAATATAGTCGGCTCTATTTTTTTCTGGACCTAGAACAATCATAACATCATTAGCCTGGAGTCTAAAATCCTTTTCGGGGGACATTATACGATCAGTCCCTCTTTGTATACTTCTAACGGATATACCTCCTTTAAAAAACCCCAATTCATCTAGGGATAAACCAATGGATGGTGATCCCTCGGGAAGAGAGCACTGCCACCAAGAAAGAGGTTCTTCACCATCGCCAGAATAACCTCCGAAAAACGAATAAATCAATGCGTAATTTTTAGCTCGCACACGATTCACCATCTTACGTACCCTAAACATAGGCAAACCACTGAACGTCATAGCATGAGTCAACAGTAGCAAGCTAGTCTCTAACACTTCCGGAACAACCTCACTAGCACCTGCTTCCAAAATACGTGATATGTCAATCATAAGGGAAACTCTAGATACAATGGGAATTTCTTCATTATGTTTCCTAACATCCTCAATGATACGCCGCGCTTCTGCACAACCAGGAAAAGCTATGACTAAAGCACTAGCCCTATCTAACCCAACTGCCTGTAACAAATCTATTGACGGTTCACCGTGAATCACCAAACCACTGTAGGTATTCGCTGAACGAACAACATCCTCATTAATATCAATCACTGTATACGGAACCGACTCTTCTTCAAATACACGGCATATAAATTGACCGTGCTGCCCAAACCCAATAACTATTACATGCTTGTTTTGAGATTGTGATTTTTCTATGATTCCAGCAAGATAATTTTCACGAATATTTATAGCAACACGGAAATTGGCATCCATAAACCTGTGACTATACTGGATAAGTATGGTCACTAAGATCATGGATAAAACCATAGAAACAATTAAAATTTTTTCGAGATCAGGGTCAACCAAACTTGTACTTTGTCCAATTGCCAACATAACAAAGCTAAACTCGCCTGCAGAACACAGCCATACTCCGGTTTTGCTAGCCGTGAGCAAATCGCGGCTGAATATATAACTCACTAATGCGGTTACAATACCCTTTAAAACCATAAGTGTAATAACTATTGCCAGAACAATAGGAAAATTATGCAATAGTATGGACAGGTCAAGGTTCATGCCCAATGTTACAAAAAATATCCCCAGCAATATATCGCGGAATGGACTAATATCCTCCTCTACCTGGCATTGATACTCGGTATCTGACAATAACATCCCTGCCAAAAAAGCTCCTAACTCCATTGGCAAATTCATAAATATCATCAAATAGGACAAACCCATGCTTACAAAAAATATATTGAGCAGGAACAGCTCATGGGACTGCCCACGGGACACTATATCAAACCACTTGTGCATTACGGGTCTGCCCCACCTTAAAACAACTGCTAAAACAAATACTGATTTAGCCATGGCCAAGGCAATAGTAACCGCAAGAGAAGAACCTGACTCACCTAAAGCTGACAAAATAATCAGCATAGGAACGATAGCAATGTCCTGAAATAATGCTATCCCCAAAACTTCATAACCATGAGCAGAATGAACAACACCCCTTTCCACCAACATCTTCCCGACAATAGCCGTAGACGACATAGAAAACATAAAACTCATCAATAAAGACGATTGCCAAGATAAATGAAGAATCACAAAACAAAGACAAAAAGTAAGAACTGCTACTAGAAGAACTTGGGTTAGTCCAACCTGAAATACTAACCTCTGGATAGCTCGAAGCTTTTCGAGACTAAATTCTAGTCCCATTGTGAACAACAGCAATGCAATGCCAAACTCTGCTAGTTCCTTTAGTACATTTGCATCTGCCAAACTTATCTTCAAAATTCCGGACAGCAAAATACCTACGATTAGGTATCCAATCATAGCTGGTAAATTAAATCGTCTGGCGAGCGTTACTGAAACAACTAACCCACCTACGATCGAAACAAAAAAACCCAAACCAACCATTACGTCATCCCGTTAATTACTAATTTAATCCTAGTGCAGTCAGTGTAAAACAATACATCCCCCTACACTCAACATGCTCAAAAAAATATAACTAAAAGATCTTGAAAGTCCAAACAGTCACATTTCAAAGTCAAAGTTATTATAAGTAAATAATATCTTCCTGCACTACTTGCTTTTAACAAAACTGGGAAAAGAACACCTCAAGATTCGATTATAGTAGAATGCCAGCCTGATGCATCATTAACTATTATTAATCTTGGTATAGAATTTGGAGAAACCAGTGACAGAAAATTTAGTCCTTTTTGATAAAAGAGAAAAATATGCAATATTGCGTCTAAATAGGCCAGAAACTCGTAATGCGCTAAATAGTGAACTTTTACAGGAACTATCGTCTCATCTATTAACCATAGAGAATGATAGTAAGTTACATTGCGCAATTTTGACCGGCCATGAAAAATTTTTTGCAAGTGGCGCCGACATAGAAATGATGAGATCTCTGTCACACTCAGAGTCTTTTCTATCGAACTTCATTAGTGATTTTGATCCTATATCCAGTTTCCGCAAACCTTTGATTGCGGCTGTTTCCGGATATGCACTTGGTGCTGGCTGCGAATTAGCCTTAATGTGCGACATCATACTAGCCGCTGATAGTGCTCGATTTGGCCAACCCGAAGTTAATCTAGGAATAATACCTGGTGCAGGAGGAACACAAAGATTGGGAAGAAGCATCGGCAAAGCAAAAACAATGGATATGTGCATGAGTGCTCGCATACTAACAGCTGAAGAGGCTGACATTGCTGGATTGGTAAGCAGGGTTATCCCTGATAAAGATTTAATTACTGAAGCCGAAGAAATAGCACAAAAACTCGGATCGTTATCATTGCCAGTATTAATGAAAATTAAATCTTCGGTCATAAATTCATATGAAACTTCTTTGTTCGCTGGCACTCACTTGGAAAGACAGCTTTTCTATTCTTGTTTCTCAACCCATGACCAGAAGGAAGGGATGTCTGCTTTTTTGGAGAAAAGATCACCGGAATTCCACAATGAGTAAAAAAAATTATTGACAACTGTAGTTATTGCTCTGCAAGATAGGTTATTCCTTTTGAAAGGACTGGGATTATGTCTACAAAAAATGTTTGGTCTGAGTTTCAGGAATCGTCCAAAAAGATCGCTGAAAATAATGCTGACTTGCTAAGACAGTCTGGCGAGCGGTTAAATAATGCCGTTTCAAACAGTAACCACTACATGGCCGAAGTTGTGTCTGATATGGGATCAGCTGTAAAAAGTGAGGGTATTTGCTCCTGCTTTTCCAGCCAAGCTCAAGAGCTACAACCGACAATGAGAAAATTGCTAGGCGTTGCACGAGAAAATTGCGATGCCACACTAGGAATAGCAGAGGATTCTACACGTGCCGCAGAAAAAAATCTTCTTGAGGTAGGAAAAGTAGCAAATAGCATGATAGACGAACAATCCAAACAAATGGTTCCTCCGCAAGGGGATATGTGGAGTGCTTCTGGAAAACAAGCTTTGTCGTTCTGGATGGATTCATGTAACTGGATAATTCAGTCCTCACGCCAGGGCATAGAAGCTGTACGCTCAGCTTTTGCTGCCCATGTTACAGAACCAGCCCACGCTGTTGTCACTCCCAACCCGGGGCAAGGAAATACTCACCATAAGAAGTAGGATGCCTTCATTCGCGAAGAAATTTTAGACCGGGCTTGCATCCTTCTTGTTTCTGAAGAATCTTACAACGCCGTAGTCTTCGCCTGACCTGCTGGGAGGGGCTTTTTCTCCCCCTCCCCAAGCATGACCGAAAATTAATTCCCATGTCAGTGGTAGTCCTTTGTCATGACGTATTGTTTCATACTTATCAACTGCTATTTTCCACGCCGCCCTCGACAATAACCCTTGTCTCTTGCCGTTGGTAGTAACGTGAAATACTCCTATTTTTTTCAGATCTTTGCAAAGACTAATGAAGTCGCTATATATTGTCTGTCTTATATCTACATCAACCACAACATCTTGGAAACCGGCTTGAACAAGTTCATCGGCAATATCATGCATATCAGGAAACAGCTCGGTATGTGCATGCGAATCAGCAAAAGAAAATACCCACCGAATTTCACGAAAAGTATCCGGACCTAGCAATGAGAACAAAAAAACACCATCTGGCTTTAATACCCGCCTCCACTCACGAAAAACAGCTCGTCGATCAACTATGCACGGCAAAACTAGGTTGGCAATCATAACATCTACAGAACGTGATGCCAGAGGTAATTTTTTAACATCAGCATTAATACAGTCTAAACGATAGTTTTTAAAGTACGACTTAATAAAAGAAGGACGATAAAGTGACCTTGCTTCCCGCAAAAACCGCTCCACTAAATCCACAAGTATCCAGTGACCGTTATTAAACACAGGATAAAAAACAGGGAAAGCACCCCCCGGACCCGAAGCAAGATCCAGGATTAAAGGAGAAGACGGTTTGCGAATACCCTGAAGACGATCACACAAAGACTGAGCCACCAGACGATAAAGACCCAAATCAACATCAACTCTGCCAAACAATCCCATATGCCTAAAACATCGTAAAAACTAAGACAAAACAAAACTCACACCTCATTCAACTGACCTTCGCAAAAAAGAAGGAATATCCAAAACCTCTACCCCGCCTCCTCTACCAGATCTATCATGAATTGATCCAGATGAAGTTACCCTCTGCTCTCTTCTACGAATTACAGCAGGAGCATCAAAATTATCATAATCTATTTGACCAGATGATGAAGACAAAGAAACCACCTGACGCCTGTCAGCAAGATTAGGATCCACTGTAGGAGCAACTTCCGACAAACCTGTTGCTACCACTGTCACTCGCAAATCATCACCTATTTCACTATCATAAACAGCACCGTAAATAATCGTTGCATCTTCCGCCGCATAAGAACGTATAATGTTCATTACTTCCTTCGGCTCTCTCAGCTTCAGTGACAACTCGGATGACGTAATATTAACTAGCAAACCACGAGCACCAGACAAGTTGATCCCCTCCAACAGCGGACAAGAAATAGCTCTCTCAGCTGCAACGCGAGCCCTATCTGGTCCTGAAGCAACCGAAGATCCCATCATGGCGCGACCATTTTCGCTCATCACCGTACACACATCCTGAAAGTCAACATTTATCATCCCTGGAGAATTAATAATCTCAGCAATACCTGCAACAGCATTGCAAAGAATAGTATCAGCCGCTCTAAAAGCTTCCTTCTGTGTAATATCTTCACCCAATACTTCCTGAAGTCTCTCGTTCAAAACAACTATCATAGAGTCCACAGACGAAGATAGCTCTTCAATCCCCTGAGAGGCCACACGCATCCTCTTCATACCCTCGAACTCAAACGGTTTGGTAACAACACCAACGGTCAAGATACCCATTTCACGAGCAACTTCAGCAATAACTGGAGCAGCACCAGTACCCGTTCCTCCACCCATACCTGCCGTCACAAAAACCATGTGAGCACCGCGAATGGCATCTGCAATTCTTTCTCGATCACTTAACGCCGCCTCCCTACCAACAGTAGGATTAGCACCAGCACCTAAACCCGTTTCACCGAGCTGAATCAGGACAGAAGCCCCGGTACGAGCCAAAACTTGCGCATCAGTATTAGCGCAAATGAAATCCACACCCTGTATGCCCTGATTAATCATATGGCTTACTGCATTCCCACCGGCACCACCAACACCAATTACACGAATAATGGTATTTTCTCGCTTCTCTTCTAAGTAAACCATTTCCTCCTCCGGGAATAAAATTCTAAAAATTTTCCTTAAACCAAGTCTGGATGCCTGAAAAAAAACCCAAAATGGGTGCAAAAATTGCAGTCTTCTTAGGGTCACTCTGCTCCATGTAACACTGATCACGAGCCTCTATCAACAAACCGTAAAGAGTTGACAAAGAGGGTGAACACACTTTATCAGACAACGGACCAATGTATCGTGGGCGACCAATCCTAACTGGAATTCTGAAAATTCTCTCTGCCAATACCTCAATACCCGTCATTTCAGCAGTCCCCCCAGTGATAACAATACCCGAAGATAAAACATCCTCAAATCCATGATATATCAATTCATCGCGAATAAGCTCGAATAACTCCTCTAGCCGCGGCTGTATTACACCAGCAAGAACAGCAGCGGAAAAACATTTATCAGCACGATCTCCTATACTAGGAACTGAAATTTGTTCATCATCCGAAACTAACTCACAAAGGGCACAGCCATACTGACACTTTATTGCCTCAGCATCTTTCATCGGCGTATGCAAAGCAATAGCAATATCGCTAGTCACTTGACTACCAGCAATGGGAATAACAGAAGTATAACGCACAGCACCCCCAACAAAAACCATCAAGTCTGTCGTACCAGCACCGATATCTATTAAGCAAACACCAAGATCTTTTTCATCAGAGGTCAAAGTAGACTGACTTGAAGCAAAAGGCTGAACAACAAGATCTTCTATCTCTAAATTACATCTTCGCACACACTTGATTATATTTTGGGCAGCAGAAATTGCGCCAGAAACGATATGGACATTAACTTCCAGACGAACACCACTCATACCCAATGGATCTTTTACACCACTTTGCCCGTCAACTGTAAACTCTTGTGTCAAAATATGCAAAACATCCTGATCTGCTGGGATTAGCACAGCACGTGCTGTTTCAATAACGCGGTCTATGTCACCGCGCTGAACCTCACGATCTTTTATTGCTACCATACCGTGTGAATTCATCCCTCTGACATGCCCACCAGTAATACCAGCACAAACCAATGATACTTGAGTATTGGCCATGTTCTCAGCATCTTTGACTACCTGCTGAATAGCATAAACAGTTGATTCAATATTAACAACCACTCCCTTCTTCAGTCCGTGAGAAGGACACAAACCAAAACCAATAACACGAGGAGAGGAATCAATGGAAGATATTTCAGCAACAGCGCACGCTACCTTTGAGGTACCAATGTCAATCCCAACAACAATGCCATTCAAATCCCGATTGCGGCTCATCCGTAGCCCCTTTTTAATAACATTCGACCATACTTCTCACTAAAACTCACAGAAAAACCATTCGGATAACGCAAATCTACAGACCTAATTTCATTTTTATCAACATTCAAAATCTTATAACTTTCAGCAAATCGCTGTACTCTGCCAATTGCACGATCTTGTTTGAAGTCTGACCCAACTCTTATAACCATGCCGCTTTTCAGGACAATTTCCCAAGAATAAGTTGGTGATAGATTAATTTTACTAATACTAAGATGAATAGGATTCAAAATTTCTTCCAATTGTCTATATGCTAATATCATTTCCTGGTGAGTTCCTTCTGGCCCAAATAAAACAGGAAAATTACCATCCACCGTACCAGAAAATAAAACACCCTCCCTACTTATCAACCTATCCTTTCCCCACCTCACTACTGGCACATGCTCATAAAGAGTTATAAAAATACGCCAGGGCCACAAACGCTTAACCGTTGCGTGTGATACCCACGGAATTAATTCAAATGAATATCGCAACCTATCCAAATCAATCCCAAAAAAATTTCCGCATATAGAATTTATTGCCACTTCCCTTAGCTGATTCAAATCAATATGATGCCAATAACCCTGAATTAAAACCTGATCTATAGAAAAAGATGATTGCCGCTTTACCCATGACCATGCCGCTGTTAAGTAAGTAATAAAACTTAAAACAATTAAAACAGCAGATATCTGATTTAACCAAGACGGCTTATCCCACACGACAATTCTCCAACAAATTCACCAAAAATTCCTCTAGAGTAATATTAGCTGCCCGCAAAGCCATCGGATACAAAGAATGGGGAGTTAATCCTGGAGCAATATTCATTTCCAAAAGATACACCTTATCTTCTCTAGCAATAGCATCAACACGTCCCCAAAAGTGACAGCCTATAGACTTAGCCGCTGAAACAGTAGCAGACCTAAACTCATCATCCAGATGGACTGGAATATCAGATGGACAGTAATACTTAGTACGATTACCAAAATACTTTTCGTAGTAATCATATACTGTTCCTGGATGATCAATACGAATCACCGGAAGTGCATCATCATAATAAATACCGCAAGTGAGCTCATAACCATCAATAAACTCTTCTAATATCAAATAATCATCAAGTTTCTTAGCTTCATCATATGCAGCTAGCAAATCAGATTCGTCACTGATTGTGTACACACCATTTGTCGAGCCACCCCGCATAGGTTTAATAATTAACTGAGCACCCAGTTGATGAAAAAAATCTACACACTCCCTATAGTTTGAAACTAATCTCCCTCTTGGAACAGATAAACCCACACTCTGCCAAACTAACTTACTCAACCACTTATTAAAACCTTGAGTAGCAGCCAAAGCTCCAGACCCGGTATAAGGAATTTTCATTAAATCCAATAATCCCTGAATACGTCCGTCCTCACCATTTTTACCGTGAGCTATAATCAGGGCACGAGAAAACCCTTCTGCCCTAAGATCAAAAACTCTATCAGTTCCAATATCTACTACATCAAAAATCATCTCTAGGTTGGTCATAAGCGCAGCAACCTGATCAAGACTCATTAATGAAATTTCTCTTTCATGGGAATCACCGCCAACCAAAACTGCAACTCGCCCAAGATTACGGGAACGAATAATCAAATCATTATTTTCTTTCATAACCCGCTCTGGAAAAAATAATAGACTTCAACTTACTAATAGACCCAGCTCCCATAATTAAAATAACATCACCGTTACATACTATATCTCCTATGACACTGTAAGCATCATCCAAGCTTTCAACAAAATAAGGAGAAACAGTAGCTCCATTGGCAAACATTGCTTCTATCAATTTTTTTGACAAACACTCCTCTTGTATTATCTCCTCACCAGCAGTATAAACAGGCAACATAATCAACTCGTCCACACTGGACAAAACAGTAACAAATTCCTGAAATAAATCTATTGTTCGAGTTACTCGATGCGGCTGAAAAACTAGGATAATCCTCCTATTTTTTAATACTTGTCTAATAGCTTTAGTAGTAACAGCAATCTCTACAGGGTGATGTCCATAATCATCAACCAAACTACATAAACATCCGTACAAACAAACATTATCGTATCTCTGTAATCGCCGAGAAATTCCTGAAAAATTAAGCAAGGCCTTTCGAATAAATTTATCATCTACCTCAAGTTGTCTACAAACACCAATTGCTGCCAAACAATTAAGTACATTATGTTCGCCGATCAATGGAGTATCAACTGAAAGAGACGGAAACCCATCCTGCTCAACAATAAAGGATGAGCCAGACAAATTGATAGAACAATTCTTAGCTCTAATATCACTTGTGGATGAAAATCCGTATTTAAAAAATGGCCTTGTTACACTAGGCAACAAAAATTTAATATTCGGATCGTCATTACATAAAAAAGAAAATCCATAAAAAGGAATACTGTCAATAAACTCTAAAAAGGCCTGTAGCAACCTATTGAAGTCATGATCATAAGTTTGCATATGATCTGAATCTATATTCGTCACAACATTTATTACGGGACGAAACAATAAAAAAGTTCTATCAGATTCATCAGCCTCAACCACAATATCTTCCCCTTTACCTAAGGAAGCCCCGTGGTTGTGATCACCTAAACAACCTCCAATAACAAACGTTGGATCTCGACCAGAACAACATAAAATCTCTACAATCAAACTAGTTGTAGTAGTTTTTCCATGAGTTCCAGCAACTGCAATACCTCTTTTGAGTCTCATTAAATCAGATAACATTTTTGCGCGAGGAATAACAGGAATCGATCTTCTAAGACCTTCAACTATCTCAACATTATCAATACTGATAGCAGAAGATTGCACAATAATTTGAGAATTCCCTATATTGCTAGCATCGTGCCCAATAAATATAACTGCCCCTAGTCTAAAAAGCCGATCGGTAACCTCTGTAGGAGTAATATCAGAACCAGAAACTGTGTATCCCAATTCCATTAGAACTTCCGCAATCCCACTCATACCGGAACCGCCAATACCAACAAAATGAACATGATTAATTTTGCGTTTCATCACCTATACCACACGTCTCTAGTAATAACAAACTATATAACTTTTCAGTAGCCACTAACTTATTTCTAAAACTACAAACCAAAATACCTCTATGACATACTATTAATACTTCAACTGCTTTTTACAAAACACTACTCAACAGTTATTTATCTTTTTGGAAAATTTTCACTACAGCATTGAGCTATGGCTTTCTGTGCAGTACCTACTACAAAACACTGTCCTATATTTCTACGGAAAGATTAAATTAGCGGCAATTTATTATTCTTAGTATTCAAATTTATACAAAAATCAACAAGCCTTTCCAAAATAGGTAAAGTAACTAACGAAATATTTTTTGCATAACAAAAAACACCAATAGAATCGTATTATGATGTTTTATACTTAGACAAAAGAACCTGATAACACTCTTCAACTATTTCTCGTGCCGCTTGAGTCTTTGATATACTGCGTGCCCTTTCAGCCATTTCCAGGCATCTACCACGAGTAAGAGACGACAAAAAATCAGATAACCACTCAGCAGTCAAATTATCTTGACATAAAACATAAGCCGACCCCGCCGACACACAAAACTGTGCATTCAGCATTTGATGATTATCAACAGCATAAGGGTATGGAATAAACAGAGCAGCCAAACCGAGCACAGTTAACTCCGTCACCGTCATAGCTCCAGCACGGCAAATCACAAAATCAACATCCCTATATATTTCAATAATATCACTTGTAAATTCAAATACCTTTACCGTCTCATAAGTACCGTAAGCATCCCTAACACTACTTTCTCTTCCGAATCCAGTTTGATGATAGATAACAGGCCTATTTGTCAATGGCAAAAGATTAACCGCTTTAGGAACAATTTGGTTAAGAACTACAGCGCCTTTTGACCCACCCAAAACTAGCACTCTAAGTGAGCCATTACGACCTTTAAAACGAACATATGGCTCCTGCTCTCTTAAAAACTCCGGTCGCACAGGATTGCCAACATAAAAACTATTTGGTAAAACTTTTGGAAAAGCGCAAAAACGAAGCCGAGCCAGCGGCGAACAAACCCTGTTAGCCATACCAGCAATTGCATTCTGTTCATGAATAACAAATGGTATTCGCAATAAAAACGCAGCTAGGTATACAGGAAAACAAACATAACCACCCATGCCTAAAACAAAATCTGGACAAACTCGGCGCAAAAAGCTCAGAGATCTATACAAAGAACAAGATAACGTTATAGGCAATTTAAGCCAACTAAAAATACCACTATTACGGACAGCACGAAAATTTACTGACAAAAAAGGAATATTATTTTCCGAAACAATTTTATACTCCATACCAAAATCATTTCCCAACCAAAATACTTTTTCCCCTTTTTGCAAAAAAACATTAGCTAACACTAAGCCAGGAAAAATATGACCACCGGTACCTCCAGCAATAATGCAAATACGGCTCACTGTGTTATCCCCCTCATCAAACAACGATTCTCCCAATCAACACGAAAAAGAATCCCCAGAGCGATACCATTACTCAGTAGAGCTGAACCACCATAACTCATTAGCGGCAAAGTAAGTCCTTTTGTAGGTAAGAGACCCATATTAACGCCAAGACTTACTATGCTCTGAAACCCCAAGCACACACCAATACCCTGAGCCATCATGCCGGAAAAAGACCTACCCAAAGCAATCGATTGCCACCCTATGTCTAGAGCACGGTAAGTTAAAAACGCCAGTAACGTAATCAAGACAAAAACACCAATGAATCCAAGTTCTTCGGCAATAACCGCCACCAAAAAATCACTATATGCCTC
This sequence comes from Candidatus Ichthyocystis hellenicum, assembly GCF_001460935.1. Lineage (GTDB taxonomy): Bacteria > Pseudomonadota > Gammaproteobacteria > Burkholderiales > 2013Ark19i > Ichthyocystis > Ichthyocystis hellenicum. Next base: position 651,050 of record NZ_LN906597.1, on the reverse strand, counting down.
TGGCAAATAAAATAACTTCTCGATTGAACCTCCCAATCCAGTACCAAACACACCCCCTCTACCAAAAGCGATTAAAGCATGAACCAATTGATAACCTTTACCTAATTCATCCGCCCACGGATCAATAAAGTTAAATAAGCGCTGGCGACGGTACTGAGAAAAAATAATTATGCAAGCAAAAGACAAAGCAAGGACAATCATAAGCACAATAAATATACGAGGATTGATCCCCCCTAAGAACAAAATTGCCATTGCAGTAACAACAATAACAACAAAAGCACCAAAATCAGGTTCTCTCAACAATAGTGCCCCAACAATGACCATTACAATTACCATCGGCAGAAAACCTGATCTAAAGCTGTGCATCATAGCAGCGCGACGCACCGTATAATCTGCAGCGTAAAAAATTGCCAACAACTTCATAAATTCCGATGGCTGAACAGACAAGAATTTCATATGAATCCATCGCCGTGAACCATTAACTGAGTAACCTATATGAGGAAACAAGACAACCACCAAAAATATAAGACCGATAAAAAACATCATCGGAGCTGATTTTTGCCACCACCGAGAAGGAACATGAAAGGACAAGAATCCGATTAATGACGCATATAACAAGTACAATAAATGACGAACAGCATAGTGATGAGGATTTGCGCCATTGGTCTCGGCATCAGCAACAAAGATACTGGCTGAGTACACCATAACCAAACCCCACAATGCCAATGAAAAAACCACCAATAACAGCGTTTTATCAATGGGTATAGAGAATAGGCTATTATTTTTATGCTGATACCCCATCACTACCTCTTTTTGGAGAAGCTACCAAATTGCAAACATATTGGCAAAATAAATTCCCTCTAGCCTGAAAATCGCGAAATTGGTCAAAACTAGAACAAGATGGTGACAGCAACACCGTATCCCCCGGGAGCGCACAAGAAAATGAAGCGTCGACAGCTTCCTTTAAATTATCAACGCGAACAATAGGAACAGCACCATATATACTCTTGATAATAGCAAAAGCATCTTGCCCAAAAACAAATACCATCTTGACGCGATGAGCAACGACCCCGCGTAAAGACGAAAAATCTTGACCCTTGGCAATACCACCAAGGAGAAGAATGACACGACCATAGAAATTCTGCAATGAAACAGTTGTTGCGCCAACATTAGTTGCCTTTGAGTCATTGTAAAAACTAACTCCTCCGTAGGTAGCAACATAAGTATTTCTATGAGGTAATGGTTCAAATTTCGACCAAGACGGTGTCGAATTAAAAATCTCATCCCCGACCATTGCATAACAAACTGACAGCGCTGCCAACATATTATAGCGATTAGCAACCCCAAACAGAGAAAATGAATCCAAACTCCCAATTATAGATTGATGATAAAAAATACTATTATCTTTGATAGTAAAATCACTATCATCTTCATGCAACGAATAATGAATAGAAGGAGCGTCACAAGATATAAGCTCATGTAAAAACTCATCATCATCATTAATCACCAACATCGATGAACAATCGTGAACTCTATACTTGGCATTTCGATAGGAGACAAAATCACCGTGGTAGTCTATGTGGTCAGAAACAATATTGAGAAATGTACTCACATCCTTGCGCAAACTAAAAGTATTTTCAAGCTGAAAACTAGATAGCTCCAAGACTAAAAAATCCGGCCAACTTATCATTGAAGAGTAAAAATCTAAAACAGGATATCCAATATTACCTATAGTAACAGCGCTGTATCCTAAAAATTGGAGCAAATGAGCAACAAGTGAAACCGTAGTAGTCTTTCCATTAGAGCCTGTGATAGCAATAACCTTAGAAAACTTACTAGGATTAAGCTGGGCAAAAAGTTCTATCTCCCCAAAAACAGGAATACCAGCTTCTACAAACGGACGTATCTCATCACGACTACGAGATAAACCAGAAGATAAACACACACAGTCAAATGAACTGCTGTCTACAAATAATGATCCACATTGAACTGGCAATTCAGGAAACTGACGCTGACACTCTGCATAATAGGGAGGACAAACACGATCATCAACTACACTAATTGATCTCACATATGGATACAAAAACTTGACCATGGAAAAACCAGATAATCCAAGCCCCATAACAACAACGCGCTTATCAACCAGGCGCACCAAAAAGTCACTTTGAAAAAAAATATCTTCTTTAAAATCACGAGACATATATGGATAAAATCATGAGTTAAAAAATAAAAACACGGCAGCCACAAAAAACACCATAGCCAAAATCCAAAATCTCACCACTATAGTCGTTTCAGAACAACCATTTAGCTCGAAATGATGATGAAACGGAGCCATAAGAAATACCTTTTTCTTGAATAAGCGTCTCGAGAGAACCTGAACAATTACAGACAAAGTTTCAGACACAAAAATTAAAGAAAGAACAAAAAAAACGATCTCTTGGCGAAAAATAATGGCCAAAGCACCCAAAACAGCACCCAAAGACAAAGAACCAACATCACCCATGAAAATACGAGCAGGATGAACGTTAAACCATAAAAAACCTAATCCTGACCCAATTAGAGCAGTACAAAATACCAAAACTTCATTGATCCCAGCAGCTAATGATAAAAAATCGAGCTCAGCTTTGTGAACATGCGTCATAAGAGCTGCTAGTAAAGCAAAAAAAGAAACAGACAAAATAACAGGAAAAATTGCTAAACCATCTAGACCATCAGTAAGGTTAACGGCATTAGCCGATCCAACCAAAACGAAATAACTAAGAACACAAAATCCTACAACCCCCGCTGGGTAACGAACGAAACCATGATAAGGAATAGACAAATAAGAAAAGATATCAACCGGTATACTTCTAGACAAGCAAAGCAAAAAAACAATGACCACAACAGCCAACAATGATTGCAAAAAATATTTATGAATCGCCGACAGTCCGTGGTACGATCTACCGGTCATCTTCCTATAGTCGTCCCAAAACCCAATTCCTCCGTACGACCACATAACAAAAAGCAATGTGATTACGAAGCGATTGGCAATCTTTGTCCAAATTGAGCAAGAAACGGTAACCAAAAAAATGACTAAAACACCACCCATAGATGGTGTTCCTTCTTTGGAGTAATGAGATGATGGACCAAACTCACGAATACTCTGATCTATATTATGTCTCTGCAGAAATCCTATGAAAGGCTTGCCCAAAATTAGTGCTGCCAAAAAACTGGTCATAAATGAGGCAAAACTACGAATAAAAAGGGTGGAGCTAGAACAGGGCAATAATGGCAACAGAACCATCAGCCCTCTCCTTTTTCAACCAATTCCGCCACCACTTGTTCCATCCGCATAAAACGGGAACCTTTAACCAAAACAATCACATCAGCAGCAATACACAATTTTAAAGAAGCAACCAGCTGCTCTACGGTACGACAACAAATAGCTTCCTTACCAAAAAATGGAGCCATAGAAGTAGCATCACTACCTATTAAAAATAGTTTGCTAACCCCATTGTAACGAGCATAACGAACAATTTCTTGATGAACTTTCGGTGAAAATGAACCCATTTCCGCCATATCACCCATAACCAAAAATTTCCTTCGTTTAGAAAAGGAAGAGACAAGAGCATCAATAGCAAAACGGGTAGAATCAGGATTAGCATTATAAGTATCATCTATTAGCTCACATCCCAAAATACCTTTCAGATAATTCAAGCGACCACTGATAGCGGAAAATTTGGATAAAGCATAAGCAATAACATCACCGGAAATACCTAAAGTCACCCCCACAGAAAAAGCAGCCATGGCATTCATGACATTATGTGCACCAAACAATGATAAATGGAACCTATAACTCCTATTTTTATAAAATATCTCAACCACTTGCCCATTACTACGTGTATGTGCAACAGCAGAAACATGACTGTTGTAGCGATGCCCAAACCAAATTTGACGACGAGAAGATGATTGCTGCACATACCAAGGGAAAAATCCATCGTCGTGATTAATAATGCAAACACCAGACTCTGAAGTAAGACTGTAAGCCTCCCCATTCTCCCTTGCAATAGCCTCCAAGGATTTCATAAATCCAATATGCTCCCGAAACGTATTTGTAACCACGGAAATAGTAGGTTTAACTGCTGTAAGAAGAGAACACATCTCCCCAGGATGATTCATCCCAACCTCGACAACAGCAACTCGATGTCTTGAGTTAAGATTAAATAAGCTCTTGGGAACTCCTATATGATTATTAAAATTGCCAATTGTATCCAGATAATTACCTGCCCCAAACGCCTCCTCGAGAATAGTGGAAATCATAGAACGCACCGTAGTTTTACCATTACTTCCGGCTATACACACCACAGGAATAGAAAAATTGTTACGCCACTGAGCTGCCATCAATAACAATGCTTTAGTGGTATCTGGAACCACTACAGCAGATGCATTAGTCGGCAATAACTCTGGCGATGAAACTAGAAAGGCAAGAACACCCTTTTTCTCTGCCATTTCCAAAAAATTATGCCCATCAAAACGAGAACCTTTCAGGGCAACAAACAATACTAAAGAAGAGTCTTCAGATAGACTGCGCGTATCAGTCTCGACACCATGAAAGGTTAAATCTTCACCATAGTGCTCACCGCCCAATACAGCAGCCAAACGAGACAATTTCATTTTAATCATTACCTTTTCCTCCTCGCTAATGCTTCGCTAGCTATTACCCTATCCGAAAATAGATGTCTAACAGAATCTATTTCTTGATAATCTTCATGCCCTTTTCCCATTATGACCACAACATCACCCGCTCTAACCGACAAGATGGTACTAACAATGGCATCATATCTATCATAAATCACATAAACAAACGGAGCATCATGACATCCTGGCAAAATATCACGTATAATCCGCGCTGACTCTTCACCCCTAGGATTGTCTTCCGTCAAAATAACTTGATCAGCATATGAACAGGCTACGGCGCCCATTTGAGGGCGTTTTGATCGATCTCTATCACCACCACAACCAAAAATACAAACCAATCTCTGATCAATATTCATCCAGCTTCTCAATGTACTCAAAACAGCAGCCATAGCATCTGGAGTATGCGCATAATCTACCCAAACAAAACAATCATCACCTTCTCCATGAATAGGTTCCAATCGTCCAGGCAATCCAGGCAAACTCCTAGCATAGAACAATGATTCTTTCCATTGCGCCCCCTGAACCACTAGCACCGATAAAACAGCTAAAAAATTCGAGAGACTGTGCAAACCATATATTGGCAATGAAATTTGCATTTCTTCACCAAACACAGATATCTTACAGACAATCCCAGACTCACTTGTAGTTATATCAGAGGCTGTAACATCATGACTAAATTCTGGGTCTATCCCAAACGTTACCCAACTACTACGGCCGCTGTTGTATGAAGAATTAAGAAACCTACCAAATGGATCGTCACTATTAACCACTGCACAACTGAAATCCCGCTGAAATAACATTTCTTTGGAGCGAGCATAATTATCATTAGTTTTATGATAGTCCAAATGATCAGTCTGCAAATTGGTTAACACAACTACATCAACATCTATGCCTTGAAGTCTCGATTGTTCCAACCCAATAGATGACGCCTCCAATGCCACATGAGTAACTCCATGTTTTTCAAAATGCGACAAATAGCTATGTAGAGATACTGTATTCGGTGTAGTCAAACCATGAGGCCTTAAATCACCGCACTTCCCCCAACCCAAAGTACCGATAGAAGCACCAGAATAGTTGCACCGATCGTATAGGAAAGACAACCATGATACAGCGGTTGTTTTTCCATTAGTTCCGGTAACAGCCGTAACGTGCAACCGAGACGAGGGGTGGTGATACACATACTGAGCTATTTCACCTAAGTATTCAACAATATTTGAACACCCTATGTGAGGACATATAATATCCTCTGACCAAACAAAATTATCACCACTTTCATAAATAACAGCGGCACAGCCACGAAACACTGCTTCACGTATGTAACGACGTCCATCTGAAGATATACCTGGATATGCTAAAAAAACATCACCAACCTGAACTTCTCGTGAGTCCGAACTTATACTCTCCACAGATGCCAAACCTTGGCAGAGCAATTTCTCAAAAATAGCAGCAACATTCATTAATACTACTCAATGGAAAACATCTGGCTCATCTCGGTCGGGAGAAATAATAAACCTACGCAACGCAGACAACATTATTGTATGAAAAACAGGAGCAGCAACACTGCCACCATAATGATTAACTCCCTTGGGATCGTCAATCATAACGCCAACTACGAAACGTGGATGTGAGAGAGGAGCCAAGCCCACAAACGAAGCAACGTATCGGTGGACATAACGGCCACCGCGTACCTTATATGCCGTACCAGTCTTTCCTCCAACACGGTAGCCATCAATCTTCGCTCGCAACGCCGTACCACCATTCTCAACAACAGTAGCCAAAATATTAATCATCATGCTCATTGTTTCAGGCGAAAAAACACGAGAACCAACAGCAATTTTGTCAGTCTTTAGAATTGTCAGAGGAATAACCTGCCCTTGCCTAGCAAAAACAGTATAAGCACGAACTAGCTGTGCAAGCGTAACGGAAATTCCCTGACCGTAAGAAATAGTTACCTGTTCAATTTTTCTCCACTTAGAACCCGGCTTAAGAATACCTGCAGCTTCACCGCCAAAACCCAATTCGGTAAGTTGCCCAAATCCCAATTGGTGCAACACTCTCCACATGGAAGCACAACTTAGCATCAAAGCAATCTTAGACATACCTATGTTACTTGACTTCTGTACAATCTGAGTAACCGTAAGATGATCAGTTGGATGCATATCAGAAATTCGGGATGTCCCGACTCTAAAATGTCCCCCTTCAGTATTTATAACTGTGCCCGGGATCACTTTATGCTGTTCAAGAGCCAATGATACGGCAAAAGGTTTCATCGTTGACCCAGGTTCGAACATATCAGTAAAAGCACGATTACGAAAATTAGACCACCTAAAGTAGCGACGGTTATTTGGGTTCAGTGAAGGAACATTAACCAGTGCTAAAATTTCACCGGTTAATGTATCAACTACCATAGCTGAACCTGCTGCAGCCCCAGTTTCTTTAACTTTTTCCAACAACGCATTATATGTCTCCTCTTGCAGATTATGGTCAATAGACAACACCACATCCTTGCCCTGTACTGGAACTCTAATTGCCTCAACATCATCAACTGCTCGGCCCTTTCTGTCGCGCAAAACACGCCGAGATCCAGATGTACCACGAAGAACATTCTCAAAAAGTCGTTCTACTCCACTTTGACCTAAATCATTAACGTCATTTATACCTACCAGCTGAGCAGCACTTTCTCGTGCGGGATAGTATCTTTTGTAGTCTCGTTGTAGATAAATACCAGGAACATCAAGATCAGCAATTTGGTGGGCAATCCTAGGGGGTACATTTTTTTTTACGCATACCCAATCTGAATGCGAATGAATCTTATCTTGGAAAAATGAATCTTTGACATTCAATAATTTTTTCAGAGAATAGAATCGTCGTTGTCGATCCGCATCATCTTTGAAACGTCCCAACGAAAAATCTGACGGGGATAACCATACAGAACGCACGGGAACACTCATTGCTAAAACAACCCCGGATCTATCCAGTATACGTCCACGGCTAGCAGGTATATCAACAACATGACTGCTAATCGCCTGGCCTTTCTTAAGTAAGTAATGATCAAGAACAGCTTGCAAATAAATGGCCCGCAACAGCAATATAGAAAAACCTAAAAAAAAACAACCATGTACGAAATTAGTGCGCCAACGGGACAAGTACCCGGCTCCCCTTTTGTAATTCTTAAAATAAACCTTAATCATAATTAATTTGCCGATCGTGATGATAAGCGCACAACCCTAGTATTTTTGGGAGCAACCAACCCCAACCTACGACTAGCAATGCCTTGTAGACGAAATCGCATACTGTAAGCTGTCTCCTCCAACTGTAGCTGCGAGAATTTAACATCCAACTCCCTAGCAATAGACTGTTGCTGGGTTATGGAAAAATACAACTTACGTGCTTGATAACGCGAAAAAACTAGCCCCATTGACGTTGCAAGCAAAATAATAACCAACAGCACATCCAGCCGCCCCAAGCGCACACAATCACTCCCATATTTTTTCTGCCACACGTAAAATAGCACTACGAGACCGCCTATTTCCACCTATCTCATCGTCATCGGGACGAAATTTGCCGATAATTTTCATAGACGGACTCGGCATATCACTCTCCCGTAAAGGGAGGTTTCTGGCAACATTCGGCTTAGACATAGATCTGATAAACTGCTTAACTATTCTATCCTCCAACGAATGAAAGCTTATCACTATTAGACGTCCACCCCTAACCAACAAACTGCATGATTGCTGCAGAGCTGATTCTAGCTCTTCCAATTCATTATTTATGTGTATACGAATAGATTGAAAAACACGCGTTGCTGGATGCTTTCCTTTCTCAGTAAAAGGAACCACCCGGGAGATCAAACTGGCAAGTTGTCCCGTAGTCGTTATCGGATTTTTCTTGCGCTCACAATCTATTTCCGCAGCTATCCTTTTTGCAAAACGCTCTTCACCATAGCTCTTAAATACTGAGGACATTTCAAGAATCGATGCCGTTGAAATCCATTCCGATGCACTTTGACCACAACAATCCATACGCATATCCAACGGACCATTTCGAAGAAAACTAAAACCACGATCAGGATCATCAATCTGCGGACTACTCACTCCCAAGTCCATTACAATATCTGACACACTGTTCACTCCCAAGGCTAACAACTGTTGACGCAATTGACTAAACCTAGAGTGAATGAAAACAAATCTGCCATCATCGATAAGACTAGCGGATTCAGCCGCAAATGGATCTCGGTCGAATGCCCACAAACGACCATCAGCAGGCAATACTGATAAAATAGCCCTGCTATGACCCCCCCTACCAAACGTAGCATCCACAACCATGGAAGCAGGATGCTTCGACAAATGAGAAATAACCAAATGACACAAAACTGAATTATGCGTATATTTATCAGCCAAGATCGAGGATCTCCAATATTCATGAAATTAGACTAACAGGTAAAGTAATGAGCAAAATTATCCTACGAAACTTGGTTAAAAAAGCATTTGTAGGCGTTTATGCCTATGAGCAATACCAAAAACAAACTATATCCATCAATGCAACTTTGCACTTGCCCATAAAACCTCACTCCCCTACCGACTCGAAACCAGAAATTGACTACGATGATATTATATTTGGAATCAATAATATAATAAATAATGAGAAATTTTTATTACTGGAAAGTATGGCTCAACGCCTAATGGCTTACCTGTTTGAGTATCAACTAATTGAGTCTGTTCACCTACAAGTATTTAAGGAACGCCCAGTAGAGTGCATAGAAAGCGTTGGTGTAGATCTATTCAAAACAAGGTCGAACCTAGCTATTGCGCCAGAAAGTGTGATAAATTGCTCAAAAGATGTGGTGGTAGTGAAATCCCATGCACCAAGTGCGGAGTTAGCAACAGATATAATCCAGTGCCTTGTAGAATGCAAACTGGCGGCTTGCGGTAATTTACTGCATTCAGCTGTCACTAGCTACGTTTGGGAAAATAAGATGCACACGCATACTATTTTTCCGTTTGAACTTAAAACAGTTGCCGGTGCAATTAACCCGATCGCAGCCGAAATCGAGAGAAAGCACCCGGACATAGTGCCTGAAATAACCGTACAACCTGTTTCAGGTGGATTAGAAAGTTATTTAAATTGGGTACGTGAAACAGTAAAGGTTTTTCAATGAGAAAGAATTTTGGGTTAGTGGCTTTTTTGTCGTTTTCTTTCCTTCTGATGCTTAGTAATTTCTCCTTTGGTTCAAACTCCCTGGATAATATAAGCTTCAGCAGTGGTAACTCGGCACAAAAAATCATGTCACCTGATGAAGCATTCAAAGTTCAGGCCCACAGAAAAGGCAGTCGTGTAAGTGTCCACATTGAGCCGGCTACAGGCGTATACGTTTACAAAAAAAGCATCTCTATAACAACAATCAACCCCAAAAATGGCACTAAAGTAGGTCAGATTCACTTCCCCTCAGCAAAAATCAAAGCAGATGATCAAGATGGCTCTGTAGAAGTATATGACTCACCAGTGGATATCTCTTTTAATTTTCTCAAACCATCTCATAATCCAATAACAATCTCAGTTGCGTTAAGAGGGTGTTCATCAGCTGGGGTTTGCTACCCACCACAAAAATACACAATCACTTTGCCGTCACCAAACAAAGTTAATAAAACTAAAGCTCAACAAACCGATGGAAGTGACAACTCTGACCCTTTCTTCGAAAAACTGAACATACGTAACAAATTATCCACCCTTCTTTTGTTTTTAGGATTGGGGATCATGTTGACGTTTACCCCTTGCGTTTTCCCCATGATACCAATAATTTCCTCCATTCTTATCGGACAGAAGAAACTGTCCAAATTTCACAGTTTCTTTTTATCGCTAGCTTACACGATGGGAATGTGTCTAACTTACACCATTGTAGGCATTGTCTCTGCCCTAAGCGGAACCTTGTTATCTGCTTGGCTGCAAAATCCGTTTGTTCTCTTCACCTTTGCTACAATCATATCGGCATTGGCGCTATCCCTGTTTGGGGCCTTTGAAATCGGGCTTCCTTCTAGCTTATCTACCAAGATATCAACCCTCAGCGGTCGGTTTGAAGACAATGCCTCCATGGGTGGAACATTTGTAATGGGTGTTCTATCAGCCCTAATAATCGGGCCTTGTGTAGCCCCCCCCCTTGCAGGGACACTGCTATACATAGCTAAGACGGGTAATGTAGTTCTCGGGGGAACAGCACTGTTCATGCTGGCATTAGGGATGGGGATTCCTATAGTAATAGTTGGTCTGTCAGCTGACAAAATACTTCCTAAAGCTGGCGCATGGATGGAAAAGATTAAGCAAATATGTGGTTTTTCGCTACTAGGTCTGGCCGTGCATATTGTATCTCCAGTTATTCCGCAACAAATAGCATCTCTGTCCTACACGCTTTTGCTGCTAGCATGCTGTGTTTGGAGTGGATTCTTCGAAGTAGGAACAACTGCCCCTATAAGATTTATAGGGTTGATCTGCTTACTGTTGGGTGTTCATATTGGTTCCAACTTATCAACGCAATGTACGTCTAATCACTGTGAGCCGTCACTTACCGGGGGCAGTGTTACATCAGCAGAGAGGCAAAAACTCTCATTCAACCAGATTGAATCAACTAAGCAATTAAATCGTATATTAAGTCACCGACAGTTACCCGTACTAATCAAGATAACTGCAAAATGGTGCTCTTCATGCAACAAAATGGAGAAATCAACGTTCGTTAACCCAGATGTCGTCGATAAGCTCAAAAATTTCGATAGATTTATTATTGACGTTTCTGAAAATAATTCCAGCAATCGCAAATTGATGAAAAAGTATGAAGTATTTGGGCCTCCAGCAATAATAATATACGGCAACAAAGAAGAAAGTAAGTACAAAAAATTGATTGGCTTTCAGAGCAGTGACGATCTCTTAAAGGCATTGAAAGACGTGAAGAGCTAGAACATTTTTTTCGAGCAGAGCATGGTAGTTATACGTAAATGACTTTCCTTATATGATAACGCCGAGCGGTGGAATACGATTGTTCTTGTGCACTTAGCATGTGAAGAGTAATATATGTGTATCAATGAATACCTGGATTGGGTGGTGCTGCAAATGGAGAGATTTTAATGCTTACTACAGTCCTTATCCCAAATATGGTCATGCAACCTGTATACCCTCGATCAAATCCGTGCACCCTGGAAAAACTGTGGAGAAAAGCCAACCCTAGGAAAATTTCATTTTCTCCTTCCCCCTTCTACACATCTCCGTCCGTGGGAATATTCGCGTTGGATGGTTTTTCTCAGGATAGCGAAGGCGAGAATGAAACAAAATATGAAGAAGATGACCCTGACAGCAACACCAAGGAAAAGCAAAAATCACCAACTCTAGCAAAAATGATTTTTATCCCATCAAAAAATGCCGGCATTTGGTCATCCAAACGAGTAATCATCGCTCCACATTCCCTACTTACTGGTACTATAAGAATTGATAACACTCTATCAATCACCGCGGAGTCAATAGCATCATCTTTCTTTGTCCTCGGATTGTCTGCTCTCAGAATTGCCGAAAATAACAGAGTATCCTTGTTCATCAGTCACGACTCTTACGATGTGGCCACCGCAGCATTTGCTATCGCGCATTCGATGGCAATAGACTGCTCCCCACTGCCTACTTGCTTGTCTGAAAACATTTCTACGCTAACTTTTAACCAATTCATCAAATGACTCACACGCGGCGTCATAAGTCAATCTAAGCACCTCATCGTCGTTATGAGCCGCAGAAATAAATCCGGCTTCATAGGCAGATGGAGCAAAATAAACACCTCTCTTCAGCATGAGATGGAAAAACTTTCTAAAATCATCTTCATTACATGTCTTAACCTCATCCAGGGATGTAGGAACCGATGAACGGAAATATAATCCAAACATTCCCCCCGCACTCTGTCCTGAAAAATTCTTATAGCCAGCATCACTAGCAGCTTTAATCATCAAATCGACAAACCGCGATGCTGTTAACGATAAAACATCGAAAAAATCGGAGATGGAAAAAATCTTTTTCAAAGTAGATAAGCCAGCCGAAACAGCGCTTGGATTGCCTGACAAAGTACCAGCCTGATACACCGGACCTAAGGGGCTAAAATTTTTCATTATCTCATAGGAACCACCACAAGCAGCCAATGGATACCCACCTCCCACCACCTTACCAAGGGTAACAAGATCTGCCTCAACACCAAAAAAACCCTGGGCCCCTTTTTGGTGGGAACGAAAACCCGTCATTACCTCGTCAAAAATTAAGACGGAGCCATATTTAGTGCAAAGAGAACGCAAACACCGGACCCATTCCAACGAAGGAATAATAAGATTCATATTCCCAGCAATAGCCTCTACAATGCAACAGGCAATGCCCGAACCAAGACTATCGAATACGGTTTGTATCGCAGGAACATCATTATATGGCACAACTATAGTCTCTGATGAACACTTATCCGTCACACCTGCAGAACTAGGTGTACCAAAAGTTAGCAAACCGGAACCAGCACTAACCAGGAGACAATCCAAATGGCCATGGTAACACCCGGCAAACTTTATTATTAAATTTCTACCGGTATATCCGCGAGCCAACCTTACAGCAGCCATATTTGCTTCAGTTCCTGAATTGGTCAAACGAACCATCTCCATAGATGGAACGTAGGAACACAGAAACTCTGCCAACTCCACTTCTCTGACAGTAGGAGCACCAAAGGAAAACCCCTTCGCAACCACATCATTGACAGCACGCTGCACATCACAATCAGCATGCCCCAGAATCATTGCCCCCCAGGAACAAACGTAGTCAATGTACTCAACACCGTCTTCGCTCCACAGCCTACAACCCAGACCATGGTCAAAAAATAGTGGTTCACCACCAACCCCTTTAAACGCACGAACTGGAGAGTTAACTCCTCCCGGTATAACCTTTTGTGCCCTGACCCACAAGCTATCGTGTGTAATGAAAACACTCCTTCAACAAACAATACTGCCACATTGTATCTAAACACGATAGATCCTAATAAATCCAGCAATTCTACGCAATGACATAATCAAATCTTCATATCTATCAGGATCAGTCTCCCAAACTACGTGTACCACTAAAATATCACGATGCAAGCTAGAGAGCAGTTTTATCATCCTACCGGACTGACGAGCAAAAACATCCATAACTGATTTAATCCCATCCTTTGAGTCTAAAAGTTCTATTTTGAAGCTATAAAGCCATGATGACCCTATAGACCTCATAATTTGATTCCACTGAACAGTCACTGCTCGTTCTGGTCTTTTCTTTAAAATTCTCTGCAAATTAGGACAATCATTTCTATGAATAGAAATGCAATGATCTGATGTCACAAACCCCATCATTTCATCTGAAGGAATAGGGTGGCAACAATTAGATAAACGAGTTGACAACCCAGACACACCCATCACTGAAAAATCAGTCGATGATATAAATGGCAGTGATGACACATTTGGAGTGGAAACATCTGCCCCTAGGCTATCTCTACGCAAAGATCGCCACATTTTGGCAGATATATCTCCGTTGTACACAGCTCTATACAGGGATTTAACATCGACAAAACCAAATTTGGTGGCAACTTCCTCGACAGCAACACTGGAACATTTTATCTGCGCTATTTTTTTAGATAACATCTGTTTTCCTTTAAGGAAAACATCATCTTTAACATCATCAATTTGGTGAAGATACTGCCTAATTTTTGAACGCGCTCGATTGGTAACGGCATAAACCGGAGAACACCCTATCCAATCACGAGATGGCACACCATGCTTTGATGTCAGGATTTCAATCCGTTGTCCCGTATCCAAAGACGTATCCAACGGAACTATAGCTCCATTAACTTTTGCGCCCCTACAAGAATGTCCAATTTCGGTATGTAGTGAATATGCAAAATCAATAGGAGTAGCCCCCCTAGGCAACGCAACAACTTGTCCTTGTGGTGTAAAAACATATATCGTTTGATTCAATTGGGCACGTTGAGTACAATCTGCCCATGTTAGATTTTGGGCCAAATCATCGCGCCAAACTAGCAACCTCCTAAGCAACGATATCTTATAGTCATATGATGATACACTAGACCGTTCCTTATAGCGCCAGTGAGAAGCAACCCCAAGTTCTGCGTGTTGGTGCATGTCAAACGTTCTAATCTGAACCTCTAAATTTCTACCAGACATTACTTGAACAACAGTATGCAAAGATTGATATAAATTGCTCTTAGGCTGGAGAATATAATCATCAAATTCCTTAGGCAACGGAGCCCACAAGCCATGAACAATTCCTAGAACAACATAGCAATCACGAACTGACTGAACTAATATACGTATGGCATGTATATCATACAAATCTGAAAAACCAATATTTTTATAATTCATCTTATTGTATATGCTATATATGTTTTTAGGCCGTCCATAGATCTTGTGGTTGATATTTTCATCATCCAACGATGCACTTAAACTGTCCATGCATTGCTGAATAAACAATTCTCGTTCCTTACGTTTGGCACAGAGCTTCTGAACAATGGACTTATACAATTCTGGCTTATAAAATCTAAAAGCTAAATCCTCGAGCTCCCACTTAATACGGCAGACCCCAAGACGATTAGCCAGCGGAGCAAAAATGTTCAAAACTACTTGAGCGAATTGCTGATGAAAAGGACCCAACTCAACTGTCGTCAAATAACGCAATATCTGTAAATGAGATGACAATACAATAACTACAACCCTAATATCTTCTACTAGTGCCAATATCATTTGCCGAAAAGACTCAGCATTCATTCTTTGGCTACTATATATTTGTATATCTTCGTAACGAAAAAACTTAATACGAAAAACTTTTGCAACTCCTTTAAGCAAAGAAAAAGTATCAGGATCAACTAACTCACTCAATTTCTTCAAGGAAAGCTCATAGTCATCTGATAAAATCGGAATAAGGAACAAAAGGGAGGCATAAACAGATTCCTTCCCGAACCCTAGCTGGGAAATAATTGCAGAAACACCGTAGGCATGGTGCAGAGAATCCTCGCCGTGTGAAGGACAACACCTACCCGACAGAAAAGAACTCGCCAGACGCTCAATAGCCCTAAACGTTTCATGATCTTCATCAGATAATGAACTGAAGACCATCGACTGCAACATGTCAATATCAAAAAAACTCTTCTTCTTGTCTGCTACAACTGACATGATAATTATACTCCCTACTTTTCATCGGAAGATATCTGTAATACTATCTTGCCCACGGTTTCAGATCCCATAAGTTTCTCATGTGCTTCATTTGCTTGATTAAATTCAAATATGTGATTCAACCACACAGTATCTGGCAGTTGAAGCCCGGATTTCCACTGAGTATCGAGCCAGTTTCGTATAGTCCCAACCACGTCCTTGGGCTGAGACCTCATAGTGGCTCCACGCAGGGTTACCTGCTTAAGTAATATAGGGGCTAAACTAGCCTTAGACAACTGTGCTCCAGATAAAAAACCAACCATTAGCCAGGTCCCATTCATACCTATAACTCTGGAGTTAGCACTAAAAGTGGCCGCTCCTACAACATCAAAAATAACGTCCACTCCACCGTTACTGGCTTTAATTAAAGATTGATCCCAATCTTCTAGGTCACGGCAGAAAACGTTTTCCTTAGGCAAAATTGGTGAAATGTCAACCTTTTTGGCAGAACCAACTGTACCCCAAACAGATGATCCAACCCACTGGGACAACATAGCAGCAGCACGGCTCACATTAGCTAAAATACTATGGATAATGACACGATCACCTCTGGAGAGAGGCCGAATATAGTGTAAAAACAACGCAGCGGTAAACCATGCTTCAGGAATTCCAGCAGCAACCGACAGCAAAACTTCATCTGGAATAATCAAACAAGATCCAAGGAAACAAACCACATATTCAGAATACCCGCCCCCGTTAACCAAAGCACACACACGCTTACCAAGCAATTCTTTAGGAACATCATCCCCTACAGCATCAACAAAGCCAGAAACCTCCAAACCCAAAACTGGGTTAGCATTTTTTGGTGGACGATATAATCCCTGCAATTGGTAAACATCCGTACGATTTATCCCTGCATAAGCAACACGAATACGAAGTTGATGTTTTTGGGGATAAATTATTTCTGTTTTGGACAAGATCATTTTGCCCATCGACGAATGATTCACATACCACATAGAAATTTCCTTGTAGATTGTCTAGTATTGTTGGAATTAAATTTTGCCAGGTTAAAAGGAAAATGACTCAAAATAAAACTTTATTAATTATTACGGACCTAAATCCTACTCATGAAACCGGCCTGGGATTCGATCTTCGCATAACAACTCAGCAAAAATGCCACACCATAAGCGTTCTTACTGGAATTCACTCGGACAAACCAATCCTGCACTATTGCCTAGACACCTACCAGGTTCTTCAACAACTAGAACTTCTGAAAGATTGCAACATATGTGCTATAAGGCTGGGATTACTAAATTTTCAGGAGATAGGTCTACTGATAGGACAAAAGCTGCAGAAAATGTTTGCTGATGTACCTATCGTCATTGATGGACGTGCACTGATACCTAACGGGAAGAAGTTTCTTGACTCTCAAAAAGTCAGAAAATTTTGTCAATCTATTCTAAAAATGACACTTATTTTGGTCATAGATCAAGATAATCTTCCAAGCTTAGCAACTCACCTATGTCCTAATATAATTGAAACAAGCAAACAATTGGAGAAAATAATCCAGTATGGATGCAAATATTTGCTATTAATCAGCAATAGTGACAACAAGGCTACGTACAACCTATTTCATGATGGACAGTGTATTCAGATGTCTCAAAATAGCACTACCCGTATGTGTGAGCAGGAAATAGCAACAACCTTGTCATGTTGCATTGCGCAAGGCATTGATCCCATGCAATCGCTTCAGAGATTGTCAATTTACCCAGATTAAAGAACTGGATTACACAAAAACAAAACTACGTTACTGCTAAGTTACGTAGTTTGTGTGGTTAAGAAAAACCCAATCACTTTAGTGACATGACTTGGAAATGGCAGATGTAACCAAAATTGGTTACACCATCCTAAGCACCCACACCACGCCTAAAACTATACTCACATCCTCCCCTTGTCAAAAACACAGCAACATAACCTTAGAATATTCCTTTTACGGTACAAATATATTACTGTGCAAACACTCATCAATAGAATTGTGTTGAAAAATCTGCCATTTCTTAGCAAGGTACGTATTTCTGTCATAGTTTTTATGCTTGGAACTGCAGCTGCTTACGCAAACTTCTGCTTCTTTGAACATCAAGAAAAAATAAAAGTACGTATAGAAAGTCTACAAAGAATAAATGATTTCAAAAATCAAGTACGCCAACATTTAAGTAATCATTTTCACCTTATTACCTTCATAAAGAAATTTATTGAAACCTACAATCACTATCAATCTAAGGAAATAAAAAAAACTCTTCGCATTTATAATTACCAAAAAGACTTGACGGGACTAAATTCTGTATCTCTTTTCAAGAACAAACGTCTATCCTGGACCATACCATACCATCCCATCAATTTATCCTCCAAACAAAAAAACATTATAAACAATGCATTACTAAACGAAAAAGAGAAAGAACAAATACTAGCGCTTAACCCTCGTAATGGCCTAATAGCTGTCCTTTCTCCATTAAAAAAAAAAGGAACACTGGTAACTATATTTAGTCTAGACTCACTTCTTAATACAAACAGAGAAAATAACCCCGTATCAGTCGAAATAGATTTAGAAGATTCAAAAAACAAAAAAATTCTAGATTATTATCACCTAAAAGATGATGGATACTATACTTATGATTCCTACTTAAATATTGGAAAAAAATTTATTCTCCGTTTCTTTGTATTGCCCGTAGATAATAAAAATACTAGTTACTGGGTATTGATATTTGGAGTTTTAATTTCTTCCTTAGTTTCGTTACTAATTCACTCGATAACTAAAACAAAAAACATTGCAAAAAACATTGCAAAAAAAATAACTGACAAACTAAGAGTTAGTGAAGAAATACTCCGCGAGGCACAAGCTATTGCACACGTAGGAAACCTGGCAATATACTACAAAACTAATAAAGTTAGTTGGAGTGACGAAATGTTCTCCATATTTGGAATCAAACCACCCACTCCTCGCCTAGAAAACATATTAGAACTAGTAGACCCTGCTGATCGAGAAAAAGTACGAAAAGTTCTCACAAAAACAGAGGACACCAAAAAAGAAAAAACTTTTGATTTGGAATTTCGCATCATGCATACAGAAGAAAGTCGTTGGGTACGTGCAAAACTCCAATCTGTACATGATAAACATGGCAATGCAGAAGGATTAAAAGGAGTAATTCTTGATATAAGCGATTACAAAAAAATAGAGGAAAAAATTAAAAACTTTGCTTTCAAAGACTCTTTAACTGGATTACGCAATAGAGCTTGTATAGAAGACATAATAAATAAAACTATGAATAGCCCACTTACTCAGTGGCCAATAGGTATAATTTTCATTGATCTCGACAAATTCAAATCAATAAACGATTCCTTAGGACATACGGTAGGAGACATATTTCTAAAAACTATTGCTGAGAGATTATCAGAACTAAAAAGATCAGGGGATATTTTATCTAGACTAAATGGCGATGAATTCATACTGTTTATGACCCAGGTTGCCACTCCGGAAAGTGCTAAACACATAGCTGAACGTCTTCTTCTCTCCATAAGAAAACCAATCACAATTGAAGGTCGCGAATACCACATAACCGCAAGTATAGGGATTGCCTTCGCTGAAAAAAACATAGGATGCACCTCTATTCTAAGAAATGCCGATCTGGCAACAGTTAGAGCAAAAGATCTAGGTAGAAACATCATTCAATTTTACCTCCCCGAAATGTCTGAAATAGCGGCTAAAAAAGCAATCTTAGCGGAAGAAATACGAAGAGGAATAGCAAACGATGAATTCCTTATGTTCTATCAACCACGCATAGAACTAGAAAATCTAAGAATCGTAGGGGCAGAAGCATTGATGCGCTGGAACCATCCTAAAAAAGGAATTGTATCACCTAATGAATTCATAGAAGTAGCGGAAGAACAGGGCATTATAGAAGAGTTAGGAAAAGTATCGCTAGAAAAATCATGCTCAGAAGCGGCAAAATGGCGAATGGCAGGCCACCAAATATCCCTAGCAGTAAATATATCTGCGAAACAGTTCGCACCCAAATCATTGATTGAAACCATCACCAGTATTGTAGCATCAAAAAACTTGCCAACACATGCACTGGAGCTTGAAATAACAGAAAGCGCTGCCATGAAAAATCCAGAAGAAGCAACGGAGGCAATGAATAATATAAAATCTATCGGGGTATCAATAGCTTTAGACGATTTCGGCACGGGATATTCTTCCCTCGCTTATCTCAAGCGTTTCCCCCTGGATTTCATAAAAATTGATCAATCATTTGTCAGAGGACTACCAAATAACCAAGAAGACTGCGCCATTTCCAATGCTATATGTGCCTTAGGCCATTCACTCAAACTAAGAGTCATCGCTGAAGGGGTTGAGTCCATGGAGCAGGTAGCTCTCATGAAATCGTGGGCCGTCGATGAAATACAGGGATACATCATCTCCAAACCGCTACCTCTGGACGAATTTATGAATCTGCTAAAAACCGATTTTCGACCTGACGGTACTTGGATAAAGTTTGACGAGTACATGAAAAAATAGGACTAGACTATACTGTTACTAAAAGCGCAACTTATTTTCTTCTTTCCTAAAAAATCTGTAAATGTTGGCATGATGCTTGGCTATCACTAAAACGAGAGCACAGATATAGGATACGACTATAATGCCGGTCGGAAATTTGTTTGCCAAAAGAATGGCCATTAACATAAGACCAGACAAAGTCGATAAAAAGGAATAACGCGTAATAATTACCACAACAACCATTGCTAATGATCCTATAACAGCTGTCAAAGGATCAACTGCCATAGTTGCACCTACCATACAAGCAACTCCCTTTCCACCACTAAAAGAATTATATACAGAAAAAATATGCCCAATAACCACTCCCAATAGTAAAGCTGAAAGATCATACGGACATACCGCCACATTGCAATACGAGCAAACAGCCCTAGGAAGAACCATAACAAAATAAGATTTTGCTAAATCACCACATAGAGTTAGAGCAGCAACAAACTTGCTTACCCTAAAAACGTTGGTCGTACCAGCATTTAACGAACCGTAGGCCCTGGGATCAGGCAAACCGAATAATTCGCTTAATACAACAGCAAAGGAAAATGAACCTACTAAGTATGATATTGCAAAAAAAAACAATAGCTTCTGCGAGCAATCCATAAATATAATCTCCATTATTAGAAAATAATGAGACGAATACTACCTTAACATTCTATAATTGTAGACACCTCTACTACTATGGAACGAGATAATGTTTGTTCATCCCAACATAGACCCTGTTGCCCTACACTTAGGTCCAGTTAGAGTTTATTGGTACGGAATCATGTATTTTCTAGGGTTTCTGTGCTTCATGTTTTTATCTTATTACAGAAGAAAACTTCCTCATTATCAATGGGTAACCACTGAACTGATAGACACGATGGTATTGTACGGGGTTTTAGGTGTAATAATAGGCGGTCGATTAGGGGAAATAGTGTTGTACCGTCCGTTTTACTACTGGCATCACCCATACGAGATAATAAAAGTGTGGCATGGAGGAATGTCCTTCCATGGTGGACTAGCAGGTGTAGTCATTTCTGTACTTATCATGAGTTATAGACATAATCTCGAATTCATCAAAACAATAGAATTCGTTGCTCCATCAGTCATTCCCGGATATGCCATGGGAAGAATCGGCAACTTCATTAATTCCGAACTTGTAGGTCGCGCAACAGACGTACCTTGGGCAGTAATATTTCCACGCGTAGACGATATTCCCCGCCATCCATCACAAATTTACCAGGCAGGTATTGACGGTGTGCTCTTATTCATAATGATGTGGGTGTTTACACTGCGACCCCGCCCCAGATGTGCGACATCCGGTTTGTATCTCATAGGTTACTCCCTGACTAGATCATTCACAGAGATGTTCCGGGTGCCTGATGGAACTATGACGATAAAAAGCCTAGGAGTAACAATATCCATGGGGCAGTACTACTGTATCCCTCTGTTCATCTGCGGTGTTGGCATGCTATCTTACTCCTACTTGTCACAAAGCCGCTGTGGTGATTAATCACTGTGGTGACTGATCGCTGTGGTGATTAATCTTTCGGTTTGGCAAGTAACAGGCCCAACTCTAACAGCTGATCATCTTTAACCGTACTTGGAGACCCGGTTAGTAGGCATTGTGATTTTTGTGTTTTGGGAAAAGCTATAACATCCCTAATTGAATCCTCACCGCAAATCAAAGCAGAAATTCTATCTAGTCCGAAAGCAATCCCTCCATGTGGAGGAGCTCCGTTGCGCAGAACATTTAAGAAAAATCCAAACTTATCGTCAAATTCTTCCGAACTTAATCCCAATAGAGAAAACACTTTTTCCTGGGTGGAGGGTTTATGAATACGAATCGATCCTCCTCCTATCTCAGTACCATTCAGAACCAAATCATAGGCCTGAGCAATACATAAATCTGGAGTATCTAAATCTTCGTCTCTGGTCGGTGCTGTAAAAGGATGATGCAAAGATAACAAACGACCCGTATTGGGATCTCGATCAAATAGCGGAAAATCAATAACCCACAAAGGATACCAGCCATCACTCATCAATCCCTTATCCTTTGATACTTGTACCCTCAAAGCCCCCATTGCCCCACAAACTATATCACTACGATCGGCACCAAAAAACACCAAATCTCCATCAACAACACCAGATCTATCAATTAATATTCTAATGAAAGAATCGCTTAAATTTTTTACTATTGGCGACTGCAACCCCTCACGTGACCCGCTTGACAAAAACGAAGAAACATTATTAAACCGAATCCAAGCCAAACCCTTAGCACCAAATTGACTAACAAATCCTGTATATGAATCAATCTCACTGCGACTTAAAGCGGCCCGTGCCGGTACTCGCAAAGCAGAAACCAGACCTTTGTTCATATTAGCTGCCGAAGAAAAAACTTTGAAATCAACATTTTTTGATATATCTGTTAGCTCCGTCAAAACTAACGGCGATCGCAAATCAGGTTTATCTGATCCATACTTAGCCATAGCTTCTTGGTAACTAATAACAGGAAAAGAAGGTAGTTCAATATCAACTGAATTAAAAACTTGACGCACGCAAGATTCCATTAACTCACGAATCTTATCCTGAGAACAAAATGACATCTCAACATCAACTTGAGTAAATTCAGGCTGACGATCCGCACGTAAATCTTCATCACGAAAACACCTAGTTACCTGGTAGTATCGATCAAAACCAGCCACCATCAACATCTGTTTAAATAGTTGAGGTGATTGCGGTAAGGCAAAAAATTGTCCAGGATAAACTCGAGATGGAACCAAGTAATCGCGAGCACCCTCTGGAGTTGAACGCGTCAACAATGGAGTTTCAATTTCCATAAAACCATTTTGGTCAAAAAAAGATCGAAAAGAACGAGTAACTAAATATCGTGTCTTTAGATTGTTCTGCATAGTAGGACGACGCAAATCAACAACGCGATGACTAAGTCGGACAACATCTGAAACCTTGTCATCGAAATGAAATGGAGGAGTCAAGGAAAAATTAAAAATAGTCAACTGAGAAGCATGAACCTCCACAGATCCCGTTGCCAAATGAAGATTGACTGTTTCTGGCTCCCGACGAATCACTGTGCCCAAAATTCCCACAACACACTCGCCCCTCAAAGTACTAGCTTCTTCGAACAACTTCTCATCCTGCGGGTGAAAAACGACCTGAATCAACCCCTCACGATCACGTAAAGAAACGAACAAAACTCCACCATGATCACGCACACCATGCACCCAGCCGCACAATGAAATCGTTGATCCAACATCATCCAAAGACACAAGACCACAGTAATGAGATCGCACTCATACCTCCTTACAAACAAAGCTTTACAATACTACCTATTGCTTCATCAATTTTCTGGAGTTTCTGGATTAACAGAACCCATTGAAATAACGTGCTTAAGCGCCTGTTCAACACTTAGCGATAAAAAAACAACAGCTGAAGAGGGAACTATTAACATGTACCCAGATGTAGGATTAGGAGTTGTTGGAACAAATACATTCAAATACTCCACATCACCTCTATTCAAATGGCTAGTAACGAGAAAAGATGACTGCCCGGTTACAAAAGCAATCGACTTACTACCAAAGAAATCAACCAGCACAACTTGTCCAAAAGAACTATTAGAGTCAAGAAGTAAAGTATCACTCACTTGCTTCACATTCGAGTAAATACGACTAACTATAGGAATTTTACATATTATGGATTCTCCCCAATCCACAAGACGCCGACCAACATAATTTGAACCCAACACTCCTGTAAGAAAAAGCACAACGACACTAAACATAAAGCCTATACCTACAAATTTTGCTCCAAATATATGTGTAGGTTGCCAAGCCGCAGGAAGATATGAAATAAACCCATCCAGAGTCATAACCACAATCTTTATAATCCATACCGTTACAATGACTGGCGTCCAAATAAGCAATCCGGTAAAAAAAATTTTTTTTAGCTGCATAGTCATCCCATAAATCGGTACGTACTCGTAAAAAACTACTTCGAATCACTGTTTCCATCATGTTTGGAACTACTGCTTCCATCATGTTTAGAATCACTGCTTCCTTCCTGTTTAAAACCAATCGGAGCTACCACTGATGACGTGTCTTTATTCAACGTAGGTTTATTATTTTCACCCCCAGAACAAGATTTTAGCTCTGAGTTCTTGTCCGCAGCGGTAGCGGGCGCACGAAAATCCGTCGCATACCAACCAGATCCTTTCAAACTAAATGAAGGCGCAGAAATTCGACGACAATAACTTTTGCTCGAACAAGACGGACACTCAACGATATGAGGATCAGAAATTTTTTGCCAATGAGTACTCTCGTACCCACAACTTTTGCAATAATATGAGTAAGTAGGCATCGGGACACTGTAGAAGTTAAGAAACTTATATAGAATATAGCAGTCGATCCCATCAGTGAACAGGGAGAAGATACGAATAAAGATAACGCTTATCTACTAAAAACATTGCAACCCACCCCATTAACGCTAAGTAAGGACCAAACGGAATCTGCCAGTGGAAAAACCCACCCTCCGTCTGAGAACATCCTGGTTTGTGCGACAACAAGAAACATACCACGGAAAACCCCAAAGCAGCTATGCAAGATCCCAAAACTATCATCGGAATAGAGTGCCATCCCAACCAAGCCCCTAACGCACACATAAATTTGAAATCACCAAAACCGAAACCATGCTTTCTAGTCGTCAAGAAAAAAATCCAATAAACTGTCCATAAGCAATAGTATCCAACAACTGCTCCCCAGACAGCATCCCGCATGGAAACAAAAACAGAAAATTGACCAGCAACCAACCCCACCATAAGCAGAGGCCAAGTTATATCATCAGGCAAAAGCTGCGTATCAAAATCTATAAGTGCGGCTATGAGTAGGTAGAAACCAAAAATAATGGCAAACAAAAACCTAACAGTAAGTCCGAAGCGAAAAAAAGCCACGGACATGATCACAACTCCCAACAATTCCACAACCGGATAACGCAAAGAAATACTTTGCTTGCAGAAAAAACAACGCCCCCTAAGGAATATGTAGCTCAAGAGCGGCACATTCTGCCACCAGCTAATCTGGTGTAAACACTTAGGGCACTGAGAACGAGAAAACAAGCTCCAATCAGCCCTCTCCTCTGAAGACTTGCCCAACTTTAATAAGGAAACAGCTTCTTCACGCCAACCAGCCATCAATTGTTTAGGAAGCCTATAAACCACGGCATTAGTTAAACTACCAAGAATCAACCCCAAGATAACCACAAAAAACCAAATTACACCTACATCACAATGAATGTCTATCATACTTAAGAAACAGCCTCACCCATCTTGAATATCGGCATATACATAGCGGTAATAATAAAAGCCACAGTACCACCCAAGACAAAAATAATAATTGGCTCCAACAAAGAAGAAAGGTTCCTGACCATCACATCAACTTCTTCCTCATAAATATCCGCCACCTTATACAACATCTCCTCCAGTCGACCCGACTCTTCTCCGATGGTAACAAATTGGATCATCAATTCTGGAAATACGGTACATGTCCTCATAGCAACACTCAAAGACACCCCTGAACGAACTTGGCGTACAACATTAGAAGTATCCTCAAAAACCAAAATATTATCCGACGAACGACCACTAAATTCTAATGCATCTACCAAAGGCATACCTGCTTTCACCATAGTCGTCATAGTACGTGCCCATCGAGACAGGGTTGCTAAGGTAATAATGCTACCAACAATTGGTAATTTGGAAATTTTTCTATGAAAAGACCTCTGCATAGACTTGCTTCCTTTGTAAATTCTGAACACAACAAAGACAATTATCGCCAACGATACTACCAATTTCACTCCATGATTAATCAAGAAAGAAGAGGCATCGACAAGCATCTGGGTAAGAGCTGGCAACTCTGCTCCAACATTATCAAAAATCTCCTTAAAAGAAGGGATAACCCAAAGCATCATCATTATCACTACAGCCATTGCTATAGCCATAACGGATATTGGATAAATTAATGCCGTTTTTATTTGGGATCGCAATTTCATGGACTTTTCTAGGTACCCAGACAATCGATCCAGCAATTGGTCCAACATACCAGATTGCTCACCTGCAGCTACCATGCTTACAAATAAATCATCAAAAATTTCTGGGAATTTTTTCAGAGACTTGCTAAAGCTCGATCCTTTTCGCACTTCTTGAGCCAAGTTACTCACGACATCAGCCATAACCTTCTTCTTTTGAGCACTAGAGATCATATCCAAACTTTGCAATAGAGGAACCCCTGCTTTAAGCATAGTTGCCAACTGACTAGTAAAAGAAACTATGTCTGTTTTTTTTACCCTGCCGGAAGACCTATTTTCATTAACCAAAACAACAGAATTTACTGAATAACCTTGACTTTTTAGGTTATCTATCACCTCTGCTCGCGACGAACTCCTTAATTTCCCGGAAACAACCTCACCTGTTTTATCTTTTGCCTTCCACGAAAAAAGAAGACTCTTGGTAGACTTAGGGTTCGTAGCCATAATACCTGCCCATCTTAATTTTTAGGTTTTAAATATTAGTAGAGCTTAAAATTTCCTCTAGCGATGTTTCACCGCGAGCAACTTTAATCAACCCTGAACGACGTAAATCATTCACCCCATCCGCCCTAGCCTGTGCAGCAATCTCAGAAGATCCTCCGCCCTTCAAAATAATGCTCTCAATAGCAGAAGAAATTGGCATAACTTGGTAAACACCCGTCCTTCCTTTATAACCTGAGCCATCACATTGATCACAACCGTTAGGAGCATATAGATCTAAAGATGAAATCTCCGATTCAAAAAATCCCGCGGTCAGTAAAACATCATTTGGAATTTCAACTTGTTTACGACATTTACAAAGGCGTCTAACTAATCTTTGAGCTGTTATCATATGGACGGTTGCTACGATATTATAAGCAGGCACACCTATGTTAATTAACCTGGTTAAGGTACTGGGAGCATCATTAGTATGAAGAGTAGACAACACCAAGTGACCAGTCTGAGCAGCTTTAATGGCAACTTCAGCCGTATCAATATCCCTAATCTCACCAACCATAATGATATCAGGATCTTGGCGCAAAAAAGCTTTCAACGCTGAGGAAAAAGTTAACCCTATCTTAGAATTTACATTGACCTGATTGATCCCTTTGAGATTAATCTCAGCAGGATCTTCAGCCGTGGAGATGTTAACATCTTCTTTATTCAAAATATTAAGGCACGTATATAAAGAAACTGTCTTACCACTACCGGTAGGACCCGTGACCAAAACCATACCATATGGTCTCTGCACAGCGTTTAGTAATAAATCCTTTTGCTCAGGCTCATATCCTAGAGCTTCAATTCCCATCATGGCACTTGAGGAATCAAGGATACGAATCACTATTTTTTCACCATGTAATGTAGGCAATACACTTACACGAATATCCACTTCCTTAGAATCACTTAAACGAATCTTTGATCGACCATCCTGAGGCAAACGTTTTTCTGAGATATCCAACCTAGAAACTACTTTGATTCTCGATGAAATTGACTCTTTGACAGCAAAAGGCGGCGTAGCAACTTCTTTTAATACCCCATCAATACGAAATCTAACTCGATAAAACTGCTCGTAAGGTTCAAAATGAATATCCGAAACACCCTGCGAAATAGCATTAGTAATAACCTTTTGAATAAACCGAACAATTGGGGCTTCATCAACTTCAACAGATGCAGAGGAAATATCACCACTCTCAACACTAGAAGATTCAGATGAAACCTGAGAAAGCATAGCTATCTCTTCTTCATTTGAAACTACGGGACCAGAACTGCGAGCAACATTATCAAAAAAGACCTGTAATTTTTTGTACTCAACTACCACCACATACACACGATAGGTAGTTTGAAAAGATATATCCTTAATAAACTGATGATCGGTGGGATCATAAACTGCCAACAATAACTTCTTGTCTCTCACCATCAATGGATAACACTTTCTCTGATCTTGAAAGCACTGAAGGGAAAAAACTTCTTCCGACCCACTCTTATCAAAACTACCGATATCGAAAAGAGGGTATCCCAGAAGATTCGAAAGAAACAAAGCAACCCTTGGAGATGAAACAGCATTTGAAGACAAAACTTGCTCAATAAAGGAATTTCCGTTTTCATTGGCTTTCTTAGTAGCAGCCACCGCTTCTGATTGCTCAATAATACCGTTCTTAATAAAACTTTTAGCCAAACCAGATAATCCATCCATACATCACCATTTCTTCTTTTTTTACTTAACAAGTTGCATCACAACAAGTTTATGCTTCTCTTATCTACTCAATCGCAAATTCGCCTCAATCGCGCCAACCTGACATATTTATCTGAAACCTGAACTGTTTCGACAACAACATTACCAACACGTATAGAAACATCACCCTCAGGAAGCTCCATCAATTGGGACAAAATCCATCCGTTCAGGGTCTTCGCACCATCCAGAGGAAAAGACACCGACAGCCGCCGATTAATCTCTCTCAAGCGAACCGCGCCGTCCAGAATAACAGAATTATCATCGCCCCAAGTTACTGGCTGACCCAACGGCATGGGATTAACACTCAATTTACCGATAACTTCATCGACAATATCATCAGCGGTTATAATACCCAGCACTTCTCCATACTCATCCACAACTATAGCAAAACGCTCATGTCTTTCGATAAAAACCCGCAATTGCTCCAAAGCAGAATTACTTCCAGGAACAAAAATAGCTTTTACTGTCAAAGACCTAATTTCCTCTAAGCTTATGTCCATTCTTGGCCAAGAACCAAAAACTCTCTTAATGGACAAAACTCCAATTATTTCTTGATAATCATTGCTATACACAGGCATACGAGAATGACGCGCTGTAGCAATCTTTTCCATAATAGAATCTATAGGATGAGAAATATCAATGTCTTCAATATTCCTACGAGGAACCATTAAATCCTCAACCGTAACATCTCTTAGACTTGCCAAATTGAGCAACATGTCCCTGTGCTCAGATACAATAAGATTTGAATACTCCATCAGAAAAACCTTAAGCGCACCAACCTCCATCTTCTTGCTGCTATGTGAGTCTCTGAGATAACGCTTGAAAATTGGCAAATCAAACACGGATAAGAAACTTTTGGAAATCATTCTAGTTAAGTGAATAACAGGAAAAAATAATATGAAGAAAATACGAATAAATATACTGATTCTAACTGCAATATAGTTTGCAAAACGATTGCCTATAATCTTAGGAATAACCTCCGCAAACACCAAAATCAAAAAGGCAGAAAAAATCGTAGTTACACCTAAAACAGTCTCTCCTTGACCAAAAGCAGCAAGACTCAACTTAGCCATCAATGTTGCCACAGCTGCGTTTGCCAAATTATTTCCCAACAATATGGCACCCAACAAATAGTCAACCTGAGAAAGAAGCTTTAACGTACGAATAGCAGCCCTATTCCCTCTCTCAGACAAAGCCTCCAGCATGTACCGATTTACCGCCATCATGCTAGTTTCTGCCATAGAAAAAAAACCAGAAATCAGTATTAGGACAACAAGGAAAAAAACCTGCATCCCGTAGCAATTAGAGAACATGTCACTCTTCTGGAGATAGAACCGAGATCAAGATTTGAATCATCAGAAAAAAACCACTTACTGCAAATTTACTAATTATCGGGGAAAAGACAGCCTATAAGCCGGGTTCTGTCTAGGACAATCATACATCTGGGATGACCATTACTGGCCACCTCAAGCAACCTACCCGCAAGCTCAGCGAGTCACCTCAACGCTTGCCTATTTGGTCTTGCTCCAAGAGGGGTTTTCCATGCCCTTGAGTGTTACCACCAAGGCGGTGAGCTCTTACCTCACCATTTCACCCTTACCTCTAAAAAAGAGGCGGTATATTTTCTGCTGCACTTTCCGTCGCCTCACAGCGCCCGGCTATTAACCGGCTCTTTACTCTACGGAGCCCGGACTTTCCTCTCTCAGCTATCTTCACAAGAGCGATTGCCTAGCCATCTCCTCCCGCTATGAGTTTATCAAATGATAGAATATCAACCAATGCCTTAAACCTTATTTTTTCATGGAAAAATTCTATGATAGTAATTGTTTCCATATTATTGCTTACAATAACCACTTCCGTCATGTTCTACGCACAGAAAAAATTTTACCGTGCAGGATACGTAACCCGAGATCAGGAAATTGCACATCTGCAAACCCAGATCACGAGGCTTGAGAAAGAGTTATGCTCTTCAAGGGAAGAAATCAATCACCACATTACCAAAGAACAACAACTTCTACATAACAATGTACGCTTAGAGGCTGAGGCAAAGTATCATCATAAGCTGTCAGAAAACACTGACTCAGTTATATCAATGACCAAAAAGTTCCTGCAGGACCACATGGCACTTGTGGCCCATGATGTTATTAAAGAGTCTCGTCAGGAGTTATCCGCAGCTCACGAAAAAAACATGCTTGAATACGTTCATCCTCTGCAACAAAAAATAACTGCATTTGAACAATATATAAGCGAAGTATATCATCAAGAAAATCAACAACGCTGCACTCTAAAACAAGAGGTTAAAAGATTATTTGAAGCTACCCTAACAGTAAGCAAGGATGCTCAAAATCTCGCTACTGCACTTAAGGGTAGTAGCAAAATACAAGGCAATTGGGGGGAAATGATTCTGGAAAGAGTCCTATCATCATCAGGTCTCCGAAAGGATCACGAGTACAAAACGCAAGTGACACTAAAGGATGAGGAAAACAACTACCTACGACCTGACGTTGTAGTATATCTTCCTGACAATAAACACATAATTATTGACTCAAAAGTATCTCTGCGAGATTACCAAAAATATACGGAAGAAACAGAAAATAGCTCTCAATTTCTCAAACAACACACATTGTGCATTAAGCAACACATAAAAGAGCTATCCCAAAAACACTACGATAGTCTCAAAGATATTGATACACTAAGCTTCGTTATCCTATTCATTCCCATAGAGCCAGCATTCATAGCAGCACTGTCGGAGGATGTAACTATATTGGACAGTGCATCACAAAAAAGAATTGCCATTGCCAGCCCTTCAACACTAATGCCCATACTCAAAACTGTAAACTTGTTATGGAAACATGACCAACAGAATAAAAACGCCTTGGAAATTGCACAACACGGGGCTCAGCTTTACGATAAATGCACCAATTTTATTGAATCTCTTGAGGAAATAGGACAAAAAATACAATCATTATCAAAATGTTATGAAACAACAAGCAATCGTCTGTACAAAGGAAAAGGAAACCTACTTCGTCACATAGAAAAAATGAAAGAAATGGGAGTAGAACCGAGGAAAACTCCATCGCAATCTGTAAGGACCCGTTGTTCAACAGAGCAAATCAGCGAGAAATAACCCCTATTTCCCTGCCAAAACACAACATTCTCTCTATCGGAACAATTGCCCTATTGGCTATTTCTTCATCCAAGAAGACTTCTGGCTGACCTGTTTCTAAAGCTTTAGCCAATAACGAAAGACTATTCATAGCCATCCACGGACAATGCGCACATACAGTACAAGGACGGCCATCCCTAGATGTAGGTCCTGGGGTAAAAACTTTATCTGGATTCTGTGCTCTCATTTTGTGTAACAAACCCATATCAGTGGCCACAATCATCTTCTTGGCCTCTGTCTCTCTCGCAAAACGCAATAACTGCGTTGTGGATCCCACACAATCAGCTAAAGCCACAACCGCTGTTGGAGACTCTGGGTGCACCAAAATCTTTACAGAGGAATCTTCATCTTTTATCTTCTTTAACTCAGATGCCTGAAATTCATCATGAACAATACACGAAGCATGCCACAACACCATCTTGATACCAGTACGTACAGAAATATTTCGCCCTAGATGCCAATCGGGAGCAAAAATAATGTTCTTGTTTTGTGAATGTAAGTGCTGTATCACAGGCATAGCAATAGATGACGTAACGGTCCAGTCACACATAGACTTTACTGCTGCACTGGTGTTGGTATAACACACGACGGTATGGTCTTCGTATTGATTGCAAAACAACTTGAACTCATCCGGCTTGCAACCCTCATCTAGGCTGCATGTAGCCTCTCGACTGAGCGTTAAAATCCTCTTTTTGTATGACAAAATCTTGGCTGTCTCTGCCATAAACCGAACCCCGGCCACAACCAAAGTATCGGCTGGATGATCTCGCCCGAAACGAGCCATTTCCAGCGAATCAGAAACACATCCTCCTGTTTCTTCTGCCAAATCCTGCAATTCACCATCAACATAGTAATGAGCAATCAAAACAGCATTGCTCTTTTTTAGCAAATCCCGACAGTGCTCCCTCAACGCCTCATTGTCACTCTGCTGAGGGGAATCACACCGCCGCAACAAAATCGACATAAATTTATCCTCAAACTTGTAAAGAAAAATCTGTGGAGAAAAGCGATTTCGTCAAAACACCTACCGATATGCG
This sequence comes from Candidatus Ichthyocystis hellenicum, assembly GCF_001460935.1. GTDB lineage: Bacteria > Pseudomonadota > Gammaproteobacteria > Burkholderiales > 2013Ark19i > Ichthyocystis > Ichthyocystis hellenicum. The sequence continues at coordinate 618,094 of NZ_LN906597.1, read as the reverse complement.
CCCAACCCCAGTTTCTGCGTACAAACACACCGTATCCTCAGCAATACCCCCAGATACTTCAAGAATCGCCCTTCCTTTGTTAACTTTTACCGCTTCTCTAACTAACGAAGGAAGCATATTGTCTAACATAATCATGTTTATACCGCAATCCAATGCTTCCCTCATTTGATCTAAAGTTTCAACCTCAACCATGATGGGAATATGACTATCAGAACGACTAAGTATCTCCTTCATTCGGTCACAAGCCTCAGAAACACCACCTACTGCCGCAATATGATTGTCCTTTATTAACGCCATATCATATAGTCCAAATCGGTGATTTTTACCCCCACCACACAAAACAGCATACTTTTGCGCTAATCTAAGCCCAGGTAAAGTCTTCCTAGAGTCGTATATCTGACACTCCGTATGCTTGATAAGGGAAACAAAGCTTGATGTACGAGTAGCAACACCACTTAACATTTGCAAAAAATTCAAAGCAACTCGTTCCGCAGAAAAAATAGAACGCGCGCACCCAGAAATCTCTGCAACAACAGAACCAGGAGACAAAACATCGCCATCAGAAAAAAACCACCTGACATCGGTAGATTGATCAACTTGAAAAAAAGCACTATCGAACCATCTCTGACCACATAAAACGGCAGATTCGCGAACAACAAGCTTTGCATTGACAAAAACGTCAACAGGCACCAAAAACGAGGTTAAATCCCCTTCTATACCCCAATCTTCCATCAATGCCGATGAAACTTGATGATGTATAACATGAGAAAAAGGCAGCCCATCCATAATAGCATCGTCCTAAATTGAATACGACAACTGGCCAAACCATTCCTATGACCCCCAATTTTTTGATGGTTAATGATTAGATAGCATTGCATAATCTATTGTTGCATAACAACAGCGAAAGCATTAAAAAATTAAACAAACAGCATATATCTACACCAAAGGACATAAAAGTCCTCATTCGGCAAACAATACCATGCTACAATCGGATGCGGTGTTTTGGAGATTCGGAACAGAACCTTGAGTGATAAAGGTTACCTCAAACAACGAGCAGCAACAGCAGCCTTAAGTCTAATTAAGGAAGATAGTCTTATTGGAGTTGGGACTGGATCTACTGTTGATTTTTTTATTGATCAGATACGGAAGTCGGGATTACGTATAAATGGCGTAGTTCCAAGCTCTCTAAGAACACAAGAAAGCCTACTGCGTACCCAAATTCCCGTTATCAGTTCCAATAGTGTATCGGACTTGGATTACTATGTGGACGGCGCTGATGAGATCATGGAAAACGGGTTCATGCTCAAGGGAGGCGGTGGCGCTTTGACAGGAGAAAAAATAGTATCCCAACTGGCCCGCACCTTTATTTGCATTGCTGATTGCTCAAAAAAAGTATCCTTTTTAGGAAGAGGTAATTCTCCGGTAACGCTCGAGGTAATATCCATTGCTCGCTCGTATGTATCCCGAGAAGTAGTCAAAATGGGAGGAACTCCTCGTTGGAGAGAAAAGGAAAAAACGGATTATGGCAATGACCTTATAGACGTGTTTGATTTACCCATTGATAGCGCTCTGTCTTGGGAACATAAGTTGTCACAAATTGTGGGAGTAGTATGTTGCGGAATTTTTGCCAAGAACAAAGCAAATATCATTGTCTTGTCATATCAAGATAACGTCGACATAATCCACACTTAACTTACATTACAACAGAATGACCGACTGCCCATGGATAATCATGTTAACAAACAATTCGATGCCGAACTAACCCAGCTGCGCCAAAGAATCCTGGAAATGGGGGGATTGGTGCAAAAACAAATTTCTGATGCTATTGCTGGCTTTGTTGATACTGACTTAAAAAAACTTGACCACGTAGTAGAAACGGATGCAGTCGTAAATAACATACACGTAGAAATAGATGAAGAATGCAGCCAAATTATTTCACGTCGTCAACCACAAGCTAGCGATTTACGTTATGTAATGGCAGCAGCAAAAATGGTCACAGATTTAGAAAGAATAGGAGATGAAGCCAAGAAAATTGCACTCAAGGCGCGCCTCGTTCGAGTTCGACAATCAGATCGTCAGCTTCCGCTACCAAAAGTTGGACTGCGCCCTTCAGCAGAAATTGCACTGGGAATGATAGCCTTAGCAATGCAGGCATTTGCTTGTCTTGACACGAAAATGGTCTTTACCATTGCACGGGAAGATCAGCGTGTGGATCGTGAATTTAGAGGAGTAATTAGGCAATTAATGACGTTCATGTTAGAAGATCCTCGTAATATTTCTAATGCTATGGAAATACTACTTATAGCAAAAGCTATAGAACGAATAGGAGACCATGCCAAAAACATGGCTGAATATATAATTTACATAGTAGAAGGCAGAGATATTAGGCATGTTCCTATAATTGAGCCAGACGATGAGATTGAGCTTGACGACATGAGTTAAAAAAATTTATTGCATTACTATTTCGATAGGAGTTTGTCACTATGTTGTTGCCCATGAAGGTGTTACTTGACCATGCAGCAGAGTATCAGTATGGCATCCCCGCATTTAACGTAAACAATCTGGAGCAGATACATGCGATAATGCGCGCAGCAGTTAAAACCAACAGCCCCGTGATTTTGCAGGCATCTGCCGGTGCTCGCAAATATGCAGGAGAGATATTCCTAAAACATCTATTTGAATCCGCCATCCAAGCCTACAGAACAATACCTATAGCTATCCACCAAGACCATGGACAAACCCCCGCCGTATGCATGAGTGCCATACGTCTAGGGTTTAGCTCTGTAATGATGGACGGATCCTTGCTTGAAGATGGCAAGACTCCTTCTAACTATAATTACAATATTTCTGTAACTAAAAAAGTCGTAGAGTTTTCTCATGCCGTTGGTGTAACCGTTGAGGGAGAATTAGGTTGTCTTGGATCCTTAGAAACTGGCACAGCCGGAAGTGAAGACGGAATTGGTGCAGAAGGAATTGTCAGCAGAGACGATCTACTTACTGATCCTGATCAAGCTGCTGATTTTGTCGAAAAAACGAATATAGATGCCCTTGCCATAGCTATTGGCACCTCACACGGCGCGTATAAATTTACCCGCAAACCAACAAATGATATTCTGGACATAGAGCGAGTCAGAGCAATTCACAGAAGTATCCCTAATACCCATTTGGTCATGCATGGTTCATCGTCAGTCCCTCAAGAACTATTGGAAGAAATTCGTGCTTTTGGTGGAAGCATCCCCGAAACCTATGGGGTACCAGTAGAACATATTGTTGCTGCAATAAAGGACGGTGTACGTAAAATCAATATAGACACTGACATTCGTCTTGCTATGACTGCTCGCATTCGATCAATTCTCACAAAAAATCCTGACGTTTTTGATCCCAGAGTTTATTTAAAAGAAGCAATGGCTGGGGCTGAAAAGATATGCTGTGACCGTTATGAAGCATTTGGGTGTGCTGGCATGGCAGACAAGGTAAAATACGTATCCTTTGAGAAAGTAGCAGCAAGCTACTAGTTGCCAAATATTATTTGTAATATAACGGAGGAAACTTTTTCCGTGGATCTAGTATTTGAAACAAATCTATCGAGTGTTCACCTTGCTTCACGCGGCAAAGTAAGGGACTTGTATAGAATTGACGACAGCTCGTTACTGATGGTAACAAGTGATCGCTTGTCTGCATTCGATCATATTTTTCAAAAGCCCATACCAAACAAAGGGAAAATTTTAACCGCTTTATCAACGTTTTGGTTCAATAAAATAATCCACATAGTACCTAATCACTTACTTTCGTTAGATCCAGAATCGGTAGTTTCTTCAGAAGATGATAAGAAAATAGTTCGCAATCGCTCTGTTGTAGTCAAAAAATTACAGCCTATAGCCATAGAATCTGTAGTCAGGGGATATTTAGCTGGAGGTGGGTTGGAAGAATACATAAAAACTGGGGCTGTAAGTGGCGTCTCTTTGCCGGCAAACATTAAGCAAACAGAGAAACTACCAGAACCTATTTGGACCCCATCAATCAAAGTCTATCATGGTGGTCACGATCAAAGTTGTTCATTTGCCGACGTTGCCAATATTATTGGCCAGGAGATCGCTGAAAAGATTCGTAGCATCTCCATAGACATTTACAACCTGGCATGCGATTACGCACTAGCAAAAGGACTAATAATAGCTGACACCAAAATGGAATTCGGTCTGGATGAAAATCACTCTCTTTACATAATGGACGAACTACTAACACCTGATTCATCAAGATACTGGCTTCGTGACAGCTTAGTTGAAAATAGTTCACCTTTTTCCTTAGATAAGCAGTATATACGCGACTATTGGATAAAAATGTCGTATGATCAGTCGTGCTTAGGGCTCCCAGATGTGCCGAATCACGTCATTAGTGAGCTTAGTCACCGCTATGAAACGTTATATGACATAATATCGGGTCACCGTGTTATTACTTAATTGAACCCTAAAAATTTATTCGTAAAGGTTGCTATGGAACAATTTCATGGAACAACTATCGTCTCTGTGCGCAGAGGAAATAATGTATGTATCGGAGGAGATGGTCAGGTCACTTTAGGACACAGTGTAATTAAGGGATCTGCAAAAAAAATCCGCCGCTTATATCAAGGTAAGGTACTGGCTGGTTTTGCTGGGGCAACTGCGGATGCTTTTACTTTATTTGAGCACTTTGAGGCGATGTTGAAAAAGCATCAGGGACACCTTATGCGCTCTGCCGTGCAAATGGCCAAAGATTGGCGCAGTGATGGTAGTTTGCGCAAGTTAGAAGCGATGTTAGCGATTGCTGACCGTGATAATTCAATCATTATCACTGGTAATGGAGATGTTCTTGAACCAGAGTATGGCATCATAGCCATAGGTAGCGGTGGTAACTTTGCCCACTCCGCGGCTCGCGCTTTGCTAGATCACACTGATTATCCACCAGAGAAAATAGTTGAAGTTTCTCTAAAAATAGCAGGTGATTTGTGTATATACACTAACCAGCATCACAGCATAGAAACACTTTAAACGAACTCATAAACCATACTTGAAAATAGGACCTATCTATGTCTTCAATGAAACCAAGCGAGATTGTTCGTGAGTTGGACAAACACATAGTTGGTCAACAAAAGGCCAAGCATGCTGTCGCCGTGGCTTTACGGTCACGCTGGCGCAGGCAACAAATTCCTGAACCTCTTCGCCAAGAAGTTACTCCCAAGAACATCCTTATGATTGGGCCTACCGGTGTTGGTAAAACTGAGATTGCGCGGCGTTTGGCTAGAATGTCTGGAGCTCCATTTATTAAAGTTGAAGCAACAAAGTTTACGGAAGTAGGTTATGTTGGTCGAGATGTAGAAACCATCATCCGTGACCTAGTTGAGGTTGCGATTAAGCAAGAACGTGAACACACTATCGTTAAAAATAGTATTCGCGCAACAGAAGCAGCGGAGAAGAAGATACTATCTATTCTATTAGCATCTGGAAGAAGCTATGACCTAGATAACTTTGACGATAACATTGAGCAAGACGATCTGCTTGAAAAACAGTGGCTCGATAAACTACGGAACAACGAATTAGACAACGAAGAAATTGAGCTTGAGCTTTCTGGAAATAATCAAGCCATGGAGATATTTGCTCCCCCAGGAATGGAGGAATTGACTGGACAAATTCAAAGCATGTTTCAGTCCGTAGTAAGTCAGCAAAAAAAACGCAGAAAAATGAAAGTAGGGGAAGCGCGCAAGTTGTTAGTTGAGGAGGAAGCCAGCCGTCTCGTCAATGAAGAAGAAGTTAAAAAAGATGCCCTCTATAATGTTGAGCACAATGGTATCGTGTTCATAGATGAAATTGATAAAATAACTATACGCAACACTACACAGAACGCTGACGTTTCAAGACAAGGGGTTCAACGTGACCTTCTGCCGTTGGTAGAAGGAACTATCGTAACTACTAAGTATGGCATGATTAAAACCGACCATATTCTGTTTATAGCTAGCGGAGCATTTCATCTATCAAAACCATCGGACATGATCCCAGAACTACAAGGACGTTTTCCTGTACAAGTTGAACTAGAAAAGTTAACGGTTGATGATTTTGTTCAGATTTTGTCTAAAACCAATCATTGCCTTACAAAACAATACGAAGCCTTACTAAAAACCGAGGATATTGATCTTCAATTTACTGACGATGGGGTACGGAAAATTTCTGAGATGGCATGTGACATGAATGAATCAGTAGAAAATATTGGGGCACGTCGCCTGTACACAGTGATGGAAAAAATGCTTGAAGAAATATCATTCCTTGGATCAGAAAGCCCGCAAAAGAGCCAGATAATCAATGCCCAGTATGTGCTGGAACATCTATCAGACCTAAAAGAAGGAGAGGACTTTCAGCAATACGTTCTCTAGAGATAGCGACAAAAAACACCCCATTACGGTTACAACCTACACGGGGTGCTTTTTTTTTCAGCTTGGCTTCTTCTCCAGAGATTCCAGGTATTCGTCGTACGTTCCCAGATAATCAGTTATTTTACCCTCTGACACTGCCCAGATCCGCTGCGCCACAGAAGAAACAAACTGGCGGTCATGGGAAACGAAGATAACGGTACCGGGATAAAGCTCTAGTGCGTAGTTCAGAGATTCTATCGATTCCATATCCATATGATTGGTTGGCTCATCCATAACCAAAACATTTGGCTTTTCCAACATCAACCTTCCGTACAAAGCTCTCCCTCTCTCCCCACCAGACAGAACACTAACCTTTTTGTAAACATCATCACCGGAAAACAATAATTTACCCAAAGTTGCCCGCACAACCTGATCATCTTCCTTCTCTGGCTTATACGCCATCATCCAATCGAAAAGAGAAATATCTTGCTGAAAAATATCACCATGATCCTGTGGGTAATACCCCAAACTAGCCTGGGATGACCAAGATACAGTTCCACCAGCATCAGGCTCGCAAATAGCCATGAGCAGCTTCAGCAATGTACTCTTGCCAACCCCATTTGCACCCACAACTGCTATCTTTTCTCCAGCCTGAACATTGCCCCAGAAGGAACTAAATAGATGATTATCAGGAAAACTTTTAGCTAAAGACTTAATCTCCAAAACAGTACGATGCATTTTCTTATCGATATCAAAGCGGATAAAAGGATTCTGTCTCGACGAAGGCTTCACATCCTCAACTTTAATCTTTTCAATTTGCTTCAAACGCGAAGTAGCCTGTTTTGACTTTGATTTGTTGGCAGAAAACCTTCTAACAAAATCTTGCAATTGAGCAACTTTCTCCTTGGCACGTGCCTGCTCTGACAATTGTCGTGTTCGTGCCAAAGTCGATGCTTCCATGTATTCATCATAATTTCCCGGATACACCTTCAAAGTACAATAATCCAAATCAGCAATGTGAGTACAAACAGCATTCAAGAAATGTCGATCATGGGAAATAATAATCATTGTAGATTGACGCGTATTTAACATATCTTCCAACCACTTAATGGTATAGATATCTAAATTATTAGTTGGCTCATCCAATAACATAATATCGGGGTCAGCAAATAGGGCTTGTGCCAACAAAACCCTCAACTTGAACCCCGGCGCAATCTCACTCATCTTCTTATTATGATCATCTGTTAAGATGCCAACGCCACACAATAACTCAGCTGCACGTGCATTAGCTGTATAACCGTCAAGTTCAGAAAACCTGGCCTCCAGGTTTCCGGCACGTATATAATCGTCCTCAGTAGCCTCAAGAGAAGCATATATAGCATCTTTTTCTTTCAGTACCGCCCACATTTCCTCATGGCCCTGCAAAACAACATCGATAACGACCTGTTCTTCAAAGCCAAACTGATCCTGACGTAGAACACTCACACGCTCATGCCGACCGTGAGACACCTCGCCGCGCAATGGATCAAGACCTCCACCCAAAACTTTCATAAAAGTAGACTTACCAGCCCCATTAGCGCCAATCAATCCATAGCGATTACCTTCTCCAAACTTGACAGAGACGTTTTCAAAAAGAGGCTTAGACCCAAACTGAACTGTCACACCAGACGCAATCAGTGGCACAACCAACACCTTTCATTAACCATAAACCAATGAGAAAAAACAATACAAGAACCAATCTTACAACAAGGAAGCAACAGCAATGATATCCTTGTGTGACAGTTATTTTACAGGATGGTCCATGGCATCAAATACCAGAGAATTATCATTATCCCCCATACAGCAACTCCTTTTAGAAAAAAGGGAACTCATAGATGAATGGTTCACCGCAAACACACCGAAAGAGGAACTACCCATATACTGTTCTGTAGATATACGACACTCAGGATATAAAATTACCGCCATCGATACAAATTTATTTCCGGCAGGGTTCAACAACCTTCATCATAACAACTGGCCTCTATGCGTGAGCACACTAAAATCCGCCCTAGAAGACGAAACGGAGGGACAAAGATCGATTCTCATCATCCCGGAGGATCATACCAGAAACACTGCTTACTTGAAAAATATATACCTACTGAAACAACTGATAGATACTGCCGGTTTCAACACATACATTGGCTCCATATCTCCTGATCAAAGCACTAAAATTAACATACAGATTAGCGAAGAAAATCAGTTTTCAATAGAACCATTACAAGTTGCCAGTGTTGCATCATCCCTTAGCTCATGTTTTATATTACTTAATAATGATTTATCGGAAAAACCATCGAATTTGTTAATTAACTTTGCAAAGGGAAAGAAAATAACTCCACCTATATGTGCAGGTTGGTTTAACAGGAGCAAGTACAATCACTTAGTAAATTACAATTTAGTTGCCAGTTCATTTTGTCGTGACATAGGCGTGGATCCATGGCATCTGACAAGTGAAATAGACAGCTGCCCACCCGGCAATGTAGCCCAAAATGATGAAGTACGAGAGGCAATGGCCACAAAAGCCAGCAAAATACTCAGCAAAACCAACATTGAGTACCAAAAAAGAAACATTGTCGATCAGGCATTCATAATTATCAAAACAGACCCAGGAACATATGGAATGGGCGTAGTAAGCGTCAACGACGATCAGGAAATAATAAATCTAAATCGAGGAAAGAGAAAGAAATTAATGAGTATAAAAGGAAACTCTGCTCCAAAAAATTTCATTATACAAGAGGGAATATCAACTATTGAGAAATTTGAAAACAACACAGCGGAACACACGTTTTATGCTATACGCGACAAAATTGTAGGTGGATTCATCAGAGCACATAGCAAAAAAAATGTCCGAGAAAACCTAAATTCGGTAGGATCAGCTTTCATACCGTTGGAATATGACAACAATAAGCCACATCTGTACACTCTGAGCATTCCAGCTAGACTGGCAATTATCGCCACAGTTGAAGAAAAAATACCCAAAGAATACATAGAAGCAGAAATCATATAGAGAATGAAGAACCGCAACCGCATGTAGTTTTGGCATTTGGATTTTTAATAGTAAACTGTGCTCCCTCAAGATCATCAACGTAATCTATGTCAGCGCCCTGAAGATATTGATAGCTCATTGAGTCAACCAAAAGTACCACATCGCCCTTTTCGAGGACAAAGTCGTCATCGTTGATCACTTCATCAAAGGTAAATCCATACTGAAAACCAGAACAACCACCGCCGGTGATAAAAACACGCAACTTCAGGCTTGGATTCCCTTCTTCATTCATAAGGTCCTTAACTCTGGTAACAGCAGAATCAGAAAAATTTATAACAGGGACAAAGAGTTCACCCATTATCTACACTCCTTCTACTCGAGCAAAAAGACTCTATTCTAGGAAGAACTATAATCAAAAACGCTCGTTTTCTTAGCCGAAGAATTCCTATCCTTAACCGTAAGAGTTACACGCAAAAGCCGGTCATGAGTGTGATCGCTGCCGAAAGCTAATCTTCCATGGATCTCGGAAAAATAACGGAAACTCAAGGATCCTGAAGGAGAGCACACAGAACGAGATCGCAAACCGCTCTGAGATTGCCAATCACACTCAACAAAGAAGTTTAAAGAAAACTGTCTTTCCTTAACTCCCCTACCAACAGAAACCAAAGCGTAGTAGGAATAATAGGAACCATCATAGCTAACACGAAAATTAGAAACGTCAATAAAGGAAGAACGACGCGAAGAAACACCACCTAATATGGAATAAGATTCTATCCTTTCTTTTAATTCCAGATTCTCTTTCTCCAAAGCATCCAGCCTCCTCATCAAGGCACTAATAAAATAGGACCTCTCCGACGACGAATAGTCCTCACCAAAATGGCAACGAGAGGACACTACAAAACTGTAAGAAATGAACAAAAAGCAACTGACGAAAAGAACCAGAAAAAACTTCCGCCACCAGGTATTTCTCATTACCGTTTCGAAAACTGCTTACGCCTTCTAGCCTTGTGCAAACCAACCTTCTTGCGCTCAACCTTGCGTGCATCCCTGGTGATAAAACCAGCAGCAGATAATTGAGGCTTCAAAGACGGATCATATTCCACCAAAGCACGAGATAGACCATGACGAATAGCACCCGCCTGACCAGACTCACCACCACCGTGAACGTTAACTTTAATATCGACAGAATCGGAAACTCCAACCAATACCAACGGCTGACAAACAACCATCCTACCGGTTTCACGAGAAAAATACCTATCGAGAGGCAAGCCGTTAACTTCTACCTTACCCGACCCCAACTTCAAAAAGACACGAGCGACGGAGGTCTTACGACGACCCGTACCATAATAGTAATCACCTATCATTTATCTCACCACACCTCCAAAAATAACACACCCTCACAAAGGCTGCGGCTGCTGTGCCGCATGAGGATGATCACAACCGTTATAAATCTTACATTTGCGCAACATATCTCTACCAAGAGGACCTTTGGGCAACATACCACGAATTGCCAAAAAAATAACCTTGCTAGCATCTTTATCCACCATCTCAGAAAAAGTTCTCTCGTATAAACCACCAGGATATCCAGAGTGTCGATAATACTTCTTCTGAGACATCTTATTGCCCGTCAAAATAATTTTGCTGGCGTTAACTATCACCAAAAAATCACCGGTATCAATGTGAGGTGTATACTCAACTCGGTTCTTACCTCTCAAAATACCAGCACAATCACTGGCCAAGCGACCCAGCACCTTACCGGAGGCATCAATCAAAATCCACCGACGTTTAATCTCACTTAATTTAGCAGAACAGGTCTTCATAACTCACCCACGCGGACCGCAAAATGTGAGATTACACAGCATTAGCAGCACCGAGTCAACAAATTATGGCTGTTTTTTTTAAATAAAAACAACCTTGTTATCCATTGCCCCTAACATTAGCTGAAAAATGGTATCATTGTATTAGTATGCTCGTTATCTGAAACCGTCAGGAGAACATCCGGAAACTTAGATGAAAAAGAAGATCTCCTCCACAACCAGTATCAGAAGGACAAACAGAGACAACCTTCGCATTCTCTGCACCCAACAGAGAGCCTCAAGGAAAACTCGTCTTCCTTGGGAGGGTAAGAGAACGGACAAAAAAACAGAGCAGTTCAACCTTCGGCTATCGGAGTGCGAGCTCGAAAAGCTTCGCTTTATTTCAGCTAATACACCACTGTCGATGCAATCGTTTATACGCAGTGCTCTAACAACAGCAATAGAGAAAAAAATCAAAACGATACTTGGAGATAGGATCATTTAAAAAGAAAAATCTATTTTCATAGAGGATTGCTAGAACAAGAGCTGAGTTCATCCGTTGATGACGAAGGAGAGTAAATGGTTACTCTGTCCAAGAAAGATTGGCCGATAGCCAACGGGTCCGCGTACTCTATCTCGCTACCCGCAGGGAGCCCCCTGGCGATCCGAGAAACAACAGCACCGGCATCCAAGGCTGCCTGTGTAACAAAAAAAGCCGTAGCCTCACCCTCTGGGGTAAAACTAGTGGCTAAAATCACCTCAACCACGCTACGATCTCCGGACGATAGTCGATCCAAAAATTTATCGAAACAAACTTGCTGAGGAAAGACTCCATCCAATGGTGAAATACACCCGGAGAGAACAAAATAGAGCCCGTCGTAAACACGAGTCTGCTCAATGGAACACATATCAGACGTCGAGGATACAACACATATCTTCGTACAATCCCGCTCTGGAGAACGGCAAACAGAACAGATGTCAGACTCAGCAAGCGCATTACATAAAGAACAAAAACCAACAAGATCCAAAGCTTGAGATAAAGCGGAAGATATGCGACGAGCAGCACCCCTATCCTGCTGCAGCAAATAGTAGGCAAAACGCCTCGCAGACCTCGCACTGACCCCTGGAAGAGCACGAAAAGCAGCAACCAAATCGCCAACAACACTCGACATCAAGAACGCTCCAGCTTACAAGCTGTGTCCTCTTCTTACAAAGACATCTTGAAAACATCTGTCGGAAGTTGAACCCCAGCTGTCAATGCCCCCATTTTTTCTTGCACAGCCTTCTCAATTTTCTTAAAAGCATCATGATAGGCCGACAAAATAAGAGACTCTAACACATCAACATCTACCAATGCTCTCTTTTTAATGCGGATACTCTTCATGGTATAACGACAAGTCATAACAACCTTGACCAACCCTTCACCTGCCTCACCACTAACCTCAACACTTCCCAACTCATCCTGCATATTCTTTAAGTTTTCTTGCATCTGTTGGGCTTGTTCCATAAGAACAGCTAACTGTCCCTTCATGTTCTTTCTCCCTTTGGAAAATTAAAATGCCTTTAATACAACACAAGCTAAGACGAAATAAACAAGACTCAAGATAGCAATCACCGGTTGATCCTATAAAAAGATCAAACCAGTCCATCTACCTTAATACTAGCTACATCAACTTCGCCATCCAGAGAATTGATGATTTCCATAACATTTTCGTCACGACGCACCAAATCAACAGCTTCCTGATAACCCCTATCCCTCTTCTCTTTCAGTTGATGCGCCACAGAACCATCAAAAGTACCATCGGTAGTATCACTTTCCTCCTGCAACAAAACCTTAATAGGTCTCCCGAAGAACTCAGAGATATCACGGTCCAACCTTTTTTGCACAAAAACAAACAAAGCCTTGGAAACAGCATTGGGCCTGACAAACCAATCATTCCCGTTAGAGAAACACCAGGTACAGTTGTCCACAAACTGACGAATCATCCCCTCAAAGTTAATAGCAGAACGAAGGGACTCCCAATCAGATTGAGAAACCGGATCTCCGGGAAAATCATGACGAGAAATATTGCTCCCGACAAGTGACAAATCCTCGTTATTAGGGAAATCTCTATTCTCCAATATCGGTACAGACAAAATATCACACCCGTTACTCTCAGTACGCTGAGGAGCAAACGCATACAGCCTAATCAACAACATATCCAGCAAAATAGCAGGATCTGCAGACAAATCCAGACCCTGATAAGCTAAAGAAACAATTTGGTAGAACAATTGCACATCTTCTGGTCCATATAGACCCACCAAAGCCAATATTCGATCCCGATAGACACTATCTATGGTCTCGTCACACGGAACAACATGAAGGACAGCCATTTGATGAAAGAGTTTCATTAACCAGGAGTAAATATTGCTCAACAATGCTCCTTGAATCAAAATTTCTCTGCCATAGGACAGCGCGCCCTCGATATTCGAACTAGCTAGCATCTCCACCAGCTCAATAATTCTGCCGAAATCAGCCACACCCAGCATAGCAAGAACTGATTCCTTAGAAACAGTACCACCACCGTACGCAATTGCTTGATCCAAAATGGATAGAGCATCTCGCAAACTACCTGCCGCTGATGAAGAAATAACCGATAAACCTCCATCATCATATGGTATCGACTCCGCATGAAGGATAATCTGCATACGTAATTGTATCTGCTGCCTAGATAAACACCGCAAGGGAAAATTTAAACAACGCGACAAAACTGCAAGAGGAATTTTCTGCGGATCAGTAGTAGCTAAGATAAATTTGGCATGCTGTGGTGGTTCCTCCAATGTTTTCAACATGGCATTAAAGGCTGAATTAGACAGCATATGTACTTCATCAATAACATACACCTTAAAACGCCCAGAGAAAGGGGGATAAACTACCTTATCAAGTAACCTACGCATATCATCAACTTTAGTATGCGTAGCTGCATCCAGCTCCATAAGATCTACAAATGAACCTGCATCAATAGCCTCACAAGAGGAACAACAACCGCAAGGCTCGTCCGTAATTCCGCTATCACAATTCAGCGACTTTGCCAAAATTCTGGCTAAAGTCGTTTTGCCAACACCTCTGGTGCCTGTAAATAAATACGCTTGATGAATTCGGTTCTGCTTTAGACTATTACGCAATGCCAATAGAACATGCTCTTGACCAACAACATCATTAAACGAGCGGGGACGGTATTTACGTGCCAATACCATAGTTGTCTCCTCAAAAACATGAATAAACTTAAGCACTAATAATAGTAAGGTTGTCAGGCATCCTGCTGTATCCCCATGAGAACATAGGACAACGATTATTGTATAGAACTGCTTTTGTAAACAAAAGAAAAAACGCCAGGGGTACTATCATGACTCTGACGAAACAGGTAATGGTAAGCTGCTCCATACTGTTTTTTGTTATTATGATTTTCCTGTTTTCCGCTCTTGTATACACCGCTTCTGAGGGTGCACAAAAGGAAATTGGCAGAACTTCTCAGGAAAGCTTGCTAATTTTACAAAACACACTGGGAGAAATCCTGCGATCCAATGACAAGGAAAGAATAGCCACCATTACCAAAGCCCTACTGGAAACTGGACTCTACCGTAACATCACTATTTTTGACCACGACGGCAATATAATCATATCGCAACACACCAATGTCAAAACTCCCGGAATTCCGCAATGGTTTATAAACAGCTTAAGACAATCTCCCAAAAGTGATAAATCACAAGCTCAACACAATCAACTCACAATAAAAGGATTTAACGTAGAAGTTCTGGCATATCCACTATTTGCCTACAGATACCTATGGTATCTATTCATTTCCTGCGTAAGCAGCCTGTGTGTAGCATACGTATTTTGCTTTATTTTTTTGAGGGTATTACTCCACAAACTCTTGAGTCCGTTAAACGAGCTTTATACCCGCATCGATGCCATCGGAACACCTCAATTCGTTAAAATAAACGACCAAATCAATACCACCGAACTAAAGAAAATAATACAATCAGTAAATAATCTATCAGAAAAATTGCAAACCATTATAGCTGCCGAAGTCTTGCTATCCAGATATTTTCAGAAACAAATATACATAGACCATCTAACCGGCGCATACAATAAAGTGGGAATGGAAGAGGAAATAGAAAGACTCGTAAGTGAATGCGACGACAAAGAAAACTGGTACCTAATCATAGTAAACATTAAAAATCTCAAAGAATTCAACAAAGCTACCAGTGTCAAACAAACTGATGAGCTCATAGTCACCATTCACAGAATAATAAAAAATTGTTGTTGTCACAAAAAACTATGTCTCCACGGACGGCCACACAATGCACAATTGGCTGTGGTCATATATGACCCACAAATTGAAAATCTTGGTAAAAGCATGAAAAAAGCATTCACAAGTGAATTTACCACCCAAAACACCACTATTCTCCCACAGATAACAATCGCTATTACTCATTGGAAACAGCACATTCCATTTCCAACTTTTTTAGAACAAAGCACTGAAAACTTTTCCCAAAAAGTTTCAACTGAAAACCTATCATTCGGAGAAATAATTTACTACCGCAACCCATGTGATCAAAACGAAATCAATGATGTAATAAACACAGATGAACTATCATTTATTATCAAAAACAAGCTAATATACCTTGAAAATCAACCAATAGTTGAAATTGCCCAAGAAAGAAAAAAAATTATTGCCTACGAGATTTTTTGCCGTGCTACCCTGGAAGACAAGACTATATTCCCGTCTGAGCTATTTCGTATAGCAAAAAACAACAACAAACTGTTCGACATTGATTACATTGTAGTAGAAAAATCTATCGCATCAATAGAAGAGTTTTGGCAGGACACCGTACACCATGAAAAAAAATTCCACGTCAACATGTCTTCAGCTATTTTAGAAAGCCCGGAAAATATGAACAAAATCATTTTGCTACTTAAATCAACAAGTAAATATAGTGGCGAAATATGCTTCGATTTTACGGAATCTCTCTTCATAAAAAACAAAAACAAAATTCTTGAATTTACCGATGAACTTAAAAAAAACAATATCCCGAATAAAATTGGCTTAGATAACGCTCATCTAAGTGCCGAATTTTTCTCCATTATCTCTGATATCCCAATATCTTACGTAAAAATTTCTGGATCAACAATTCAACAAACTGTGCACAAAAATGCTCAAGACCTCATGCTTAGCATAATAAAAATAGCACGATCCCTTGACATAAAAATCATTGCTGACAATATAGATCATGAAGATAAATTAGCTATGGTAAAATCTTGTGGCATAAATATTGTACAAGGAAACCTAGTATCTAAAATAGAAAAGAAATTTAATAAAAAACTTCTACTAAATTAATAAATGATACATCATAGAAAATAACATACCATCCGTGTCATTTTTTATGATTATAGAGTATCTTCGCCCACTTAAATCTCTTTTGGAAGACCCTGACATAGCTGACATAGCCGTAAACAACGACCAATCAATTTGGTTTTGCAAAAAAAATGAATGGCACTATTTTGACTATACACTGCCACTTCGTTCCATATACGCCATATCATCTCTGCTATCTGCACAAAGACAACAACCTATTCAGCACATAGACTGCTTTGATTTTGATGATTTACGAATTTCCATTGCTCACCCTCCTATTTCATGGAAACGAGAAATAATGGTCATACGTAAGCATAGAAAAGAATGTCCATCATTGGATAACTTCACTTATTCTGGCCTCGACCCAAAAACATCGGAGAAAAAATTATATGCTGATACTAAATTTCATTTTTTCAAAAAAATCATACTCGATCGTAACAACATAGTAATTTCTGGAGAAACTGGAAGTGGCAAAACTTCGTTACTACGATCGCTTACTAACTTTTTTCATCCTCATGAGCGGATCGTATTTGTACAGGACACAGCTGAAATAATTGATATTTTGCCCAGTGCCATATTTTTAATGACAAATAAAAAAATAACACTAAAACAGCTCATACCTTTTTCTCTTCGCTGCTACCCCAATCGCATAATTGTGGGTGAAATACGTGGATCAGAAATATATGCTTTTCTGGAGTCATGCAACACTGGCCACCGAGGAAACATCACAACGGTTCATGCAAACTCAGCACGGGATACTCTCTACCGTCTTGAAACTCTCCTTTACCAAGCAGAAGAAACGAATCACTGGTCATTAAGCATGGTAAAAAAAATGATTTACAGCAACATTGATTACATTGTCCATATGAAAAGGGGGGTTCCATTCCCCATTATTAATGAAATTATTCATGTTGAAGGAACAAATGATAGATTCATAGCAACCAATTTAGTGTTGCAAAATATATCTACCGCACCCTAACGTTCGTCGCTACTCATAGAAAAATTTTCAATCGTGCCCAAAAATTTTTATCTTTTGCGTGAATTGATTCTAGCCATTAATTTAAGTTAGATGTATAGAATTTGACAATAGCCCCTCAATCCATATTAAGCAAATTATCATGAAAAATCGTTCCTCTATTACTTTATATGTAGTTATTACTTTACTAGCGACACCTGTAAATGTTCGAGCTGGAATATTGTCTGATCAAATATGTTCTGCGTATAAAAATATATTTGATGCATCGTTCTACGGAATTGCTATCGCTGCTGGCCTTGGAGGACTATTACTCGCTATAGCTCTTGATGAAGGAGGAAACCAAATTAAGAGCAGAATCTTGAGAGTAAGTATTGCTGCTATTGCAATAGTAAATTTGGATAACATTGTAAGTGTTTTGACTGGGCAACGTTTTGTATGTTAGAGAGACTTAACTTAGTTTATAAGTTCATTGTAGATGACATAACTATATTTGGAGCTAGCAAGAAATCCTTCTTAGCCAATGTATCTGTTTGGATAACTCCAATTGTAGGATTAAGATTTCCATCTGCAATTATTTTTTTATTCATATCTCACATGCTAGCTGTATTTTTAACACGGCACGATCCCCAATTCTTCGAAATCATGTTAAAAACGAGGAAACATCGCAAACAATATATACCGTGGATAAAAAAGAATCTAATTATTAATAAACGACCGTATGGATTTGGGCGTAATACTCTATGCTAGAGTCAACTGGATCATCGGCAGAACTTCTTCCGTGGCTATTTTTGGCCAATAACAAAATAGTTGTAAATAAAGATGGTGGATTAATGGCATGCATCAAGATTAAAACTGCATGTTCAGACACCTTAACTATGGAGAAGAGAAACATTATTGCAACTTCTCACCAAAAAGCTATAGACACCTTCCGTGACACCAATATATCGATCTGGTGGAATTTTCATAAACACCTTGACAATGATTACCCTGAGCACAAATTTCCTGATGAGATTAGCGCATTCATTGACGACAATAGAAAAAATTTCTTTGCTCTTAACCCTCATTACAAAATTGATCACTACTGCTCAATTATTTTGCACCCTAACATAGGCATAAATAAGTTTTTACATCTATTTCAATTTTTTTACAAAAAAAAAGAGCTATCACTAGCAACTTCTTTAACGAAATCCATCTTTTGCTATTTTGGGGAAAATTCCCTTTTCCCCTATCTAGAACAAGAAATGTATGATGAGATAGCTCATTTTGAGTGTCTAATTGACAAATTTATATCATGCCTTCATGATTTTCAGATTCAACGCTTAACTAATGACAATGGTTCATTAGGAGAATTTCTGTATTCATCAGCCAATCCTTGTCACCACAAAAGAACAGTAGCAATACCTACAGAAAATTGGATGATAGACAGTTTTATTACTGATAATAAGATATCAGTCAACGATAATCACCTTTTATTCGCAGGAAAAAATAATTCAGCAAAATACGCATCTGCAATTACAGTAAAAATAGCAACAAAAAATGGAGGACTAAAATTTACATCTCCCGAAACAGGAATAAATAATATCCTATCAATACCAACAGAAATGAATCTATCTTTCTGTTTTCGTATCCTATCTACTAAGCAATCGTCACAACACATACGCAACATGAAGCGTTGGTACAGCTATCAAATGTATTCTTGGAAAACATACTTGTCTGCAGCTTTATTGCAATCTAGTCTTGGAGAATCATCTTCGATCAGAAGCAAAAAACAACTTTTTGATCAATGTGATGATCTCCAGTACCAAATAGATTCATCTAATACCACTATGGGACATTGCAATACCACAATAATGATATATGAAAATGACATTCAATCATTATCTAAGAAAAAAAAGCTACTATTTGATTGGCTGAACAAAACCAATTTCATTTTTATCGAAGAAACAGACCATTGCCTTTCTTCATGGATGGCAACAAATCCCGGAATGAGCCACGGTTGCTGCAGGTGGAGCATTCTATCAAGCGCCAATGTGGCAGATAATCTGCCAATTACATATTATCAAGACGAATATTGCCAACCATCCCCATATTTATCAAAAATAACCAACAAGCATCCTATAAGCTTCCTATCTGGAGAGCATCAACAAAAAATACCATTCCAACCTTACGTTGGCAATAATGGACATTGCTTTATAGTTGGACCAACTGGTTCTGGAAAATCGTTATTCGCCAATTTCCAAATGAGTCAGTTTAGAAAGTACCAAGGAACAAAAATATTTGTTCTAGACTACGATAATTCATCCAAAGTTCCGATTCTACTCCAAGGCGGCATATATATCGATTTGAGTGATTCTAATAATGAAAAAATTAATCTCAATCCGTTTTCATTACTGCATGACAGAACATCATGGCCGTGGATAAGAGATTGGATTTTTCATCTAATAGGAGATTCAGACAATTCATTAAAAAACAACTATGCCCATGAAGTAGAACTAATTATAGAATCAATGTCTTGTCTAGATAAAATCAATTGGCACATAAAGACATTATACTTACATATTACTTCTGATCCTTTAAAAATTAGACTTCAAGAGTGGATAAATAAAGAATTTTACGGGAAATGGATTGGAACAGGAGTAGATATTTTTGATCTGTCTATGGGAAAAAATCCAATCATAGGCTTTGAAATGAAATCACTAATACATAGCTCACCAAATCTGTACCCAATAATAGAGTATATATTTTATCGCATAGAACGTCATCTTTCACAAAAAACACCCCTAGATCATGTAACTCCATCAATTGTTTATATTGCTGAGTGCTGGAATTTTTTATCTCATCCCCTACTAATGAATCGGATATCAACATGGCTCAAAACTTTTAGAAAATATTTATGTTCGGTATGGATGGATACACAATCAATTGAAGATTTATTTTTGTCGGGGATCTTTCCCAGCATAAGAGATAACATAGCTTCCCGAGTATTCTTTCCAAATCACAAAGCATCGTCTAATTCATTAAAAACCATATATATGAAAGAATTTGGGCTTAACGAAGAAGAGGTGGCTTATATAAATGATTCTCAACCACAAAAAGATCTACTTGTAATTCAAGGAAAGTCATCTTATCGCGCGTCTCTAGTTATTGATAAAGATTTAGCGGCTATTTTGTCTTCCGAGATAAAGCGGATCCAACATCTAGAGCTCTGCCGAGAAACAAACAAAGACAACTGGAAGGATTTATATCTATGCCATCACGATACATAATTATTACATTGCTATCCATTTTTACTTCTCATATTTTCAATGCCTATGCCATGCCAGGAGTTGAGGCAACAGAATACACACAAATACTAAATCATGAAGCCTTGTTAAGAGAAATTGAAAAAATCTCTTCCCTTGTTATAGAACAACAAAAAATGAAAAAAGTAGCAATTAATCAATATCTACTTGCCCAAGCTCAAGCATCAACTATCGACCCTAATCAAATTAAAAATTTAGTAAATAAATCTCTGTTAATAGACAAATTTCTAATTGAAATAAGCAATTTTGGCACCTATTTTAAGCGTTATGAAGATATGATCGCTAGGAGATCTAGAGAAATTTCTGCACTAAAAATAGATGAAAAAAAATACATAGAAGAAGAAATAAATTTATCAAATGAATTGGGAGGAATTTACAAAAGAACAATAGATGATGACATTGCCATAATAAAATTATTGGATAAAAAATCATCGTCATTAGCTGACAGTATCTCGGCAATAGAACGCATTAATGGACCAACACAAGGATTGCAAATTCTTAGTACTCAGCTAGAAAATCTAAATCACCACATTAGAAACTTAGAAAAAATACTTCTCTATCAAGATATAAACAAATCAACAATTAGTCATACCAAAAATCAACAAAAAGCATACATACAAACCATATTAAAGAACTCACTAGATATTCAGAAAAAACGCGATCAACGTGACCGTGACCTAAAGAAGCAAAACTTAACATCATCGTGGAATTATCTATCAATAAATAATTCCCTCTCTGAAAGAGATACTACATGAACGGCCAAATTATTCAGAACATTTGTGAAACAATTATGCATTCTAGCCAACAGCTCAATGGCGTTTTTTTAAATGAGGGCAAGGATCTAACATGGACACTATTCGGAATCACCATCGGCTACCAATTATGGGCTATGGTAATTGGAGATAATCAACAATTTTTGGTGGAAATGCTCAAAAATATTCTAATAGCGAGCATAATCTTCTTCATTTTAACAAATTGGGATTCATTTATAGCGCACTTCTTTTTTAATAATATTAATCTGCTAGCAAAAAAAATCAGCCCAACTGAACAGGACTCAACATTAAACATTTTTTTCGATTTACTTAACAGCATAAATGAGCGCTCTTTCCTTAGTGATATTGCTCTTACTCCAGAAAAAATAGTTGCGGCAACACTTGGCAATTTTGCTGCCGTTATACTAAAAACAGCAACAGAGCTGGCAATAATACTGACGATGGCGGCGTACGTAATAGTTCTCTACATGGGAGGAGTACTGTTATCAGTCAGCCTCATGCTAGGTCCCATTTTGTTTCCCTGGCTACTGATAAAACCTTGTCAGTTTATATTTCAAGGCTGGTTAAAATTCACCATTAGTGCATCCCTTTATCAAATAGTAGGATCATCCATGTCATACATATGTCGGGCCAGCATAAAACATTTAGATCAATTACATAAAACTCTAATCCCGGGGTATATATCACCAGATCAAACTATATTAATTTTAATAATGATTATATGCTTTATTTTTCTGACTCTTTTTTGGCAAATACCAGACATATGCCGAGGCATTATCAGCGGGGGGATGAATATATCATCTCATCATCTTAGACAACACCTTGACATTCGTAACATGTCTAAATATCCTGACTCACCACCGGAGGAAAGAACTATGTCCCTGAAGGAATCTCTTCGGTATAAAAAACGCTAATGCACTAATGTTTTTTTTGTGGAAAAATTTTATACGAAAATTTTCCAGAGCAGTTGACTTTCCTTACTTCCAAAAAACAGGTCTCTAAAATATTAAGTGCTTGATCAAACCAGCGCATATCCCAATGGCTGTTCTTAACCAAATGGTCGTGATAATCAAAGACGGCCAAACTTGCTTCAGGAGAAGCATATACTTTGTTCGTATCCACATCCTTTATTCCCTCCGGGGAAAAATCAACCGAGCTCAGATAGTAATTACGTCTACCCAAAACTGCCTGTAGTGGTAGGCCATCAAAATGCTCCATTCGAGAAACATACTCATCTTTAGCTATAACCAAGCTTGTATGCCGAATAAGCCAACTTTCCAGGTACAAGCGCAACTTATCATCTTTGCAAGTAGGAACATTTTTGAATACACTTTGCTCGCAGAAAATAGGGTGAGGACTAATAACCCAAGGATGCGGATTAAGGGTAGGCCCATGATGGCGTTCTACGTCCGCCAATAACTTGCGTCCACCACCATAATGGTCTGAAACTATAGCATCATCAAGCACTAGTGCATAAAAATTTGACCAGCGAGCAAACCACGTACCACTCCCACGAGAACATTTAAATGAGCTCATGATAGGCCGTAACAAAATATGCCACAAATCATACGCAGCAGGACGACAATCCTCATACCGACCCCTAGCAAACAAAACTGGCACAGAAGAGAAAAGCATCTGCCACTCGTCCAAGAAGTTCCTAGTCCAAGATTTCCATCCTAGATTAAGTTCTTTAGGTGCAACATAATCACCCATAAAAACAACCAAATCAGGCTTTTGGTGTTGTGCCAACATAACCAAATTACGTCGATCCTTAACCGACACATCAGCCCAGGAAGGAACTACCAATACACGATTAACCTCTTTTAACCTCCAATGGTAAGAACCCATAACAACATTTTCTGTCCCCCTTAGAGACAAGTAACAAAGCTTATGAGAGAAAAAAACTCTTCTAGCTACCATTGTGCGTTTATTATCATCTACTGTAGTAATAGGACATCGCTGCGTCTTATTCACTACAGCACGCAACTCCAACGGACGATCGGTGCCTGGAACCACCTCAATCCAAGCATATGAAAGTGACTCTGATTGGGCAAAGCTAGCAAAAAAACTAACAATCAATACAGCAATAAAACTTATTCTCATTTTTTTACCCTATAACCAAAAGATTGGGAAGTGATGAAACTATTTTCCGTTTTACTAACATTTGCCGTTGATAGTCAAACTCTTTCACATAGAAAGTAGCAATATATATTTTTATTATTAATTCAAGTGGCCCTATCGTCACAAAAAGGGTAAAAATATATAAACAAAAAACTTTTATATGAGATAATTCACCACTGTAGTAGGAACTTTAATAATCGAAGAGAGATTAGCTTTATGGCCAGCAGTAAACCTTCTGATATTGTTTCTCGTATTAAGAATGAAAATATCCGCTTCCTGGATTATAGATTTTCAGACATTTTTGGCCGCCATTGCCACCTAACAGTACCAGCCTCAACCATTTCTGAAGAGCAAATTTTTGAAGGACAAACCATAGACGGTTCTTCTTTCCCTGCCTGGAAAAGCATTCACATGTCAGATATGGTTTTGCTGCCTGATCTAGATACCGCTATGCTTGATCCCTTTTTCCAAGAGAAAACTCTTTTTTTCTTCTGTAACGTCGTGGACCCAGCTGATGGAAAAGGTTACGACAGGGATCCTAGAACTATCGCCCAACGTGCTGAAAATTATCTAAAATCATCTGGAATAGGTGACAGTGCCTTTTTTGGTCCTGAGCTCGAATTTTTCATTTTTGACAAAGTTTCATGGGGATGTGAACAAGCTGACTGTTTCTATAAAATAGAATCCTGTGAAGCTAATATTTCATCTGCCAATACCTGTAATACTGGCCACTACCCAAAATTAAAGGGTGGGTACATGGCACTACCTCCTACTGACAGTTTCCATGATTTCCGATCATGGGTCAGTTGCTTATTGGAAAGTGTTGGCGTCCCCGTTGAAATTCATCACCATGAAGTTGGATCTTTCGGGCAATGTGAAATCGGAACTAAATTTTCTACTTTGGTACAACGGTCTGATTGGGTACAACTGGTTAAGTATGTAATAAAAAATGCAGCATCTAGATTCAACAAAACGGTAACGTTCATGCCCAAACCAATAATAGGAGATAATGGATCCGGAATGCACTGTCACCAGTCTATCTGGAAAAATGGCAAAAATATATTCGCTGGAAATGACAAAATTGGACTTTCACAGACGGCGCTTTTTTACATTGGTGGAATTTTGAAACATGCTCGTGCCCTCAATGCATTCACTAATCCTACAATAAACTCTTATCGAAGGCTGATAGCTGGGTATGAAGCGCCAGTAAGAATTACTTATTCGGCCAAAAACAGATCTGCCGCCATTCGCATACCGTATTCCTCCTCCGACTCATCTCGTCGAATTGAAGTACGGTTTCCCGATCCTTCTGCAAATCCGTATCTAGCTCAAGCTGCTCTTTTAATGGCTGGTTTAGACGGGATTATTAATCAGATCGATCCAGGAGAACCGGTGGACAAAAATCTTTACAACATAGCCAACAACAAAGACATACTGTCGATCCCTCAGTTCTCGGAATCGATTGACGAAGCATTAAAAGAACTGGATTTAGATCGAGATTTTCTTGTTGCCCCGGGTATATTAAGCCATGACTTCATTGATGCATACATAGGAACCAAATCGCTGGAGTCCCAACTTACTCGCTCGTACATACATCCTGCTGAGTTTGAATTGTACTATGATTGTTGAACAGTAATGAAAGATCGGCGTTGGACCCACACGCCAATGTGACCATAACATCAGTAGAGCCGTAGCTGTTCTTTGGGCACCATTCTTTGAGTGCTGCTAACGAGATGGCCCCTGCCGGCTCCAACACTATTCGGCAGTGCCGGTAAAAATCATCTATTGCTGCAACAACAGCCTCGTAACCTACCACCATAACATCATCTATTAGTTTGTTGCAGATCCGAAACGTCTCTTCTCCTACTTTCTCTGTTGCAATAGCAGAAGCAAAGGAACTCAATGGCTTATGAACAATTACCTTTCCTGCTCGCAAAGAAAGTCTCATCCCATCACACCCATCATACTGTACACCAATAATTTTTGTTTTCGGCATCATTCTCCTCATATAGAGAGCCACAGAAGAAATCAGCGCACCACCACCTATAGGTACAAAAATAGCTTTTATTTGTTGATAATTAAGTTGAGAAACAATTTCCCTAGCCATAGTAGCATGACCAACAATAATATCAGGATCATCATAAGGATGAACAAGAACAGCACCAATTTGTGCGGCTAAATCCTCAGCAAAACGACAGGATTGCTGACAATTTTCACCAGATATAATAACCTCCTTACACAACTTAGAAGCAGTATCTATTTTAATTCGTGGTGTCTGCTGAGGCATAACCACCACCACTTCATATCCTAAGGTTTGTGCACAATACGAAACACTCACTGCATGATTACCGGTAGAAGGAGCAACCAAAACCCCACCTAATTTACACTTAAGCAATTGTGACAGCTTATAACTTACCCCTCTAATCTTAAATGAATGTACTGGTTGGAGATCTTCTCGTTTTGAAAAAACACGACACCCCAATCTATTGCTAATAGCAGAAAGATAGTCAATAGGAGTACTAAGTGCAAAACGAGAAACATCAGCTGCCAAAATATGTTGAAAGTACAAATCAAAATCCATAAATCACATCCCTACAAGCAAAGAAACAAAAGCCGCTGCATTATGTGCTACAATTTCTCCGGACGGAGACGTGTCCGAGCGGCCGAAGGGGCTACACTGGAAATGTAGTAAACGGCTTAAACCGTTTCGTGGGTTCGAATCCCACCGTCTCCGCCAAAAAAGGGGGAGACTTTACCTATTTATGTGTGCTATAATGCTGATTTGGCGAATTAGCTCAGGCGGTTAGAGCGACGGAATCATAATCCGCAGGTCCGGGGTTCGAGTCCCTGATTCGCCACCATAATTTTCAGTACCTGTAGAATCCTCTTCCTGATTTCTTGCCAATAAATCCCGCCTCTACCATTTCCCTCAACAGCGGACATGGTCTGTACTTTGAGTCACAGAATTGTTCGTAAAATTGCTCACAGACCATCAAACATACGTCCAGCCCTATCATATCAGCTAAGGCTAATGGTCCTATGGGGTGATTACATCCGAGCTTCATTGCTTCATCAATATCCTCAACACTAGCAACTCCTTCGGAGTACGCAAAAAATGCCTCATTAAGCATAACCAACAATATGCGGTTAACTGCAAAACCTGGCTTATTGGCGACACAAATTGGAGTCTTGCCAAGCTCTTTGGTAAAAGACAAAGCTCTCTCAAAAGTACTATCGCTAGTTTGTAGAGCACGAATTACTTCAACTAACTTCATGACAGGAACGGGATTAAAGAAATGCAAACCAATAACATTCTCTGGAGATGAAGAAAAACTAGCCAAACGAGACAAAGAAATAGAGGAAGTATTAGAAGCAAATAAAACATCGGGGTAATTATCACTGACGCGTTGAATAAGATCAGCCTTTAAAGAAACTTCCTCCGGAATAGCTTCAATAACTAGAGACAAGGAATCAATACCATCGGCAGAAATTTCCCAGCTTATGCGTGACAGTGCATCCACTTTATCAGAAGAGGAAATCAAACCCTTCTTGATTAACCGATCAAGACTGTTTTCTACTGAAACCCTCGACCTATCTAATGAAGACGTATCCAAATCAACGACAACGACGGAAAAACCAGCAGCGGCAACAACCTGAGCAATGCCACTACCCATCGTTCCCGAACCAAACACAGCAACTTTCATAGACCTATCCATGCAACTCCCACTCATCAACCCAATCTGGAGTAGTTACTGAAATTGCGTTAAAACCACCATTCAAATTATATACATTTTCGTAACCGGCACCCAAAGCAGCTTCTGCCGCACACATAGAACGAACACCACTACGGCACATAAATATAATATTTTGCGATTTAGACGGAACTAAACTAGCAAGCTCATTGATGAAATTAACGTTTTCTTCCCCACGAACAGCCCAAACAATGTTAACACTACCTTTTGGCGTGCCTGATAGCAGCAACTCACCATCAGTTCTCACATCTACCAAAATAAATTTTCTTTCATTTTGGACATTTAGCACCCAATAAGCTTCTTTTGCATCAAGAAAAGGAACACCCGCTTCAGATTGATGTTTCTCCCGCAACCCATCTAAAATTGACCAATCCACAAGCCCCCCTAACTTATCATTATCAAAAATCATAGATATACTGAGCGCTAAAAGCCCATGCATGAGCATCAAAACTACCCTTCAGTATTCCAAATGAAATACGATCTACATCAGCTGCAATCTTTGCAGAACTAATAGATGTCACATACAACATACTCACCGATAAATTGCTCGCAGGAGAAACAGAGTAAGTAGCACCACAAGCCAAACCTAAACGATCAGTATCAGGCAATCGTGGCAACAAATAGCGTTCGTCTCTAGACGAAAAGCCCTGCTCTAGAAATAACCCGCTCCTGAGAGTCACGTTATCAGAATATAGATATTGCCCCCCAACATGAACTCCCCATGTCGTGCGGGCGTCCAAAAAAACAGACCTCACATCACCTATGGAATCACTAAGAACCAAGTACTTTGTCTTTGACCATCCTTGTCGACGAATATCAAGAGAAATATCAAAACGATCGTTAATTTTATGAAAGGCACTGATATCCAATAGGTTTGGTAAATCTATGTGAGCTTTACCAGAACGACTCTTCAAACTAGCTGGTCCATCAGCTGGAGACAACCCCTGAAATATGGCAAAATTGGGATCGAAATCTGTGATCCCAATCACACCATTTACCTGCAATGAATAACCCTGTCTATAACTCAAACCAAAACGCCAACTATCCACAGGCTGGTACATAACCCCAGCATTCCAGCCTGTACTAAAGACACTACCTGAGAAACTAGATTTGGCATTACCTCTTCCTGTGCAAACCAGATCTACGTAGGTCTGAAGACGTTTGTACTGAGAAGGCAACGCTGAGGTACATAGAGAAGATAAGGTACGACCCACTTGCTTGCTTAAAGATTGAGCAATAGCTTCAGATAAATTTATCTGCTGCTCTAAATCAGGCTGAAAGTACAGGACATTGAATCCCAAAGCAAAAGACAAGTGAGGATTAACTCGCAAAGACAAAAACGGATTAAACAAAAACGACTTAACATCAGAAAGAGTAGCATAGTACCTACCGACCCAACGATCACCATAATCCGTCGACAAACCAAATGGAACTCCTAGAAAAATCCCACCTACCATATCCTTCGATAAGGGAAAACTCACAGAGATGTTGGGAATAAAAGCAGAAGAAGAAGATTCAGCACCTTCAGATTCAGTAGGTAGAGGAGAAATTGGAGGAAACCCAGGCTGCTTAGAACCATCGTTTTTAAACAATAAGTTTAACCGAATATAATGTCCGCCTATTGCTATCTCTTTTTGCTTAGATTTGGGAAGAAAAGACGCTGCGGCTGGATTAAAAAAAACGACCCCCACATCGGGAACAGCAGCAACACCGGCAATTGCCATACCTTCCAAAGTAGAAGTATTCTCGTATAAGGAAAATCCTGATGCATACCCGTACCGCTCAGCATAAACAAAACAAATCAACAAAAGAAAAACAGCAGAAGCAAACCTCTTAATATAAATCATACAAAACACACCCTAAAATTTATCTTGATAATCTACTTAACACTACGTCTCTTCGAATCAAACATCGGTCCTCCCAAAAATGGTGCAAAACCAGCCCCAAAAATCATACCAGCATCAGCAAGATCTTCATCTTCGACAACACCCTCTTCAACACAACGCTTAGTCCAGTCATAAATAGGCTTCATAATACGATCTACTGTAGCCTCATCGATCGGGGAAAAATTTTTAGATTTAACTGGACTCAACTTGTGATCATACGAGTAGTACCCTGCCCTAGATTTTCTCCCTAACTTTTTCTCTGAAACTAATCGATTCAATGTTTCAGGAACCTTAGCAGACATTCCCATAGATTTACCAGAATCAAGGCAAACATCTAATCCTACATAATCAGCTAACTCAACCGGCCCCATAGGCATACCAAAACGTCTTGCTCCATCATCAACAGCTTCAGGCAACAAATTATCTGTCTCTATCAGTATCAACGCTCCCAAAATATAGGGCCCTAAAACACGATTCACTAAAAATCCAGGAACACTCTTAACTGCTAAAGGAAGCTTGTCGATTTGCCGCACAAAGCATAACAGTCTCTCTATAACACTATCTTCAGTTTGCTCTCCTCTAACAATCTCTACCAGGGGCATCATAGGAACAGGATTAAAAAAGTGCAATCCCGCAATACGTTTAGAAGAAGACAGCGACTTTGCCAAACTTTCTATAGTTATGCTTGAGGTATTAGTTACCAAAAGCGCGTCAGAACGAGCACGCAGCTCAATCTCGCTAAAAATTTTTCTTTTAACTTCAATATCCTCAACAACAGCTTCAAAAATAATATCAGCCCTAGAAATGCCATATCCATGAACATCAGGCACCAACAGATCAATTGCTTTCTGTACTAAAATGGGATCTTTCAATTTTTTGTTATACCAAACATAGGCTCTCTTTAAAGCTGAGCCGATATTTTGCGTAGACAAATCCTGAAGAGTAACTCTAATGCCCTTCGAGGCACACCAGGCCGCAACATCCCCTCCCATGATACCAGCACCAATAACATGTATATGAGTTACAGGAGAAACAAGATCACTTTTGCCAAAAGACTTCAATCTTTCTTGCAAAGAAAAAACACGAAACAAACTAACTGCAGTTGTAGATCGAAGAAAATTTGAAATTGAGGAAGAATCATTTTCTGGAATCAGCAGAGGATTACCCCAAAATCTCTTCCAGACATCTAAAATTAAATATGGCGTCGGATAATGCTCAAACATAACCTTAGCACGCAACTGCCTACGCGCTAAACTCAACGTTATCAACCTTAAAGGCGTATTAGTCAAAAGTTTATCAACAAAACCCAAAGCTTTTTTCTTCGGTGCTAACTTAGGATCGGCACTAAAACAAGAATTAGCAGCTATGTCCAATACACGCAACGGAACTGAAAGATCAACCAAACCC
Organism: Candidatus Ichthyocystis hellenicum; assembly: GCF_001460935.1. Classification (GTDB taxonomy): domain Bacteria; phylum Pseudomonadota; class Gammaproteobacteria; order Burkholderiales; family 2013Ark19i; genus Ichthyocystis; species Ichthyocystis hellenicum. The sequence goes on along the minus strand of NZ_LN906597.1, from coordinate 587,281 downwards.
ATCTTACTAGCCGCCTTAGCCGTCACAGTACGCCCAGATAGAATTAAATCAAAAGCTTTCACAGCACCAATTAACTGAGGAAGGCGCATAACCCCTCCCCAAAGAGGAAAGATTCCCAATTTCACCTCTGGCAGAGCAAATTTGGTCGCCAAAGAATTCGATGCTACACGAAAATTACAAGCTAGCGCCAATTCCAACCCGCCACCCAAACAAAACCCATGTATTTTAGCAACTGTAATTTCTGGCCAATCAGCTATGCGCATCAGCACATTCCAACCTTCTACAATAAAATCTTTTACTTCTTCGAGCCTAGTAATTGACAACATTTCGTGAACATCAGCACCAACGCTAAAATTAGAAGCCCCAGAGGAAAATATTATCCCCCTATGATCTATCTTAGAAAGAGTATCTAAAGCATCATTTAATGTTCTAATAACATGACGCGACAAAGCATTAACTGTACTGTCAGGAACACACAAAACAAGATTCGCCACTCCGTTTCGATCGAGTGAAAGCTTCCACGGACCAAAAATATGCTGATCATGATCTAACATCATACTTTCTCCAGTAACACAGATCCACCCATACCACCACCAATACAAATAGATGCAACCCCATAACGCACATCCAAACGATGCATAACATTAGCTAAATGCAACGTTATACGTGCTCCAGAAGCTCCAACAGGATGCCCAAGAGAAATTGAACCGCCATCGATATTTAGTCTATCCTCTGGAATAGTGCCCAAAGCACCTTCCCACAATCGTTCATTTGAGCAAAAATCACTGTCTTTGGCAGCTTCCAGACAAGCAATAACTTGAGCAGCAAAGGCTTCATTTATCTCCCACGCACCAATATCACTTAAAGAAAGACGATATTTTCTAAGAAGATTAGCTATAGAATACAGAGGCCCCAAACCCATCAATGATGGATCCAAAGCAGACCATTCAATGCCAACAATTCTTGCCAAAGGAGACAAAGAAAATTTTTCAACAGATTCCTCTGATGCAATAAGAACAAAAGCAGCACCATCAGTAACCTGGGAACTGTTAGCTGCCGTCACCTGCCCATACTTTCTATCGAATACTGGCTTAAGCTTGGCTAGCTTCTCAACGGATGAGTCAGAACGAATACCATCGTCTCGCTCGTACACTATCCCTTCTTGGTCAAAAATTGGAGTAATTTCTGATGCGAAAAATCCAGTTTCTTGTGCAGAAAAAGCTCTGAGATTGGAACGAACGGAGTACTCATCCATCTGTTGACGACTAATACCAAACTTATGGGCTAAATTTTCAGCTGTTTGCCCCATCATCTCACCAGTAGTAGGTTCTGTTAAACCTTCCATTAGGGCAATTATTGGCTTTAAAAAAGATAAACGAAACTTAGAGAGCAAAACCAAATAATTCTTTAAAGTCTTAGCCAATGCAAGCCGAGAAAATAACAATGTCATATCACGGTTAAAAATAAGAGGAGCCCTAGATAATGCATCTGTTCCTCCTGCCAAAACAATATCGCTACGCCCGAGCAAAACATTAGAAAAAGCTGAATCGATTGACTGCAATCCAGAAGCGCAATTACGCATAACTGTCCACCCAGGAACTTTGTAACCACACCCCAAGCGCAAAGCTATATATCTACCTATATTGGGCTCAGTTGGGGCAGGAATAGCACAGCCAACTATCACTTCAGACAGTTGAGAAGAAAGAAAAGGCTGCTTCATCAGCAAAGAACGCCCAGAAAACACAGCTAAATCAGACGCTGAAAAAGGTCCAGGAACATTCCTTGACTTCAGAAAAGGTGTTCGTAAACCATCAACAAGATAAACAGGAACATGAGACATAAACTTATCAATACTCCTTTTTGATTAAATTTCAAGGTCTTTAGAAAAATCATCCACTTTTATCACATCATCATATAAATCCAAGTACCCCAAATAAAATTCATACTCCTCATCCTTAATCAAACCCTTACCAAGGGCATGACGAGCCCCCTGCCTAGCATCAATCCACGGATCTAAGGCAATTTTACGGATTTTTTTGCTAATCTCATTTGCACGATCAGCCATCCGAAAGGCCTTGTTTAATCGAGCCAAGGGATTTAATGGATCTTTGGATAAGAACATGTTTTCCAAGTAAGAATCTCTAATAACAGAGGGTGAGGTAACTATATTAGATAACTTGATGCTCAACTCGTCCGTAGGACTTTTAAAAATAGGCCCCCAAGGAAAAACTAGCCTTTTTAAAATTTTGGAAAAAATCTTCAAAGGAAAGTTATCAAAAAACTCGTAGAATGCCCTTTGCATCTCTACAAACAGATAATTTAGCGACCAAGCCACAACAGCTTCATCTTCATCACGAAAATTAGAAAAATCATAGCGCTTAATAACAGCAGAAATCATAAAGAGGTAACTTAAAATATCACCTAATCGGGCAGAAAGTCCTTCCTTCCGTTTTAATTTTCCACCAACTATCAACATTGAGAAATCAGAAACCATGGCAAAAGCAGCACTAAAACGAAGGAAATGACGTATATATGGCCTCCATTTTTTAGGAGAATTCATGCCGCAGATACAAACAAGACGTGAAGAAGTGATTCCGTGCCAAAAAGAAACTATCGTATTGCGTATGATAAAAGCTATGTGCCCAAACAGTGCCTTATCAAATTCTTTTATAGCTTTCTTATCAGTTGAAGCAACTGCCAACATTTCTCGCAAAACAAAAGGATGACAACGTATAGCACCTTGACCAAAAATAATTAGGCAGCGTGTCAAAATATTAGCCCCCTCCACCGTCATAGCAACAGGAGTCTGCGAATACGCCCTAGCAATATAGTTGTTAGGTCCTGAACAAATAGCCTTGCCCGCCTGAATATCCATAGCATCTGATAAAACCTTCCGCTGCATTTCAGTAATATGGTACTTGCAAATTGCAGAAATAACAGACGGCTTTTCTCCCAAATTAAGAGCTATAGCATTCAAACGCCACATTGACTCCATGATGTAGACAAAAGCTGTCATTCTAGCTATTGGAAGCTGTACCCCTTCAAAAAAGCATATTGGAGAAGAAAACTGCCTACGAACAAAAGCATATGCAGTAGTAGAAAATAAACCTAATTTTGATGAACCCAAAGCGGTATTGGGCAAAGACACTCCCCTACCTTCAGACAAAGATTCCATTAACATCTTCCATCCTTGTCCAACCATATCAACACCCCCAATAACAAAGCTCAGGGGAATAAACAAATCTTTAGCCGAATTAGGACCATTTTGAAAAACTGCATCAACAGGATAGTGCCTACGTCCAATCTCTATGCCAGGAAGATCAGACGGAATTATGGCACATGTAATACCTATATCTTCCTTGTCTCCTATCAAATGGTCAGGATCGTATAATTTAAATGCTAACCCTAGCAAAGTACAAATAGGTCCCATGGTGATATAACGCTTATTCCAGGTTAGCCTCATGCCGATTATCTCTTCACCTTCCCACTCACCTCGGCAAACGATTCCATAATCAGGGATTGAAGATGCATCTGAACCGGCCTCTGGAGATGTCAAAGCGAAGGCCGGAACTTCTATCCCTTGCGCCAAACGAGATAGGTATTTATTTCTTTGCTCTTCTGTCCCATAATTAATCAACAACTCCGCTGGTCCCAAAGAATTGGGAACCATGACGTGTATCACTGCTGCACAACAGTGAGAAGATATCTTTTGCAGAATAACACCATGCGCATAGGGAGAAAACCCCTTGCCTCCAAACTCCTTTGGAATAGCAATTCCAAGAAACCCTCTCTCACGTATAAATGACCACACGTGTGCAGGCAAATCTCGATGTTTAAAAGTATCCCATTCGGTAAAAAGAGAGCATAACTCCTCGACATCCTCATCAAGAAAATTTTTCTCCTCTTGCGTTAAAGTCGGTTCCTTAAAAGAAGATAAAAGTTTGAGGCTTGGTTTACCAGAAAAAATTTGTGCATCCCACCATATAGTTCCCGCCTCGATAGCATCCTTTTCAGTAGCGGAAATAGGCGGCATAACCCGCTTAAAAATATTAAAAATTCGGTTCGTTATAAATGAACGACGCAAAGGTGAAAATGACAGCAAAAACCAAATAGAAAAGTAGGAACCAACAAAAAAACTTAATTGAGTTCCTGTAAAGTTCAATAAATACGCAAGGTAGGAAACCGCTGATCCAAATACAAGAAAAGCAAGCGAAGATCCAGGAAACAACGCCGACAACAAAAAAAACCCGAGCAAGAAAAACACGGTTAATAATTCTAACGCCATACCAGATCTCCATGAAAAGAAACGAGAAAAGCACGAGCTAAAATATACTCTCTTTTAAGGTCAATAGGTTGGTTATACACAAGCAAAAAATGACGATAATTTAACTCTTACAACAAGTAGCAAATTCGTAAGTTAAAAAAAAGGGGCCACACGGCCCCCATAAAGTATATCAAAAGTCTCGCAGCAACCTACTTTCGCTACAGTTAAGTAACTATCATCGGCGCGTCGGCATTTCACGGTCCTGTTCGGGATGGGAAGGGTAAAAAAAAGGGGCCACACGGCCCCCATAAAGTATATCAAAAGTCTCGCAGCAACCTACTTTCGCTACAGTTAAGTAACTATCATCGGCGCGTCGGCATTTCACGGTCCTGTTCGGGATGGGAAGGGGTGGTTCCACCGAGCTATGGCCACGAGACTATAAAAATCAAAAAGAGATCAAAAAAGAGAAGTAGATTCACACAGAGCTAGACACTAATTCTATAGGATCAAGTCTCACGGGCAATTAGTACTGGTTAGCTCAACGCATTACTGCGCTTACACACCCAGCCTATCAACGTCTTAGTCTAAAACGACCCTTCAGAGGGTTTCTCTCCCTGGGATGTCTAATCTTGAGGCAGGCTTCCCGCTTAGATGCTTTCAGCGGTTATCCCTTCCGTACTTAGCTACCCGGCTATGCATCTGGCGATACAACCGGCGCACCAGCGGTACGTCCACTCCGGTCCTCTCGTACTAGGAGCAGCTCCTCTCAAACTTCCTTCGCCTACGGCAGATAGGGACCAAACTGTCTCACGACGTTTTAAACCCAGCTCACGTACCACTTTAAATGGCGAACAGCCATACCCTTGGGACCTGCTTCAGCCCCAGGATGTGATGAGCCGACATCGAGGTGCCAAACTCCGCCGTCGATATGAACTCTTGGGCGGAATTAGCCTGTTATCCCCAGAGTACCTTTTATCCGTTGAGCGATGGCCCTTCCATTCAGTACCACCGGATCACTAGGACCTGCTTTCGCATCTGCTCGACATGTACGTCTCGCAGTTAAGCACGCTTCCGCCCTTGCACTTTAGGCACGATTTCCGACCGTGCCAAGCGTACCTTCGCACTCCTCCGTTACCCTTTAGGAGGAGACCGCCCCAGTCAAACTGCCCACCATGCACTGTCCCCAGCCACGTCTCGTGACCTAGGTTAGAACCTCAAACACATCAGAGTGGTATTTCAACGTCGGCTCCAGAATCACTAGCGTGATCCCTTCTTCGCCTCCCACCTATCCTACACAGATCTGATCAAAGCCCAGTACAAAGCTACAGTAAAGGTTCATGGGGTCTTTCCGTCTAGCCGCAGGTAGATTGCATCTTCACAACCATTTCAATTTCGCTGAGTCTCAGAAGGAGACAGTGCGGCCATCGTTACGCCATTCGTGCAGGTCGGAACTTACCCGACAAGGAATTTCGCTACCTTAGGACCGTTATAGTTACGGCCGCCGTTTACCGGGGCTTCAATCAGAAGCTCTCACCTCCTCATTTAACCTTCCGGCACCGGGCAGGCGTCACACCCTATACTTCCACTTTCGTGTTTGCAGAGTGCTATGTTTTTATTAAACAGTCGCAGCCACCTGGTTTTTTCAACCTCTTACGGCTCCAGTTGTTCAACCTTCACCTTATTGAGGTACACCTTCTCCCGAAGTTACGGTGTCATTTTGCCTAGTTCCTTCTCCTGAGTTCTCTCAAGCGCCTTAGAATTCTCTTCCCACCCACCTGTGTCGGTTTGCGGTACGGTCGAAATTAACCTACGTTTAGTGGCTTTTCCTGGAAGCATAGCATCAACCACTTCACTACCTCTCAGTAGCTCGTATTCACATCTCAGCACCTCCGGCCGGTTTTCCCTGACCAGTTAGCCTTCTTGCTTAAACCGGGACTTCCAACACCCGGATGGCCTAGCTTTCTCCGTCCCCACTTCACAGTTAACTCCGGTACGGGAATATTAACCCGTTTCCCATCGACTACGCTTCTCAGCCTCGCCTTAGGGACCGACTCACCCTGCGTCGATTAACGTTGCGCAGGAAACCTTGGGTTTTCGGCGAGGAGGCTTCTCACCCCCTTTATCGCTACTCATGTCAGCATTCGCACTTCTGATACCTCCAGCATGCCTCTCGACACACCTTCTTCAGCCTACAGAACGCTCCCCTACCGCGTGTAAAATCTCTCTTACACACCCGCAGCTTCGGTGTACGGTTTGAGCCCCCTTACATCTTCCGCGCAGGACGACTCGACCAGTGAGCTATTACGCTTTCTTCAAAGGATGGCTGCTTCTAAGCCAACCTCCTGGCTGTCTTCGCCTTCCCACTTCGTTTCACACTTAACCTTACTTTGGGACCTTAGCTGGCGGTCTGGGTTGTTTCCCTCTTGTCCTAGAACGTTAGCACCCTAGGACTGTCTCCTGTAATCAAATTACCTGTATTCGGAGTTTGCTATGGCGAAGTAAGTCGCAATGACCCCCACAACCATTACAGTGCTCTACCCCAGGTAATCACTTTACAAGGCACTACCTCAATAGTTTTCGGGGAGAACCAGCTATCTCCGGATTTGTTTGGCCTTTCACCCCTATCCACAACTCATCCCCTACTTTTGCAACAGTAGTGGGTTCGGGCCTCCAGTTGGTTTTACCCAACCTTCACCCTGGTCATGCATAGATCATCCGGTTTCGGGTCTACATCTACAGACTATTCGCTCTATTAAAACTCGCTTTCGCTTCGCCTCCCCTATTCGGTTAAGCTTGCCAGTAAATGTAACTCGCTGACCCATTATACAAAAGGTACGCAGTCACCTTGCGGCTCCCACTGTTATGTATGCACGCCGTTTCAGATTCTATTTCACTCCCCTCCCGGGGTTCTTTTCACCTTTCCCTCACGGTACTTGTCCTCTATCGGTCGATCACTAGTATTTAGCCTTGGAGGATGGTCCCCCCTTCTTCAGACAGGGTTCCTCGTGCCCCGCCCTACTTTTCGTACGCTTAGTCCCACTCAATCGCTTCCGTATACGGGACTTTCACCCTGTTCCGTCTACCTTCCCAGATAGTTCTACTCTCGATCGCGCTAACTCGTACAGGCTCCTCCCCTTTCGCTCGCCACTACTAAGGGAATCTCGGTTGATTTCTTTTCCTCCGGGTACTTAGATGTTTCAGTTCCCCAGGTTCGCTCCTTATGCCTATTTTATTCAGCATACGGTGACGCACTCTTCGCACGCCGGGTTCCCCCATTCGGACATCCCTGACTTTAACGCTCGTTGACAGCTTGTCAGGGCTTTTCGCAGCCTTCCACGTCCTTCTTCGCCTGTGATCGCCAAGGCATCCACCTCGTGCACTTATTCCTCTTGATCCTATAGCTTTAGTATCTCTCTGTGCTTTGCTTTTTTTCCTCTTTGTTTTTTTAATTATCCTTGCTTTTCTACCTACTTCTCTTCCTCTTTTTTACAGATCTCTTTACTCCACTTGCTTCAAAAAAATCATCACCACAACCGTACCAGAAAACCACAAAACCTCGTATACCGCTGAAGCGAGGAAAAACATGTGGTGGGTCTAGTTGGACTTGAACCAACGACCCCACGCTTATCAAGCGTGTGCTCTGACCAGCTGAGCTATAGACCCTAAAATCATCCTCAACACCATCAGATACAGTCAAAGATAGACAACTTATAGTTGTGAACGGAGTAAAGGGTGTTTTCTCTAGAAAGGAGGTGATCCAGCCGCACCTTCCGATACGGCTACCTTGTTACGACTTCACCCCAGTCATGAAACTCACCGTGGCAAACGCCCTCCTCGCGGTTAGGCTACCTGCTTCTGGTTAATCCCACTCCCATGGTGTGACGGGCGGTGTGTACAAGACCCGGGAACGTATTCACCGCGGCATTCTGATCCACGATTACTAGCGATTCCGACTTCATGCAGTCGAGTTGCAGACTGCAATCCGGACTACGATCGGCTTTCTGGGATTGGCTCCCCCTCGCGGGTTGGCTACCCTCTGTACCGACCATTGTATGACGTGTGAAGCCCTACCCATAAGGGCCATGATGACTTGACGTCGTCCCCACCTTCCTCCGGTTTGTCACCGGCAGTCTCACCAGAGTGCCCTTTCGTAGCAAATGATGACAAGGGTTGCGCTCGTTGCGGGACTTAACCCAACATCTCACGACACGAGCTGACGACAGCCATGCAGCACCTGTGTTGCGGTTCCCTTTCAGGCACCGTGAAATCTCTCTCACGTTCCGCACATGTCAAGGGTAGGTAAGGTTCTTCGCGTTGCATCGAATTAATCCACATCATCCACCGCTTGTGCGGGTCCCCGTCAATTCCTTTGAGTTTTAATCTTGCGATCGTACTCCCCAGGCGGTCGACTTCTCGCGTTAGCTGCGTTACTGAGAAACTACTTCCCCAACAACTAGTCGACATCGTTTAGGGCGTGGACTACCAGGGTATCTAATCCTGTTTGCTACCCACGCTTTCGTACATGAGCGTCAGTGATGGCCCAGGAGGCTGCCTTCGCCATCGATGTTCCTCCACATCTCTACGCATTTCACTGCTACACGTGGAATTCCACCTCCCTCTGCCCCACTCTAGATACGTAGTTTCAAGTGCTGTCCCCAAGTTGAGCCCGGGAATTTCACACCTGACTTACCTATCCGCCTGCGCACTCTTTACGCCCAATAATTCCGATTAACGCTCGCACCCTACGTGTTACCGCGGCTGCTGGCACGTAGTTTGCCGGTGCTTCTTCTGCGGGTACCGTCATCAATATGCGATATTCACGCATACCTTTTCTTCCCCGCTGAAAGGGCTTTACAACCCTAAGGCCTTCTTCACCCACGCGGTATTGCTGGATCAGGCTTCCGCCCATTGTCCAAAATTCCCCACTGCTGCCTCCCGTAGGAGTCTGGGCCGTCTCTCATTCCCAGTGTGGCTGATCATCCTCTCAGACCAGCTACCGATCGTCGCCTTGGTAGGCCTTTACCCCACCAACTAGCTAATCGGTCATCGGCCGCTCCTATCGCGCAAGGTCTTTTACGATCCCCTGCTTTCCTCTCTCGAGCTTACGCGGTATTAGCCTAACTTTCGCTAGGTTATCCCCCTCGACTGGGTACGTTCCGATGTATTACTCACCCGTCCGCCACTCGCCACCATCCTAGTTGCCTAGAACGTGCTGCCGTTCGACTTGCATGTGTAAAGCATACCGCCAGCGTTCAATCTGAGCCAGGATCAAACTCTTTACTTTATTTCTTTAATTTCTTCCTTTGTGCTTTCGCACTTCCCTCTACCCGCTCACAACTATCTGCTGTCTACCTGTTTTTTAAAGAACACCGCCAGCGTTCAATCTGAGCCAGGATCAAACTCTTTACTTTATTTCTTTAATTTCTTCCTTTGTGCTTTCGCACTTCCCTCTACCCGCTCACAACTATCTGCTGTCTACCTGTTTTTTAAAGAACCCTTAAACCGTCTCAAACATCCCCCCTCAGAAAGAAGAGATAAAACAACAACTGAGGGTCGAGATTGTTCTAGAAAATTGACTTTCTGTCAAACAAATTTGGTAAAAAAAACAAATATACTTAAATCAACCTGTATTTGCCGTAAAATAAAAAATATAAAATGGCAGTGCATACTGAGGTATACTGCTTTCTCGTTCCTTAGCCCTGTCAACTTCGACTATGAAAACATTTCAATCAGTCATCTTGAGTTTGCAAAGATACTGGACAAATTACGGTTGCTCATTACTACAGCCTTTGGATGCCGCAGTTGGCGCAGGTACGTTCCACTACGGAACATTCTTAAGATCGTTAGGCCCTGAGCCTTGGTCTGCTTGCTACGTACAACCATCCAGAAGACCTGCAGACGGACGTTATGCGGAAAATCCGAACCGCTTGCAGCGTTACTATCAATTCCAAACTGTTATCAAACCAGCCCCCAAAGATCTTCAGGAAGTTTACCTCGCTAGCCTATCAGAACTAGGACTAGATGAACGTAATCACGATATTAGATTTGTAGAAGATAACTGGCACTCTCCAACACTAGGCGCATGGGGCTTAGGGTGGGAGGTATGGTTAGACGGAATGGAAATCTCTCAGATAACATATTTCCAAGAAATTGCGGGGATAAAATGTCAATCTATTTTGGCAGAAATCACATATGGCCTAGAACGGCTCTCTATGTACCTGCAAAAAATAGATAACGTATTTGATCTGATTTGGAACGAGAACCAAAATAATCAATCTTTAACGTACGGAGATATTTGGCGTGAAAATGAAATTCAACAATCAAGTTATAATTTCGAAGATGCCAACCCGGATGCACTGTTGCAACTTTTTGAGCTATTTGAAAAAGAATCCTACCGATTAGTAGAAAAAGAATTACCAATACCTAGCTATGATATGGCTATACAATGCTCTCATATATTCAACGTACTAGATGCAAGTAAAGCAATATCCGATACAGAACGAGTTGCTTTCATCAAGCGCATTCGTAGCATGTCTCACCAAATTGCCCTTCTGTATCTAAAACAAAGGGAAGAGCAAAATTTCCCGTTACTGCATAAACATACAGGGACATAAATATGAGTGGCTTACAACAAACCCTCCTTATAGAGATTGGCACAGAAGAGATACCGGCCAAAGATGTAACCATTATTCGCAAATACATTGCCGAAAAAATTACTGAGGAACTAGAAAAAAACGGATTTATAAGTCCTAATACCTACTGCTACACAACTCCTCGCCGGATTGCTTTTATAGCACAGCAAATACCATATTATTCCAACAAACAATCTCCTGTAACCAAGATCATGCCCAGTGATATCGCTTACACAGCAGAAGGAAAACCTACAGAAGCTCTGATAAAAAAATTACAGCGTATGGATCCCAAACCTGTGCTAGAAGACCTATCTTCTATAACTATTGAAAACGAGAGACTGTGGGTTGTTTGGAAAAAACCATCAACTAATATTGACCTAGAAATGATCATAGAAAAAATTATTTTTGGCTCTCTGCATAAAATACCATCACTAAAAGAAATGAAGTGGTTAACTGATCAATCACTGCCTTTCGTTCGCCCAATAAGAACTTTGCTAATTATGCATGGAGAAAAAACCATACCTGCCCAAATAGCAGAGGTGAAATCTGCTAATACAGTCCGAGGGCATCGTGTTCTTTGCGCAAAAAATATATCTATAAAAAGCGCCGACACCTACGAAAAACAGATGAAAGAAGAAGGGTTTGTTGTAGTTAGAAATGAGGAACGTATAGAAAAAATCTCTCAGCAGATTATGGAAATAGCCAAAATAGAGAATGTGCACAATCCCATTGAGGATAGTGTAAACAAAGAATTAATACATGAAGTAAGCAACATGGTTGAATATCCAAAGAGTTATTGCGGAACATTTCCGACTCAATTTCTGCAACTTCCGCCAGAGTGTCTTGAATTGACAATGAGGCTAAATCAAAAATATGTAATACTCAAAGACAACGATAAGAAAATCATCAACAAATTTATTATGGTGTCCAACAACGCACCACAAGACCCAAAGTGTATTATTCAAGGAAATGAAAGAGTACTCAAAGCTAGACTGGCAGATGCAGAATTTTTCTGGAATCAAGATCTAAAGCACTCCCTGGATGAATACGCACAGAAATTGCCGTATGTAATTTACCACACTAAACTTGGTACCCAACAAGACAGAACCAATCGCATCCTTGATATCGCAAAAAAAATGGCTCAATTGGGAAAACTATCAGAAGAGGAGCACCTACATTTACAGGAATCATGTAGATTATCTAAAGTGGACCTGCTTACGTTAATGGTTCAAGAATTTCCAGAACTACAGGGAATCATGGGTAGCTACTACGCTAAGCATGAAAACAAGCCACAGGAAATAGTAAAAGCACTATATCATCAATATGATTACTCGTTTGACGAAAGTGATATTGGCAACCCCGCAATATACCTAAACATAAGCGAAAAACTAGAGTCTCTTGTCGGTTTTTTCTCGATCGACGAAATTCCTACGGGAGAGAAGGACCCTTTCGCACTCCGAAGAAAAGCACTGGGAATTGTAAGAGCGTACATTAAATACAAGTCCCTTCCAACACTGTCAAAAGCAATATCTATTGCACAAGAAGTGCATAATATATCTACAGAAAAATCAGAATTGTACGAAAAACTGTCCTATTTTATTATGGAACGAGCAAAAAATTATGCTGTCCACGTATTGCATTACGACAAAAAATTAACTTCCTGTGTTCTCAAAAACATAGATGACATACCATACATCAAAATTCGGCATGAAGAACTGCAAAGCTGGATAAATGATGGCTCGATGTCTGGAATCATAGAAGTAAGGAAAAGAATTGAGAACATAACAAAAAATAGTAATGCCTTAACCTGTTGCAACACTGCCCTTATGACTAGAAAAGAAGAAATGGAGCTTTGGGAAAAAATTAATAGATTTGATTCATCACATGACTGTGTGTCACAGTTAAATAAATTGGCATGCTGCGTGGAGATATTATTTGAGCGTGTTATGATTAATGACAGCAATATCTCCATAAGAAACAATAGAATAGCACTGTTAAATCAGGCTAAGAGGATTTTTGATTGCAAATACCCACTAGCTGAACTGTAGGAATAGAGAAACACAGATGAAAATTCACTTGCGCTTTTTAGGCAACGGTATTCTGGGACAGATCATCCGTGCCATAATAATAATTGTGGTAATTATTGCTTCATCAATTGTCGCTTTTTTCGCCGGCGTCTTTTCTTTGCACAGAGACTCTACTACCCGCTTGAAAATAATCATGTCGATAGTAAAATGGCTTAGCTATGCCATGCATGATTTTATGATCGGAAAAATTATCTTTAAGGGCAAGGAGAACCTAGATCAAATTAAAGGCCCCGTAATTTTCTCCTCCAATCATGAGTCATACTGGGACGCTATCACCATGCCAGTAATTCTTCAACCAACAGTCTTCACGATCAAGAGATACATACTTTTCATACCCTTTGCTGGATGGACAATTGCCCTTACTCCTGTAATAAAAGTTGATTCTGGATTATTTGGATGGAAGCGCAAAGATAAGCAAATAGTCTTAGAAAAAGGTAAAAACGAGCTCAAAAAAGGCAACAGTGTCCTATTTTACAGCCAAGGAACAAGAATAAGAGATGGTAGCAGGGCCCCTTTCAAAAAAGGAGCCGCACGCCTTGCCTTGGAAACAAACACCCCCATAATTCCAATAGCGGTAAACAGCATAAAAATATGGACAGGAGTAATTTTTACCAAAACCGGGGACGTAACCATGTCGTTCGGAAAAGCCATTTATCCGAAGGGAAAGACAGTAGAGGAACTTACCGGAGAATTGGAAGATTGGATATACACGGAACGTAGCACACTAGACTAAACAGGTCTCCTTCTCTTCAGCTTTATTCTCAATAAAATCCAATACGTGTGCCATATCACTGTTTTTTCTGACACTGGAGATAATCCTCCTCCAACGACAAGCCCCGTGGGTGCCATTCATTATATTTACAATATATTTCATAAGGCGATAAGCACCTATGCCATCTCGTTGTTTTTCTTGCATGAGCGCATACTCCACAAATTTGCGAACAATTGCTCTCCTGGTAACTTCCTCTCCTTCTACAGAATCACCGTACAAAGAATCTACTCGGCGTAAAAACCATGGATCATTGAGAACCTTCCTACCCAGCATTACCCCATCAACTTTCTTCAAATGCACCACAACATCATCGAAATTAAGAATATGTCCATTGATAACGATGCAAAGGTCCGGAAAATCATCCTTAATTCGGTATACAAGATCATATCTCAACGTCAACGCAGACAAATTAATCTTGGGAGACACTTTCTTCTCCAAGATAGCATTGCGAGCGTGAATAATGAAGGTACGTACCCCAGACTCTGCAACAGCACCAACAAAATCTCGAAACATGGAATAGCAAAAAGTATAATCTATCCCTAATCTGTGCTTTATGGTCACATCTATAGAAACAGAATCCATCATGGCCTTCAAACAAGAAACCACAACTTTAGTATCTTTCATCATCCCTACACCAAATCCACCATCAATAACTCTACTGCTAGGACACCCACAATTAAGATTAATAGCTGAATATCCGGCCATCTCACCTTTTTGAGAACAGAGTGATAAATCACTAGGAACATTGCCCCCCAACTGCAAAACAACCCTACCCAGATCATCCGGATGATAAAGAAGATCGCGCTTGGAGTGAATAATGGAGTTAGTTGTAAGCATCTCGGTGTACAAACACGCATGCTTGCTCAATAGACGATGAAAAACCCTAGCATGTCTATCTGTGTAATCCACCATAGGCGCAACAGAAAAAATATCTCTCGTCAACATATTCACCCAAAACTAAAGCATTGGCATCAGGAAACAGTAACCCAACAAAATTTCCTTTTTCCAACCTGAATCAAAAATTTACCCAAGGGCAATAACAAATCCTTGTCCAACACTCGATCTTTATTACACCTTACGGCTCCTTGCTGAATCATACGCGAAGCCTCACTATGACTATCAACTAACCCGGACAGTTTCAGAACCTTAACCACAGAAATAGCACAACCATCACCAGCAGCAATTTCCATTTCCGGAACATCATCTGGAACTTCATTCGCACTAAATTGACGAAAAAAAGATTGCTCGGCCTGAAAAGCATGATCATGTGACCAGTAGCGACAAACCAATTCCTTGGCCAATGACACCTTCAGATCCCTAGGGTTTTTATCACCCGAGGAAACAGCATTTTTACTATCCAAGAGTTCGTCATTTGAACAGGTTGAAAGCATTTCAAAGTAACGCCACATAAGGTCATCTGAAATTGACATCACTTTGCCAAACATCTGCTTCGAATCATCAGTAATACCAATGTAGTTACCCAAAGATTTTGACATCTTATTAACTCCATCTAACCCCTCCAATAGGGGCAACATTATTATACTTTGTGGTATCTGAGAGTAAGTTCTCTGCAATTCTCTGCCCATCAATAAATTAAATTTCTGATCTATACCCCCTACTTCAACGTCCGCTTCCAAAGCAACAGAATCATAACCCTGAAGTAACGGATATAAAAATTCATGAATAGCAATGGACTTATTTGAGGAAAATCTCTTTTGAAAATCGTCCCGTTCAAGCATCCTTGCAACTGTGTACTGAGATGATAGGTTTATCAATCCTGAAGCACCAAGCTTATCCAACCATTGACTATTAAAAACTATCTGAGTTTTGTCTTTATCAAGAATTTTGAAGGCTTGATCACAGTAAGTCACGGTATTAAAGTTAATTAACTCATCACTCAAGGCAGGACGAGTAGCATTTTTCCCAGTCGGATCACCTATCTTTGCTGTAAAATCACCTATAACAACGATTACTTTGTGGCCTTGGTCTTGGAATATTTTCAGCTGATCCAGTACAATCGTGTGACCCAAGTGCAAATCGGGAGCGGTTGGGTCAAAACCAGCTTTAACATTAAGAGGACACCCTAGATTAAGCTTCTTTAATAGGTGTTCGTCAGCTATAAACTCCTTTGCCTTAGGGGCAAGACACAACATGTGCTCATTTAGCATTTGGTGCATAGCATAAACCTTGTTTTCTCGGAAAATTCATGTTAACTCGCGATGATAAATACACTATTACTTCAATCGGCCTCATGTCAGGAAGCAGTTTAGACGGTGTAGACGGCGTTTTGATGGCATATGAAAACAAGTTCCAGATTCTAGCACAAGCATCTACAGCATTCAGCGATCAGCTGCGCAATAGGATAGATAACATTCGGCAATCCGGTAAAGTATCCTTAGCAGATTTTTGCGAACTATCAACAAAAATTGCCGACGAGTACCTGCTAGTATGCAGTACCTTAATTGATCAATCCCACCAACTTAAGCGGGAAGTTAACATCATAGGGGCTCACGGACAAACACTTTGGCATCAACCACCGCTCTACTCACTTCAAATTTGCAACTATGCCCGACTTGCACACCTCACTGGAATTTCCGTAGTTGGTGATATTAGAAACGCAGATATTGCTAATGGAGGGACTGGGGCTCCACTTGCACCGATATTCCACAGCGCCGCTTTCCTGTCTCCGGAGGAAAAAAGGGCCATAATTAACCTTGGGGGCATTGCCAATATCACGGTGCTATCGGATACTTCACGAGGATGGGATATGGGACCGGGAATGACGCTAATGGATAGCTGGTACAGAGAGCATAAAAATGGATCTTTCGACATTGACGGTAATTGGGCGCAACAAGGACACCTAAACAAAGAATTTTTGGCATCCCTGCTAAAGGACGCCTTCTTTAGTTACCCGCCCCCCAAAAGCACCGGACAAGAGGTATTTAATATGAACTGGCTAAAGGATAAGATCAACAAACACCCTGGAATATGCCCCTTGGACGTGCAAAACACGCTGGCCGAACTCACGGCTACGCTATGCAAACAAACCGTAGATACGTTCGCTCCAAACACAGAAGCCATATATCTTTGCGGAGGTGGAACAAAGAATGGTTATCTAAGGAAGAGAATATCAGAACTAAATAAACGCCGCAAAGTATTGTCGGTAGAAGCCTTAGGAATAAAACCAGAATACGTGGAATGTTGTCTTATGGGATGGCTGGCAGTAAAACACATACTAGGTGAGCCCGTAGCAACCCATCAGGTAACAGGAAGCAACCCCGTTTCCAAAATTTTGGGCGCTCTCTACCCTGCCTCGCAGAGCCAATTGGCAACATCAAGAGCATAATAAGTCAATATCGCATCTGCCCCCGCACGCTTAAAAGCCAACAACGACTCTAGTACAACCTTTTTTTCGTCTATAAATCCAGCTTGCGCCGCAGATTTAATCATAGAGTATTCACCACTAACATGATAAACAAAGGTGGGCGCACCAAGAAGATCTTTAATAGCATACAAAACATCAAGATATGGCAACCCCGGCTTGACCAAAACCACATCTGCTCCTTCAGTTAGATCCAGACAAGCTTCGCTTAAAGCTTCGCTGCGGTTAGCTGGATCCAGCTGATACGTTTCCTTTGTAGCACGCCCCAAATTGACGGAACTCCCAACAGCATAACGAAACGGGCCATACAGCGCAGAAGCATATTTTGCAGAGTGTGCGACTATAATTGCATTGTGAAAATTATTCAACTCAAGAGCCTGGCGTATACATAAAACCCTACCATCCATCATATCAGATGGGGAAACCATATCTGCACCTGCGCACACATGATTCAATGCCTGCTTAACGAGAATATCATTAGTAGCGTCATTTATAACGTATCCAAACTCATCCACAATGCCATCCTGGCCATTAGAAGTATAAGGATCTAGTGCCACATCGGTCATAACTCCTAAATCAGGGAAATTACCCTTAATTGCACGTACGGCTTTGCAAACTATATCGTCTTCCATCAGTGCTTGAGATCCAGTAAGATCCTTAACATCTGAATTAATTCTTGGAAAAAGCTCAATCGCCGGAATACCCGCAGTAACGACCTTCTCCAGATAAAACATCAATCTGTCCAGGGAATAGCAAAAAACATTAGGCATACAGGGAACACTGCTCTCCACGCTTTCTCCCTCACATATAAAAACGGGAAGAATCATGTCACCAACGCTCAAAGAAGATTCCTGAACTAATGCCCGAGAAAACCAGTTTTTCCTGAGTCGACGCAAGCGCGTAGCAGGAAAAGACCTATGTGAAAAATACGCTCTCATAAAGACCAACTCACCTTAGAACCAACTTTTTATTACATTCGTCAATGAATCTATCCCTGTCCTACGGAGGCTAGAAATCAAGCTAAACACTGGCAATATGTTTGCCCCGACTAATCTGGTAGTAACATAATTTCTTACGCTATCTGACACACGTCGGCACTGACTTTCCGAAAATTTATCAGATTTACTCAACACAATGTGGATGGGAACACCAGTCTGAGAAAACCATAAAATAAATTTTTCATCCAAAGATGTAACTTCGCGTCTTATATCGAGGAGCAAAATCAAGCCAGATAAATTCGATCTCGTCAGCAAATAGTCCTCAATAAACCCAGCCCACAAATTTTTTTCTGATCTAGCAACCTTAGAAAATCCATATCCAGGCAGATCCACCAAAAAACCTCGTTCGGGTATCAAAAAAAAGTTGAGAGTACGAGTACATCCTGGGGTCTTGCTAGAATAAGCCAAACGTCGTTTGGACGCCAATAAATTTATAAGTGTAGATTTACCACAATTAGAACGCCCAACAATAGCAACTTCCGGCAATAAAGAACGAGGAAGGTCTTCTCGACGCACAACAGTGCTAAAATAGTCTATGCCGTGTATCATATAGATCCTGTGGTAATTTTTGAGACTAAACTGGCACATAGGTAGCTCAGATTAGATAGATAACCTTTTCCCCTAGTGTACCAATTCTCTTGCAAATAGTATTTGGAGTACATCATGTTTAGACCATTTAGGGTAGTTTTTTATCTACTCCTCGTTTTGGCATGCAATCTTTGCTGGGCATCTGAACAGCAACCCACTGTAAACAGGAACTGTGCTCAATGCCACGGGACAGACGGCAACGGGCGCGATGACAAAGGAAATTGGCTAATAGGGCCATCAATTGCTGGGCAAATTCCGGAGTACATTACCGAACAACTGCGGAATTTTGCACATATTACTGACAAAGATAATAAGCCTGTTCTCGATTCAAAGGGCAATTATGTATACAAGCGTTACGCTATCTACATGTCTCCCTTGGCAGATGTACTGGATGATACCTCTATGGTTAATTTTGGCAGCATGTACCATGGATACAAAACCAGAATAACACCCATAAAAGCAGTCCCAGACTTGCTAAAAAGGGGAGAAAAAATTTGGCACGAAGGAATTCACGAATCTCACGTACCAGCTTGTTCTGCCTGTCACGGGGTAGTTGGTCAAGGCATACCAAAATTGTTCCCTAGACTGGGTGGACAACAAGCACAATACTTGGACAAGCAACTGAAAAAATTTCGTGACGGAAAGCGCCCTGGAGGACCAGCGGACATGATGAAAACCATAGCATCCCGATTAACAGATGAAGACATGATGGCCGTTTCTGTGTATGCCTCTGGTCTGGACTTTAATCCAGACTCAGACTTCCTAACTGGAAAACAATGACCTACAGCAGCATCTAAATCTGATGTTTTGGGAATCTATTGGTACGGTAAGAA
Organism: Candidatus Ichthyocystis hellenicum; assembly: GCF_001460935.1. GTDB lineage: Bacteria > Pseudomonadota > Gammaproteobacteria > Burkholderiales > 2013Ark19i > Ichthyocystis > Ichthyocystis hellenicum. The sequence continues at coordinate 567,725 of NZ_LN906597.1, read as the reverse complement.
GAGAACAACACAGATGAAACTGCCCCCCTCCATCCTCCGTTGGCGCTCCCTGCTTTCATCAATGGGGTTTGCTGTCAGCCTGTTGATAATTTTGTCTGCGGCATCGGTAATAGGAACGGTACTCCAGCAAGATCAACCAGAGGCCAACTATGTCAGGCAGTTTGGGGTATTTTGGTTTCCATTTTTCAAATATTTAGGACTCTACAACGTATACAACTCTGTTTGGTACATTACCATCATAGCCGTGCTAATAACATCGATATCATTCTGTCTGTACCGTCAAATCCCATCGGCTATGAAGGGATGGAAAAATTTCAAATTTCCGAAGAATCTTATCCGTACGGCTGAATCCAAAGGATCATACAAAATCCCACCAGATTCCCTGAACCTAGCCATCGTAAACTACCTAAAAAAAAATGGTTATCTCGTAGTTTCAACCCCGGATGAAAAAAAAAGCTTAACCTACATAGTTGGGAAAAAAAAGTCATGGCGCTTCATTGGCTATTTTCTAGCCCACTCCGCCATTATTACTATATGCTTGGGAGCAATGATAGATGGCCACCTTCCCCTAGTTCTTAAAATGAGCATAGAAAACAAGAAACCACTAGATGCCACGGAAACAAAATACACTTATAAAAATATAATCTATGATAGCTCTATTAGCTACCGTGCCCAGGCATTTCTAGCCCCCAACACCGTAATCGACGGTGGAATTGTAAATATTAACGGGGGAACAATAATACAAAAGTTACCCTTCTTCATTGGTATAAAAAGCTTCGATATCGATTGGTATCCAAACGGAACACCCAGGCAATTTAGCAGTTCAATTTGGATTAAAGATAAATTTTCTCACAAAATTTTTGAAAGAAATATTTCTGTAAACCACCCATTACGCTACAAAGACTTCAGCATTTACCAGTCTAGCTTCTCCAATGAAAGCACTAGTTTAACAATATCTTTATTACCTTTAACCAAAGTACAAACCGAAACTAAAAACCGTATCCAATTGAAAGTCGGACAAAAAATACCACTGCAACACGGAAACATAATGGAAATAACCAGCTTTAAGGAAAAAAATATTGAAAATACGTTATTTATAGATGGAAAAATAAACAAACCCTCCAACACATCTCCTATAACTCGCTTTTTTTCTTCCGCTGGAACTTTATCATCGCAGAAGTTTACCGATCTAGGACCCAGCTTCACTTACACGATTATGAGCCCAAGTGGAAAAATTATTGAGTATCACAATTTTGCTCACCCGATAAAAGTACAGGATCGTTTTTGGATATTTCTGGGCGTACGCAAAAATTTAGATGATAATTTTAGCTACTGGAAAATACCAACTAATGCTAATGGTGACCTAAGAACCTTTTTCAACTTCCGCAATCACCTCATAAATCAACGCTACAGACCAGAAATCATCTCCTCTTTCTTGAAACAAAGTACTGCTTCCACAGAAAATAAGATTCATGTATCAGTATTATTAAGCAAAATGCTATCATCCTTCTCGGAACATGGATTTAGGGGAATATTTGATATTATTCATATAACAAGTACGCAAAAAACCCTATCCAAGGACCAGGAAAATTTAATCAAGATATTCGAAAAATTATGCTTCTTTGTCTGGCAACATTACCTAGGACAAAGCGATACCTCTCGCTTCTGGGACCATCTTTTATCAATTTCAGACGGATTTGAATATACATCTACATTCATCACACTATTGTCTGAATACAAATCTGCAACTGTCAGTATCCTAGAAATCACAAAATCTCCAGGACTATTCTTCATTTACTTTGGCTCTATATTCCTAATTGCAGGTGTGATAATTATGTTATACATCCGTGAACAAAAAGTATTCGTTCTTGTACAACATAGAGAATTCGGCCTGAATGAAGTTCTCATAGCCAAAAAAAACGACCAGCACGACGATTTGGAGCAAATAATCGAAAAACTTATTAAGGAAATTGAAGCATGGTCAGAATGAACAAGCTACGCCACATGGTTAAACAAGATCTATGGATATTGGTGTTATTTTGCCTAAACTTTTTTCTCACATCTGTTTTTCTATCCCATTTTTTACACAGCCAAGCGATTTATCCACCAACTCTACCTACAATCGCTGTTGGCAGCATAGTTTTAGCTCTATTTTTGCTGTCCTACTTTTTTTGGACTGAGTTATTCATAACCATCAATCTGTCCGTTGTAACTGCTACATTTGCCTGCAATCTCTACCAAAATCAACTCGAAAACATTGACCATTCATTTTGGCTTAAGTACTTCATTTCCAGCCAATGCTTAATCGGATGGATGTTTATCATATTCTTCATGGCAATGATAGCGCACTGGATAGACCTAGTTAAGCGCCCAGACACATCTAGAACTAAGCTTACCTGGTTAGCAGTAGGATGTGGATTATCAGGCCTACTTGTACGATGGTACGAATCCTACATCATGGGAAATGATATTGGCCACATACCTTTTTCCAACTTATATGAAGTATTCATTCTGTTTATGGTTGTAACAGCTCTAGTTTCTCTTTGGTATGAGAGAAAATTATCGATACCAAATTTAGGAGCTATAATTATTCCGATAGTTGTAATTGCGGGATTATTCATGATTTGGTATGGAGCAACCCGTAAATCATACCTAATAGCACCACTGGTACCTGCACTACAGTCTTATTGGATGAAAATACATGTTCCGGCAAATTTTATCGGTTACGGATGTTTCTCTGCGGCGGCTATGGTAGGATGTGCCTGGATTTTAAAAGAAAAAAACTTAATAAAATCACTCCCCCCCCTGCTAACATTGGAAACTCTCATCTATCAACTCATTTCATCTGGGTTTATGTTCTTCACCTTGGCAACAATACTAGGAGCCTTATGGGCGGCAGACGCATGGGGCTCATACTGGCAATGGGACCCCAAAGAAACATGGGCACTAATTGTATGGCTAAACTATGCTGCATGGCTACATGCCAGGTTTATACACAAATTTAACTACAAAGTTATGGCGTGGTGGACAGTAATCGGCTTAGTAATAACACTATTCGCATTCCTAGGGGTAAACATCTTCCTATCAGGATTACACTCCTACGGACAGCTATAGAGTATAAAGAAATACCGGACTAATCTGTTACTTTATCGCATTAAGCACAAAAATATATTATCTTATTACATACTCAAATCTTCTAAGGGATATCATGAAACGTATTCTTCCTTGTTCCGTCTGCTTGTGCCTGATTTTAGCTACTGCAACACTAACTTCACCTGCAATAGCTGAAAACACACCAGGTACTCCCGCTATGGCTGTGTCAACATCTCAATCTGAAGATGCTATCTCTGCGCTAGAAGAAATGAATAAAATAAGATACATACAAACTTCCAACAGAAAAAAATCGGCAGAAGCCCTTGCGTCCAGATTGGAAGCTATCTTAAAAAATAACCAGTCGCCGGCTAATAAGACTGTTTATGCAGCAGTACTATCGTTCCTAGCCAAAGAAAATGGTGGTTTGGGAGGACTATCTTTAGCAAAAAAAGCACGTAAATTACTATTAGAGGTAATTTCATCTAATGATCCTGGCGCTCTAGATGGTTATGCTTACATAACTCTTGGTGCCCTATACCTAAGAGTTCCATCTTGGCCCCTAGGATTTGGAGACAAGAAAAAAGCAAAGGAAATGATTGACAAAGCTATAGCACAAAATCCAAAAAATATTGATGCAAATTTCTACCTTGCAAGCTACTATATAGCAAAGAAAAATAAAACTCTTGCTCGTCAAAAATTTAAGGAAGTACTAAGCCTACCCATTAGAAAATCTCATACTATTGGTGATGAAGGTCGCAAACGGGAAGCAAAAGAAGCCTTGTCATCACTGTCATAACCATGAACCTACTCTTTATAATTGATCCAACAGAACGGCTCATTTTTGATCGAGATACCTCTTTGTTTATAATGCGTCAAGCATTCAAAAATGGCCATTCTGTATCATTCTGCCAGATAGAAGACATATCTTTTGTAGACAATGAATTGCTGACGGTATGTCGTCAGATCAGTGCCTTTGAACCGGCCAGAATAGTATCTATGTCGTCTGAGGTTCTATTACGCAAGTTTGACCAAATTTTCGTTCGAAAAGAACCCCCATTTGATCAGAATTACCTCAACCTCACTGTTCTTCTTCAGCTACTGCAGAACAAATCTAAGGTAGCAGTACACAACGATCCGGAACATCTTCAAAAAATTAATGAAAAGATGTCCATTTTCTATTTTCCTGAAGATATAGCCCCCACGATCGTAAGTTCTAATCGGCAACAATTGTATAACTTCTCTCTACATCATAATGTGACAGTTGCTAAAAAATTGAACGGAATGGGTGGTGATGCGGTGTTCGTAATAAGAGAGGACGATAAAAACAAGGTCCTACTTCTGGATACTCTTACCAAACACTTTACTGAAAAGATCATGCTACAGAAATTCCTACCTCAAATAAATGACGTGGGGGACACAAGAGTTATAGTTGTCCGAGGTGAAGTCATCCCGTTTGGGCTAAAACGACTTCCTCAAAAAAATGACTTTAGGTCTAACATTGCTGCAGGGGGAATTGGACAGGTCAAACCTCTATCGGAGAAAGAGAAAAAAATTGGAGAAAAAGTTTCCGGATTTTTTGCCAAAAAACCGCTAGTAATGATTGGACTTGACATTATTGACGGTTATCTTAATGAGATAAATATCACCTGCCCCTCTTGTCTTAAACAAATCGAAGAAGGAACTGACTTCACGCTCAATTTGGCAGATAAATTCATCCAAAAACAAACATAAACTCAGACTAATCAAACAGCTTTTACCATTGCATTAAGCATGCGAAACAAAACCATGCTCATTTACTCAGATCGAAATATAATTTATTCATTTATTGACCGACAACATTGCTACTTGGCGGACATCAAAAAGAAAAAACGGGTACGTTAATTATGATCAAATGTAGAGAATATGCAATAAAAGTTAAGTAAAAGTTGCATAGCTATTAATACTGGAACAAAAGAGGGCACATTAAACCGCAATCCCCTATCTGAAAAGCAATCACCACCATTAACCGCAGGCACCGTACGAATCTGAACTTGCAAGAAAGTAGGAACTGATGTTACGGAAAACATCTTTCCATCTAATTCCAAAAAATCTACATCAAACATAAAAAATTATTTACATCAATAAGCTCGAAAAAATTACTGTAGTATTATTAATTTAAAAATAATATGGGTGCAATTTGGTCGCGGCAGAGAGTCCGCCAGCCCGTTTTAACCGCTAAGTCGGAAGTGTGTATGGTTAATTAACAAGGAGAAGAAAATAATATGATGAATAGTAGTGATTTCATAACTGTTGATCTAGAAACATCAGACGTAATTGTTGCGGAAACAAATGCTTCTCAATTAAGTGAACTAACCCATTGTGAATCCGAATCTGCAATAGGTGCATGTACTCCTCCTGCTGATAACTCAGTACCAGGCACACCAAAGAGAGAAGAAGAAAGAACAGCCGACACGGCTTCACTTCAAGAAGAACGCCCTGTCAACGAAGTAGCTCGCCATGTAGACCAGGTCAATTTAGATATAGCGCGCAACAGATGGATTAGAGATGAGTGCTCCCATTCAATAAACAGATGGCACAAGGTATCTTTTTCCATTATTATGTCACTTGTAGCTGCAGAGGTGATTTTTATGAGCATCTCTTGTGCAAGACTAGGAACTGCCCCAACAAGGATGTGCAGAAAGTTTTTTTTGGGTGGCATTCTAGTTTTAGTGGCATTACTTTTTGTAGTACACACATTTTTATACTGTTTAAAAAAGGTTATCTTTAGAAAATACCCCATCGAACCTAATAGACGAGAGCCCAACCAGTAAGGTTTACATCACGTAATAGTTTTTCCGAAGTAACCTCGCACCCGTTTAAATAATAGACCTTTATATTTCCTTCTTACACCCTCTTTGCCTTAGAATGGTAGATATTAACAATAAACCTACAAAATTATTTAATATCTGAGCACATAAAAAATTACTGCATCTCTTTCGATTTCAGAATACGATGACACTCGCTGATGAGCGCAATGTCCCTGTTATATTGATGTATGTAGAGGGGAGAAAGCGTAATGCAAGTTAGTAACTGCGCAGTTGTTGAACCAGAAGAAATCGTCTCCATAGATGTTGATCCAGAAGCATCATACGAGGTCACTACAGAAATAAATGACCCAACCGAGCCTGAAACAGGACCATCGCAATTGAGTGCGCTGATCCCCTGTGAATCCGGAGTAGACGCTTGTACCGATATTGCTCAAAAAGATTCCAGCATACCGAAAAAAATTGAGAGAGTGAGAGCCAACCCAAATCTCCTTCGAGAACCACCCCGAGAACCACCTATCAACAATCGCAATGTATACCGACCAGCCTTCAACCCGAACTATAATATCTGGATTAGGAATATCACTTCCTATCATATGGATGAATTGATTAAAACGTTTTCTTTATTTCTTGTATTGCTTGTGCCTGTAACAGCATTTTCTATTAGTATCTTTCCTATGAGTACCTATTGTAAAGAACGGTCAAACCCATCAGCAGGGAAATTGAATAGGGATCCCTGCAGAAACTCGTTTTTAGTCGCCTTTGCGGGGTTAATGGCATTCACTCTTGTGATTATTACATTTTTATATTGTTTAAAAAAAATCATCCTTAGAATGTATCCACAACCACAAATTCAGCACCGATAGAACTACATCATCTTATAGTTTTTTTCCGAATCAAACCTATAACAGTCTAAATCAAACTAGATAAGCATGCGAAACAAAACCATGCATTGATGAATATTTACTTGGATTGAGATATAATTTGTTCGCTTATTGACCGACAACATTACACAAACTTATGATCACATAACTTATGTTACCTCTGAAGCACACAATAGACCTTTATATTTCCTTCTTACACCCTCTTTGCCTTAGCATAGTAGATTTAACAATAAATCTACAAAATTATTTAATATCTGAGCACATAAAAAATTACTGCATCATTTCCGATACTAGACACTCGCTGATGAGCGCAATGCATACATTGGTATACTGTTTAAAAAAATCATCTTTGGAATATTATAATATTAATAGAAATGTTACTCATAAATTTTATTACTACCAAATTACTACCAAATAATCTTCAAAAAAATACCGGTCATGTTCTGTCGAGAAATATCAACTACTAAGTCGGTCAATACGAATTTGATCTTATATTAATTATACTAACCTATGCTCCTATAATTTATTTCATTTCTTAAATATGGAGACCTTTATTTTTCCTAGTCATAATACCTTTCTTTCTCAACATGATGGATTTAACAGTGGTATACTCTGGGAAAGGTGGGTTTATGGCAATAGGAAATGGATGCATTGACATTAGTGATTTACCCAACACCATCGTTGAAGACATTGAAGAAACAGTAGTAGATGTAGTAGATGAATCTAGAATGATCTCGTCGTCGTTAGGCCAACTTGCCTCGAATGATTCCGATCCTCAACAAAAAGATAGCGCTGTTTATAACTGTGAAATATTAGACAATGTCGAAGAAAAGGAAGAAACAAAAGTTGAAGCTGTACAAACAACTTTATCGCCTACATCCCTTGATTCCGTCAGAACAAACCGCACAAATGCAATGCATGCAGCCAGAGAACTCGTGTATGAAGAAGGAATTTCTCGAGAAAGATTGACCCCCATATATAGAAATGCTCGTCACTGCCATACATACCGAAGGATGGTTTACCTGCTCATGATACTGTCTTTATTCTTTACAATGATTTTGGTGTACCCAAAATGTAGCAATGAAGAAAATTCAGAAGCTGCTCATTGTTGGAAGGTAATGTTCGGTTCAATTTTTTCACTGTTATCATTTCTATTCTTCGTGCAAATTGCATTATGTGGCTTAGAATCAATTCAAAGGAGACGATTAGAAGAAGATTAAAAAGTAAAATTAACGTAAACCGTACTATTGAATTTGAGTTACCTATGATTATCCGTCCTGTTACTTATGTCTAAATAGACTCATATGACCCTAAAATTGTCGTCAACCACAAACCACGATGAATAATATATGTAAATATAATAAATTATTCAGATTATACAAGATCATTATCTGACGGAATTCACGTGAATTTTATCAAATTGTAGTAGAATAAGTGCATATATTAAAAATTGGGAACACAGATTTATGTTGGTAGGAAATGGCTGCGTGGTTATTAGTCCCAACGCCTTGGACTTGATTGTGGAAGAAGAAGAAGAAGTGTCAGCGGAAACCATAATGCTATCCCCTCAACCGCCAGGAGCGATTCCTGTAAATAAAGAAATCCTAGCCGACAAAAATCATGCAGCCGCAGACTCTAACTGTGCCGTAGTATCGGAAAACAGCATACCTGAAGGTAGAGGTAGAAATTGCTACTTCGGATATTGCTGCCTAGTTTACTTGACAGTAACATTGTACGCATTTGTAATAGCGGTTATCATACATCCGTTTTGCTATGGGAAAGATTCCAAACTACCTGAATGCGGAAGAGTAATTTTTGGTTCTGTCTTGTCAGCATTGCTTTTTTTGTTCCTTGTACAAATTGGCTTGCGCATCCCGGGAGGAGGTGAAAGAAAAAAACTCGAAGGATAGTTTGCCGTCCGGTTATCTTGCCACACTGTATGAACTTAAAGTCGGGCAGTAATAGCCACCAACTGGGTAAGCCATAGTATCAATTGCAACATAAACAATAATTACATACCTGCACATGCAAAGTTACTTAGACTAAACTATCAACCTCCTACATAATGAGGCCGTAGGTTTTATGTGTATACAGGGATATATATGCAATGGTTGGGGATAATAAATTTGCACTAACAAATAATGGATGCGCTGCCATCGACTGCTGCGAATTAGAAGAAATTGTACCTTGTGAAATCGAAGAACCAGAGACTAGCCACCAAACGATGCGTCCTTTTCTTTCAACCGCACTTACCGCCAGCAGAAATGTTCAGGGCCACACACCAGACGCAGCTGTCAGTTGTAGCACAACCGAAGAATCAAGGAAACTACCTGAAACAGAGATTGTACCTATATTACCCCTGCAGGAGGAAATGGTTCCTGCCTTACCCAGCGAAGAGGGGTCTCTCTTTGAATATGACGTATATGAACCTAGCGAAAACTGGGAATGCATTCCCAATTCCATCGTCATGTATCATCGATGTGTCTTTTTATCTGCACTTATGTTCATATTTTTCGTTGTACTCGTTATAAAACCAGTTTGCCTCGCGAAAGGAACAAAGGCAAAAGAGTGTGACAACATGATGTTCAGTTTAGTTTGCTCATCATTACCAGTTATGTTTTTATTTAATATATACTTACATTTCTCAGAAAGAAATAGAAGACGGAGACGTGAAAGAGCTCGCAATCAACAAAATTTGTAACACACAGTTAAGTTGCTTTTTTAATTACAGTAGAGTTTATAATTGTGATACGGGTGAAGTAATTTAACCCACATATGAAAGCAAAACACAACTTCAGACAATTACTAATGAGATCGTAAAAATAATAACCTAATGACCGTTGTTGAGTTTCTTCGTCTTGGCCTTTTTTCGTCAACACAAAAAGTGATGTAGGAAAAATAACACCTTACCTGCCGATACAGATTTACTTATATTAAGCCATAATTTGTTGATAAAATAGATTCTGTTTGTAGATTATCGAGTCATAACATGGAATACAAAAAATTATGATAGCAGAGAATAACTGTATCGAAGCTGGTTGCAGCACATTAATCGAGATGGATACACTTCAAGGAAAGGAAGTGCCTCTTGAAACTGAGCTTGCATCTTCGTTATTGCTCCCAATAACATCAAACCAGAGTAAAACTGAACCCCTACTAAATAGCAGACACATGGCTGTGGATTGCCCCGCACTACGTGGAATCAATGAGACAGAAGAAGAACTACCTAGGAGCAGGAGACCCTCGTTAGTCGTCAATGCCCCCAGAGAAGAACACTTTGCTGAGGATCAAGTTAGGTTAAATAAAAACACCCTCAGACGTTACTACCTTAGACGCCATTTTCGTACCATTTTTTGGACAATTTTATTGATATCTGCATCAATAATCGCTGAGCACTTTATCTGTGGATCAGAAAAAGAATCTGGGAAATGTGAAAATATAGCATTGCGTTTCATTTTTTCAACGGTATTGCCAATCTGTTTTTTATTTCACACCTACCTGTTCTTCTCAGAAAAATCTGAAATAAAGCTCCTCCAAATTCAGATGAGATAAACATCAAACTTTATACAAAAACCTCAGCGTAATTTATAGGTTCGGCTCACAATCTAATAAGAGAAAACAATACCTAAGTAAAACTTAGCCATATTTAACCTTCCTCCTCCTATAACTCTTCAGTATGTAACTAAGCAAAACAACAAGTTAACTCAAGCAGTAATAAACAGGTGCGCATATAAGAATCTCTACTAATTTGTATGAAACCTAGCCCTCAGGCAGTAAGTAGCAAAGCAGAACAAAAAAGCATAAATCCAATGTTTCTCACTGGAAGTCACTACCTCCCATGATAGTACATTGAATACAGGTTGCTGCTGCACCAAACATCCGCAATCAAAACTGCGTGTGCCAAAAAGAAAAGTCTAACCATAAAAAATAAACACTAACCGAAGTACCGTATCCATAGAACACCGACTACTACCTTAATAATAATATCACTCTACCCTGCACAATATATAAATTGACGGTAGAAACACAACTTTGCTGATCAACTATTTGCTACTGCATATATAAAATTCGTTAGTAACTAAATAAACAGGGTACCTTAAAACAACCTTCAATGCATCGATATAGCGGAACAATCATCAAGGTTTATAAATCATATAGCCATGGTTGTAATAATAGCATATCGTATCTGCTCGCCAACTTTTTCTTGGTAAGATAAAAAATGAAAATGTAATATAAATATCAGCAAACAAATCTATTAGATTTGAGTAATTGCAAAATTTATGCTCGGGGGTAAAAGAGTATACTTTTACCCGAATATCATCTTTTTCCGTAGTAATAATTGAGCAATTATTATTAACTAACTGATAAATTATGAATCTCTACCATTTAATTGTGGTTACAATTACGAACACGTATATTTGGGCTAGGAACATAAATTTATGATATCGGAAAATAACTGCGTTGCTGTTAACTACGACATGTTAGGGAGCATAGACTACATACAAAGTGAAATCGACGATCGCTCTGAAGATGAAAGTATTATCCTTTATCACGGCGAGCTGGAAGAAACTCAGATGCAGGAATGGAAGGAAGAATCGAATGAAAATATTATACCATCTGCATTTACTACCCGAACAATAAATATCGACAGATCAGAACTCCATAATGAACACCGTACCATTGCAGACCTAGAGTACAACACAGCACGTAGAAACAAGAATGCTATTAAATTCCTCAGATACCGAAGTATCATTCTTTTATGCACAATGTTATACATCTCTTTAGCTATAATAGCAGTGTACCCTTATTGTCAAACAGAAGAACACAAAGGAATGGTTTTCATTTCCATTTTCTTCGGATTAGTCCTTTCCTCCATATTCCAAATATATTTTTATTGCTTAGAAAGATTTGATATAAGTGACTTCAACATTCTGGTCAACCATGCATAAAACACAAGCATTAAAGAAAACAACAAAGAACAATGATCAAAGCATTCGAGCACCTTATAAAACTAGGAGTACCATCATACACCTAAGGAAAACATAACCCCGCAGCAAACTACCGTACTGCTTAACTATAAACTATTAACGGGAGAAAATCCCTATTGAAGAAAACCAAAATAATGCAGCAGAAAAACTAAACTCTGAATAAAAAATCATCCCACTAGTTCATGCTCCATGGTTACCACCCTTTTGATAAATTACCATTGGCACAAATACGCCTTGCTTTTTGATGATAAAACAATAAAAAGAGTAGGACTACTAAATATGGGTCAGAACTAATTTTGAGAAACTATCCTTACCTACCTCCATATCCGCATGGTGTTAGTCTATGCAAACAGGTATTTATCAGAAATAATTCTATGATAATATCAAGTATCTCAGTTGCTGCATTACCCCAGAGTTGGACAAAATCGTTGATAATAGGGGCCAAACGAAAGCACAGTCACAGCAGTTGAATCATTACTGTTTCCCTATTCTCACAAACAAGCATAACTAACGATGATGCTGAAGGCACCCCTATGTCGAAGAAATGCTCATCTCTACAAAATCAACCGCAGGTACGTTAAATCTTGTAGCTGCGTTACATCACTGCCATTCTGTGTACACTTTCTGGTGTTTTTTATACAGGTTGCTCGGAAAATAAATTTTGTAGAACAGTAATATTGGCTTTGATTTTATCACGGGGATTACTTTTCTGTGTCTTGCAGACTTCTGTGTCTTGCAGCCCTATTTATATATAAATGAAACAAAGGAAAGTGAATAAATAATTACTGAACAAACTAACAACCTATAAATTTCAACTCTTCTCCCTAAAATAGCCCTAGATAATACTCCCGTTTACATACAGGACGAAACATATATCTGATTACCTTAAATTATTATTAGGCAGCACAATTCAAACAGCAAATTAATGTGTATCGCAGTGCTTAGTAACATGGAGTCAAATAAGTAATGGTAAAGAGTTCTAATTGCACAGAGTGAGTAGAAATTTGTACAGGTAAGGAATTAATATTTCATCATCTGAATTAATAGAAAAGACAACCCCTACACTAAGAAAAAAATACCGAGGTATAGTCAAGAAAAATCAGATAAAATTACTGTATGTGAGCAAGAAGACAAAGCTTAGACTTCTTTATATTAAAAAATAAGTAAACCAAAAGATCAAAATAGACGCAACTAAAGCAAAAGTTGCAAATTAGCGATAGCACCTGACGAAGAAAAAATCTTGTTACTGAATAACCTAAGATCAGCCAAAATCTGAATCTTGCGAGCTCTAGCTATATAAAATAAATCTTAATCCTGCTGAGATCAAACATGACTAAAACATCAATTATCGTACACTTACATTATTAACATACTATATATGGATCGATGTTAGTTATGAAAATTAAGATACTCTGAGTCACGCATACCATTACTCTTTTAACCATTGATATGAAATCAATAATTCCTACCTTTCAAATAAAATTGCACTTTTAAATCATATTAAGTCATATACTAACAGCTTCCTAACAGCTGCCAAAATTCATACAATTTAGTATAATCAAGACCATAAAGGTACTTGCTAGAAAATACGGTTATGTGAAATGCATGTTTAACAACACAGGAATTAACTATTGAGATCACAATAAAATATATGTTAATAATATATTGTGTACCAAATATTAAAAACAATAACGTACTGCACGTGTACATCTGCTTATATTAAACTGTTATCAGATGCTACAATTATCGCTGCGAATTACTCTATGTTACGGCGTTAAGAGCATAGCTTTACAAAATTAGAGGAGTACCTCCATGGTAGCAAAAAGTTCCAAATGCATAGAATCAACAGAAGTTTGTGCATATAACGAAACAACGGAAGATACTGTGCTGTCTTTGGTGTCATCCAGCACAGTTGAAAAAAATACCACTCCTCCTTTGAGAAAAGTATGCAGTGCCGTTTGCTACGAAAGATTAGGAAAAATTACTGTATGCGCGCAAGAAACATTGGTCGAAGTGCCAGATTCATTACTAGAGGAATCTCCTACCGTGGTACCCACTAAATCAGAATGTATGCTTCAATCTGCTAAAGAAAAAGTTGCTATAGCATCCACTAAAACGAAAAATGTGCTAAATATGGTCAAAGAAAGATACGAGTTAACCGCCACCGAAGCAAGATACATGCTTGCCACCACTAGAGCAAAATGTGCACTGGCTGCTACTGGAACAAAATATGTTCTAAACGCATCAAGATCAAAACGCACATCTGACGAAGAAAGAGTTACAGAAGAACTTGCAGAAAAAGAAACTATTATTGCTGAAGAATATGATATAATCCGAGAACCTAGATATTACAACAAGATACGTGAGGCCAATCTTTGTCATGCTAAAGTCAACATGTGGGTAATATCTATTATCTCTGTAATTACATTCTTAGGATATCCCTTATTATGTTATCCTAGCCAGGATCAAAAATATGTCAGTTACGTTTTACTAGCTTTAAATATATCCGTAGGAGTAATGGCACTTATATTTCATACAACCATTTACTGCACAACCCCACAGCATAGCTCTAGAGGTAGAAAATGAGTCGGATGCACCACAAATCTTAGTGTCTAGTCAACTAAGCAAGAATCAACAAATTTCAGATCTTCATCTGAGAATACACCAGCGTAAATTTTCAGGTTTATGTACGCCTTGAGAGTAGAAATAATTTCATCTACCAATTGAGAACTTAGGTTATAAACTTGGTTCTCAGCTGTCAGAACATCTAGTAAGATTCTTGTTCCAGTGCGATACCCAAGTTGGTTAGCAGACAGTGAAGTCCTTGCTGACGCCATGGCTGTTTTCAATGCGTTAATATGGTTTAGACCATTTCTGAAATTTAGATAGCTCTGCTCTGTCATCAAGCTAACCTGATTATACGTTTTTCTATAATCCTCATACACAGCAACTGACTTATGGATATACTCATCAACTTTTGCTGCTATAGATCCCCCTAAAAACAAGGGAAGGGTAACCTTTACACCAACAAACATATCAGGTTGTGACTCACCAACTCCGGCAGAAGTTAGGCCAACACTATCATATCTGGAGGATACTGTTACTTCCAATGTAGGAAAATGACCGGCCTTTTGTAGACTTATATCATTCTTTGCCGCCATCAAGAGCAATTCTTGAGAGCGTATTAATGGGGACTTCAAACGAGCGGTAGAAGTCCAGTAAGCCAAGGGATAATTGATAGCCTTTATACTCAAAGGCCCCAAATCATCAAGTGATAGAGAATCAATTTTATCAAATTCTTGTCCCACAAAAATGCGCAAAGCAGCCTGAGACGATCTCTCAACTGCCTGAGCAGACACTATATCAGCGGTGGATAAAGAATATTGGGCCTGACTATACTGCACATCTGCAATAGTAGCTGACCCTGCCTCAAATCGCTTTTGAGCTTGACGCATTTGCTCAAGAATAACTCTACGACGAGCGGAAAGACTTTCCAATTTCTCATGTGCACCAAGTACAGAAAAATATGCATCTACGAGACGCGTAACCAAATCATATTCTGATCCTTGTACCTTATAGGCATACGCCTGAGCACGCAGACGAGCTGAACTTACAGCTTTCGACACCTTTGCGTCGAACAAGGATTCTTTAGCAGAAATAGAAAATGCGTCATCGGTGTACCATTTTTTAGGCAAAGGCTCCTGAGCTGAAACTGGCGCAACAGGAGGAGAGGGGTAACTACTATTCACCTCTGCAACTGCAACAACTGATGGCATATACCCAGACAAAGACTGTCTAACCAAAGCATCAGCCACCTTTCGATTTGCCTGAGCAGAAAGGTACGAAGGATCCCTACTCCTAGACAAATGATAAGCCTCATAAAGTGTCATAGCCATAAGAGACTGAGGTGCCAAATAACACAAACCCAAAAAACACCAAACACCAAACCGGCATCCCAGAAGCATATTTTTCCTCGCTAACTCGCCTAAAGATATCCTCTTATTACTCATTTGTATCGTGGCATAGTTTGATCAACTCTCATAGCCCAGGCATCAATTCCACCAATTAGAACGGAAACGTTTAAAAACCCTTTCCTTTCCAAAAAGAGCGCCACTGACACGCTACGGTCAAACCCGTGACAAACAACCACCATTGGCAAATAGGGATCTAGAGAGTGGTAGAAATCATAAATACTGTCATCAGGAACAGAGATAGAATTTGGAATCGAGCACAGCTCAAACTCCTCTGCGGAACGGATATCGATCAAAATCGGCTTCTCAACATTGGGATCATCCAACCAATTTTTGAGCTGCCTAGGTAATAATTGCTTCATATACACCAAAATAAGCTAGAACTCGAATAAGTCCCGGTCGGGATCAATAAGTGGCGGTACGTAGTAATCAAAAAGCGCAGACTTATCCCAGCGGTTATCAACTCCATCACGACTATAGCAAACGGCAGTTACAGCAGGAAATACACCTTCAAATCCAACAATATAAGTACACGAAGCTGCAATGGAAAAAAATTTATCGGAAACTTTAGGAACAGAACCACAAATAACAATCGTATCAAATTTTCTTGATGAAAAATCGTGCAAAAAAGCATCACCAGTCATGACATCAACATTATCTATACCTGAGTTAGCAAAATTACTCCTGGAGAAAGATGCTAATCTACCATGAATCTCCAAACAATATACACTAGTTGAAATACGGGACAACAAAGCAGCGAAATAACCACTACCAGAACCTATGACAACGGACGACGAACTGGCCGCCCTATCACATAGGACGCTCAACAATCTGGCCTCTACTTTAGGAGAAAACATTATTTCCCCCGTGTCTAGCAAAGGTAACTCAACATCAAACAAAGCCTGATTCTTACATTCCGTGGAAACAAAATTCTCCCGCTTAACTTCCCGCAAAATATCAAAAACTTTTTCATTGGAAACAGACCAGGTTCGCAACTGTGTATCAAACATAGTCTCTCGAAGAACATCAAAATCCATACCTATCCCTTAAGATCATCACACATCCACTTTATCTCGTGGGTAAAAACCAAAATACCGCTTTAAATCATCTAACAGTGTATATACAACTGGCACAACAATAAGAGTTAGTATTGAGGAAGTCACAACACCACCGGCAACCGCCTGAGCCATAGGAGCGCTGGATTCCGATCCCTCCCCTACACTAAATGCAGCGGGTATCATACCAGCAACAATAGAAACTGTAGTCATAAGAATAGGACGAAGACGAACAAAGGCTGCGGATAATACAGCATCATAGGCAGAGGTCCCCTTGCGAGTAGACTGGTTTGCGAAATCTACTAACAAGATTCCATTCTTTGTAACCAATCCCATCAACATGATGGTTCCTATCATAGAAAATAAATTAAACGAAGATCTAAAAAGGATTAATGCTCCCACTACACCGATAATTGAAAATGGCAATGCCGTCATAATGATAACCGGATCCAAAAAACTGCGAAACTGGGAAGCAAGGATCATATAAATAAAAGCCACAGCAAGTAACAAAGCTTCCTTGGCATAATGGAAAGACTCTTGCATATCTTCACTATTACCAGTAATTACTACTTGATAGCTATTTGGTATTGGCAGTTTCTTTATTAGGGAGTCAACAAATTTTGTTGCTTCACTCAAACTTTGACCAAGCTTAACACCGGTAGTAATTTTAACTGCCTTCATCAAATTGATATGTTCGCGCACATTACTGGTCAAGGTTTCCTTTATGGACACTAACTCTGATATGGGAACCAAACTTTTCCTGCTCTTAATTGTAGGATCATTGTTAGGCACAGCAATATAAAGATGTGACATATCATGAACTGACCTCAAATCACCAGACGCAATACGCAACAACACGGTATATCTGGTACCATCCGGTGATTGCCAGGACTCGGATGTATCTCCGCCGACTAGAATCCTCAGCACATTTGCCAAATAGGATACGCTCAAACCCATACTCCTAGCTTTATCGGTATCAACCTGCAACTCAATAGTTGGTTGAACAGAGGCTGAACTAATATTAGGATCGGTAAAGAAGTTTGACACATGCATTTTTTCTAGCAAGATACTCGCCAATCGATTAAGCTCATCATAGTTGTCCCCCAATATGCTAATTTCTATCGGTTTTCTCTCGCCTGTAGCACCCTGAACTCCCACGGAGTTTATTTTAATTCCCCCTATTCGTGACAATTTATCACGGATTACAGGGACTAGGTCGGATACGGACCGTAGTCTCTGATTATCAGGAATCAATTGAACATAAACCCGTCCTATTGTTTTACCTCGCCTACTAGATGACTGAGAATTAATAGTAGTAAGAATTTGATTAACTTCCGAAAAAGAATACAAAATACCGTTTATCTGTTTAGATTTTTCAGCGGTAACATCTATAGACGATCCAGGCGTCACTTGAAAATCTATCACTATTTCGCTGTAATCTCCGTCGGGAATAAAATCAACACCTAAAAATCGAACCGTGTAAACGCTAAAAATTAGAACAAGAACAGAAAAAGCCACTACTATAAGACGATGATTAAGACACCACCTAACTATGCCTACATATAGAAAACTTAGTGCTTTTTGTACGCCATTAATCGTGCTAACTATAGGTGCAAGAAAAACGTTGGAAGAAGATCCACTACCTACATCCGGATCATGCCATATAGATGACATCATAGGATCCAAGGTAAAACTAACGAACAATGAAACCATTACAATAAATGCAACCGTTATACCAAACTCTTTGAAAAACTGCCCGATTATTCCACCCATAAACCCTACCGGAAGGAAAACGGCAACAACTGTAAGTGTGGTCGCAATCACTGCCAATCCTATTTCTTCCGTTCCCTCTAAAGCTGCCTTAACTGGGTTTTTACCCATTTCAAGGTGACGAACAATATTTTCGCGAACTACAATAGCATCGTCTATTAAAAAACCCACGCTAAGAGATAGTGCCATTAGAGTCAAAAAATTAATAGAGAAATCCATTATATACATAATGGTAAAAGAGCTAAGCAAGGTTATAGGCAATGTGAGCCCTGTAATTACAGTGGAGCGCCACGACCCCAAAAATAAAAATACCGTCAAAATCGTCAGAACTACACCTTCAAGAATGGTACGAACAAAATTATCCACTGCAACATTAACAATTCTCGATGAATCACGTATTACTTCCAGTTTGACATCACCAGATAATTTTCTGTTAATTTGATCGACAGTCTTACGGATGCGATTAGCCGTCGCAATAAGATTCGCATCATCTGTTTTTACTACCTCCAAACCAATAACTGGTTTAGCATTCATCAAGGCCAAACTTTGCAACTCCTGCTGACCAGTAGAAACAGTTGCAACATCACGAAGTTGAACTCCCTTAGTAATGTAGAATGATTCAAAATCTAGTGGGTTTACTGCGTGATTCTTAACCTCAACACTAGGCTCACGACCTCCGGTAGTTATAAAAGATCCCACTGGTAGATCACGATTATCTGAACTTATTACACTCAAAAGACTTTCCACGCCAACACCAAACGACGTCAACAACTCGGGCTTTACTGAAACTACAATTTGTTTTTGCTGCTCTCCAAGGGGCTCAACCATACCGACACCCTTGATTGTCTGCAATTGAGGAATAATGACTTTATCTGCAAGCTCAGTCAGGTACTCCACAGATCTTGAATCAGAACGAATAGCAATAGTAGCAATTGGGGTACTGTTTAGATTAAACCTAGAAACCTCAGGTGTTTTAACTTCACTAGAAAAAAAGGTACGAGCAGAAGCTACCTTTTCACGCACATCGTTAGCCGCCAAATTTACATCCGTCCCCAAAGAAAAAGTTGCGGTTACAATTGATACTCCGGGATACGAATGAGAAAAAATCTCTTTTAATCCAGAGACGGTATTAACCGCCTTTTCTATGCGCTCAGAAACCTCTGATTCCACAACTTCAGGCGAAGCACCAGGAAACAGTGTTTTTACGGAAACAACTGGAAAATTAATATTTGGGTACTGCTGCACTGGCAATCTTGAAAGAGAGAACAAACCCAAAATCATCAGGGCAATCATCATCATGGTTGCAAAAACGTGATTGCTAACACTAACTCTGGTTATTAACACAGCTATCTCACGCTTTGGTCTGTTTGATTTTTAATAAGGTCCACAACTTTTACGTGAGTTCCTTGGGCCAAAGAACCGAAATTCTTCATAACTATCGTATCGCCTTTGCGTAGTCCAGACAAAACCTCAAAATATCCATAAACTTTATCTATAAGCCCAACATCAACGTATTGCTTAATTATCTTATTGTCACGAATCAAATAAACAAATTTTCGGTTTGAATCTTCACGGATCGCGGCTTCAGGAACAGCTATCACTTTGCGGTGAACAGATGTTACCAAAAATCCCTTTACAAACATACCAACCTTAAATACATCATTTTGGTTCGGCACAGGAGAAAACACTATAAATGTATGAGAATCAGCGCTAGATTCTGGTGATATCCTAGAAACGAATGAATTGATGGGAACTTTCTGATCCCCCACAAATAATTTCACTGGTGTTTTGACATGAACATGCAAAATTTTCTCGGTAGGAATCATCAAACTAGCTTCGAGATGACTAAGATCCAAGAGAGAACACAGTTTCTGACCTGCTACCACGCTCTGACCAGTATTAACGTACGCCTCTGATACGTAACCAGTAATAGGGGAGTATAAATCCGCATCTTTCAATTGATCTATTATCTCCTCATACTGGGCTTTATAGAGGGCTAATTGTGCTTTTTTCTGTTGCAAACCAGCTTTAGCTGTTTCAAATTCCAAATCAGAAACAAAACCCTTCTGATGCAATTGTTGAGAGTTGAAAAAGTCCTTTTGGGCAAGACTAAGCATGGAAACACCAACGTCATACTGACTACTCGCCTGATCTCGCTTATGAAGCAACACTCCCTTATCCAGTGATGCTAGCAAACTTCCCTTATGTACAAAATCTCCCTTTTTAAAAACCACTTTGAACAGGGTCCCTGGTTGCTCAGTAGAAAGATCTATTTTATTAGATGATATGATTGAACCAATAACTGGGATATAATCGCCTACGTCACGATAATCGACATAATCCAAATCATCCCTGAGGAATTCAACTGGATACTCCGTACTGTACCCTGGCCTGAGCTCATGATTAACTTTATGTGCCTCATCGGAAACACAGGACGCCATAAACAGAAGGGGTAACGCAAAAGGAACAACCCTAAGTCGTCGAACTACGTACAGCAGACTATATATCACCCCATGTTGCATAATAACGGCTCGCCAACGCTTGCTATCACAGCACCCATTGTATAGGACTTACGGGCACATCTGATGAATCATTACAGATAACGTGGTCAGACGATCGCAAATTTTCATACTCAGCTAATCTTAGATCCAGCAAATGTGACGGCACTATTTTGAACAGGCTTCTAAAAATAGTCTGTATCCGTCCTGGATGCTTACTCCTCCATAGAGAAAGCATAGACTTAATTTGTGCTCGCTGCATATTTTCCTGACTACCACACAAATTACATGGAATGATCGGAAATTTCCGGTGCTCAGACCAGCGGATAGTATCCTCTTCTGCCACGTAAGCCAACGGTCGAATAACAACATGTGACCCATCATCAGACACTAACCTTGGAGGCATAGCTTTCAATGCCCCTCCAAAAAAAAGATTCAGAAAAAAGGTTTCTATAATGTCATCCCGATGATGCCCGAGAGCGATTTTATTAACTTCCAGCTCATCTGCTAAGCGGTACAAGATACCTCTACGCAATCGCGAACACAGTGAGCATTTAGTATCTTGTGGTCGTAGGACACGATTAACAACATCAAGTGTGTTCTGGTACTCACAGTGAAAAGGCACTCCCAGGGAAGCAACATAGTTAGGCAAAGTATCTTTTGGAAAACCTGGATGACCTTGATCAACATTTACAGCTATAATATCGAATTTGATAGGTGATATATGAGAAAGCTTCAACAGAATATCGAGCAAAGTGTAGCTGTCTTTTCCTCCTGAAAGACATACCATGACACGATCACCGTTTTCGATCATGGAAAAGTCATTTATCGCCTGTCCGATCTGGCGACGAATTCTTTTTTCAAGTTTAATATGCTCTCGTTTTTGCTTACATAATAATTCACTCATACCACCTCTTCTAATTTAATCTCATGAATCCTTTGGTTAAAAAGATAATATCGACCATCAAAAACAATTCCGATATTTGGATACCTTTTTCCACTTTCATGGAAATGGCACTTTATGAGAATGGATTGGGGTACTACAACTCCCAAACTATCCAACCATTCGGAAAAACAGGGGATTTTTTCACTGCTCCAACTCTATCCTGTCATCTAGGCCAAGCACTAATAACTCAATGGGAACCCCTTCTTCGCAGTGAAACCTGCGACATCACAGAACTAGGTGCTGGAGATGGATCACTTGCCTGCACAATTTGCAGTGAAATAGAACGTAGAGGAATCCCTCTGAGAAACTACAAGATATATGAAATATCACCTCATCTAAAAAACATACAGGAAAAAAACATAAAAAACCGACTGAGTAATAATATGGCGTCACAAATAAAATGGATAGACTCTCTCCCCCCATCTTGCTCGCAGGGCATAATTTTTGGCAATGAAATCATTGATGCTATTCCCTGCGAACTACTTAGGTGGACAAATGATCAGATATGGCGTTCCGGCATTACAATCGACCATAACAACCAACTTGTGTTCAAATGGCGTCTACTAGATCACTCAGGTCCTGATAAACTGCTGCAACAACAAGCAAATGAAATACACGCCTACCTAAAAGAACAGGAAAGCTTGCCTTACGAAAGTGAAATCCACCCTCAAGCACAGTTATTTTTTGAAAAAGTCGCCGAACACCTAGATAAGGGCATACTACAGTTGATAGATTACGGTTTTGAGGCATCTGTTTACTACATGCCCTCACGTTCACGTGGAACCTTAATGTGCCATCACCAACATCTTGCACACGACAACTTGCTTGCCAACGTAGGATCACAAGACATCTCTTGTCATGTAAATTTTTCCTTACTTGCACAAACAGCACACCGACTAGGATTAACCCTATGCGGATACATATCCCAAGGTCAATTTCTAGTAAATTTGTTGCAATCTAGCGCTAACATCTTCAGCATAAATAACCCAAAAGACGCACAATGCCTGCAAATTTTAACCAGCCCCCATGAAATGGGTGAGTTATTTAAAATAATAACATGGGAAAAAAATTTGGACCTTGACCTCCCATCATTTTCAGCTGGAGATAGATCATATAGACTGTAGGATAGGTTCCCAAATCATCTAGGGGGTTGCAAATCATGTTTGACCAACTTATTTCCCGTTTTCACGAGATCCATAAAACTCTGAGTGGCCAGGCCAAAATATCAGAAAAAAACATAGAAGATGCTCTCCGCGAGGTTCGGGTAGCATTGGTGGACGCCGACGTTTCCTTAGTTACACTGAAAAAATTTATAGACAGTGTCAAGACGAAGTCCATTGGTGAGCGCGTAATTTCCAGTTTGACTCCTGCCCAAGCCTTCATCGGCATAGTACATAAGGAGCTCACAGACCTTTTTGGAAGTGCAAAATCTGAACTTAATCTTAACGCACCGCCTCCGGCAACCGTCCTTCTTACTGGGCTCCAAGGCTCTGGAAAAACCACCACAGCAGGAAAATTAGCAAAATTTATCCAGGACTCAAGCAAGAAGAAAGTTCTAATTTCGAGTGGAGACGTTTATCGACCGGCAGCAATAGATCAGTTAAGAATTTTAGCAGAACAGCTTTCTGTAGATTTCTATGAATCTTCAGAAAAATCACCGCAAAATATAGCAAGATCTGCGCTTACTCACGCGAATAAAAAAGCATACGATCTGATAATTTTCGATACAGCAGGAAGAACTTCCGTAGATAAACCTATGCTCAATGAACTAACCGAGCTAGAAGAAATTCTTTCACCGGTCGAAACGTTTATTGTGATTGACAGCATGTTAGGTCAGGATGCAGTTAGCACATCTCTCGCCTTTAAGGAAGCAGTAAAAATTACAGGAGCTATCGTCACAAAATTGGATGGAGATACCAGAGGGGGAGCGGCTTTATCGGTATGGGATACGGTTGGTGTTCCTATAAAGTTTTGCGGGACTTCGGAAAAATTAGACGGATTGGAAGAATTTTATCCAGAGAGAATGGCTTCCCGCATTCTTGGGATGGGTGATGTAGTCTCTCTTGTTGAATACGCGCGCAAAGCAGAAAAAAGTCGCCTGGAGAAAAAAAACACACCCAAAAAATCTAAGAAAAGGTTTGACATGACAGATTTTCGTGCTCAGCTAGAGCAAATACGAACCATAAGTTCTGTTCCTGGGTTTATTGATAAACTCCCCAAAGAAATATCCTCTATAGCGGCGCAACAAATCCCGCAAACGGCCAAAACTGTCAAAATATCCTTGGGAATCATTGATTCCATGACAGCACAAGAACGAAAAACACCGGAAATATTAAAATCATCCAGAAAAAGGAGAATTGCATCCGGTGCAGGAACCACAGTCCAAGAAGTAAACAAACTCTTGTCCCAGTTTGAGAAAACGCAAAAGGTATTCAAACAAATCAAAAAAGGAGGAGAAAATGGACTAGAGAGGCTTATGGGGGGAATAAAAAAATTCAACAGATAAGCGTAAATTTGCTACATTAGACCGGCCTTCACATCTGAAAAGACTTTGTCCAGTACGTTATTGACGTACTTGTAGCCATCGGTACCGCCATAAACCTTTGCCAATTCTATGCCTTCATTTATCACTACCGGAGCAGGAACATTTCTTTCATATAAGAGCTCAAAGACTGACACGACCAATATGGAAATCTCTATTGGTGTAACAGAAGACACGGGCCGATCAAGATATTTGATCAGGCATTCCAAAATTTTTTCTAGGTGATCACAAACACCTGAAAACAAAACTTCAAAGTAGTCCTTATTACATCTCAAATAATCAATATCACTATCCAAAAAGCTCCTCAGATCAGAATAATTTCCCTTAAAAGAATCCTCACCTAGAAAGTACTGATAAAAGCACTTCATCACGCACACCCGTGAACGAGACCTACCGGACAATCCTGGTTTCCTTGGTCTTGGAGCAGCAGTCGACGACGATTCTGACATAAGTCTGTACCTAAGAACTAAAGAAGCGACGAAGAAAAGCCATTTCTATGGCACAATCAGCAAAATCATCACCACGGGAAATTCTATCGGAAGCCTGCTGAAAGTTATCAGTAGTCAAAATGCCATTCACAACAGGAACTCCCTGAGCTTCCTGGACACGGTAAATAGAAGAAGAACTCTGCATAGCTACAACATCAAAATGAAAAGTATCTCCACGAATAACGCACCCTATAGCCACCATAACATCTAGAGGAAATTGACGAGCAGCGATCAATGAAAGGGCATAAGAAATCTCCAGCGATCCGGGAACATCGGCATGAACCAGGCAGGATGTCGAAACACCTCTAGAGAGCA
The DNA here is from genome assembly GCF_001460935.1 of Candidatus Ichthyocystis hellenicum. Classification (GTDB taxonomy): domain Bacteria; phylum Pseudomonadota; class Gammaproteobacteria; order Burkholderiales; family 2013Ark19i; genus Ichthyocystis; species Ichthyocystis hellenicum. The sequence continues at coordinate 542,371 of NZ_LN906597.1, read as the reverse complement.
GTCTATCTACACACTTATCTCTAAGTGGCAAAGTAATATCAGAATTGAAGCGACTGGTAACCACGCCGACAACCAAATTAAGATCAGAAACATCAAACGGAACCTCAGCGCGAATAAAATTACGCTCCGACATAAACCTCCAGCAAAAAGCAAGAATCAAGTTAAATTCATCAAAAACCGAAGCACGATTTCCAGTCATCAATAGACAAACATGGAGCAACAGTCCCAATATCAGTAGCAATAAAAGACAAAGCAGTAACTGTTCTCTTAAAAACAACCTGAAAGGATGACATCATCACTAAATCCTTAAAGGCCAAACCACCTTTTACAGCAACAATCAAACGAAAAACACCAACCATTCCTGGCTCTGGAGAAGAATTTTTCATGCAATTTACAATAGTGCCACGAACATCACCATCACAAAAAATTTCCCCAAAGAAATTCTTATCAATAGTCAAAGAATTAGACTTCTGGAAATCTCGATATACCAGGCACCAGACACACCCATCAACTTCATCGCTATACTGTCTTACACAAATACCATCTCCCAGAGAAATCTCTCCAGCAAAACACAAAATTTCCTCATTTTTTAATCTAAAATCCACCAAATCTTCAACAAATCCTATTTTAAGGCCATGAAAACTTGAAAGCTCCTCCAGTTCAGGCAACCTAGACATGGAGCCATCATCATTTAGGATTTCACAAATAACCGCCGCGGAAGTCAATCCAGCAGCGCAACACAAATCAACACTTGCCTCAGTATGTCCCGAACGCATAAGAACGCCACCTCTATGAGCACGCAACGGAAACATATGTCCGGGGCGTCTAAAGTCCTCCGGAACGGCATTGACATCGACAACCTTAGACGCAGTTATTGCTCTATCATAAGCAGACACTCCGGTAGTAATTCCCTCTGCTGCATCTATAGTCACAGTAAAAGCAGTCAGCCCCCGGGGAGCTGTCTCAACCATAGGATAAAAATTCAATCGATCACAAATACTGGCAGATAAAGGCATACAAATCAAACCCTTACCATAAGTAGCCATAAAATTAATTATTTCAGGAGTAACATAGTCTGCTGCAACAACAAGATCACCCTCATTTTCGCGGAACATATCGTCCACTATGATGACCATCTTTCCTGCAGAAAAATCAGACAGAACTTCCTGAATAGAAGAAACTGGCATCAAACACCGTTATTTCTTGAACAGTTCAAAAATACCTCAGCACAACGCGAGGCATACCTAGCCATCATATCAACTTCTACATTAACAGACGTAGAGAGATCAAAATTAGATGACGTTGTATGAGAAAGAGTATGAGGAATCAAGTTTACACTGAAACGTACATCCTCAACACCATCCTCAACACCATTCACAGTCAAACTGATTCCATCGACAGCAATGGAACACTTCCTAGCAATGTAAGGTGCAAATAAAGGGGGGATTGAAACAACCATTTCTTGGGAGTCACAAACGGAGCGCCACACAACTATCTTACCAACGCAATCGACATGGCCATAAACAAAATGCCCCCCTACAAGCGAAGAGGGCCTCAACGAGGTTTCCAAATTAACCAACGCTCCGGTCACATCAAGTAAGCAGGTGCACGACAAAGTCTCCGCTGACACATCAAAACCACAGCCAGCATCTGTAACAGAAACAACGGTCAAACAAACACCAGAAACACACACACTATCCCCGACAGAAACAAGGGAAAGATCAAAACCGGAGCTACGATCCCGGCATAATTCAACGAATACAGAAGCCCCTGAGGATTTTGGACAAACACTAATCACACGTCCAACCCCGGATATTATACCGGTAAACATAGACACCCCTCAGAAGGAAAACATTGCAGTGGAATGCAAAATCTAGGAGGCTGAAACAGAAGAATCAACAAGCTCAACATAGGCCATAGGAGCCCCGTCTCCTTTACGAAAACCTCTTTTTAAAACTCTCACATACCCACCAGGGCGATCAAGATAACGAGGTCCCAACACACCAAAAAGCTTACAGACAACATCACGATCACGAAGGCGGTCAAAAACCAACCTACGATTACCCAAGGTATCCTTCTTACCCCTGGTAATCAAAGGCTCTACAACTCTACGAAGCTCCTTAGCTTTAGGTAAAGTTGTTACCAAACGCTCATGATTAAGTAGCGAAGAAGCCATATTGCGAAACATCGCACGCCTGTGACTACTAGTCCGATTCAACTTCTTGTTAGACTTACAGTGCCGCATAAAAAATCACCCTCCGACAAAACATTAGCTATACACTCTTATTAACGCCAACCGGGGGCCACGCCTCCACCTTCATACCTAGCGACAGACCATAATCGGCAAGAACTTCCTTAATCTCCATAAGAGACTTACGTCCCAGGTTAGGAGTGCGCAAAAGCTCATTCTCACTTCTCTGAACAAGATCACCAATATAATAAATATTTTCAGCCTTCAAACAATTAGCCGAACGAACCGTCAGTTCAAGATCATCCACAGGACGCAACAACAAAGGATCAATTGCCGGAACTTTTGGAACCTCCATAACCGACTTGGCACCCTCTAAATCAGCAAAAGTGGCCAACTGATCAATAAGAACTCTTGCCGCCTCACGAACAGCCTGGTCGGGATTAATAGATCCATTGGTCTCAATCTCAAGAATCAATTTGTCGAGGTCGGTACGCTGCTCGACACGCGCTGCCTCAACAGAGTAAGAAACTTTTTTAACAGGACTAAAAGAGGCATCCAGCAAAATTTTTCCAACCCTCTTAGCCTCTTCTTTCTGACGACGCAAAGAAGCGGGAACGTAACCTCGACCACGCTCAACCTTTACCTGCATCTCTAATTTACCACCAGCACTCAAGCTAGCGATAACAGCGTCCTTATTAACCACAGTTACATCATGACTAAGCTCTATGTCAGATGCCGTGACATAACCTTCCCCAGACTTACGAATTGAAAGGACAGCCTCATTACGAGAATGGAGCTTAAAAACCACTTCCTTCAAATTCAGCAATATGTCAATGACATCTTCACGAACACCGTCAATGGTCGAATACTCGTGTAATACCCCCGAAATAGAAACCTCCGTAGCTGCAAAACCCGTCATAGACGAAATAAGAACTCGCCGAAGAGCATTGCCCAAAGTATGGCCGTAACCCCGCTCAAACGGCTCCATGGTGACTCTACCCTTAGTAGGTGAGAGCATCACCACCTCCACAATCCTTGGCTTCAGCAAACCACTATCTTGCATGGAAACTCCTTAGACACAACCAATCGAAGTAATCTACCTTGAGTACAACTCAACAACTAACTGCTCATTAACATCAGCCAAAATATCTGACCTGTCAGGAGTAGACTTAAAAATCCCCTCAAACTTCTTGGCATCAACTGAGACCCACTCAGGAATCCCCCCACCAGAAAGCAACAGCTCCATAGATTCATGTATACGAGCCTGCTTACGGGCTTTATCACGCACCGAAACAACATCATTTGGCTTAACTTGATAGGAAGGAACATTAACGGACTTACCATTAACAAGAATCGCCTTATGGGAAACCACTTGACGTGCCTCAACACGAGTCGAGGCAAACCCCATTCTGTAAACCACATTATCTAAACGAGATTCCAAAAAAGAGATCAAATGCTCGCCGGTGTTCCCCTTTTTACCATGCGCCATCTCAAAATACCTACGGAACTGCTTCTCACGAACACAATACATGCGACGAAGCTTTTGCTTCTCCCTCAATTGCAATGCATAGTCAGAAAGTCGAGAAGGCTTAGAGCCATGCTGCCCTGGACGAACATCCAACTTTTTACACTTGCTATCGAGAGACCTACGAGCACTCTTAAGAAACAAGTCCTTGCCTTCCCTACGAGACAAGCGACATTTAGGACCTATATACCTAGCCACATCCAACTCCCTGACTAAATTCTGCGACGCTTCGTCGGACGACAACCATTATGAGGAATAGGAGTCACGTCAGAAATCGCAGTAATCTTGTAACCAACAGCATTCAAAGCCCTGACAGCAGATTCTCTACCAGGCCCAGGCCCTTTTACCCGAACTTCTACATTTTTCAAACCAAACTCTTGGGCTTGACGACCTGCCTTCTCCGCAGCTACCTGAGCAGCAAAAGGAGTACTCTTACGAGAACCCTTAAAACCCGACCCACCAGAAGAACACCAACTCAAAACATTCCCCTGACGATCAGCAACAGTAATAATTGTGTTATTAAAAGAAGCATGCACGTGAACTATACCGTCCGTAACTGCTTTCTTAACCTTCCTCTTAACCTTTGAAGAACCACTTGTCTTAACCATATAGATACATTCCGATCACATACATTATATTACTTCTGCATCTGACGACGAGGCCCCTTACGAGTCCTAGCATTCGTCCTTGTTCTTTGACCTCGAACGGGAAGACCTTTCCTGTGACGCAACCCTCGATAGCACGAAAGATCCATCAACCTCTTGATGTTCATGGAAACCTCTCGACGCAAGCTTCCCTCAATTGTAAATTTAGACAATTGCTCCCGTATACTACCGAGCTCGTGCTCCATCAAGTCTTTTACTTTCTTAGACTCATCAATTCCAGCCAAACTACACAACAAACGAGCCCTGGAAACACCAACCCCATAAATAGAAGTCAAGGCAATAAAAACATGCTTATTACCCGGTATATTAATCCCTGCTATACGTGCCATACTAATATCCTAACATCAACCCTGACGCTGCTTGTGGCGAGCATCTTTACAAATAATTCGCAAAACACCACGCCGTCTAACAAACTTACAGTGACGACACATAGCCTTAACAGAAGCTCTAACCTTCATAAACAACTCCCAAGAGTAACCCCATACAACTACTTGACACGAAATACAATTCTAGCACGAGTCAAGTCATACGGAGTAAGTTGAACAGTAACTTTGTCCCCAGGAAGAATCCTTATGTAGTGCATCCTCATCTTCCCGGAAATATGGCCCAAAACAACGTGACCATTCTCCAGCTTAACCCTGAAGGTTGCGTTGGGCAAAGTTTCAATAACTTCGCCTTGCATCTCTATAAAATCTTCCTTAGCCATTCACAAACTAACGCATGTAAGCGCCGCCCTTAAAATTAGACTTTTTCAACAAACTCTCGTAATGATGCGTCATTAAATAGGCCTGAAGCTGAGCTATGAAATCCATGGTCACAACAACCACTATCAAAAGAGAAGTCCCTCCGAAATAAAACGGAATTCCCCACTTAATATTCAGAAACTCAGGCAACAAACAAACCAAAGTAATGTACACAGAGCCAACAAGAGTCAACCTTAGAATCACTTTCTCAAAATACTGCGCTGTGTGCTCTCCAGGACGAATCCCCGGAACAAAAGCCCCCCCCCTTTTCAAATTGTCAGCTGTCTCCTTAGGATCAAAAACAAGAGCCGTGTAAAAAAAACAAAAAAACACAACAGCAACACCATAAACCACGAAATGTAAAGGCTGGCCAGGAGAGAGAGACGAAGCCAAATCCCTCAACCAGTAAATATGCCGGCTAGAACTAAACCAAGATATCAAAGTAGTTGGAAAAAGAATCACCGATGAAGCAAACAACGGCGGAACCACCCCACTCATATTCACCTTCAGTGGCAAGTGCGAAGACTGGGCAGAATAGACCTGACCAGACGACTGCCTCTTAGCATACTGAACCGGAATACGCCTTTGACCACGCTCGACAAAAACAACAACAGCAGTTACAAAAAATACCAAGAAGCAGATAAAAAGAGCAAAAAGAGGAGAAATTTGCCCCAAACGTACCATAGTTAACAACTTGCTGAGCGAGTTAGGAAGACCCGATGCTATACCAGCAAAAATAATTATGGAAACACCGTTACCCAAACCCCTCTCGGTTATCTGCTCTCCCAACCACATCAAAAACATGGTCCCAGAAACCAGAGTGAGCGCTGTCATCAAAACGAAAGACAAACCAGGCCTCAAAGAAAGATTATTAGCATCCAAGGCAACTGCTATACCTACGCCCTGAAAAAAACCCAAACCAACAGTAGCAAACCTGGTGTACTGCGTAATCTTCCGACGACCAACCTCACCTTCCTTCCTCAATGCATCAAGGTGAGGAACAGCAACACTCAACAGCTGAACAATAATAGAAGCCGATATGTATGGAACTATACCCAAGGCAAAAACCGTAAACCTCTGAAGAGCTCCTCCAGAAAAAACATTAAACATCGCCAACAAACCATGGGATTGACTCTTGAAAAGATGAGACAACCTGGCAACATCAATACCGGGAACAGGAACATGAGCACCTATCCTGTAGACAATCAAAGCACCTAACAAGAAAAGTATCCTGCCCCTAAGATCAGCATAGCGACGAACGCCATCCATGGTACATCCCAAAAAAATTCAACAATAGTAACTAAGTCTTCAAAGAATCCAAATGTGCACGAACACCGCTTGTCAACAAAAGACCATCGCACTGGATATACTCTCCGACAGGAGCATCCAAAAACACCTTCACCGTCTTAACCAAAGGAGAAATCAATCCAGCTTCCTTCAGAAAATTTATATCAACAACACTTCCAGCAAAAGCCACCAACTGAGTTAAGCGTAAGCTAGCATGAAACCTAGCAGAATACTGCGGGGACCTAAATCCTCTTTTGGGAAGCCTTCTCTGCAAAGGCATCTGCCCCCCCTCAAACCCAACTTTGTGATAACCACCAGCCCTAGCATGCTGACCTTTATGGCCACGCCCACAAGTTTTACCGAGACCAGAACCAATGCCACGCCCAACGCGCCTCTTAGCTGACCTGGAACCACAGCCAGGCTTCAACTGATTTAAAAACATTTTAACTAACCCTCAAACTCGCTACAGTCAACTAAATAAGAAACACGATCAACCATACCCCTAACTGTCGGGGTATCCAAAAACTCACGAGAAGAACCCAACTTATTCAAGCCCAAACAGCGAACAGTGCTCCTGTGAGAAGAACGTACACCTATCAAACTTCTAACCAACCTCACCAATAACTTCTTTTCTTTGGTGCTCATACCACCTACTCCAATATCTCTTCAACAGTTTTTCCCCGCTTAGCCGCAACTTCATAGGGAGTAGTCATATTGATTAACGCGTTAACAGTAGCACGAACTACATTATAAGGATTGGTGGAACCATAGCACTTAGCTATGACATTTGTAACTCCCATCACCTCAAAAACAGCTCTCATAGCACCACCGGCAATAACACCAGATCCCTGCGGAGCAGGCAACATAACAACACGAGAAGCACAATACTTACCCTTCAAAACATGCTGCAAAGTACCATCTTTCAAAGGGACCCTGACCATGCTTCTTTTTGCTTCATTTATAGCTTTTTGGACAGCAACTGGAACTTCCCTAGCTTTGCCTTTACCAATACCAACACCACCGTCCCCATCTCCAACAACGGTAAGCGCAGCAAAACTCAATATACGACCACCTTTGACAACTTTAGTAACTCTATTGACAGAAATCATCTTCTCACGAAAAGAATCAGACTTATCATCAGAGGACTTTTTATGCCCCTTATCTCTAACCGCCATACAAACCAGCTCCAATCAAAAAGTCAAACCAGCAGAACGGGCCGCATCAGCCAAAGCCTTAACCTTACCATGATACTTGTAACCCGAGCGATCAAACGCAACCACAGTAACACCCGCTGCCACAGCTTTCTCAGCAATGAGCACACCAACCAGAGACGCAGACCCAATCCCAGAAGCAGCAGGAGAACGATCCTTAAAAGACTTATCCAAAGAAGAAGCACTAGCTATAGTTGAAGTACCGCAGGAAGATATAAGCTGAGCATAAATATGCTTGTTGGAGCGAAAAACACTCAACCGAGGCATACCTGAGAGAACAATTCTAACACGAGTAGCTCTAGCTCGCACCAACCGCCTTTTACTCTTGTTCAGGACCATAGAAAACCCTCTAAGCAAAACACACAAACACCATCACTTCTTCTTAACTTCTTTCAAAACAACTACTTCATCAGCATAACGAACACCCTTGCCTTTATAAGGATCAGGAGATCGAAAAGAACGAATATTAGCAGCCGTCAAGCCAACTAACTGCTTATCTATTCCTGAAACAATCAGCTCTGTAGGCGTCAAAACCTTAGCAACTATCCCCTGGGGAATTTCATAAATAACAGGATGGGAATAGCCCAAAGAAAGATTCAACGCACTCCCCTGAAGGGATACACGATACCCCGTACCGAACAAAACGAGCTTTTTCTCAAAACCTTTTGTGGTACCTATCACCATGTTATTCACAATAGCCCTGGTGGTACCAGACAGAGCGATAGCAAACTTGCTAGCACCCAAGGGCCTAAATCTTAGAACCCCATCCTCCAAGACAACCTCAACAAGATGAGACCTGGAAAACCTAAGCACACCACCTGGTCCCCTAACCTCTACACTCCCGGCAGTCAATTCAACCGAAACTCCGGCAGGCAACTTAATAGGACTCTTAGCAACCCTCGACATGAAATCCCAACCCTAATAAATCGAAAATAAACTACGAAACAAAGCAAATGACTTCACCACCAATGCCTCTCTTTTTCGCTTCCTTGTTAGTCATAACACCACTAGAAGTAGTCATTATAGCTACACCCAACCCATTAACCACGTCAGGTAAAGAACTCTTGGAAGCATAAGCCCGCAAACCAGGGCGAGAAACACGAGATATCGTACTAATAACCGGAAATCCTGCGTAGTACTTCAAAAATATCCTCAGGTACTCAACACCCTTACGGGGAGAAAAAGCCTCATAGGACTCGATATAGCCATCTCCCAGTAGAACAGAGGCGATACTCTTAATCAAACGAGAAGACACTACCTCAACGCTCAACTTCTTAGCCATATGGGCATTACGAATCCTCGTCAACATATCCGCAACAGGATCACTTAAACTCATCATCATCCCCCAGAGAATTACCAACTAGCCTTAACAAGACCAGGTATTTCACCCCTAGCTGCCATTTCTCTCAATTTGTTACGACACAAACCAAATTTACGAAAAACACCACGGGGACGCCCAGTCAAAAAACAACGCCGTCTCAACCTAACAGGACTAGAATTGCGAGGTAAAGATTGAAGCTGCAATCGAGCTTGCATTCTCTCTTCCAAAGACAAAGCTTGATCGGAAATACGAGATGCCAAAAGACGACGTTTTTCAAGGTAGCGAGAAACAACAGCCGAACGTTTTTTCTCACGATTTTTCAAAGACAATTTTGCCATTTCTATCAAGACCTAAAAGGAAAGTTAAAACAATCTAGAAGAGCCCTAGCTTCTTCATCACTCTTGGCCGTAGTAGTAATGCAAATATCAAGTCCCCTAAGCGCATCGATCTTATCATACTCAATTTCAGGAAAAACGATCTGCTCCCTAACACCCAAAGAATAATTACCCCGACCATCAAAAGAGCGAGAACTTAACCCACGAAAATCACGAACACGTGGCAACGCAACACTCACCAAACGATCCAAAAATTCATACATCCGACAACCACGCAGAGTAACCATACAACCTATAGGCTGACCTTGCCTTATCTTGTAGGTCGCTATGGATTTTTTTGCCTTCGTAACCACAGGCTTCTGACCAGCAATGCGGGACATGTCACCAACCGCATGTTCAATAACCTTCTTATCAGCAACCGCCTCGGAAACACCCATGTTCAGCGTAATTTTGACGATCCTCGGAACTTCCATCACTCCAGAGTAAGAAAATTTCTTCACAAGCGCCGGAACAACTTCCTCCCTGTAATGTCTCATCAATCTAGACATATCAAAAACCCCAAAAAAATCCAACTCCAAAAAATTTAAACTGGCAAACGTTCTCCAGCTATCTTGAAAACTCTCTTTTTCTTACCTTCAGAGAAAACGAAACCAACAGGGTAAGAACGACCGTCTCGCTCACAAAAAAGAGCAACGTTGGAAATGTCTATCGGCATCTCTTTAGAAATAATCCCACCCATTTCATTCTTAGCAGGATTGGGCTTCATGTGTTTTTTACAAACATTAACCCCTTGAACCAAAACCTTCTTGCCATCCAACACAGCCAAAACCTCACCCCTACGTCCCTTAGCGGAACCAGATATTACCACAACCGTGTCACCCTTAATAATTTTTCTCACAAAAAATCTCCGCTCTGGAATCCAAATCTATATAACATCTAATCTATATAACTTCAGGAGCCAAAGAAACTATCTTCATAAACTTTTCCGTTCTTAATTCTCTAGTCACCGGACCAAATATACGAGTGCCTATGGGCTCCAACTTGGAGTTCAACAAAACAGCTGCATTATCATCAAAACGAATCGATGAACCATCATTGCGCCTCACTGCCTGAGAAGTACGAACGACAACCGCAAAACAAACATCACCCTTGCTAACACGACCGCGAGGAGCAGCATCCTTCACACTAACCTTAATGATATCACCAACACGAGCATAGCGACGCTTAGAACCGCCAAGAACCTTTATGCAAAGAACCTTCTTTGCCCCCGTGTTGTCAGCAACACCAAGCAACGACTCAGACTGAATCATAAAAAAACCCCATAAATCAAAACTACCGCCTAGCTTTACCCAACAAGCGAGTAACCCGCCAAGAAACCGTCTTTGCAAGAGGACGACACTCAGATATCTCAACAACATCGCCTTCTTTTGCCGAAAAACTATCATCCCTAACATGGTACTTTTTGGAACGAGTAACGATCTTGCCATACACAACGTGACGAACACGACGCTCCACAAGAACAATAACAGTCTTCATCATCTTGTCACTAACAACTCGACCAATCAAGGAACGAGCCGTAGGAGAAACAGCAACACTTTCCATAGACACAATCTACCCCCTAAACGGAAATTCCCCTCTCGGACAAAACTAACTTAACCCTAGCAATATCACATCTAACAGTTCTAACATCTAAAGAACCAGAATATCCCAAAGCTTTCTTCATATTCAAAGACAAAAGAAGCTTGAACAGAGACTCCAGCTCTTCCCGCAATTCTTCCTCTGTCTTCTCACGCAACTCACTAGCCCTCACTTACCATACTCCTTCTCGTTACGAAGACAGTCTTGACCGGCAACTTAGCAGCAGCCAAAGAAAAAGCCTCCCGAGCTAATTTCTCACTCACACCATCCATCTCATAAATAACTTTTCCTGGCTGAACCTGAGCTACATAAAACTCTGGACTGCCCTTACCATTACCCATCCTAACTTCAGCCGGTTTAGAAGATATAGGTTTATCTGGAAAAATACGAACCCAAATCCGACCGCCTCTCTTTATATGGCGAGTCATAGCTCTTCTAGCAGCCTCAATCTGACGAGCAGTAATCCTCGCCAAACCGGTAACTTTCAAACCAAAATCACCAAAAGCAACAGAGCTACCACGGACGGCAACACCCCTATTCCTTCCTTTGTGATCCTTACGATACTTTCTTTTAGCTGGCTGTAACATAAAAATTACCCAAAAAAATTACGACCCTGAGCCGGATTTAGTAGCAGGAAAAGATTTCCTAGAGCCTTCACGAGACCTTTTACGCTGATTATCAGGAGCAGAACGTGGGGAAGGAGGAGAAGGCACAGCAGAAGGAGAAACCGGAGAAGAAGATGGAGATGCAACAGCAGCTCTATCTCCCTTAAAAATCCATACCTTCAAACCAATAAGACCATAGGTAGTTTTAGCCTCACTGAATCCGTAACCAATATCTGCACGAAGCTTCTGCAACGGAACTCGACCCTCACGGTACCACTCAGAACGAGCAATATCAATGCCATTTAACCTACCAGATGCCTCTATCTTAATACCTTCAGCGCCTAAACGCATAGCACTCTGTATACATCTCTTCATTGCTCGCCTAAACATCACCCGCTTTTCCAATTGTTGAGCCAAAGAATCAGAAACAATCTGAGCTTCCAACTCCGGTTTTCTAACTTCCTCAACATTTACACAAACAGGAACACTAAGCATAGCCTGAATATCAGCACGAATTCTCTCCAGGCCATCACCCTTTTTGCCAATAATCACACCTGGACGGCCAGAAAAAAGCGTTACGCGAGCACTCTTAGCAGGACGTTCAATCAAGATTCTACTTATTGCCGCACCAGAAACCCTCTTTTTCAGATATTCACGAACACGAATATCCTCCGCCAGCATTTTCGCAAAAACAGAACCTTTTGCATACCAACGAGAACCCCAATCCTTGGTCATCGATAAACGAAAACACACAGGATGAACTTTCTGCCCCATCCAGAACTCTCCTAATTCTCCAAATCACCAACGGTACCAACAAAAACATATATGTGAGACGTAGGTTTTAAAATCCTAGCACCACGGCCACGGGCCCTAGCAGAAAATCTCTTAAGGACAGGACCCTTTTCAATAAAAATCTGAACAACCAACAAATCTTCAAGATCCATGCCCTGATTATGCTCAGCATTAGACGCAGCAGAAAAAACAACTGCCCTAATAATCTGCGCAGCCTTACGACGGGAACAAAAACTAAGCAACCTCAAAGCCTCTACAACAGGCAAACCCCGAATCGTATCAGCAACCAAACGACCCTTCTGAGGAGAGAGACGAACCCCCTTAAGAACAGCCTTGACCTGCATAAAAATCTCCCTCAATTACCAAAAAACTCAAACTACCTTTTGATAACAACCTTCTTGCCCCCAGGATGGCCCTTGAAAACCCTCGTCAAAGCAAACTCACCAAGTTTGTGACCAACCATATTCTCAGAAATAAACACAGGCACATGCTGTCTTCCGTTATGAACGGCTATAGTAAGCCCGACGAAGTCAGGAACAACAGTCGATGAACGGGACCAGGTCTTTATCGGTCGTTTATCTCTCTGAGACACAGCAGTAACAGCTTTTTTCAACAAACTTGCACAAACAAAAGGACCCTTCTTAAGAGAACGACTCATTCTACCATCCTAAAAAATCACTTGCGTCTTCTGGAAACAATCAAAGGTTGAGTACGCTTGTTAGACCGCGTTCTATAGCCTTTAGTAGGCTTGCCCCAAGGACTTGTAGGCTCACCACCTTCTCCTGTCCTACCCTCACCACCACCATGAGGGTGATCAACCGGGTTCATAGCTACACCACGAACAGTAGGTCGTATGCCTCTCCAACGATTAGCACCAGCCTTACCTATCGAACGAAGAGAATTTTCCTCATTACTCACCTCACCCACTACAGCACGACACTCAACATGAACTCTGCGAACCTCACCAGAGCGCAAGCGAACCTGAGCATAAGCAGATTCTTTAGCCAACAACACCACAGAAACACCAGCTGAACGAGCTATCTGAGCACCTTTGCCCGGCAACATTTCAACACAATGCAAAACAGTACCAACAGGAATATTGCGAATAGGCAAGGCATTTCCAACCTTTATCGGCGCCAACGGCCCACTTTCCACAACTCCACCAGCTAACAATCCACGCGGAGCAACAATATACCTTCTTTCACCATCGGCATAGCACAACAGTGCTATATGAGCAGTACGGTTTGGATCATACTCGATCCTCTCAACTTTAGCCGGTACTCCGTCCTTGTTACGTTTAAAATCTATAACCCTATACAGTCTCTTGTGACCAGCACCCTTGTGACGAACAGTAATGTGCCCATAAGCATCTCGTCCAAAAGAACGATGAAATCCAGAAACCAAGGGGGCGAAAGGCCTACCTTTGTGCAAATGGTTACATACTACCTTTACAAGAGAACGACGCCCCGGAGAAGTAGGCTTAACTTTAAGCAACGCCATCATTTCTCTCCATAAAACTCCTGCCGCGAACATCATCCTTTATGGAAACATAAGCCTTCTTCCAATCAGAACGCTTTCCATAAAAACGACCGAAACGCTTCTTCTTTCCCGCAACATTCAGAGTAGTTACTCCCTCAACAGAAACATCAAAAAGAGACTCGAAAGCTTCCTTTATTTGAGCCTTATTAAGATAAGTACCAACTTTCACCGTAACCTGGAAACGAGAAGAACAAAGACCACCCTTCTCAGAAACAACAAAACCCTTGAAAGCATCTAAAAAGAAAGACTTAACCTCACTCATGAAAGACTCCCCTCCAGCACCCTCAAACCTGCCTCTGTCATCAAAACTCTACCGCTGTTAACAAGCGTAACAGGATCAACGACCAGCGAATCCACAACATCACAGTAGTGCAAATTACGCGAAGACAAATCTAAGTTCTCATCATAGCCAGCAGTCACAACAACAACCCTCGTACCGTCACCCGGCAAACCAAGGGCGGAAGCAATTTTCAAAAATTCCTTCGTCTTAGGTAGAGGAACATCTATCTTATCAACAAAAGATATACGACCTTCACTCACTAACCTAGAACACACGCAACCCATTGCCGCCCTATACATTTTCCTATTGATCTTCTGGCGGAAATTCTCTGATGGAGAAGAAGGAAATATCTTACCACCCCCACGCCACAATGGGGAAGACCTCATACCAGCACGGGCACGACCAGTACCTTTTTGCTTCCACGGTTTACGGGTCGAATAAGAAACAGAAGAACGATTCTTCTGTGCTCTAGATCCTTGTCTAGCATTAGCTAAATAAGAAATAACAACCTGATGAACCAACGCTTCGTTATATTCCCTGGAAAACACAGAATCCGATAAAGAAATTTTGGAAATCAGATGACCATTCTGATCTAATAAATCACACTCCACAATTATCCCCTTTTGCAGATATCTACAGAATCGACTTAACGCAAACCAAGCCACCCTTAGGCCCCGGAACCGCACCCTTAACGAACAACAAATTGCGGCTCTCGTCAATATCGAACAAAAGAAGATTCTTTACCGTCCTTCTCGCACAACCCATGTGACCCGGCATTTTCTTTCCGGGAAACACACGACCAGGATCCTGGCACATACCAGTAGATCCAGGCTTATTATGAGAAAGAGAGTTTCCATGAGATTTATCACCCGAAGAAAAATTGTGCCTCTTGATAGCACCGGCAAAACCATGCCCACGAGTAACACCAGAAACACTGAGACGGGAACCGACGCTGAAAACACCAACCCCCAATGTATCACCAGAATTGTAACAGCCCTCTTGGCCCTCTGGGATACGAAACTCTTTCAACTTTATGCCGGGCTCAATACCCACCTTGGCATAAAATCCACGCACAGACCGATTCAATCTGTCCGAGCGAGCATTACCAAAACAAACCTGAACAGCGGAATATCCACTCAAAGCAGAATTCTTGACAGAAACAATTCTGTTACCAGAAACATCAATGACAGTAACCGCTATGGACTCCCCAGCCTCTTTAAAGATCCGGATCATACCAACCTTACGGCCCATCAAAAAACCAACCTTCATTAAAAATCTCCCAAGCTTCGACTACGATTGGTCGAGGGACAGTTTCACAACAAGGATCCGATTATAGATTAAAGAACAGTGATTTCAAAACTATTTTCGCCAAAAAACAAAAAATATTCTCCACGGCCACATATCAAACAACAACAGCTTGTCAAGATAACAAAAATCGCGCTATCGTCATTGAATCGGACTTAGTTAAGATGTCATCTATTTACTATATGTATAGCAACAATCTGTCTTATGGATAAGAAACAACATCACCCCCATAATCACCCAGTGTCTTCGTTTGTGCATCTGCGAGTGCGGTCTGAATTCTCAATTACAGACAGCATAATACGTATAAAACACTTACTGGAACATGTTGCCAATCAAAAAATGCCAGCGGTAGCGCTAGCAGATAGAAACAACATCTTCGGATTTATAAAATTTTACAAAGAAGCCCTGCGCGTTGGGGTTAAGCCAATACTTGGGGTTGATGTACTTACAACAGGACTCATAAATAATCAAAAATCGAGATTGCTCCTTCTTGCAAAAAACATTAATGGTTACCTAAAAATTTGCGAGCTACTGACATCTTCGTACCATAAAAAAGAAAACTCTGCTGAGGCATCAATCGAAATATCCTGGTTCACAAGGGAAAATTGTCGAAACTTGATAGCATTATCCGGATACGACAAAGGAGAGATAGGACAACTCCTTCTTCGCCAACAAGAAAAAAAAGCTCTACTGGTACTTGAACATTACAAAGAAGTTTTTGAAAATCGTTTCTACATAGAAATTCAGCGATATAATCCCAGACATGAAGATCTACTAACCGCCTCTGCAAACATTGGCCAAACCACAAATACCCCCTTAGTTGCAACTCACCCTGTACAATTTCTCAGTAAGAGCGATTTCGATGCACATGAGGCAAAAGTATGCATTGCAAACGGATGGACACTCAACCACCCAAACCGCCCCAAAGAATTCAAGCCAACTCAACACTTCATATCAGAAAAAGAAGCAAATGCCCTTTTTCACCCTTACACAGATGCCTTGCTGAACACAGTAGAAATTGCCAAACAATGCAATCTATTATTGGAACTTGGCGTTCCAAAATTACCAAACTTTCCACTACCAAAAAATTTCACACTTACAGAATATTTAAAACAGCTTGTTTATGAGAAATCAGAGCAATTACTTTTACTATTGCCCGAAAAGACAAGAAAAGTACACAAACAACGCTTAGAGTATGAGCTGCGCATAATCAATGAAATGGGATTCTCTGGCTACTTCTTAATAGTGCAAGATTTCATAAACTGGGCTAAAAATAACGACATACCCGTCGGACCTGGAAGGGGATCTGGTGCTGGATCAATAGTGGCATACTATCTAGGAATAACAGAACTTGACCCAATAAAATACGATTTACTGTTCGAGCGGTTCCTAAATCCAGAACGTATTAGCATGCCGGATTTCGATATCGACTTTTGCCAAGAAAAAAGACAACTAGTAATAGATTACGTCAAAAACAAATATGGAAACGATGCCGTTTCTCAGATAGCAACATTTGGTACAATGGCTGCCAAGGCATCCATAAGGGACATCGGTCGCGTCCTAAATTTACCATACACTTTCGTTGACGGCATAGCTAAGTTAATTCCGTTCGAGCCAACTAAAAATATAACAATAGACATCGCTTGCAAAATGGAACCTTCGCTCAGAGAGCGCATAGAAAACGAAGAAGACGTACGTCAGTGCATATCTCTTGCGAAAGAAATAGAAGGACTAGTGAGAAACATCAGTACCCACGCCGGCGGTGTTCTGATAGCTCCCGATAGACTAGTAAATTTCTGCCCTTTATTCAAACCTGATAATTCCTCAGATATGCTTAGCCAGTACGACAAAGACGATGTAGAAGAAGTTGGTCTGGTTAAATTTGACTTTCTAGGACTAAAAACCTTAACGATTATCAACTGGACTGTAAAATCTATCCAAGCGCTCTACCCAGATCAAGAAAATCTAGAACTAAGAAATATAGATTTTAATGATGCAGAAACCTATAATTTACTGTGTGAGGGAAACACCACTGGCGTTTTTCAGCTAGAATCTCGAGGAATGAAAGATTTGTTGAAAAAACTCCGTCCCAACAATTTCGAAGACGTCATCGCTGTACTGGCACTGTATAGACCAGGACCTCTAGGTTCAGGAATGGTGGATGATTTCATAAATAGGAAACACGGCAAAGCGTCTGTAAATTACTACCACCCTTGTTTAGAGTCTGTGCTGAAACCAACTTATGGAATTATAGTTTATCAAGAGCAAGTAATGCTGATATCTAGGATAATAGCTGGATATTCATTGGGGGGAGCAGATTTGCTCAGAAGAGCAATGGGCAAGAAGAAAACTGAAGAAATGGCAAAGCATCGTGAAATATTCATAAAGGGTGCCCAAAAAAACAACTACGACCAACAATTGGCAATTCACTTATTCAACCTCATGGAAAAATTTGCCGAGTACGGGTTCAACAAATCTCACTCAGCAGCATACGCAGTTATCGCTTATCAGACAGCATGGCTAAAAAGGCACCATACATCATGCTTCATCGCTGCTTCTCTCTCGCTTGACATGGACGACACCGACAAAATTAAAATTTTGTACGAAGACGCTATAAAAAATAACATCACAGTTTGTTCCCCAGACATAAATCAATCTGATCATAAATTTACACCTGTAAATGAAAAAACCATTTTTTATGGGCTCGGCGCTATAAAAGGAGTAGGACAAAATACTGCCCTAGAAATTATCAACAGGAGACAAACTGGTCCGTTTTCGAGTCTTTCTGATTTTTGCAGCCGCATTGATTTAAACATCGTCAACAAAAGAAGTATAGAATTTTTAGTCAAAGGAGGAGCCTTCGATAAGCTGAACCATAACAGAAAGATACTATTCGAAGATATAAAGGAAAAAATGAAGCAAGCTCTGCAAAAGAAAACCCTTGACACTAATCAGGTAAGCCTTTTCGACATGGACCAACCCGTATCAAATGCAGATCAAAACCCAGAAACACTCTTCCCTGAATGGTCTTTACTTAAAAAACTGTCTGAAGAAAAAAGTGCCGTTGGATTTTTTCTAAGCTCCCATCCATTTCAGGCATTTGCCGACGAATCACAGCAAATTACACGCCTATCCCTAAGAGATGTACTGCATTGCAATCCGGACAACAGCGTCAAAATTATCAGTGGCATAATCAATAAGGTACGCAAAATTGGCAAAGCTTACTGCACAGTTATCAGCGATGGCCAAGAGGAAATTGAAGTCACGGTATTTTCAGATAATTTTGAAAAGAACAGACAACTTTTTAAAACTGACAACTTGCTATTTTTCGAAGGCAAGATATCTTTCGATAATTACCATAAAACTAATCGATTTATAGCAAGTCGCATTATGTCACTAGAACAACTCAGAGAAGAAAAAGCATCTCAACTCATTCTGTACATTCAACCGTTTTCCCCAATAACTGATATATGCAATCTAATCAAGGAGCACGCAACACAGGATAATTCGGTACCTGTAACATTCTATTACGTCAATAACAATATTTCCTGCTATATAAGAACTGGACAAAAATGGAAAATAAAAATCTCCAATGACTTTCTGGAAGCTTGTCAACAGTTACTGTCTTGTTCAAAAAAACCATATCATATAAGGTATTAATAATTGATGATATTGGGTAATTCATAATTCTGAATTACAATGATTTTCTCTTAAAATGCATTTGCCAAACTTTCACGGAATGAAAACATGTCCATAATAACAAAGCAACAGTTCATAGAATCTATAAGAAACGCTTTTCAGTTCATTTCTTATTGCCACCCACCGGATTTCGTTCACTCACTAGCTGAAGCTTATAAACGGGAAAAAAATTCTGCAGCTAAGACAGCCATAGCACAAATATTGCTTAACTCCAAAATGAGTGCCGAAAACAAAAGACCTATGTGCCAGGATACAGGCATTTCTGTGGTTTTCATCGATGTTGGAATGGATGTCAGATGGGAAACCGACCTATCAGTATCAGAAATGGTGCACGAAGGAGTAAGAAAAGCATACCAAGATCCCAACAACAAATTGCGATTCTCCATCGTAGATAATCCTCATGATAAAAGAACGAACACGAAGGACAACACACCCGCAGTCATTCATTATAACATTGTACCCGGAAACAAAGTGGAGATTCATTTAGCAGCAAAAGGCGGAGGATCTGAAAACAAAAGCCGTTTTGTTAATCTAGATCCATCCGCATCTGTAGTGAACTGGATAATTGAAACCTTGCCATCTATGGGTGCAGGCTGGTGTCCCCCAGGAATACTTGGTATCGGAATAGGGGGCACACCAGAATATGCTATGTATTTGGCCAAAAGATCACTGATGGCACCAATTGACATACATGAAATTAAGGAACGTGGAGGAGATAACTCGATAGATAAGCTACGAATAGAAATTTACGATCGAGTAAATGCACTAGGAATTGGCGCACAGGGATTAGGTGGGATTACGACTGTATTGGACGTAAAAGTCCTAACTTACCCTACTCACGCTGTCTCGCTCCCGGTAGCACTCATACCAAACTGTGCCTCAACAAGGCATGTACATTTTTCACTGGATGGAACTAACATTGCTACCTTCCCTGAACCTGATCTATCCCTGTGGCCGAACATTAGCTTGAGTGACACTCAAGTTGAAGCAACTCCTGTGAATATAGACACATTAACTAAGAGTGATATAGCAAAGTGGCAAGCAGGACAAAATTTATTACTATCTGGAACTCTATACACTGCTCGCGACGCCGCCCATAAGCGCATTCAAGACATGATAAATGCAGGGAAAGAATTGCCATTTGATCTGAGAGGTAAAATTGTTTATTACGTAGGCCCTGTGGATCCCGTTCGCGACGAAATTATAGGACCAGCAGGACCAACCACAGCAGATCGCATGGACCGATTCGCAGAACTTATGTTGTCCGAAAAAGTAGGTGTAATTGGGATGATAGGAAAAGGAGAACGGAAGCAAAAAGGCATCGATGCCATAAAAAAATACGGTGCCGTTTCGATGATCGCAGTAGGTGGCGCCGCATACTTAGTTTCTAAATCTATTACAAAGGTGGAAATGATAGCTTTTTCTGATCTAGGCATGGAGGGAGTAAGAAAACTGACGGTAAAAGACATGCCCGTTACCGTCTCTGTTTCGTCATTGGGTGAGTCCATACACGAAATTGGTCCACAAAAGTGGAAAATATCTTTAAAAGAAAGTCGGAATTGACTAGAATAGTTTGATTTGTATAAACATCCCTTTCTTCATGAGCGAGGTTTAGTTGCTCGATCATGAGAATAGAAAGTTGGAACATCGAGGTAATTGAAATGAAGAGAACCTATCAACCTTCCAAGATAAGACGTAAGCGCACTCACGGATTCAGGGCAAGAATGAAAGCACCGGGAGGACTGGTTATAAAATCGCGCAGAGAAAAAGGAAGGCATAGATTGTCTGCGTAAAGAAGGGGAGTGGTATTCGTTGACAGCAGATAACTCTCTGATTAAACCCAGAAAAAATTTGTTATCACCTTTCAAGAGGTCGCTATGCTCTGTTAGAAAAAAATCAGAGTTCGTCTCCGTTTACTCCTCAAAACCGATATCAGTCAGATCAGGTCCTTTCAAGGCTTACTGCTCCCGTGAGACTAATCCGCTATTTGTTCGGATCGGGATGGTAATCCCCAAAAAGGCCACGGTGACATCGGTAAGGAGGAACCTTGTAAAACGCCTGATCAGGGAGTGTTTTAGAACTAGAATCCGTTACCTGCCAATTGCTGACATTATTGTTTCACTAAAGGGTAACGTATCTTCAATGCCAAGGCGCGACATCCGTAATTATGTGGATCATCTTTTCTTTCTCTTATCGGAGGAAAAATAAGGCCGTGATCCGTTCACTTTTGTCTAGTTTGCTAATTTTTTTCATCCGTTTGTACAGGCTGTTTCTAAGCCCTTTCTGGGGAATGAATTGCAGATTCTTCCCTAGCTGTTCCGTATATGCAGAACTTGCGATTAAAAAATACGGGCCATACAAAGGCTTATTGATGGCAGTTTATCGTATATTGCGGTGCAACCCTATTAATAAAAGATTCGGCGAGGACAACCCCTAGCCAAAATCTGAGTTACAGATCATCAGAGAGTGTGTGGAATACTATGGAAAATGTAAGACTTGTGCTGGTATTTCTATTGTTCGGATCATTGCTTGGACTATATCAAAACTGGAATAAGGAATCACCTGCCCCCAACCCCATCGGTTCTACTAACGCGTACAACCCCCTAAATGTGGAAAAGAAAAAACAGCCGACTATAGCAACAACTGAAGCAACCGAAGAGAAACAAAAACCGGTAGTAATTTCTTCGTCTTTAGTCGACATGGCGGTAAACCCGATCAACGGCAACATAGTAGGGCTATATCTGAAAAAATACCATGACCATAATAACAAGAGCGAAGCTTACACCCTCCTGAGTACAGGCAACCCCATCTACCGCTCATCAAGTTTTGTCAAAATTCAAGTACCAGGTAAAAATGAGATAGTTTTCAGACCATATTTCAATCACCATACCATATCGCATGACAACCTAACGGGAACATCAACGCTTCTACTAACTGGAAAAGATCATAAAGTCGACATAGAAGCAACTTACACAATCAACAACAATGATTATGTCATCGGAGTAAAATACAAAATCACTAATGGATCTAGTAAACCAATAAACCCGTTCCTTTTTGGTTTAATACAAAGAGATGATTATCCTGTGCATGAGCAATCACGATTCGTGCGCTCATACTTCGGGGGCGCAATATACACAAATGATAAAAAATTCAACAAAATTACCTTCTCCAGTATGGATCAAAACCAAACAGAAATGAGCCAAAAACGAGGATGGTGTGGAGTAATCCAGCATTACTTCGTTAGCACCTGGATACCCAATGACAATCAGGTTGCAACTTTCTATGCATTCAAAGAACCGACTTCCCAGCTTTATACTATTGGGTTTAAACAGGACCTAGGAATTGTACCGCCCAAGACTACAAGTTCTGCTACTGCCAAATTTTATGCAGGACCACAGGAGCAGAACAAACTAGCTTCGATCGCAAATGGCCTGGAACTGGTTACAGATTATGGCTGGTCAACAATAATTGCCCAGCCTTTATTTAAGCTGCTAAGCTGGTTACACCTTCTCACGACAAATTGGGGATGGGCAATAATATTGCTAACTATCCTGATCAAAATCGTATTTTTACCATTATCAGCGACTAGTTATAAATCTATGGCTAAAATGAAAATACTCTCCCCCAAAATTCAGGCACTAAAAATTTCCTATGGCAATGATAAAGCCAAACAACAAAAAGCAATAGTAGAGTTGTTTCAAAAAGAAAACGTCAATCCCGCAGCTGGTTGCTTGCCTATAATTATACAAGTTCCTGTATTCATTTCTCTTTACTACGTTTTGTCAACAAGCGTAGAAATACTTCAAGCACCGTGGCTAGGATGGATCAAAGACCTATCTTCACCTGATCCTCTATACGTCTTGCCAATAGCCCTTGCCGCATCAACTTTTTTACAAACCAAAATGAATCCCCCGGCGTCTGACCCTGTACAAGCAAAAATCATGACGATAATGCCAATGGTATTTTCAATCATGTTTTTCTTTTTTCCGTCAGGATTAGTCCTGTACTGGCTTACCAACAATTTACTATCAATCATGCAGCAATTCTTCATAACCAAAAAAATAAATGAAGCATGAACTGTAGATATTATCGCGAAATAATTAGTGCCATATCAACTCCACTAGGAAACGGTGCTATTTCGGTTGTCCGTGTTTCAGGTGACAATCTACAGTCTTTTTCCGAAGCCATATTCAGAAAGAAAATACCAAACAAGAAGCCGACGCTAGCAAACATATATGATGAAGATAACATCATCGATAACGTTCTGGTCCTGTTCTTCCATGCGCCACACTCATATACAGGGGAAGATGTTATCGAAATTCATGGACATGGCGGATTAGTAGTAACACATATGATCTTAGATCTATGCCTCCGAGCAGGAGCTCGTTTGGCAGAACCGGGAGAGTTTACTCTAAGAGCTTATTACAACAACAAAGTCGACCTAACACAAATAGAGGCCATTTCAGATATCATTAATGCTCAATCGGAAGCAATGGTTAAAGCTGCGGCAAAAAATATAAATGGGTCTTTTTCAAACCTCATAAAAAACATTAGAGAACAGCTCATCCACGTTCGTACTCACACCGAAGCCTTCATAGACTTCCCTGAAGAAGAAATCACATTTCCAGAAAAAAAACTACTTAATTCTCTATCCACAATTGAAAATGATCTAACTCATATACTAAGACAGAGCAACAATAACAATATACTTAACCACGGACCAAGAATTGTACTAACAGGTTACGTTAATGCAGGTAAATCCAGCATTCTTAATGCATTACTTAAAAAAGACCGGTCCATTGTCAGCAATATAGCGGGCACAACGCGAAATACCATAGAAGAAAATCTAGTTCTCGAATCCACGCCTGTTTTACTCATAGACACTGCCGGGATAAACGACGAAGCCACCAACGAAATTGAAAAAATAGGTATTGAAAAAACATGGAAAGAAATCAGTCAAGCTGATATAACGCTACTAGTTTTAGATGTCACTTGCTATCCTGCAATATCGCATCACAAATACGCCGATATCCTTAAAAATGAGAACTCAATAGTTATATTAAACAAAATTGATCTCTTAACAGACCACGAAATCAGTTCCATAGAAAACGAACTGACCCAGCTAACAGCCAAAACAAATATTATCCGTGTTTGCGCCATAACTGGCTATGGAATAGAAGAACTAAAACAGGTTTTAAAAAACAACATCTCTCAAAAAAAACTCATGGACTGCACCTTGTATATAAACAAGCGCCATGAAAAACACATAGATACGGCTTTGCAGCATCTCCAGTTAGCCAAAAAATCAGTACACCACCTAGAAATATTTGCCGAAGAACTCCGCCTAACTGCGAAGAGCCTAGAGGAAATCATCGGCTTTTTTTCAGACGATGATCTTCTCACAGAAATATTTTCACAATTTTGCATTGGCAAATAAACTAAGCTCTTTTTTCGTAAAGCACCCGTGGGGTAATAAACACCATCAGTTCAGATCGATTACGCACTTTGGTCTTGGACCTGAACAAATTACCGATAACAGGAATATCTCCTAACAATGGAACCTTAGTGTGATCACTATTACGTGTATCTTCATAAATACCTCCGATAACCAATGTGCCTCCATTTTCAACCAAAACCTGCGTTTTAACGTGTTTGGTATTAATGGCTGGACCAGCTGTCGTAGAAAACACACCAACAGAATCCTTAGTAACTTCCACATCCAATATTACGTGATTATTTGGTGTAATCTGAGGAGTAACACTCAGAGACAAATTAACTTTTTTGAACTCTGTGGAAAGAGTAACATTTGTTCCTGAACCCTGAACTGTTGTGTACGGAATCTCAGTGCCTTGCTCAATAATAGCTTGCTGCTTATCTGAGGTTACCACACGTGGGTTAGCAAGGGTTTTACCTTCTCCATCAGCTTCAAGAGCGCTTATTTCCAGATTTAGTAAACTAGTACCGTCAGCATTAAAAATGGTCCAAGCAAATCTTCCTGGAGAAGTAGATGTAGCCGGCAAATTAATGTTGAGAGATTTAGACCCTACGTTAACAATATCAGCCGGATTACTCCTAAGACTGGCATTCTGCAACAAATCAGCACCCCAGGTGGAGTTTTGGTTGTTGCCAACGGTACCCAATCTTACCCCCAGAGATCTATTAAAAGTACTATCAGCCTCAACAATTCTAGCCTCGATCATAACCTGAGAAACTGGAACGTCCACTGCCTTAATAAAATCACGAACCTCTTTAATTTTGTCGGGAACATCCCGGATAAAAATCTGGTTAGTTCTATCATCAACAATAGCACTACCACGCTCAGACAAGATTTTATTCTTACTACCCAACATCTTCTCTACATCATTTGCCTTTTGATAATTAAGATGAAACACCACTGATCTTGT
The DNA here is from genome assembly GCF_001460935.1 of Candidatus Ichthyocystis hellenicum. GTDB lineage: Bacteria > Pseudomonadota > Gammaproteobacteria > Burkholderiales > 2013Ark19i > Ichthyocystis > Ichthyocystis hellenicum. The sequence continues at coordinate 516,831 of NZ_LN906597.1, read as the reverse complement.
CTGAGCCAACTCGTTCATCTGTTTCTCAGATTGCAGGTACTGTTTCTCAGATTCTATCAATTCCTTACTAGTACCAATAACAATGACACTACCATTCTTCCTCATCCCGAGATTACCTGACTCTAAGATAATATTCAGAGCTTGATCCCACGGCACATCATTCAACCTTAGGGTCAGTGATCCCTTAACTCCGTCAGTAACTAAAATGTTCAATCCGGTAAAATCTGCAATAGCCTGCAAAGCACCTCTTATCGTCGTATTCTGAAAGTGCAAAGATAACCGTTTGCCAACAAATACCCGTTTTGACAATCCACCGTAAGAACCCTCACTTGAAGATGCTTTTTTCAATTCAATTACAATTTTACCTTGACTTTCGAAAGTTCTATCCTCAAAAACACCGCTGGAATATATTCTAATTAATGAACCTCGATCCTTTCTAACAATCGAGAACTTCTGAACGGGTGTAGAAAAATCTGATACATCATATGACTTGACTATTGAATCATATGGAACCAAATCCGGCAAATAAACCAAAACACCATTAGCCACACGATCGGCTCTTATGAAAGAATGCCTAACATTAGTATTAAGCACAATCATTCCACTTCCTTTTTCACCTTTCTTAAAATCTACTTTAGTTAAACTTCTCTGTTTTTCATCATGATATTGCGAATTTATCGTAGTTTCTCTATCACTATCACGGCTATTTTGGATCGGTTTAGCAGGAAAATCATCAGTGAGGGAAAGAATCAAGTGATCTCCCTCTTGCTGCAAATCATAGGAATGAAAAGTCTTTAAGGAAAAAACTAACCGAGTCTTATTGGATAACTGAGCAACATAAACTTTATCAAAGTCCCCAACACCAATGGGAACAACATAAGTTGGTCTACTAGTAGTGACATCGGGTAGATCAATAACTATCTTGGCTGGAGATACAACGCTAAAAACACTTGGTTTTTTCCTAATGGATAAATCACCCGACAACATTATTTTCACTGCATAATTATTACCTTCTTTTATTGTATTTATAGAAACAAGGCCATTTGAGCTAGTGCCGGCTAAAACTGAGCCAGTTGCAAACAGGAAAACGGACATAATAATTGCCCTAACAAATCCTGCTATTTTTTCTGCGTCTCTGCAAAAGTTCATCATTCTGAGACTCTCTGAATTTTCAAAAATAAATCTAGGCTACAACAAGATAGGAATCAACAGCTAATAAACCTAACTCAATCAAGAACATTTATCGCAATTTAATTATAGTTACTTTGCTAACAATCTTCCCCGTCCCATCATCAATCCTTTGTTTGATTTTTAACCCATCACCGTCAATACCAATAACAACCCCACCACTCGCACCTATGCGAGTACCAACCCCAACACGAAACATATTAGGCCCATGTTTGACAACAGCCATTCTTTGATCTTTATTTATAATCAACCCAACCAACTTCAAATCTTGTAAACTCACGTCCTTCAAAGGAGAAGCATTAGGATTCTTGGTGTAGTCAACAGAAGCATCACCATTACCAACATAAATGCCTATACGAACGGCCTGGAAAGGATCTATTCTCACTGGCCTAAAAGATTGAGGCCGAATATATTCATCATCCAATTTAACAAATTCTTTTCTTTTAATTCTGCTAGCCTCTTCTTCCATCCATCTTTTCAGCTCGTTGTTCGAACTTGGCAAACACCCCGCTAATAAGAAAAAATTAATCCCTATATAGATGAAAAGCTTGTATTTTTTGTAGTTCCCGTTCATTTTCTACAACCTAGCTATAAAATAGAGTTATCTATGTACGTCCAACGTCAATAATCATTAGGATCTGTTCATAGGTTAGTTAATTTTTCCACCTCTTGGATTAGATCCGGAATCATTCTTATCATTGACCTCCACAGCCTTGTATATCCTAGCGACAAAGGAAAATAACAAATCACCTGGCTTAATAGAGCGCTCTCCCCTTGCGCCTCCTTTCCCAACAGAACTAGGAGTAGAAATAGTCAAATTATCTAAAACTACAACTGTATCAAGCATAGCAACCTGATATGCAAATTCACCAAAATCGTTATAACTGCCAACCATTTCTACGGAAACAGGTTCCTCGATATACAAATCTTTTTTTTCTTCTTTCCCCGGCAGAAAAGAGTAAAAAACCATATTATTAGCAACACCTATTCTATTAATATTTTTTAACAACAAATTAATTTGAGATTCTTTAGGCAATTTATCGATAAGTTGACCAAAGCTGTCTGATAAATATTCGAAGTACTGCTGATACACAGGAAGATTAGCAACCTCAGTAAGCTTTCCAACGTACTCTTTTTTCAGATTTCTTTCCTCAATTTTCAGTGCTGAAAACTTGTTTAGTGCGGCAGAAGCGAAAAAGATATAATTTAATACCAAGACAAGCACGAATAGCAGAGCTATACACGAAATTCTTATATATTTAGGCCATTTAATAGGATCATTACCCATAGACATAATATCTGCAGATAAATTACTAAGATCCATTACTCACCCCCAGTCGTACCCTGAAGCTTAAACAGGATACAGGTTCTTAAAGTCAACAGGTTTGCTTTCAGTATGATCTGACATCAACTCTGGAAAATATTCATCATGTTCTATCTCTTTTTCTTTTTTAACAACAACTAATTCAAATTCCTGAAAAACACCAAACTTACTATGTAGTATCTTTGTGTGAGTCAAACCCTTAAGTGTAAAAATTTTTGAACCATCAATTTTATGCAAAAAATCAGACACTATTTTGTTGCTCAAAGCCACACCAGAAACCTCGGCTTCACCAGTACTTGTTGTTTTAAAACTATTCAAGTACATCCCATCTGGAACAACAACTGCTAGCTCCCGCAATATCTCCAACAAATTTAGCTTTCTGTAGTTAAGTTCCTCGATAACACGACGATTATCTAAAATAGTTTTTATTTGATTTCCTATTTTCTTAACAGACAACTTATCAGATTGCAAACTACCTATCTCAGATTTTAAAAAAGTCACGTTATCATCTTGCTTTTTAACATAAAAATAGGAAAGTTGATTAACACCCCAACTTATAATAACAGCAATAAAAGCTGCGATAGCAACGTGAGCAAAGAAAATTCTTCGATCCTGCTGTTCCTTGTACTTTCTATAAGGAAGAAGGTTAAATAGCATCATGAAATAAGTTCCTAATCGCAATTCCGACGGCAGTTGTCAATCGCGGCAAATCAGAAAAAAAATTCTCTCGGTTAATGGACGAAGATATATCATCCTCAGGAAATGCCTCCAATGGTTTAACCTCGACCCCTACTTCTTCCTCAATAGCACTTGACAAGCCGGATAACTTTGATCCTCCACCAGAAATAAACATTGCATCAATTTTTATAAAAAAGGTAGTAGTGTAAAACAGCTGTAGCGTCCTATAAACAACGGCACAGCATTCAGAAACAAATTCAGGCAGAATCCTTTCGGAATACTTTTCTGGAGCATCATCTTGACCAACTATTATTCTATTGGCAGAAGAAAAGTCTGTATCCAATTCACTCTGTACTTCTTGATTTAGAGCACTGGCCCCAAATGACTGCTCCTTTGTAAAAACAACATCGTGCCCCCTCATAAAAAGGAACAACATTTTTGAATGACCGAATTCTACAAAAAGGTAAATCTTATCCTTGGATTTAAGTGATGAATTAAGATCAAGAAAACGAGCACACATCGAATGAAACGCATATAACTCTATGTCGAGAATACGAGGGGAAACTCCGGCATCCCTCATCACTTGGGCTCTCTCATCAACTTGATCCTGCTTCGCAATAGCCAATAGAAGGTTTATTTTCCCGCTGTCTTTGGGATGTTTATCAACACAAAAATCCACTGCTATCTCATCAATACTGTTACCTGTAACCTGAACAGCCTCAGATTCCGCTTTCATCTCCAATGATGTAGCCAAATTACCAAAAAAAGACATTTCTCTGATAGTTACCATAGAGTCAGGCATAACGATGCTCACGTTAGATTTTGCACGAAAATCTTTTGACGATAACCCTCTCTTCACAGCATCAACAACTAACATATGTTCCGCTATATTGCCCATTGAAATCGATTTGTCTGGCAATGGTTCTATGTGATAAGAGTCAAGTATGAATCTGCCACCCGACGAAGAAACCTCTGCAAATTTGATAGAAGATGATCCCATATCAATACCAAGGGCCTTGGTATAGCTAGCTTTTGCGCCAAAAATACCCAACAGTGTTTTCTTAAATATCTCCATATAAATCTTCACCGCCCCAGAATGATCAAGTTACCATGGTTATAAACACCACTTGGATACAGCAACCATCGAACATCATAATACTTGATTGATTTTTGACGTTGCTAATATCCACTTAACTCGGGATACAATACGGATAATTGTAAGTATGCATAAACTTGCCTCTCTGGGATTTAAATGAAATTGCTTAGCGCATTAACAACTTTTGTTTCCTGTATAGTAGGTATCTCCATAGCCTTATTACTGTCTTTTGCTATAATGGTTACCGTTGCTTCCAAACAACTGCCTTCATTAGACACCCTCAAAAACTCTTCCCCTGAAATCCCTCTGAGGATATTCACAGCAGATGGTAGTTTGATTGCTGAATATGGAATAAAAAAAAGAGATATTGTCCCTATTAATAGGGTGCCGTTACTGCTAAGAAAAGCTATTCTTGCTGCCGAAGATGACAGATTTTACAAGCATCCAGGTGTTGATTTGCAGGGAATAATTAGGGCAATTGTCCTAAATATAGAGGGGAAACGACTACAAGGGGCAAGCACTATTACAATGCAAGTAGCAAAAAATTTTTTCTTTTCTCCTCAAAGAACATATAAAAGAAAATTTTATGAAATGCTAATGGCTTTTAATATCGACGCAACACTGGGAAAAGACCAAATCCTGGAACTGTACATAAACAAAATCTTTCTTGGAAATCATTCCTATGGATTTGCCGCGGCAGCAGAAGCATACTTTGGAAAAACACTAAACCAACTAAATCTTGCTGAAATGGCACTTCTAGCAGGATTACCAAAAGCACCTTCAACATACAATCCCATCACAAATTTGCAACGAGCTACAGTGAGACAAAAATATGTACTAGGAAGAATGCTAGATCTTAGATACATCTCCCCCAAACAATACATGAATGCCCTAAGGCAAACTATAATCATCAGCCCGTATGAACAAAAATATGCGGTTACAGCAAACTACGTAGCGGAAATGGCTAGGCAGTTTCTTTACTCAGAGTACGGAAAAGATGCTTATCAGAAGGGATTTAATGTTTACACTACTATTAGCAAAAATTACCAGAAAATTGCCAACCAATCTCTGCGCCATAACTTGATTGAATACACGGAGAGACACAACTTTCCTGGCATTTCAGGAAAAATAAATCCCGGCTTCTCGGTAAAAAAACAGCTTGCTCCTTTCCATAATTATGCACCTCTAATTTCTGCTGTAGTAGAAAAAATAACTGACACCTCTGTCTCATTACTTACAAGAAAAGGAAAAAAAATAGAAATCATTGACGCTGAATTGGAACGACTACAGGACGATAGTAACCACTTCATCGTAAAAAGAGGAGACATCCTGTACGTAAGGAACATTGGAAACAATACTTGGAGAGCTACCGGATTACCCAAGGTAGAGGGAGCTCTGGTATCAGAAAATGTATACAATGGTGCAATTATTGCACTGTGTGGCGGATTTTCCGAATCGGCAAGTGCATTCAACCACGTAACCCAAGCATGGCGCCAACCTGGATCTAGCATAAAACCCATGATTTACTCTGCCGCACTAGCAGAAGGCTATACCCCAGAAACAATGATTGATGATTCCCCAATATCATTCACGGCAAAGGAAACTGGAAGCACTGCATGGACACCTCGTAATTTTGACAAAATTTTTAAAGGCTTCATCCCTGTTTGGCAAGCTCTAGCTGAATCAAGAAATGTCCCTTCTGTGAGAGTTTTACAGTTTGTAGGAATAAGCAAAGCAAAAAACATGCTAGAAAAATTTGGACTGGATAGCAAAAAACAACCACCATACTTAACATTAGTCCTTGGGGCAGGACTGGCAACACCATGGCAAATGCTGCAAGCCTACAGCATATTTGCACGCAATGGGATCAAAATTAAACCGTACCTAATTGAAAGAATCACTGACTTTGATAAGAAAGTAATATTCGATGCTGAGCAAAATATTCCAGCAGTAGAAGAAGTATTATCAACCAAGGTAAGCCAATACATAGACTACATGCTAAGGAAGGTCATAACAGACGGAACAGGAAAAAGGGCCCTGTCAATAGGCCGAGATGATGTAGCAGGAAAAACGGGAACCACAAACGACTCCATAGACGCATGGTTCTGTGGCTACGCTGGAAACGTAGCCACTGTAACCTGGGTCGGGTTTGACTCCCCACAGCCACTAGGAAAACATGAATATGGAAGCCAAACGGCACTGCCCATATGGATAGAATACACTAAGAAAGCCCTAAACGAGCGGAAACTGGAAGGAGAAAAATCGTTTCCGACAGTAGTGCTAAACAATCCTACTGAAGCTTAATTTCAACATCAACCCCAGCGGGCAAATCCAGCTTCATCAAAGCATCGACGGTTTTATCAGTAGGCTCTATGATATCCATTAGACGCAAATGCGTGCGCATCTCAAACTGATCCCTGGCTGTCTTATTGACATGAGGAGACCTAAGAAAATTATAACGCTCTATACGCGTAGGCAGCGGAATAGGACCACACACCACCGCCCCCGTCCTCTTTGCTGTATCGACAATCTCAGCAGCGGACTGATCAATCAACCTGTAGTCAAAAGCCTTTAGGCGTATACGTATCTTTTGCTTTTCTCTCTTCACAACTTTCTGCTTTTCCTGCTTCATCAAAAAACCCTCTACTTAATAACTTTTGTAACAACACCAGCACCAACAGTTTTGCCACCTTCTCGTACAGCAAAATGTAAGCCCTCTTCCATCGCAATCGGTGCTATCAACTCAACATGCATTGTCACATTGTCCCCGGGAATTACCATCTCTCCTTCAAACTTGATCGATCCGGTTACATCTGTTGTCCTAAAGTAAAACTGCGGTCTATATCCATTAAAAAATGGTGTATGCCGACCCCCTTCTTCCTTCGACAATACATACACCTCCGCCTCAAATACCGTGTGAGGAGTTATTGAACCCGGCTTCGCCAAAACCTGCCCTCTCTCTACATCTTCCCTCTTCGCTCCCCTCAACAATATCCCCACATTGTCACCGGCACGACCCTCGTCCAGTAACTTGCGAAACATCTCCACTCCCGTACATATAGTCTTCTGCGTCTCTCTCAGCCCCACTATCTCTATCTCTTCATTTACCTTCAATATGCCCCGCTCTACTCGACCGGTTACCACTGTGCCTCGCCCAGAAATAGAAAATACATCTTCTATCGGCATCAAAAACGGCTGATCCACCGCCCTCGTCGGTGTCGGTATATAACTATCCAGCGCCTCCGCTAACGCCATTACCGCCTTCTCTCCTATCTCGCTTTGATCCCCTTCTAACGCTTTTACCGCAGAACCTTTCACTAACGGTATCTCTTCCCCAGGAAAATCATACTTAGATAATAACTCCCTGACTTCCATCTCAACTAACTCTAGTAACTCCGGATCATCAACCATGTCGCATTTGTTCAAAAATACTACTATGCTCGGTACTCCAACTTGCCTTGCCAATAATATATGCTCCCTCGTCTGCGGCATCGGACCATCCGCTGCAGACACCACCAGTATCGCTCCATCCATCTGGGCCGCTCCGGTTATCATGTTCTTCACGTAGTCAGCGTGCCCAGGACAATCTACATGCGCATAATGCCTCGCTGACGTAGAATACTCAACGTGCGACGTATTTATCGTTATCCCTCTAGCTCTTTCTTCAGGAGCATTATCGATCTGGTCGTACCCTTTTACCTCTCCTCCGTACGCCTTGCTCAATATCGTCGTCAACGCCGCCGTCAACGTTGTCTTCCCATGATCAACGTGCCCTATCGTCCCTACATTAACATGCGGCTTCGTACGCTCAAACTTAGCCTTAGCCATAAAACAAATCTCCTGAACTAAAAAATCTAACCCTTCTTCCGGCTAACGATAGCCTCGACAACACTCTTAGGCGCTTCTGAATAGTGCTTAAATTCCATAATATAGGTAGCCCGACCCTGAGTTAACGAACGAAGATCAGTAGAATACCCAAACATCTCTGCCAATGGCACATCGCACTTTACTATCTTCAAGCCACCATGTGAATCATCCATACCAACAATCGTTCCCCGGCGACTAGACAAATCTCCCATAACGTTACCCATAAACTCTTCTGGCGTTTCAACCTCAACCGCCATAACAGGCTCTAACAAAACAGGAGACGCACAACGCATAGACTCTTTAAAAGCAAAAATGGCAGCCATTCTAAAAGCATTTTCGTTAGAATCAACCTCGTGATACGAACCATCAAAAAGGGTCACCTTAACATCTACAACGGGATATCCCGCCACAACCCCAGAAGTCATTGCTTCGTTCAAACCCTTCTGAACCGCTGGAATGTACTCTCGGGGAACAACCCCTCCTTTGATTGCATCAACAAACTCAAATCCTTCACCAGACCGCTTGGGCTCCAATTTCAACCAAACGTGACCATACTGACCTCTACCACCAGATTGCTTAATAAATTTTCCTTCTTTACTAACACTCGCTTTAATCGCTTCACGGTAGGCAACCTGGGGAGCACCAACATTAGCCTCAACACCAAACTCTCGCTTCATACGATCTATAATTATTTCAAGATGCAACTCACCCATACCCGAAATAATCGTCTGCCCAGACTCTGCATCCGTCCTAATGCGAAAAGACGGATCCTCCTGAGCCAAACGACCTAAAGCTATACCCATTCTTTCTTGATCATTCTTCGTCTTAGGTTCAACCGCAACGTGAATAACAGGATCAGGAAATTCCATTTTTTCCAAAGTAATAGGATTGTCCTGAGAACACAACGTCTCACCTGTAACACAATCCTTTAAACCAACAGCTGCTGCTATATCACCAGCAAAAACCTCTTTTATCTCCTCACGCTGATCAGCATGCATTTGCAAAATTCGACCAATACGTTCCTTACGACCCTTTATGGGATTGAATACCGTGTCACCTGAAGACATAACACCAGAGTAAACACGAAAGAAAGTAAGCTGACCAACATAGGGATCAGTCATTATCTTGAAAGCCAAGGCAGAGAAAAAAGAATCATCTGAGGCCTGACGATCAGCTTCATTACCCTTATCATCTATTCCTCTAACAGGAGGAATATCAACAGGTGACGGCAAATAGTCCAACACAGCATCCAACATCGCCTGAACACCCTTGTTCTTAAAAGCTGTACCGCAAAGCATGGGAACGATTTCCCCGGAAATTGTTCGCGCACGAAGAGCTGCCTTTATTTCATCATGAGTCAAAGATCCAACTTCCAGATACTTATTCATAGTTTCTTCATCTGCTTCAGCCGCTACCTCGACCATCTTCTCCCGCCACTCATTGGCCTCATCCAGCATCTGCTCCGGAATATCTATGTACTCAAACTTAGTGCCTTGGCTCGAATCATCCCAAACAATACCCTTCATCTTAACCAGATCAACCACACCGCGAAAATTATCCTCAGAACCAATAGGAAGCTGAATTGGAACAGGATTGGCACGTAAACGGTCACGCATCTGAGTGTAAACTCGCATGAAATTGGCACCAGAACGATCCATCTTATTCACGAACGCCAAACGCGGAACCTTATACTTATTAGCTTGACGCCACACAGTCTCAGACTGAGGTTGGACACCACCCACAGCACAGTAAACCATGCAAGCCCCATCCAAAACACGCATTGACCTCTCAACCTCAATCGTAAAATCAACGTGCCCGGGAGTATCAATTATATTTATCCGATGCTCAGGGTAGGTTTTCGCCATCCCCGACCAAAAACAAGTAGTGGCCGCAGAGGTAATAGTAATACCTCTCTCTTGCTCCTGCGGCATCCAGTCCATAGTAGCAGCACCATCATGAACTTCGCCAATTTTATGATTAACTCCAGTGTAAAATAGGATTCTCTCGGTCGTAGTTGTCTTTCCCGCATCAATGTGGGCAGAAATGCCTATGTTACGATAGCGTTCTATGGGAACTTTGCGGGCCACAACAAATCTCCAGGTTATTTATAACAAAATCAATTCGATCAAAAACGATAATGAGAAAAAGCTTTGTTAGCATCCGCCATCCGATGAACTTCATCCCTTTTCTTTACAGCAGCACCACGTCCCTCCGAAGCCTCCAACAGCTCCTGAGCCAACCTAAGCGCCATGGACTTCTCTGGTCGCTTTTGAGCAGCCTCCTTCAACCAACGCATGGATAAAGTAGTACGACGGGGTGGAGATACCTCTACTGGAACTTGATAATTAGCACCACCAACACGACGAGACTTCACTTCAACAATGGGTTTGACATTAGAAACAGCAGAAGAAAAAACGTCTAAGGGACTTTTACCAAAACGATCCTCTATGATACCAAAAGCACCATAAATTATTCTCTCTGCGACAGACTTCTTCCCACGAGTCATCAAGACATTTACGAACTTGGAAACCTCTACCGAACTAAACTTAGGATCAGGCAGAACTCCACGGACGGGAACTTCCCTACGACGAGGCATAAAAATTTCCTTTTAAAACAAACTCAAAAACTATCATTTCTTAGGTTTCTTAGCTCCATACTTAGACCGTGCTTTCCTACGATCTTTAACTCCTTGTGTATCTAAGGAACCACGAACAGTATGATACCTAACCCCAGGCAAATCTTTAACCCGACCGCCACGTATCAAAACAACAGAGTGCTCCTGCAGATTATGACCCTCACCACCAATATATGAAATTACTTCATAACCATTAGTAAGCCTAACCTTACATACCTTACGAAGAGCGGAGTTAGGTTTTTTCGGCGTTGTAGTGTAAACACGCGTACAGACCCCTCTCTTTTGAGGACAGTTGCCCAAAGCAGGAACTTTACTTTTAAAGCGCGGAGTCGAACGACCCTCGCGAACCAATTGATTAATCGTTGGCATATTTTCGTCCAATAAAAATTTCAAACCCTACACAAACAAACATAAAAACAACCTAGTCAGGAACCACCGGGCCCAATGAAGCACCAGAATCCAGAGGCAAAGAGGAACAAGAAACATCAGCACTCTGAAATACTTCCTCAGAATCAAACAACACACCTGAAGGTGATGACTTGCGACTCCTATGATAGGCCAATCCAGTTCCAGCGGGAATCAGTCGACCAACAATAACATTCTCCTTCAATCCTCTCAATTCATCACGCTTGCCCATAATCGCAGCTTCAGTCAAAACACGAGTAGTCTCCTGAAACGAAGCAGCCGAAACAAAAGAATCAGTAGAAAGAGAAGCTTTAGTTATACCAAGCAGCATGTAGTTGTATGACGCAGGATTCTTGGATTGACTGACAACCTTGTCATTTTCATCCAAAACTTCCGAGCGCTCAACGTGCTCGCCAAGAATAAACCTAGTATCCCCAGGATCGGAAATATGTACCCGACGAAGCATTTGCCGCACAATCACTTCGATGTGCTTGTCATTAATGCGCACACCCTGAAGACGGTAAACATCCTGAACTTCACTAACTATGTAGCGAGAAAGTGCCTCAACTCCCAACAAACGCAAAACATCATGAGGATTAGCCGGACCATCAACAACAGGCTCACCTTTGTTAACAATTTGACCATCGTGAACCAAAACCTGCCGATCTTTTGGAATAAGAAACTCACGACTGTTCCCCTCCAGATCAGTAATAACCAAACGCTGCTTGCCTTTTGTATCCTTACCAAAAGATACAGTACCAGTCACCTCCGCCAAAATACCACTATCCTTCGGCGCACGTGCCTCAAACAACTCGGCAACACGAGGCAACCCACCGGTAATATCCCTAGTTTTCGAAGTCTCCAATGGAATACGAGCTAAAACCTCACCTATATCGACGAACTGGCCATCCTTTACGGTAATAACAGAACCAACTTGGAACCCTATCGTTACCACGTGGTCAGTTCCTAAAATCTTAACCTCTTCTCCAGATTCACTAAAAAGCTTAACCTGAGGCTTAAGAGTCTTCGAGGAACCAGAGCGACGTTTACCATCAATGACAACGAGAGTAGAAAGACCCGTAACCTCGTCAACTTGGCGAGCAACGGTAACACCTTCCTCTACATTTTCAAAGCGAACAATACCGGCAAACTCAGAAATAATTGGCCTCGTATGCGGTTCCCAAGTGGCCAAAACGTCCCCAGCAGACACAGACTCGCTGTCACCAAAACGAAGCACAGCACCATAGGGTATTTTATGACGTTCCCTTTCGCGCCCAGTGGTAGCATCAACTATTGTTACCTCACCAGAACGAGTAATTACCACCTTCTCATTCTTCTTATTAGTCAAATACCGCATAGAAGACGAGAAACACACGACACCAGAAACTTTGACCTCTACACTGGAAGAAACAGCAGCACGAGAAGCAGCACCACCTATGTGAAAAGTTCTCATCGTCAACTGCGTACCCGGTTCACCAATGGATTGAGCCGCAATAACACCCACAGCCTCACCCACATTGATCAAGTGCCCACGAGCCAAATCACGACCATAGCACTTCGCACAAAGACCATAGCGAGTTACACAAGTCAAGGGAGTACGAACCTTAACCTCATCTACACCGACAGCCTCAATACGTCCAACCTCATCTTCACCCAACAAAACCCCAGCTGGAAACATAACTTCCCGAGTATCCGGGTGAATAATATCCTGAGCAACCACACGCCCTAAAATACGTTCTCGCAACGACTCAACAACTTCCCCACCTTCAATCAAATCCTTCACCCAAACCCCACTGGTTGTACCACAATCATTCTTGATTACAACCAAATCCTGGGTAACATCAACCAAACGCCGAGTCAAATATCCAGAATTAGCTGTCTTCAAAGCCGTATCGGCAAGACCTTTACGAGCTCCGTGGGTAGAAATAAAGTATTGCAAAACATTCAAACCTTCACGGAAGTTCGAAGTAATAGGAGTTTCAATAATAGAACCATCAGGCTTAGCCATAAGACCACGCATTCCTGCCAACTGCCTGATCTGAGCAGCAGAGCCCCTTGCCCCAGAATCAGCCATCATATATATGGAATTAAATGACTCTTGTTCGGCCTCCACCCCATCATCCAAAATAACTTTCTCCACGGAAAGCCGATCCATCATGGCCTTGGCAACAAGATCCCCTGCTCGCCCCCATATATCAATAACTTTATTGTAGCGCTCACCTTCAGTAACCAACCCAGAACTATACTGCTGCTGAATTTCCTTAACCTCTACCTCAGCTTTCTGAACCAACGAATCCTTCCTACTAGGCACCAGCATGTCATCAATAGAAATCGACACCCCTGCTTTCATAGAGTGGTGGAACCCCATCTGCATTAATCTATCGACAAAAATAACCGTCTCACGCAAACCGCAACGTCTAAAAGAAGAATTGATAAGTTTAGATATTTCTTTTTTCTTAAGCGTTCTATTGACCATAGAGAAAGGCAAGTCTACAGGTAATATTTCAGAAACAAAGGCACAGCCAACTACAGTTTCATAACGAGACCGAACAGATGAAACTTTACCCTCTACAAAAAATCGCTCTTCCAATCGCACAGTAACACGGGCATTAACATCAACTGCACCTACTTCATAGGCTCGTTTCAACTCCGACAAATCCGAAAAGAACATTCCCGTTCCTCGAGCTGCCTTATTCTCACGAGTAATGTAGTAAAGACCTAGCACAATATCCTGTGACGGAACGATAATAGGCTCACCATTGGCTGGAGACAAAACATTGTTGGAAGCAAGCATAAGAGTTCTAGCTTCCATCTGCGCCTCCAAAGATAGAGGAACGTGCACCGCCATCTGGTCACCATCAAAGTCCGCATTAAACGCGACACAAACCAATGGGTGCAACTGAATCGCCTTACCCTCAACAAGAATAGGCTCGAAAGCCTGAATCCCCAATCTATGTAGTGTAGGAGCACGATTCAACAACACCGGATGCTCCCGAATTACTCCCTCCAATATGTCCCAAACAATAGCTTCCTCACTATCAACCATTCTTTTAGCTTGTTTTATGGTGGTCGCTAGCCCCATAACCTCAAGCTTCTGAAAAATAAAAGGTTTAAACAACTCCAAGGCCATTTTTTTGGGCAAACCACATTGATGCAACTTTAACTGCGGACCAACAACTATCACAGAACGTCCAGAATAATCCACCCGCTTACCAAGCAAATTCTGACGGAAACGGCCGCTCTTACCCTTAATAACATCGGCAAAAGACTTCAATGGTCTCTTATTGGCACCTGTCATAGCTTTACCACGCCGGCCATTATCAAGCAAAGAATCAACCGCCTCTTGCAACATACGCTTTTCATTACGAACAATAATGTCTGGAGCCCTAAGCTCCAACAACCGACGCAACCTGTTATTGCGATTAATAACTCGACGGTACAAATCATTAAGATCTGAGGTAGCAAAACGACCACCATCAAGAGGAACCAACGGACGTAGCTCAGGAGAAAGTACAGGTAAAACCTCTAAGACCATCCATTCCGGACGAGAAGAAGAATTATCAAAAGCTTCCAACAACTTCAAACGCTTTGCAATTTTCTTAATCTTGGCTTCAGACGAAGTTTCTTCCAAGGATTTACGAAGCGATTGTATCTCCCGTGGTAAATCCAAGCCCCTCAAAAGATCACGAACCGCCTCCGCTCCCATCAAAGCCACAAAATCATCACCGTACTCTTCCAGCTTTGCAATATAATCATCCTCACTCAACAACTGCCCCTTGGTCAAAGGAGTCATGCCAGGATCAACTACGACAAAAGCCTCAAAATACAAAACCCTCTCAATATCACGAAGAGGCATATCCAAAATCATACCCATCCGAGAAGGCAACGATTTCAAAAACCAAATATGCGCAACAGGAGAAACTAACTCAATATGCCCCATTCGTTCGCGGCGAACTTTAGATAAAGTAACCTCAACACCACACTTCTCACAGATAACACCACGATGCTTAAGCCGCTTATACTTACCGCAAAGACACTCATAATCCTTCACCGGGCCAAAAATTTTCGCACAGAACAAACCATCTCGCTCCGGCTTGAGAGTACGATAGTTTATTGTCTCTGGTTTTTTTACTTCGCCGTAAGACCAAGAACGAATCTTCTCGGGAGATGCTAAACGAATGACTATCGCATCAAACTCCTCACCGTGACCCACCTGCTTAAACAAATCAAGCAATGCCTTCATCTAGTTCTCTCTCGTCAAAATATCAAAGCTACAAAAACCAAATCAAGAATTCTCAAGTTCAACATCAATAGCCAAAGAACGAATCTCTTTAACCAAAACATTAAATGACTCAGGCATACCAGCATCTATCTTATGATCACCCTTAACAATATTCTCATACACCTTCGTACGACCAGAAACATCATCTGACTTAACAGTCAACATCTCCTGTAATGTATAAGCGGCACCGTAAGCCTCCAACGCCCAAACCTCCATCTCACCTAATCTTTGACCACCAAATTGGGCTTTACCACCCAATGGTTGCTGAGTAACAAGAGAATAAGGCCCAGTGGAACGAGCATGCATTTTATCATCAACCAAATGATGCAGTTTGAGTATATACATGTACCCAACTGTAACAGGGCGAATAAACTTCTCACCGGTTCGACCATCATAGAGGGCAACTTGAGTTTTAGATGGAGTAAATCCCATCACCTCACCTAAATAATCAGGATATGCCAACTCCAACATTGATCGAATTTCATCCTCAGTAGCACCATCAAACACCGCCGTTGCAAAAGGAACACCTTCCTTCAAATTAGTAGCTAATTCTATAATTTCTTCGTCTGAAAGAAAGTCTAAGGATTCTTTACGCCCACTTCTATTATAAATATTGGACAAATAATCTCTCAAAAATGAAATCTTATTTTTATCCTCCTGTACCTTATCCAATATCTCTGCTATCCGAGAACCCAACCCTTTTGCTGCCCAACCGAGATGAGTCTCCAAAACCTGACCTATATTCATCCTAGACGGAACACCTAAGGGATTCAACACCATATCAACCGGGGTTCCATCAGCAAGATGAGGCATATCCTCCACGGGAACGATACGAGAAACAACCCCCTTATTCCCATGACGACCCGCCATTTTATCACCTGATTGCAGGCGTCTCTTTATAGCAATATAGACTTTGACCATCTTTTGAACCCCAGGAGACAATTCATCACCTTGAGTCATCTTCTTGCGCTTCTCTTCAAACATCAAATCAAACTCTCGCCTCTTCTGCTCCAACAATTGCCGCAAAAATTCCAGACTAGAAGCACTGCCTTCATCTTCTAAACAAATATCGAACCAATTATGACGCGGCAACATCAGTAAATAATCTTCAGTAATTACCTGACCTTCTTTTAATTGAGGAGCCAAGCGAACAACCTGCCCCACCAAGAGACGAGAGACTCGATCAAAAGCGTCATTCTCAACAATTCTCATCTGATCAGCTAAATTAGCTCGGTATTTTCTAAGATTGTCATCAATAATTTGCTGGGCACGACAATCCCTATCAACACCCTCTCTAGTAAATATCTGAACATCTATCACAGTGCCTGAAATTCCTGACGGAACCCTCAAGGAAGTATCCTTAACATCCGAAGCCTTCTCACCAAAAATGGCCCGCAACAATTTTTCTTCTGGTGTCAGCTGAATCTCTCCTTTTGGTGTAATTTTTCCAACCAAAACATCACCAGCCTCAACCTCAGCACCTATGTAAACAATACCAGACTCATCTAAACGACTCAGCTGAAACTCTGCCAAATTATATATGTCTCTAGTAATTTCTTCCGGCCCTAATTTTGTGTCTCGCGCTACCACAGACAACTCTTCGATATGTATGGAAGTAAATCGGTTATCAGCAACAACCCTCTCTGATATAAGAATAGAGTCTTCGAAGTTGTAGCCATTCCAAGGCATGAACGCAACCAACATGTTCTGACCCAAGGCTAACTCACCCTTGTCCGTACACGCTCCATCAGCAATTACATCGCCCCTTCTAACAACATCACCCTTCTTAACAATGGAACGCTGACTTATGTTTGTGTTTTGATTAGAACGAGTACACTTTATCAAATTGTAGATGTCTACTCCAACCTCACCAGAAGCTGCCTCATCATCGTTGACACGAACAACTACTCTGTTAGCATCAACAAAATCTACAACTCCACCCCTCAAAGATTGAACTGTTGTTCCAGAATCGACCGCTACTGTGCGTTCAATTCCAGTCCCAACAAGCGGTTTCTCAGGTCGCAGACAAGGAACCGCCTGCCGCTGCATGTTTGACCCCATCAAAGCTCTGTTAGCATCATCATGCTCCAAAAAAGGAATCAAAGAAGCAGCAACAGAGACAATCTGCGACGGGGAAACATCCATATACTGTACGATATCTGGAGACATCAAGCTACACTCTCCAAGATAACGACAAGAAACAAGATCACTCGTCAAACAACCATTCTCATCTAGAGCAGCATTAGCCTGCGCAATAACATACCCAGCTTCCTCAATGGCAGACAAGTAATCTATTTGGTCAGTTACGCGACTATTATCGACCCTACGATAAGGCGTTTCCAAAAACCCATAATCATTGGTTCGAACAAAAAGGGCCATGGAATTAATCAAACCAATGTTCGGCCCTTCCGGAGTTTCAATAGGACAAACCCGTCCGTAATGGGTAGGATGAACATCCCTAACTTCAAATCCAGCCCTCTCTCTAACCAAACCTCCAGGTCCTAGCGCAGACACCCTTCGCTTATGAGTAATTTCCGACAAAGGATTAGTTTGATCCATAAACTGAGATAATTGAGAAGAGCCAAAAAACTCCTTAATCGCCGCAGCTATGGGTTTTGCATTAATCAAATCATGGGGCATTAAATTCTCGGATTCAGCATGACTCAAACGTTCCTTAACTGCTCGCTCCACTCGAACAAGACCTGCACGAAACTGATTCTCAGCCAATTCACCAACACAACGCACCCTACGATTTCCCAAATGGTCAATATCGTCAACAATTCCTCTACCGTTACGAAGCTCAACCAAAATACCAATCACAGAGACAATATCATTATCAGTCAGGGTCATAGAAGAAGGCAAACCAGCCTCAGCGACCTTATCATAAAAAGCTTTTAACCAAGTCGAGGTCCTAACATCAACATTAGATGGATAGGCTCTGCTATTAAACTTCATCCTCCCAACCAAAGATAAATCATACCTATCAGCAGAATAAAACAAAGCTCGAAACAGCGACTCGACAGCATCCTCTGTAGGAGGTTCTCCAGGACGCATCATACGGTAAATGGCCACCTTAGCAGTCCACTCGTCTACCGTCTCATCGATACGCAACGTCTGCGAAATATAGCTACCATTATCCAAATCATTTACATAGATAACATCAAATTCATTAAGACCCGCATCAAAAAGAGCTTTTAATATATCCTCATTAATCTCGTCATTAGCACGAGCAATTATCTCACCAGTTTTATCATCCACGTAATCTTTGGCCAAAATCTTGCCAAAAATATATTCAAGAGGAACAGGAACCTCAGTTAGTTTGGCTTGTTCCATTTCCTTTACATGTTTCGCATTAATACGCTTATCTTTAGCAACAATCAGAGAACCAGTAGAATCATGAATATCAAAGCGAGCAATCTCACCCTTCAATTGATGCGGTTGCAAACAAAGAAAATACTGACCAGCATCAATACGAAAGGTATCGAAAGAGTAGAACATTGACAATATAGCTTCCTTTGAGAAACCCATTGCCTTCAAGAGAATAGTGACTGGAAGCTTGCGTCGACGATCAACACGAAAATACAAATAGTCCTTGGAGTCAAACTCAAAATCCAACCAAGAACCACGATAAGGAATGATTCTGCCAAAAAAGAGAAGCTTACCAGAACTATGTGTTTTCCCTTTATCATGCTCGAAAAAAACACCCGGCGAACGGTGTAACTGCGAGACAACAACCCGTTCTGTACCATTCACAATGAAAGAACCATGACGCGTAATGAGAGGAATCTCTCCCATATACACCTCCTGCTCCTTCACTTCTCTAACCTTATCTTGATTTGATTCTTTATCGAACAAAACCAGACGAACTTTGGCACGAAGAGAGGCCGAGTAAGTCAATCCACGCTGCTGACACTCCAACACATCAAAGCTTGGATCGCCCAAGGAATAAGAAATGAACTCCAAACGAGCAAACCCAGAGTACCCAGAAATAGGGAAAACAGCCTCAAAGGCAGCCTGCAAACCGCGAGAAACCCTATCCTGAGGAGGAACATCTGCCTGCAGAAAATCCCTATAGGAGCGAAGCTGAGTAGCCAATAAATAAGGAATCTCGAGAACTGTACCCCTTTTGGCAAAGTTCTTTCTTATCCTTTTTTTCTCTGCGTAGCCGTACGACATCAAAACCCCCTCACTGGCAAAACGAGAAACTACAATAGGCTTGGCTACTGGCCACTACCAGTCTTAGCTGACAACAGAGAGTATGCATCTGTCCGACCAAACAGCGCTAAAAACTACTTCAAAGTAACTGTAGCACCAGATTCTTCCACTTTTTTCTTCATAGCCTCAGCATCGGATTTGGAAATGCCTTCCTTAATTGGTTTAGGAGCCGATTCCACAAGCTCTTTAGCTTCTTTCAGAGGTAATCCGGTAATCTCACGAATCACTTTGATTACACCAATTTTATTGTCACCAATCGCAGATAAGATAACATCAAATTCTGTTTTTTCTTCCGCTTCTTCTTTAGCATCAGATCCAGCGGCAGCAACAACAACCGGCGCTGCTGCTGCTGACACTCCAAATTTTTCCTCCATATCCTTTATGAGCTCCGATAACTCTAGTACCGTCATATCAGAAATTGCTTCCAAAACGTCCTTCTTAGACATAGCCATAAATAACTCCTCAGCACAACGACAATAAACAACCTATAAAGTATTAAATGAGGGAAGATTCCTTCAGATCCCTGATAGCAGCCAAAGCACGTACGAACTTAGTAGGAATCTCGTTCATAACGCGAGCAAACTGGGATATTGGAGCCTGCATGGTACCCATGAGCCTTGACAACAACTCTTCGCGCGAAGGCAGAGTAGCCAAAACTTTCACAGCATCACAATCAATATACCGACCAGAAACAGCTCCACCCTTAACAACAAAAGTCTGCTGCGAGACATTAGAAAAATCGTACAAAACCTTAGCAACAGACACGGGATCATCACCAATGGCATACACAAGCGGACCAAAAATTCTATCCGACAAAACCTCAAACGACGTACCCTTAATAGCACGCCGCACCAATGTATTCCTCAAAACTTTTAGGTATACCCCACTCTCTCTTGCACTTCTTCGAAGAGCAGCAGCAGCAGTCGCACTAGTACCAAGATACTCAGCAAAAATAACAGCCTGCGCACCAGCAAGGCGCTCAGACAACTGAGAAACAACCAGTTCCTTATCCTTAAGGCTTAAACCCATCACTCCTCCTTAAATTGGCATAAACGAATCAGAAGCAAGGAGAAATAAAGCCTTCCATTACTATCTGCGGCGGGTTTAATTTTTAAGCCCCAAAAGCCCCACCGGTCTTCGATAAACCAGTATTCAATCCAACCTATCTACTAAGAGGAATAGAAGTAACCTCCAAGCGAACAGAACAACTCATGGTGCTAGACATAAACACCCTTTTAAAATAAACACCCTTAGCAGAAGCAGGCCTAGCTTTATTCAAAGCAGACATGAGAGAAATAAAATTCTCTTTTAAACTCTCCACAGAAAAAGAAGCCTTACCTAAAGCACAGTGGACTATCCCTGTTTTATCAGTTCTGTACTGAACCTGCCCAGACTTGACATTCTTAACAGCAAGAACAACGTCAGTTGCAACAGTACCTACTTTAGGATTTGGCATCAAACCCCTAGGACCCAAAATCTGGCCCAACTGACCAACTACACGCATAGAATCAGGAGAGGCTATCAGAACATCAAAATCAATTGTCCCGCCCTTAATAGTCTCCGCAAGATCTTCAAAACCAACAATATCAGCACCAGCAGCTCTAGCAGCTTCAGCTTTTTCCCCTTGAGCGAAAACGGCAACACGAACAGCCTTACCAGTACCTGAAGGCAGTACCACCGACCCGCGAACAACCTGATCGGACTTACGCGGATCCACACCCAAGCAAACAGCAACGTCAACAGACTCATCAAAGCGCGCCGTAGCTATCTTCTTAAGCAACAAAAGTGCATCGTCAAGATTGTACTGTTTATCACGATCCACCATCACCTTGTTAGCCGATAATCGCTTACTAAGCTTTGCCATAACCTAGATTCCTTCCACCTTAACACCCATGCTTCTTGCAGAACCAGCAATAGTCAACGCAGCTGCGTCTATACTAGCCGCCGTGAGATCAGACATTTTCAAAGCGGCTATCTTCTTACACTGCTCAAATGTCAAAACACCAACTTTATCAACGTGAGGACGAGCAGATCCCTTAGTAATTCCAGCCTCTTTTTTTATCAGAAACGTAGCAGGAGGTGCCTTCATTATAAAAGTGAAACTCTTATCTACATAGGCAGTAATAACAACTGGTATAGGCACGCCCTGATCAAAGGACTGTGTAGCAGCATTAAAAGCCTTACAAAACTCCATAATGTTAAGCCCGCGCTGCCCCAAAGCAGGACCCAACGGAGGAGACGGATTGGCCTTACCTGCCGGAATCTGCAACTTAATTAACCCCAAAACTTTCTTAGCCATCTACAAACACTCCAAGCCAACCTTAAAAATTAAGCGACAACAAAAGAACCCAAAACAGGCCCTAAGCCAACCAAAAATTCAAACTTTCTCAACCTGATCAAACTCCAACTCCACAGGAGTAGCCCTACCAAAAATAGTTACCGAAACCCGCAAACGACTCTTATCATAATTAACGTCTTCGAGAACACCATGAAAATCAGCGAAAGGACCCTCTTTAATTCGAAGAACCTCACCTATCTCGAACAGAACTTTAGGTTTCGGTTTTTCAGAGCCATCTTGCACCAATTTCATTATTTTTTCGACCTCTTTTTCAGAAATAGGAGTAGGTCTACTAGAAGTCCCTCCGATGAAGCCGCTTACTTTAGCAGTACTACGCACCAAATGCCAGGTATCTTCGTTGAAATCCATTTCAATCAAAACATACCCAGGAAAAAATCGACGCTCAGATATCCTCCTGTGCCCACCCCTCATCTCAACAACCTCTTCAACCGGAACGAGAATTTGGCCAAATGAATCCTGAAGATCAGAACGCTCAATCCTTTCCTCAAGGGAACGACGAACAGCTTTCTCGAAACCAGAGTGAACATGAACCACGTACCAACGCTTCGACATTATCTCCACCCCAGAATCAAATCGTAAAGAAACCACTCAAGAAATTTATCAACAAAAAAAATGTACAACGCAACCACCACGGTGAAAACAAACACCACCAGCACTAGTTGCATCGTCTCCTTACGAGTAGGCCAAAATACTTTAGAAGCCTCACGAACAGACTCTCTAGAAAAAACAACCAACCTCTGGCCCAGCTTAGAATAATAGAACAACAGACCACAAACAATAACAGAAGCCACACCTACACCAACTTTCGTAATAACAGTTTGGGTAGGAAAGAAGCTAAAAAATAAAATACCAGCAGAAAAAACAAGAAAAAACAGTACTACTCTAATCTTCTCTATCATGTCATCGCAACATCTAAACAGGCCAAGAGGGAATCGAACCCCCAACCTTCGGTTTTGGAGACCGGCGCTCTACCAATTGAGCTATTGGCCTTAGAAACATAAACCGAATTTACTTAATAACTTTTGTAACAACACCAGCACCAACAGTTTTGCCACCTTCTCGTACAGCAAAATGTAAGCCCTCTTCCATCGCAATCGGTGCTATCAACTCAACATGCATTGTCACATTGTCCCCGGGAATTACCATCTCTCCTTCAAACTTGATCGATCCGGTTACATCTGTTGTCCTAAAGTAAAACTGCGGTCTATATCCATTAAAAAATGGTGTATGCCGACCCCCTTCTTCCTTCGACAATACATACACCTCCGCCTCAAATACCGTGTGAGGAGTTATTGAACCCGGCTTCGCCAAAACCTGCCCTCTCTCTACATCTTCCCTCTTCGCTCCCCTCAACAATATCCCCACATTGTCACCGGCACGACCCTCGTCCAGTAACTTGCGAAACATCTCCACTCCCGTACATATAGTCTTCTGCGTCTCTCTCAGCCCCACTATCTCTATCTCTTCATTTACCTTCAATATGCCCCGCTCTACTCGACCGGTTACCACTGTGCCTCGCCCAGAAATAGAAAATACATCTTCTATCGGCATCAAAAACGGCTGATCCACCGCCCTCGTCGGTGTCGGTATATAACTATCCAGCGCCTCCGCTAACGCCATTACCGCCTTCTCTCCTATCTCGCTTTGATCCCCTTCTAACGCTTTTACCGCAGAACCTTTCACTAACGGTATCTCTTCCCCAGGAAAATCATACTTAGATAATAACTCCCTGACTTCCATCTCAACTAACTCTAGTAACTCCGGATCATCAACCATGTCGCATTTGTTCAAAAATACTACTATGCTCGGTACTCCAACTTGCCTTGCCAATAATATATGCTCCCTCGTCTGCGGCATCGGACCATCCGCTGCAGACACCACCAGTATCGCTCCATCCATCTGGGCCGCTCCGGTTATCATGTTCTTCACGTAGTCAGCGTGCCCAGGACAATCTACATGCGCATAATGCCTCGCTGACGTAGAATACTCAACGTGCGACGTATTTATCGTTATCCCTCTAGCTCTTTCTTCAGGAGCATTATCGATCTGGTCGTACCCTTTTACCTCTCCTCCGTACGCCTTGCTCAATATCGTCGTCAACGCCGCCGTCAACGTTGTCTTCCCATGATCAACGTGCCCTATCGTCCCTACATTAACATGCGGCTTCGTACGCTCAAACTTAGCCTTAGCCATATACCCCCCCGTGTTAAACAACCTCTTGCAACTACAAACCCCTGATAACCTATGCAAATCAAACTACAAATTAACCAAAAACAAGCAAATGCCCACGATCAGAGTTGAACTGACGACCTCTCCCTTACCAAGGGAGTGCTCTACCACTGAGCTACATGGGCTAAATCTGCACTCAAAATCATTGGAGCGGGTGAAGGGAATCGAACCCTCGTCATAAGCTTGGAAGGCTTCTGCTCTACCATTAAGCTACACCCGCACAAACATGGTGGAGGGGGATGGATTCGAACCAACGTAGGCGTAAGCCAACAGATTTACAGTCTGCCCCCTTTAGCCACTCGGGCACCCCTCCTCAAAGAGAAGCTATTCTTCAGAGAAAAACAACGTTTGTCAAATTATCATTCCTGAAAAAAACAAAGTATATGAAAAAAAACAACTCAAAAGTCAGACACCGGATAATAATCTTTCCTCAGCCAAAGCCACATCAAAAAACCAATTCATCAAAAAAATTACCACTTCCTTTTTAAAACTAGGAACGCTGTCTAAATTCCAGTCATCAAAACTACGCCAAGAAGAATCGATAAACTCCTTGGCCGCAGCATCGCGGAAAACATCATAAGAAGTAAGCAATTTAAGAACGTACCACCTATGCACCTGCCCAACACTAAGGTGTTCCTCACTCTTTCCACTAGGTAACTCATACCCCAGCCATACCGGACAAACCGCCACAACCTCTAACTCTTCCTTCTTTATCCCGGTTTCTTCAAACACCTCCCTAAAAACGGCTTCATCAGTTGATTCATTCTGATTAACACCCCCCTGGGGACACTGCCACGTATTGACGTAATCACCACGTCTAAACAATAACACCCTATCAAAGGATAAATTCGTTATAACAGCACCTACACCAGCACGAAAAAACACTTCACCGCCGTCATTTACCATAATCTACCATAATATAAAGTCCGCCTTAATCGACTAATTATACTAATTCACGCTTATGCAACAATAAACTCAACACCCACGGACTAACAATGGTAGTCACAATAACAACCGCCACAAGAATAGAGAAATACGGATCAACTATTACACCATAGGCACGTCCAGCCGCCAAAAATATGAGCCCCACCTCACCTCTGGGTACCATGCCCCACCCTACAATCCAGCGATCAGCACATCGCAGAAAAATAGCCGACAAAAGCTTGCTCACTATTGCTAAAGCAAGGATAACCAAAACAAGAAAAACATTGCGTTTTTCAAAAAATATTCCAACATTAAGCTCTGTACCGACAACAATAAAAAACAACGGCAAAAAAATCTTCTTTAGTGGAAAAATCAAAGATAGAAATTGTTCTTTCCTTGCAGACACTAGACGATCTTCAAGATACTTAAAAGACAAAGAGTCAGACTCTGACTTAATTACCTTCAAATAATCATTAATCATCTGCACAGCCTTCTCATCAGAAAAAACCAGCAAATTATCCTCCCCTAACATTAAACCGGCAGCAAAAGCTCCAACAATTGGGGCCAAACCAAAATAACTAGCAAAATAAGACCCGACAAAAGCCAAGGAAATCAATATCACAAGAGCCATAGCATGGCTATTATCAACTTTTTTTGCTATCAAATTAACAATAACTTTCACAATTGGTCTTCCTATTAAAAAACAAGCGCCTAGGAAAGCAAACGCAGACCCTAAAGAAGAGAGTATCCCCATATAAGAAACCTCGCCACCATCAACAAGTTCAGCTAAAGCACCCAACAAAGCAAAACCAAAAATATCATCAAACAAAGCCGCTCCCAGGATAATACGCGACTCAATAGTATGAACCAAGCCAAAATCGCTAAATATACGCGACATCACTGCAATGGACGTTGCCGCAAGAGCTGCCCCTATAAATAACCAAGACTCTAAACCTTCCTTTGGTAAAAATACCGGCCCGATAAAAGCAACGCTAAGCACAACAGCAAACATAGCTCCCAAAAAAGCCACCACGAAAGAATCAACCCCACTACTTTTCAAAGTCTTAGGATCAAAGTGCAATCCTATTTCGAACAACAACATAACCAATCCGATGTCAGACAAAAACAAAACCATCGGATCCTTGCCAAAATTTTGTATTGCATCCGGTAAATTAATCCCCAACAAAGAGAAGTTTCCTAAACATATACCTACAAACATCTCAGCAGAAACCGATGGCAGCCTAAATTTCCCTACGAAGGAGGCCAGCAGTTGTGTAATTAGCAAAAGTAAAGCCATAGTCATAAATGACAAAATATTCTTGCTGTCACCAGCTGCCATAACACTAGGGGAAAAAATCATCAATATAAATAATAAAACACGACAAGGATTGCAACGACACCCGCCTGTCCTCAACCACAAAGGAACTTGGAACACATAAATCCTTTCATTATTTTTGATTTTTAGTATGGTAAGCCTTCAAATTTATCTCATACATTGAAACGAAAGTGAATTATATCACCGTCATTAACAACATATTCTTTACCCTCCAACCTCATCTTTCCTGACTCCTTAGCCCCGTTAAATCCATTACACGATATGAAGTCTTCATATGATATCGTCTCTGCACGGATAAATCCCTTTTCTATGTCTGAGTGGATTGCTCCGGCGGCGCTCTGTGCCTTTGTACCAGTAGGTATGGTCCAGGAATGAGTCTCTTTTGGACCAACGGTGAAGAAAGAGTGTCTACCCAGCAATCTATATGCCGACTTAACCAGCCGATTCAATCCGGAATCTGCAAACCCCATGTAAGATAAAAACTCTTGGCGCTCATCATCTGAGAAACCTATCAACTCTTTCTCAGACGCTGCATTCAAAGCAAGAAGCTCTACTCCCTCCGCCTCAGCTAACGAAGACATCTTGGCAAGATGCTCATTTTTCGATTGATCTGGTTCATCAACATTAGCACAATATAAAAATGGTTTATCAGTTAGCAAATTCAACGAACGAATAATTTCAAATTGATCTTCATCCAAATTCATATTTCTTACCAACACAGCATCTGCATTCATTTGGCCCAAAATGAATTCCACTAGCTCAAGTCGCTCAAGTGCATCTTTTTGGCGAGAAATTTTCAAGGTTTTAGCCTGTTTAGCCAAATACCTTTCCAGAACATCAATATCTGACAGCACTAACTCAAGTTGAATAATTTGAACATCTGCAACCGGGTCGACAACCCCATTTACGTGAACAATATTTTCATCAGAGAAACAACGAACAACATGAATTAAGGCATCTGCTTCACGAACATGAGACAAAAACTTGTTCCCCAAGCCCTCACCCTTAGAAGCACCGGCAACAAGACCGGCAATGTCTACAAAATCACAAAATGAGGGCACTATCGCAGCAGATTTAGCAATATCAGCCAAACGAAGAAGACGATCATCAGGAACAGCAACAGAGGAAACATTGGGATCGATGGTACAAAACGGATAATTCTCTGCCGCAACAATAAGCTTGGTCAAACAGGAAAAAATAGTCGATTTACCAACGTTAGGAAGACCTACAATGCCACATTGAACAGACATACAAACAAATTCCAGTTATTTGAAAGAATTGATAATACTCCTCTTCATACTAGCATACGCCTTAAACTTACACCTCTCTCCCTTCACAAAACATGATCGGCGGTGTAGAATAGCGCCATGGGTATGGTGGAAGTTGGGGCTTGGCGGTCCCGGAAAGCAGATTAGTTTATTTTATGATAGACAAAGAAAAGATCGCGAAAGCATTGTCGGGATCCTGTCCCAAGGATTTTGGTAGATTCGTGAAAAAAAAAGTGGATACCTTGGTCGCGTCTAAATTGACTTCCTTAGGGTTCATGAGCTACGACACCTTTCGTGCTCAACGTAACTTTCTGGACGATATAGAAAAGAGGATTTGCCTTCTTGAGGAAAAGCTCGACAGGGTAGAAAAATCGGTTAACGAAAGAGAAAGTAAGTGAGGTTAACACATCAGAGTGGGAACAATTAATCATGGTTCGTGAAAGATATCACCCTTTATCGGTTGTGCTACATTGGCTAGTAGCTCTTCTTGTCGTATGCACTGGCTCTTTGGGTTTCCTTGGTGCTAGGATTGTGGCTCAGGGTTCATCTTGGATAGGAAACATCTTCTTGGTTCATAAGACCATGGGCGTTTCTATTTTCGTTTTGGCAACAATAAGATTACTTGTGAGAATATCCTACGAAATAGCTCCAGCGAAAATTACGAAGTTAGAGTTGCGGTTATCTCGTGCTGGGTACGCCTTAATGTACTTTTGCTTGTTCGCAATTCCTCTGTCAGGGTATACCGTTAGCAATGCCAATGGCCACAGCGTTCTTTTTTTTGGAACAGCACTCCCGAGGATTGTTTCTGCAAATAGAGATATAGCCACCGTAGCCCAGAATTTTCACATGATAGCCGCATATTCGTTCTTCGTAGTTTTCTCTCTACACGCTTTGATGGCCTTCAAGCACTTATTTATAGACCGCGTCAACCTATTTGTGCGCATGAGGTAGGAGATGTATTAGGGTTGTATCTTCACCGAAGAGGAAGTAGGATACAATGTCGCCACCGGCATTGTTGTAGTCGTTTCCATTTTTATCGAGGAGTATCCGTGATATGGCGTTTAATTGCAAGAAATTGATCTCTAGTGTCACCCTTGTCACTTGTGTCCTGTTGATGAGTGCCTGCAGCGAAGCTTTCTGGGACAGCGTAGCAGATGATGCTGGCAGTTACCAGCAAAGAAGTTTTTATGGTCAAATCAAGCGGGTTAGTACGGTTTACTATTCTGAAAGTGGACTGGGATCAGGCAACACTGCCGAAAAAGGAGCCCTGCTGGGAGCCATTGTTGGCGGGTTAGCTGGGGCAGGCATGAGTAACGGCAGTGGCGTTGGTACTATTGTTGGGGCTGGTGCGGGAGCGGCTATCGGTGGAGCAGCAGTTCAAAACAATGTTCGCGACAGCGACTTTTCTGAAAACAGCAAAGGAAAGCGTGCTACGCGTCTGGTTGTATTGAAAGAAGATGGAGATAGAGTCGTTATTATTCAACGGTTTACTAACGCGTTCATACCAGGTGACAGGGTGAAGGTGTCTGTATTTAGGGACGGAAGCACTAGGATCAAACGTGTAGTAGACCAGCGAGGCGAAAGGCATAGACGACACCACTATGACGACGACGATGAAGACTTTGATGATCATTACTATGGCAATGGAAGTAGAAACTGATCTATGCAGGGTTGTGTTGACTTGGTCATGCTTGGTAATTCGACAATGGTTAGTTGATTTCCCCATACGCATCCCGTATCAATGCATATGTGGTTTTCTCCTCGGGCCCATCCAAGGCTAGACCAGTGTCCGAATATTATTTTCCTGCTTCCCATCTTAGATGAGGAAAGCCCCTTGAACCATGCATGACCTCCGTCAGGAGGAGTGAGCGGGTTGTTGTCGTGTGAAAAAATAAGCTTAGTATTTGAAAGGGAAAGAAAACGGATTCTAAGAAATGTATTTAAGCAAAACATAGCTCTATACTCTTCGGTCATTCCTTCTGACCATTCAACGCATGTGTGACCCATTTCATAAAAATCATTTAGAAATTTTGTGAAGCGAGGCCCGGCCAGCCTCTCAGAAACCTCTTGCGCATAAGAATGGGCATCCTGTGCCGTCCATATCGGACAAATACCCGCATGAACCAAAAAGAAATTTTCATCCATAAATACGATTGGACGCGTACGTAACCAATCTATACAGTCGCTCTTATAGCATGAAGAAATGATATCGGAAAGCGTATGCCTATACTTTTGAGTCACCCCAGAAATTAGCGCCAAAGCATACAAGTCATGATTACCTAGAACAGTAACTACACTATCCCCCCAACCCATAAGAGTTCTGAGCACGCTGAGGGAATCCGGACCACGATTAACTATATCACCAACACACCATAACCTATCCACTCCAGGACTAAACCCAACCTTCTCAAGCAGTGCCATAAAGCTACGATAACACCCATGAATGTCCCCTACCACAAAAACTCTAGAATAATGCATTTTTTAAACACCGAATTTACTTCAAAGATACCTGAAATCCATCAACCTTTATTAAGTTATTATTCTTGATAACAGACGAAAATCTTATTTGAGATCTAGCAGCAAATCCCAAATTCACTCTACCATCTCCTATATAACTGGAGGGGGGTAATACTTCTTTACGAAGAACAACACCGTCAGAGTCTAAAAATGTTATCTCTAAAGAGGGAAAAGATAAGTTTTGATAACTTCTATTACTCAAGACACCGGTAAGTACCAACTTCTCGGCATCCTGCTGATCAAGCCGCATCTCCACGGCACGCAAACTAATTTGCCAGTTACTATGTGGCCAAACCACAGTTTTACCAAAAAAGGCAGACACCCTCTGCAAAAAATTATAGCTACCGGGGAAAAACCCTACAAATTCATCGCGTTCGTAAAATACAGCTAAGGCAGCAAAAACAATAGTAACAATAAAAAATCTAGATAAAACTCCCTTGGCAACATTAATACGAGCCTTTTTTCCTTCGCACCTAAACGCTTCGCTGAAAGTACGTAGACCTTTGTCAAACGAAACTTGGGCAGATAATCCACCCTCATGAGCACCCAAAACCACATGCTTAATCCCTCGAACATCCAGCGGTACATTACCAGGATCACAACCACCACTATCGGAAGAGAAACTACTTGAATCAAAAGTGGTTAAAGAATCATCCATCAAAGTAAACGCACCCAATTGAGTAACGCCACCAATCAAACATGAAGAATCATCTACCGAAGCAACTCGTTCAATCTTAGTGTATTCGTCAACATTTTCACCACAAACTGTTACACCTGGACAAACTGGCCAAGGAAGCGAGAACTCATTCTCCCGTTTATTTTCTTTTATAAGCTGAGGACTACAAACAGCAGGATTTAGTCTTACCGACCTGGCATCAAAGACCTCTCGACAACCACCACAACGAACACGATATCCACACTTACGCAAACGCCCATCGGCAACCCGATAGCGCTTGTAACAAGTTGGGCACTGCAAAATTGTATCGCTGCAAACGGCCGCGTTCATTGTTGTTTTCCCAATAAACGTATAAAAAGCCACTGATATTATAGGTTATCTTCACGCTCTTTCACTTTCTCCCTGAACACAACCTTTATATTCACATCTTCAATCTCTTCACAAAATCATCCAGATACCTGATGCCAAAACCACCTCTACAAAAATCAGGATCACTCAACAAATCAAAGTGAAGTGGTATATTTGTTTTGATCTCACCGATCACAAGCTCACTCAAAGCAACTTTCATACGAGCTATGGCTTGTGCTCTATCAGAACCATGGACTATTAATTTTCCTACCAACGAATCGTAGTACGGAGAGACCTTATATCCATGATATACATGTGAATCTAAGCGAACCCCTGGACCACCGGGAACATTGTAAACACTAATTAAACCAGGAAAAGGCATCCAGGTTACCGGATCCTCTGCATTAATTCTGCATTCTATAGCATGACCTCTAATAACAACATCCGACTGATTAAAACTAATCTCATGTCCAGCCGCTATTAAAATTTGTTCCCTAATTAGATCAACACCCGTAACCATTTCTGTAACTGGATGTTCAACTTGAATACGCGTATTCATTTCAATAAAAAAACAATCTTCACCATGCAACAAAAACTCGAATGTACCCGCACCGACATACCCTATAGAACGACAAGCATTAACACAAACCTCACCCATGCGATTACGAAAATCATCGCTGATAAATAACGCAGGTGATTCTTCCAATATCTTCTGGTGTCTTCGCTGCAGAGAACAATCCCTCTCCCCAAGGTGAACAACATTACCAACTTTATCTGCCAAAACTTGAAATTCAATGTGGCGTGGGTTATCTAGAAAGCGCTCAATGTACAAATCACCGTTTCTGAAACCCCGCTCCGCCTCTTCTCTAGTTGCCAACACAGAGGTCCATAAAACTCCCTCCTCAGCAACAACACGCATTCCTCTTCCACCACCACCACCAGAAGCTTTAACAATTATGGGATAACCGATCTTTTTGGCTATTTCTTCTACCTCTTTGCGATCATTTGGAAGAACTTGATCATATCCAGGAACACAAACTATACCAGCTTCGGTCATTGCTCTCTTAGCAGAAACTTTATCTCCCATCAAACAAATAACTTCTGAAGTGGGGCCAATAAAAACAAAACCACTCTTTTCAACTTTATCCGCAAAATCAGCATTCTCTGATAAAAATCCATATCCTGGATGAATAGCATCAGCATCTGTTACTTCTGCAGCACTAATGATGGAAGGAATATTTAAATAACTTTCAGCAGGGGAAACAGGACCTATACATACCGCCTCATCAGCCATTTTCACATAATTAGCATCAGAATCCGCCAACGAGTAAACAGCAACTGTCCTGATACCCAGAGAATGACAAGCTCTCAATATCCTAAGAGCAATTTCCCCGCGATTGGCAATCAAAACTTTCCTAAACATGAACTGCCTTCGCAAAATTTAGCATAGTGAAAACAACGGTTGATTGAACTCTACAGGTTCGCCATCTTCAACAAAAATGGACTTAATAACGCCTGAACACTCAGCTTCAATTTCATTTAGCAATTTCATTGCCTCCAAAATACACAGCACATCACCGGCCTTAACTGAAGCACCGACGGAGACAAAAGGTGGCTGTCCAGGTGCAGGAGAACGATAAAAAGTACCTACCATAGGAGAACGAATAATAAAATCCTGCACAACCTCAACATCAAGTTCGGGTGCGCTTGACAAATCTCTTGTCACAGGAGGATTAGCAGAAACAACATAATCACGAGAAGACAGGTTAGCAGGAATGCTCACGAGCTGATTCTGCAGCGGAGGAATCTTAACTATTCTTATCTTCTCTTCGCCCTCGGTAATCTCAAGCTCTGCAATGGCTGAAGACTCAACCATATCTATAAGTTTCTTCAATTTTTTAAGGTCCATGGGAAAAAACACACCCCCGAATTTTTAAACACAAAGAATCACGACCCAACATCCGCCCTCACCAGACAAAGCTCATTATCTATAAACTTTCGAATAACCTTATCTTTTAACTCACCAACAAAAGCTTGTCTGAATCGACTGTGAATCACCAGGGTAAACGGTAGAACACCGGACATATCGCCGTATTTTAGCAAAAAACGTATTGCACTAATATCAGAAACATAAACCGGGTAGGTTATCATCTTCTTCTTATTAAAAACAACAACATCGCCAATCGAGTCGATAGCAACGCTGACAAACTTAACGCCCAAGGGCACATAATCCCTATACAAACCCAAAATTAAGTCTGTCTCTCTTTCACAAGAGTCGCACCAAGTCCCCCAAAAATTGCTAAAAATCACCTGTCCAAATTCTGCCCGCAAGGTAACTGGCTTACCGTCCATACCAACTATGTTAATATCCCTGAAAAAAATCTCTGTCGAACTTTCAGGAGTATTTGCCGAGGGTTCAAAAAATTTTCGGCAGACATACCCCCCCAGAATTAGCACCAGGAAAACAAAAATAGAAGCTCTTAGCAACATGAATTAAAAAATAAGAACAAAACCCATACCTACAAATCGAAGCTGTTGATTAATAACCAACCCAGGCCAATTAGCAACACCAACACGCCCAAAAAGAAAAAAGTTCGGA
Organism: Candidatus Ichthyocystis hellenicum; assembly: GCF_001460935.1. Taxonomy (GTDB): domain Bacteria; phylum Pseudomonadota; class Gammaproteobacteria; order Burkholderiales; family 2013Ark19i; genus Ichthyocystis; species Ichthyocystis hellenicum. Next base: position 482,885 of record NZ_LN906597.1, on the reverse strand, counting down.
TTAATTTGATGACTCACAGCCCCGCCCCAACCATCACTAAGTCGCTTACGGCTAAGCAGGTTAGTTCTGGAATACCCAGCAAAAAATCGCGTCAACCCCATTGTGTACCCAATACCCTCAAATAAATAGCTAATCTTTGGAAATCCCTTCAATTCTAGTCCGATAGGACCAAAAAAATCAGACAACAAACCAACCGCCCTACCAATTTGGTAGTTCATAACCAAAGAAAATCCATCACCCGACAACCGAGCTGGACCCAAAACAGCACCAACCTCATTGGCAGAAAGATCAAAAGAAGATCCACTATGCCTATAAGACAAAGGTTGCACAAAATAATTAACCCACAAATGAACTAACTTACTCTCGTAGGAAAAATGAAGAGATAGATTAGGCAAATGAGCCTCCACAGAACGATCGCCTATATAGCTTTGCAGCTCAACCCCATCTCCCAATGAAACAGCGGCTGAAAATCCATCTGTTGCTGGAGTTTGGTAAGAAACGAAGGCATAAGAACGGGGCAAATGAGTTCTGTAACTTGAAAACGCCTCAAATTTATGTAAATTTCCTGGCAGTATTCCACTGAAAAATGCTATGTCACGGCCCAACAACGGGTACCCCCGACCAACTTCAAAACGACCAGAAGAAGGCGTTTCCCAAAAAATAAAACCCTGCGGTATAGCACGGGAAACCGTAAAATCACCTCTGCGAACAAGCTCATTAAAAACGGGAAGCCGCACCGTCAAAACACCACCAACATTCAACGGCTGCCCCTGCCGCAGCAACCTGAGGGAAATATATGACGGAGAAAAATCATTTGTCAAACCATAGTAACCCGAGCTATCTGGCAGAGAAGGACACCTCAACACATCAATAAGAGCAGTATCCTTATTACAAGATGAAAGCACAATCGACATATTAAAAGAACCGCTAACATCAATAGTCCACGGATCACTATGAAAGGAAACCGCCCCCGAAACTCCACTCACAAGACATAGAAAAAACGCTAAAGCGAATCTTTTGGGAAAAAACATGATACCCCTCAAAGAGTAAGCTTAGACAATGACTTTGCTGCAGCAGAATGAGGATAATTTTTAACCAAATTCTCACCTGCTATTTTCGCCTCTGACTTTTGGTTGGTCTGGTAATAGCTGTTAACTAAATTAAACAGCGCATCCGGGGCACGCTCACTTTCAGGCCATCTCTCATAAACATTAGAAAAAAACTCAATAGCATCCTTATACTCCCCAAGCAGATAGTAAGCAGTTCCCATCCAATAGTTCAAATCTGCATTGTGTGGAGAGTTTGGCGACAATTTCGATTTTATATCCTTAAAGGATACCAATGCTCCCCTATAATGACCAGACCTCATGCTCTGAAGTGCTTTTTCGTAGGATCGAGAATCCAACAAGGACTCAGCAGATTTACCTTCAGAAATAACCGATTGGCTTGGGATAGGATTAGAATACGGTTCTACCACTACTTTAGAAACAGGTTTAGAAACAATATGTGGAGCAGAAACACACTTATCGCTATTAACCACATGAGCAGAACTAAGCTTGATAATCTGCTGCTGCAAATCAGATAACTGCCCAACTAACTTCTGATGTTCCACCAATTGTTCTTGCCTGCTATTAAGAATATCTAGCTGGACCTGATCTAATCGTGACCTCAAACTGACAATCTCTCCCTTTTGATGCTCGACCATATCCTCCAACTCTACCATCTTACTAGAGTATGGCAAATCACCAAAATCCGCCCAAGCCAACCTACCAAGAGAAACAAAAACTAAAAACAGAAGTAGCCTATAACTCATCAAAACTCTCCAAGACTCTTGTAGAGCAAATCACTTCGGCGATTCTCAGACCAAGCCTTCTCATCATGCCCCTTTGCCCTAGGTTTTTCTTTACCAAAACTAACCGCTTCCACACGTGAGGGAGATATACCCATAGAGACAAAAGCCTGACGGACAATCCCCGCCCTCTTCTGCCCAAGAGCCAGATTATATTCTCTACTCCCCCTCTCATCTGTATTTCCAACAATGCGAATGCTTTCTAGGTGATTAGCCCTCAAATAATTCACGTTCGACAATATAACACCTTGGTACTGTGGCAAAATTTCAAAACTATCAAAAGGAAAATAAACACTCTTCTGAAGTGAATTAGCTTTATGTTGATCAGCAGAAGAATGCTCACCTGAAGTCCCTTCTTCCAAAGAGTCTAACGACACCGTTTGGACAGGAGCATAACCAGCAGCCTCTTCATTGGCACCATACGCCCCACTGTTCTCCTGACAAAACCGTGAACTACGAGAGCCATAATTACTGGCAACACATCCGGACAACAATAACATCAAAGACAATATTGCTACTTTTCGCATGCATACATCCTATCGATTTATACTACTGCTCCACGACGGAACTACTGCTCCACGACGGAGAAATAACTTTACTATCAAAAAACTTATACTCGTAACGCTCTTCACCCAACAGGGAAACAATATGTATTGTCCCCTTGCCACCCACGTTAGAAGCATACATTATCAACTGATCATTAGAAGAAAAACTCGGCGATTCATCATTGGGCCCCAAAGTCAAAGACCAAAATTGACCAGAGGAAAGATCCATCAACATCACAACATAACCCCTGCCTTCTTGGCGACTAACATAGGCCAGATAACGTCCGTCCGAACTAACGGCAGGAGAAACATTATACCCACCGACAAAAGTAACCCGCTCAGTCCTTTTCGTGCTTAGTGTATAACGATAAATCTGCGGCGATCCCCCTCTATCAGAAGTAAAAAAAACACTCTTTCCATCATGAGAGTACACAGGCTCCGTGTCAATGCTAGAAGAATGAATCACCGGAACCAAGTCTGTACCTGACGCTGTTAAAGCATAGATATCGGAAACTCCGTTTTTCGTCAGAACGACCAAAACATGACTTCCATCTGGCGACCATGCCGGAGACGAATTACTTCCATCATAGTTAGCCAATGTTGACAAAGTACCATCAGCAAGGTGCAAAATTTTAACTACCGGTTTTTTGCGCTCAAAAGATACAAACGCCAACATATCACCGCCATAAGACCACTTAGGAGATAGTAAAGGCTCTGACAGACTAACCCACGTTTTATCATTTTTTCCATTTACATCAGCAGTATGCAATTCGTAATTACCATTTTTCTTAGTAATATACGCAATCTTACTATTAAAATAACCATTTACCCCCAAAAATGACTTGTAGATCTCATCAGATATGAGATGGGCCACTTTATCCAACTTGTTATCAGATAGAGCTAGTTTATTATTAACTAAATATCGAGTTTGGTTGACATCGTAAACCGCAAAGTTAAGCTCATAATGCCCCGGATGAATAGCAACTACACGCCCATTAACAACAGCATCAAATCCCCGAGATTTCCACACAGAAGCATCAACAACTGCATTAACAGAATCATTTATCGACTTGTTCTTAATCCTTTCAACACGGAAGAACCCGCTATCATTCAGATCATCAACAACTATGTCCAGCGGATCCCTGGCCAAAGAACTAACACCGCGAAAAGGAAGCAATAAAATATTGACACGACTCTTAGACCCACCGCTGATATCTATATCAACACGCTGAGAAAAACAAGAAAGAGGAACAACAAGAAGAAATAACCCACACACTATACCAAACCACCTCATTCGGAACTCCTCATGTTCAAAATTTCCGTTGAGGACTGAATTTTAGCACGATTGTATCCCGAAAAAGATCAGCGCGTACAGGAGAAGGCAATGGACTTCCTCGATAGGTAGCAGAAACAACCTGTTTATCATAATCATGATTGCCACTGCTCTTAATTACGCTAACTGAAATTATTTTCCCTTTGCGGTCCTGATAAACCTTAACAATGGTTTCCAGTTTTGGAGAAAAAGGAATAGAAGAAAGAACTCCAGCGTATATTTTGCTACGAATCGCATCAAGGTACTTTATCCTTTCACGAGTAAATTCCAACAGAGCAACAGACTTATCCAATTGGGATCTTATATATTTGTTTCTTATGTCTTTATTTATTCTGTTTTTTTCTGCCAACATACTGGCCATAATTTTATCGGAAGAAAGTTCTCCCACTTGTTTCTTAATTATGTTAATTCTTTTCGACGATTTACTATAAGATTTCTTAGATGATAAAGACTGTGGTCCTTCAAATTTTTTAGGCAACACCCTTTTTATTTTCTTTGTGCTGTGATGTAACTTTTGTATCTTGCTTGATTTTACTTGGGAGACATGATACCCGCCTCCTAATGTTACCCCAGGAGAATAGTCGGTTTTAACGAATCCCCCCCCACCAGGGGGTACCGCAGGTGGCATAAATCCACGCACTAATAATTTCTCTTCGTGAGGCGAAGAATAAGCACCGCTGATATTGGGTTGCCCTTTTTCCGATGAATTAAGTACCACGAGCAGAAAAAAAATTCCATGCACAAAAAGTGACCAAACAAAAAATCTTTTCTGCATGATCCAACCTAATCCTATAAACCACCAGTGCCATCTTGAACGACGAGATTAAGATTAACAAACCCCAGAGAACGAATAACAGAAAACACGCCCATAACTTGACCGTATGGCACCTTCTCATCTGCCAAAATTGATATTTCCATAGAATCACGGTTGCTGTATGAGGCCAACTCTCCCCTAAGCTCAGACGGGGTTAGAACTTTATCTGCCGTTCCAGCCAATCCCAAAAAATGGATGCCATCCAAGTTAATTTTGATGGAAAGCCCTTGATTAGGATTAGGAGAAGATTGGTTACCAGCAGATACAATAGGCAAGTGAATATCGGAAACATTCATGACAGGAGCTGTTATCATAAATATAGCCAGCAACACCAACATAATGTCAATCAAAGGAATGATGTTCAATGGCGCAATAATGTCTCTTCTGTTTGATCTTTCCAACAAATTTCTTCTCCTGATATCAAATGCATGTGGAGGTGCAACAAAAAGCACTCCTTAAAATCACAAATAGCCTGTACCAACTCATCTAACATAAGATTCATCCTGCTGTGAGCAACTACAGCAGGAATGGCTACAAGCAAGCTAGCGGCAGTCGAAACCAACGCCTCCGAAATATCTGGGGCTACTTGTGACAGAGTCACTCTGGATAGATCGGAAAAGCCCTGAAAGGCACTTACAATACCCCAAATCGTCCCTAACAAACCTATGTAAGGAGAAATAGCCCCAATGATGCTTAAATAATTAATATGGGATCCAATAGTATTGACATAACTAGAAACAGCATCGTCGGCACAACGGTGAACAGGAACCATAATCTCTGACGGCAAAAAAGAACGTTTACTGGCAATAGCTTTTCGACAAATCGATTCACTCTTTTCAATTATGTCAACAAAAACAGATATTAAAACATGTTGTCTCAAATAGCTATTCACTTGTTGTATAGAAGAACAAGATTTAACAAGATTATTTATAGCCAAAACATGAGAAGAAAGCCGCCTCAAAACTACATATTCCGAGAACATAACAGCCCAAGACGCAACAGAAAGAACAAGCAGAATAAACAAAATAGATTTGGTTATCCAGGTAGCAGACTTCAATACTTCAATTATCGACATTCTTCCTACCCCCCCTTTAAAACTCGGAAGATTTTTCTATGCAAGTTAGTGCCTTTGGAAGCAATACTCGACCACGAGAAGTTCTTTGCATAAATCCCTGTTGAATTAGAAACGGCTCAATAACATCCTCTATCGTATCCACTGACTCGCCTACAGCCGCAGCAACACTCTCCAATCCAACCGGACCACCATCAAAATGATCACAAATTGTCCTCAAAAAACGCAAATCATTACGATCTAGCCCCGATTCATTAACCTGCATAAGCTTCAGAGCAGCACAAGATACATCATACGTAACATGGCCATCGGCCTTTACTTCAGCAAAGTCCCTTACTCTTCTTAGCAATCTATTTGCAATTCGAGGCGTGCCACGAGATCTGCGTGCTATCTCAAAAGCAGCAGAGTCATCCAACTCAACTCCCAATAAATGTGCCGATCGCCTAACTATACAAGCCAATTCGTCACTAGAGTAAAACATTAACCGGAAAACTATGCCAAAACGATCTCGCAACGGATCAGTTAGCATACCAGCTCGTGTTGTAGCTGCAACCAAGGTAAATGGAGCCAAATCCAAACGAACTGAACGGGCACTAGGACCATCACCGATTAAAATATCCAAACGATAATCCTCAAGAGCCGGATACAAAATTTCCTCGACAGAAGGAGATAAGCGGTGAACTTCATCGATAAAAACAACATCATTTTTTTCTATGTTAGTCAGAATTGCTGCTAAATCCCCTGCTTTTTCTATGATAGGACCAGAAGTCTGACGGAGATTAACACCCATCTCATAGGCAATAATCGCAGCTAAAGTAGTCTTACCCAACCCTGGGGGACCAAACAACAATACATGGTCTAGGGGCTCTTGTCTCTGTAAGGACGCCTGGATAAAAATGGATAATTGCTTAGAAATACTAGATTGGCCAACGTAATCTGACAACGTCCTAGGACGCAGTGCTCGCTCCAGCGAACCATCTGAATCACTATTTCTATTAGGAGTAACAATACGATCAATTTCTATCATGTCATCACTGCGCAGAAAGATACTTAAGTGCTAATTTAATCCCATCAGAAACATCTACTTCACCAGAAACTTTCGGCATAACAACAGCTATCTCCTTCATTGAATATCCCAATGACACCAAAGCATGGGAAATATCATCAACCACTGATCTTGCCAAAGTAGAACTATTGACTTGATCAAATGATGATCGGCGCGAACAACAAAAATCTTTCATCTCCAACGTCAATCGTTCTGCTAGCCTAGATCCTACCCCTGGAATTGTCTTAAGAAGAGATAAATCTTTTGATAGAACTGCTATTGAAAACTGATCTAAGGTCATTGCCGATAAAACGGCCAATGCCAAACGACTGCCAACACCATTTGTTTTCAAGAGTTGGCGAAAAAAAACTCTCTCATCCTCGGTCAAAAACCCAAAAAGTAGGTGTGCATCATCGCGAATAGCCAAATGAGTACGCAATAGAACTACTTGACCGACATTAGGTAAATGATAAAACGTAGACATAGGAACGTCTAGGTCATAACCTATCCCACAACACTCGACAACAACATGGATAGGACTTTTTTCTGCCAAAGCACCTCTTAAATAACCTATCATCTCCCAACCCCACCGCTTGTCGACAAGATACGCTGTGCACCACAAATAGCACACGCCAAAGCGTCAGATGCATCGGAACCAACTTTTTTCTGCAATTCCAAGAGATAAGACACCATGTACTGTACTTGATTCTTATCGGCATGACCGTTACCTACTACAGATTTCTTAATCTGTAGAGCCGTATATTCAGAAATTGGCAAATCAAACATCGCTGCAGAACAAAGCACGACACCCCTTGCCTGACCCAAACAAAGCGTAGACTGCGGGTTAACATTAACAAAAACCTTCTCAATGCAAACAATATCCGGAGAAAAAGTACCAACAACAGTGCCTACCCCTTCAAATAACTCTTTCAGTCGCAAAGCCAAAACACCCTGCGTTGTTCGGACAACTCCGCTAGCAACATAACTAAATTTAAAAGGAGAAGCGCAATCAATTACACCAAAGCCAGTTAAACGAGAACCTGGATCAAGACCAAGAATACGAGTTGTCATAACTCATGCTTAGCTTCTTCCGGTATAACAATATTGACCTCTATAACCTCGTAGTCACCCTGCTTTTCCAACGCAACACGTATGTCCTCCTCCCCAACAGAAACATACTTAGAAATCACATTAATTAGGTCCTTTTGAAGCGCTGGCAAGAAATTATGATTGCTCCCCCCATTTTGATGAGCAAGAATGATCTGCAATCTCTCTTTCGCAACCTCCGCTGATTTTTGGCGACCGTGAAATATAAAGTCGAATAAAGACAAAGCTACCTCCCTCCGAATATTCTCTTCAACAATCCCTGTTTCTCGGCTGATACAAACCTTAGCGGACGATCCTCTCCTAAAAAACGATCAACCAAATCACGATAGGCCTGAGAGCTATCATGCTCCGCCATATGAATAACGGGCTTGCCTTGATTCGAAGCTTGAAGAACAACTTCCGACTCTGGAATTACACCGATAAGCGGAATTCTCAGAATCTCCTGAACATCAGAAAAGCTCAACATCTCTCCTGACTCTGCTCGCTTAACATTGTAGCGAGTAACCAGCAAATACTCTTTTACTGGCTCACCATTACTTTCTTTGGATTTAGCCTGCAAAATCCCCAAAATTCTGTCGGAATCACGCACAGAAGAAATTTCTGGATTGGTAACAATTATGGCAATCTCCGCAAATCGCAACGCCATAACGGCACCATGCTCAATTCCAGCGGGAGAATCACACACGATGTACCCGAAACCCATCGAAGATAACTCCTCCAAGACCCGCTGAACCCCGTCCTCTGTCAATGCGTCTTTGTCCCGTGTCTGTGAAGCAGGAAGTATATAGAGATCAGGGCAATACTTATCTTTAATTAATGCTTGAGATAAGGTAGCCTCCTTATTAATTACATTAACAAAGTCGTATACAACTCGACGCTCACAACCCATCAGCAAGTCTAGATTACGCAATCCAACATCAAAGTCAATAACTACCGTTTTATGACCTTTCAGTGCCAAACCAGAAGCAAAACTTGCACTGGTTGTCGTCTTACCAACACCACCCTTACCTGAAGTGACAACAACAATCTGAGCCACAATATCTCCTTCACCTCAACACAAAAATTGTTCAAAACAGTTAATTTGTCAGTACGTCAATTGAAATATCGTGACCGTCACGATTTTTTTGAACCAAAGAAACTTTTACCGGTTTTGACATTATCTGGGGGGGAATACCATTTTCAAAATTCCTATATACACCGGAAATAGCAACTAGTTCTGCTTCAAAACATGTTGTAAATATCATAGCGGCAACATTTCCAGATGCACCAGCCAAAGCCCGTCCTCGCAAGGGTGCATAAACGTGAATAGTACCATCGGAAATAAGCTCAGAACCTGAACTAGCGACATTCAAAACAACAATATCTCCCCTGTGATAAATTTGCTGCCCTGACCTAACTGGATAATTTATAGATAAACTCTCCACAACAAGATCACGGTCATTGGTAGAACCTAATACCGTCGTATTAACTCCCACCTCACTGTCATTTCGACTCTGATCTTTGATAAAGTCCTTAGTATCTGAATCATTTCCTATAACAGAAAGACCAGCACGAACAGCTGAAACACAATGACTAGGATGAACACTTTTTGCAGCAAATGGTTTTAGCCCATGAGAACATAACAACCTTACGATAGCAGACCAATTAATATCAGTTTGATAGTCAATACGTGATGTATCAATGATTGTCGGTTCATCCGAAAAAAAGTCCGGAATTTTCGATAACCTACGAACAAGCGACGATTCCAAAGACACAACATCAGTAGTCTTCAAAACAGCGGTCACAACCGTTAAAGAAGACCCCCTAAACTCAATGCAATCAACATTATGAGATGGCTTCAAAATACGCTCCACAAAAAATAACCCCAAGCTCTGTAGCAAATACTATATTTAAGCAAAATGTTACCATTTTCCGCAGACCCATATATTACTGCAAGTCAACAACGCTAACCTTGGGATCAATAAATATAGCCCTTTTCGCTAAATCAGAAGTCATTTCGTACTTTCCATTGTAAACTCGAACGGCAAACTTGATACCCAACGATCGAGCCATTTCTAACCATCTTGCTGGTGGCGATAAAAACAGCGGTTTGGACATAACATCCGATTCCACACCAGCACGACGACCTTTTTCAATCAAAACAGTTACTGATTCAACCCCACCAGGCGGATAACCGGAAAAAGGGTTTATGACATGGCAATACCTTACCCCTTTATAGTAGAAAGATCGATTATAGTCCCCGGAGGTACCAATAGCCTCTCCATCCTGAAGTTGGATAACAGCAAAAGCATGAGAAGAACGCGGATCACGTATGCCAATCAACCATCCATTCCCACCCTTACCGCCCATAGCTATGACATTGCCACCTATATTGATTAGTGAATTTTTGATGTGATGGCGCTTCATAATCACAACCGCCCTATCCAAAGCCAATCCCTTGGCATACCCGCCATCATCCAAAGAAACAAAGCGGCTACTAGAGCGAACGTACCCTTGGCTATCGATTACTAAATCTTGCGCAGACGGCTTTTGGGAAACCAAAAAACTTACATCCTCGGGAGCCGGCAGATGAGAAACAAAATGGGAGGCATGAAAACCCCACAGATCAACAATAAGCCCAATAGCTGCGTTGAAAAATCCTTGAGTCACTCGTTCATAATACTGCATGTCACGAATCATCGATGCCATATCAGCAGACACTTTAAGCGGTTTGCCAGAAGCGATATGCTCATTAAGTAACACTAACTCACTTCCGGCTGCTTTATCCCAAGGATGAAATTTATGATGAAGATAATCAAAATCATGCATCACTTCATCTATAGCTCTATTAGCTTGATTGTCATTTACCCCGTAAACAATTATTTCTACCAGTGTTCCAAAAACAAAGGATTTCCTCTCAACAATATTATCTGAATCACAACCAGCAATGAAAAAAAGAAACACCAAAACAACACACGAACGTAATTTCTTCATTAGATAAAATTCAGTTGGAACTAAAGTGAAAAAGGTACTGGTACAAAGCAGATGGATTATCCATGCCTTCAACAGTCTCAACGACATCTTTCTGCTCAGACAAAAGGCGCCACTCATTATAGACACAAGAAACCCTATCCCGCCACGAAGGGGGAATAAGGACAAACAGAAAAACTGATGCCCGCCAACCTCTTTGATCGAACACAATAGAATTTCTGAGCAGTACAAGACCACACAATACCTCAGAAATAGATGTAATAACAGCATGCGGCATAGCCCATCCAGAACTCTTGGCAAGCATAGTTGACCCTAACCTTTCCCGAGCAAACAGTGCCTGATATACAACATCTTTAGATAAGCTATATCTATTCTCAAAAAACACACCCATCAACTCAAATAGCTTTTTGACGCTATTAACTTCCACGTCAACCAAAACATTAGCTGGTGGCAACAATTCTGATAAAATACTCATGCCCTCTTTCCAAGATTAACCTTATACATATCAAAAGTAATATACTCTCTCTCGTTAAATAATGAGAAACACTGAGACAACAGCGCTGCAAACAGAGTACCGATATGCCAAGACCGGTAAAGTTTTTTACAAGTATCAAAAGACTACATCTATCAACAGCTATTTCCATAGCAACTCACATAATATTTCTATCCATAGGAACCGCTGTCATAGGAAGTACTCAACAAAGGTTTCATTCAATTGAAGCACTTATAGTAAACACTATGAGTAACCCCATAACACCCCTAACAGCTCGATTCCAAGCACAAAACAACAGCCACGGCGGCGGTTCAACCACAGAAGAAAACAAAATTGTTCGATCATTCACCGTCTACGACCGCAAAACCAGTCAAGGACTACACAGAAAACAAGAAAATTCATCAACCGTCAAAGAAAACCTAGCTCGCTGGATTACAAGATCCGATAGCATAAGTGTATTTTTTATCTCTCCATCTCCCCATCCACATGATCAACAAAACGGACATGGCCACCAAAAGGAAGATCTAAAAAAACTTCTAAATGCAATGAGAGCACAATTACATAAACTTATGCAAACAGAACAAAGCGGAAAAAAGAGATTATTTATCGGCATTGCCGCAAAAAAAACAGCTCATGCCGAGTACACAAATGCAATTGCGGAAAAAATTGAGAGAATAGGCTCTCAACACTTTCCAGAACATGCCCTTAATCACCCATTTAGCATAATTGTAACCATATCTATACGCCAAAATGGTACCCTAGAGAAAATTAAGGTAGATAAGGGGTCTGGTATCAGCTCCCTAGATAAATCCGCCTTGGACACCATCAGCCGAGCTTTTCCTACTGAACCATTTCCTGCCGCGATAAGGAAGGATTACTTCGCTATTGATATGACTCGTACGATATACTTTCAACCCCGCGGAACGAGAAAAGAATCAACCGTCCCGGCAAAAGAATAAAATTTTCTGACTATGTTGTTCTCCTCTGACAATACCAGTAATTGCTTATTTTATTGATTAAATTCATTCATTACCGGTAGAATGATACTGCAACAATCTGAAGTGACTCCAGAACTGGGAAACGGTATTTTGCACTTTCCTCATCTACTTTCAAAAAGTTGAAATATCTATGATTTTTACGGAAAACCTATTCACCATTGCCAACTTGCTCAAAACCCATGTTTATGCTTGATCTGCCTAAAATCAATACCATGATTGGAATTGACTGTGGCCTAAAAAGGACCGGGGTATGTCTGGGAAATGCTTTAACCAAAACAACCTCTCCGTTAACGACCATTAGGCATACGGACAAAAATCGGTTCCTTGATCAGCTTGATTGTTTAATCAAGATTTGGCAGCCTCAGCTGATAGTTGTTGGCTGTCCCTCCTCTAACACAAGGATGGCTGACCACTGTCGATCGATTGCTGTCGACATAGAAATGAGGTGCAAAATTAAATGTCTTATTCACGAAGAAGATTTATCTTCGTGGGAAGCAGAATCTTACCTGAAACAACGAATAAAAATAAACAAAAACAACAAATTCATCGTTGATATGGTTTCGGCACAGATAATATTACAATCTTTTATCAATGAACACCTAGGATAACCACACCCATGAAATACGAACTCATAGTTTCATTCCACATTATTGCGGTCATAGCATGGATGTCATCTCTATTTTACTTGCCGAGGCTATTCCTGTACCACAGTACCACAACAGATGACATAGGACATAATCGCTTCATCCTGATGGAAAGAAGATTACATAACATTATTTCCCTGCCAAGCATGATAGCCACCTGGGTCTTCGGACTGTACGCTGCTTGGATTGGAAATTGGTGGCCTTACCATTGGTTTCATACAAAAATGTTGCTGGTACTATTGCTGAGCGGCTATCACGGGTTGTGTGTCATCTTCATGCACAGATTTCGTCGCAAGGAAAATAAACATTCGGAGCGTTTCTACCGCATATTCAACGAAATACCAACCCTCCTTCTTGTTGCCATAGTTATTTTGGTTAAATTAAAACCTGCTATCTAGCCGTTATCTGGTATATGATCTTGTATTAATTGATTACATAACCGCGCATTATTGAGTTACGGAGGTAAATCGATATGTCAAAAAAACATCCATCAAGTAAAGCTAGGGCCGGATTCACACTTCTTGAGTTACTTGTTGTCATAGTAATCATTGGTCTGCTAGCTGCTTACGTTGGGCCGCGGTATTTTTCTCAATTGGAAAAATCTAAGCGTGAAACAACTAAAGCCCAACTGCAAGCGTTTGGAGAAGCATTAGATGCCTATAGAATAGATAACGGAACCTACCCCTCTACAGAAGAAGGTTTAGACGCCCTGGAAAAAAATGTTGCAAATTTAAAAACATGGTCTGGCCCTTATCTTAAAAAGGCCATTCCTTCAGACCCCTGGGGAAACAGATATATTTATGAAAGAACATCAGATGAAGACTTCAACCTGTATTCCACAGGAGGTAAGGCAACCAATAGTGACCAAAACACTAATCGCGCAATATATTATCAGTAGGACAAATGCAACCATTCATCATAAAATTCAAACTTGGATCTTCAATCAACACTAGCACAGTTCTTGCCTCCTCCGAATATGAGGCAGTTTTACATGCCCAAAGGAAAGGACTAACGGTTCTCTCCATTGCCTCCCCAAAGGAACAAAACTCATCGAAAAAAATGACAAAAAACTTTGATGTCGGTCTCTTCTGTGAGGAATTGCTAACTCTAATAGATGCCGGGTTGACACTAAAAGAGGGATTGCAAACGCTTTGTCTTAAAGAAAAATCATCCTATAATAAACGTATAATACAGGACATAGTAGAAGATTTATCTCAGGGGGCAACTCTATCCGCTGCTTTGCAAAAAAAACCCTATATTTTTTCCGGTATCCTAATCGCTTCAGTTAGAGCTACAGAAAAAACAGGAAACCTTAATGAAACTCTCATGAAGTATATTGATTACAGAAACAACGTAGATGAAATTTTAACAAAGATCAAATCAGCCAGCATATATCCATTAACAATTTTATCAATAGGTTCTGTGGTTATTCTCTTCTTGTTAAGCTACGTCATACCTAAATTTGCTGTGCTCATTAATGAAGGATCTGCCCAAGTATCTGGGGCATCAATAGTGGTAGTAACGATAGGAACTTTTGTACATAATCACTGGATCATCGTCAATAGCTGCATAGCTGCTATTGTTTTGTTCATTTTAGCTATCATACAAAACTCTTCATTTAGAAAGAGATTGCTTACCCGCATAATGAGCATCAGATTCATAGATGAAAAATTTACGATATACAGGCGTGCTGGATTTTCCCGGGCACTTGCCATGCTTTTAGAATCAGGCGTCGATTTGCCACAATCCCTGCGGCTATCAAACGATATTCTCTGTCACGAAGAAAAAGACAAGCTTTTTCTCGTCATAGAAGAGGTAGAACAGGGAAATACGCTATCATCGTCTCTAGAAAAGCACAATCTAAGCGATCAAATTACATCTTCACTTATCTCAATTGGAGAAAAATCCGGATCCTTGCCAAAAATGTTGCTCAAATCTGCAATATTTAACGAAAAATATTTCTCACGTTGGATCGACAGAGCAACCAAAATTGCCGAACCAATCATAATGAGCGTACTGGGTGTTATGGTAGGGGGTATACTTATCTTAATGTACATGCCAATATTAGATTTGGCAGGATCAATAACATAGCTCTTATGAACAAGATGATCATAGATCTTGACGAACTCATGAATTTGTCAAAATTAGACTGGGAGTCTATCAATTCCCAGTACACCAGCAAAGATGCTAATGAATTTGCGTATAATATAGGCAATCTTTTTGGATATAAAGTAATAGTCTTTAATGACATAAAAACCGGTGAACCAGATTTTGAAAAAATTCCCTTTTCTCAATGCTGCTCAAAAGGATGCATACCTCAAAAAGCACCAGAAAAGAGATTGATTTTGTTCAATCCTTTCGACAGAGAATTAATTAACTGGGTGCACTACTACCTTCCTGATTATTCAATTTTGATTGCTTCAGAAACCGACCTGAGATCCTACTTACACTGGTGCGAAAGCGAATTACGTATACTAACAGACATAGTATCAGACTCGCCACACGCAACAGATCAGGACAGCTACGTAGTCAATTTATCACTGTCCTCGGTAACAGAAGACCAAAACTTAACAGTAAGAACACTAAATTCCACTCTTTATGATGCCTTATCTTTATCTGCTAGTGATATCCACCTAGAGTCTAATGAAAGCGGCATGACAATTAGGTTCCGCATCGATGGATCACTAATACAAGTAGGTTTTTTAGAAAACTTAGAAATTTCTCGACAAATGATTGCTCGTGTCAAAATTTTATCCAATCTTGATACAACTGAGCAAAGAATACCACAGGACGGAAGATTACGCGCTTGTGTTAAGGGTGAAAACGTTGATTTCAGGGTATCAATAATGCCCAACCATTTTGGTGAAGATGCTGTGCTACGAATACTAGACAAGCGTGGATTTAAATCAAACCAATCTGGAATATCTTTAAAAAGTTTGGGGCTAGAAACAGAGATCATAGACATAATTAATATACTTGGATCAAGACCATATGGGATGTTTTTAGTTACAGGACCTACTGGTTCCGGAAAAACAACCACTCTATATGCTTCATTAACGGAAATAGCCAATAGCGAACAAAAAATCATCACGATTGAAGACCCCGTCGAGTACAGATTAAAAGGTGTGTTGCAAATACCAGTAAACGAGAAAAAGGGACTAACATTTGCCAAAGGGCTAAGATCTATACTTCGACATGATCCTGACATAATAATGGTAGGAGAGATACGAGATCAAGAGACTGCTCAAATTGCAATTCAAGCTGCACTTACAGGGCATCTTGTCCTAACAACGGTCCATGCCAATAATATTTTTGATGTATTAAGTCGCCTTCTTCACATGGGCATAGATAGCTACAGTCTAGCAACAGCACTAAACGGCATGATAGGACAAAGACTGGTGAAACATCTTTGTCCTCAGTGTAAGCAATTATATATACCCGAAGAAACTGAATTAGAACAAATTGGATTATCAATAAATGACATATCGTGCCCTTTATACAAAAGCATCGGCTGTAATCAATGCCGAGGGTCTGGATACAAAGGACGATATGCACTAGCAGAGGGAATTATTTTAAACGATCACATTAGAGATCTAATTATAAACCGAGCTTCTATTTCTGAGCTCAAATTAGCTGCTAAAGAAAACAAATTTCTGAGTGTAAGAGACATGGCAATAAAAGCCCTCAATTCTGGAAATACAACTATCAAAGAGATTAGCCGTGTCTTCTGATATAATGACTATTTATATTTCATCTAGAATGGCGCATGTACTAGGAACTGACAGATATGTTATTTATGAGAAAGATAACCAAGGGTTAGCACAACTACTAGCTGAACTCATAGATGAAAGATCTGAATCTACACGTCAAGTAGACATTATCATTGGAGCTGATCTATCAGAGCAAGTTTTCATTCCGTGGGTATCATCAGTTGAAAAAAACACTTTCAAACTAATTCCGCAATGGTGTGATAGTTTTTACCTGTCTCAAAAGAGGAAGCTTACCAGTTACCAAAAAAAGATCCGCACTCCAAATTACAAAGAGCCGATAGAGAGTATATTCTTCTACGATGCTGAAAAAGAGCTATCACAGATCTTGGCCGATAAAAATTTTTACATTAAAAATATATATTTATCTTGGCTAAGTATATGTCACGTCAAGGAACAACATCTATCCGTCATAGTAGAACAAGACACCTTGACCTCTGTTTTCTGGAAAAATGGCGATATTGTGGAAACATATCAAGAAAAAATATCAACGCCTATATCAACTGATGGCATAGCATGGTTTATTAGGAGGTCATTCTTACAAATACAGACCAAACTAGTAGTTGAGTCTATCCACATCTCATACTACCAGCATAATTACCTACTCAGCCCAGAAACAGCAACCCCCAATACATTTACTCACGAAATAAATTCCTTGTCGCAAAAAAACATACCTCCTCATTACAGAATATATAACACAAAACAAGCCAAAAGACGAATGATAACATTCATGATTGCAATAAGCATACTTGCGCTGTCTCTTTTATATCCTTACGCGCTCAGAACCTACTTTCTTTTAGTAAACACCCAAATTGCCGACTCAGCTCCAGACATGAGAGAACAAACAAATACAGAAAAAGAAATCATGACATGGAGAACGAGGTCAAAATTCGATTTGCTATCCATATATGAAAAGATAAACCCTAAAAATGATTTACAGATTTTCATTGAAAAATTAAGCATACACAACCCTGGGTTCTACCATATAGAGGGAACAACATCATCTATAGATAATCTGAATTTGTATATGAATCAACTTCAATATCAATTTCCTCAACTGAAAGTTAAATTGGACAAATACTCATTGGAGAGCTCACGCCAATTTGCAATAAGCATAGGAAAACGGAATGAGTAACTTCTCAAAAAACTACCTTATGTGGCTAATAGGACTAAAGGGGCAAAGATGGTCTGAAAGCACCCTGGTAACAGTAGTAATTTTATTGCTATCCGTAGGAATTATACTTGCCTCTTCTGTCTATTTTAGCGTACATGAAGAAAAGGCGGTATTTACCACAAAACCCCTCAACAGAAAAATCGGCATTAGAAACCATTTCTTCCGTGATTTTATACGTACCAAAGACGAAAATGACCTTATAAATAAGATTCTCCTTGCCTATACCCACATAGATGTCAAAAAATTGTCAAACTCAAATAGTTACCAAACAGGTCACAACCGACTATATGCCACAACTGAGGCAAGTATATACTTTGAAACATCGGCAGAAAATGCGCAAAAAATTGCTGCCACCATACTTAACATTTCCCCCTTAATCATTCTTAATACAATCTACTTCAGCAAGTCTAGTAATCGTTTTGACGACAATCCGCAGATCAATGTCAAAATGGATTTAACGCTCATTACAAACAGATCATTTAAAGTATGAAAAAAGTTGTATTACTAGTTATTATAACTGTAGCAATCGTTTATTTTGTATATGATCATAATATTAAATCAGTAAGTAGTACTATAAGCAAAAAGGAGAAATATCCTGTGGTTCAAAAGAGAAAAGAACCCTCTGTTACTTCAACATGGTCTAACAATCTCAATATTTTTTCCAATCATACCAAAAATGTTCAACGTGTAGAAAAAGACACGAATCATCTTCAAGACAATGTTGTTAAGAACGAGATCCCCTACAAGTACATAGGAAAAATGACGTACGATAACACGCAGTATGTTTTTCTTGAGTATAACGATCAAACAATAGTTGCAAAAAAAGGAAAGGTTCTTCCTGGAAATTACAGGTACGATTACTTAGACAAAAATAAGATTATGTTTACAGATATGGGTAATCAATCAAAACACGAAATAATTGTCGGAGCCGAACCGTGAAAAAATCAGCAGCTAGAAATTTTTTGCCACTGCTTCTACCTCTGCTAACTTATGGATGTGTAACTAATAGCGCAAATAACAATCACTTACATGAAGAAAATACAATATCTCTTTCAAGGAATCAAGACAATAACATACTGGTACTTAAAAAATTAATAGATAAAAATCCCGACAATAATGAACTTAGAGAAATATACTGGGACAAAATAGACCGGTTTGCCAAACGATCTACGCAAGAGACATTTCAACTCATAAAAACCAAACAATACGACAAGGCAAAAATTAAAATTGAGGAAATAAAAAAAATATACCCTGCCTATCCTCAATTATCAAACATTGTGCAATTTCTTAAATTATCTAAAGACAATGATCAAACCCGTAGCTACGGAATAAAACTTTTTAATTCCCAACAATATGAACAAGCTTATGAAATTTTCTATCAATTACTATACAACTCACCTGATGATGACCAAACTAGGATGTGGCTAGAAAAAACACAAAGCATTCTTTTTGATCGTGGCAATAAAGAAGTCAATCTTGCTAAAAAACTTGAAAAAAAAATAAGCGTAGATTACCAAAGCATCCCTTTGAAAACTATACTTAAAACATTATCTGACATAACCAACATCAACTTTTTCTTCGACCAAGATGCACGGCTAAATGATAACGTAACTGTTATTTCTAAAGATAACTCTATCAAAGATACGCTTTCTATTATCTGTCTTTCCCATAATCTAAGAATGAAAATATTGAATGAAAATTCAATTATTTTCTTTCCCGATTTACCAAATAAAATCAGAAAATATGAAACTCTAGCTGTCAGAGTTTTTCACATAACAAAAGGAAACATAACTAAGATAGCTGAAAATATTCGCACCATTCTACATGTCAGGGACATTAGCATAGATGATAAAACAGGATACCTCATCGTTCGAGCAACCCCAGACACCATTGGTGCAGTAGAACATCTCATATCAATAGAAGATCAGGAAACCCCAGAGGTAGAATTAGACCTAGAAGTACTAGAAGTAGCTCACAGTGATGCACATGCTCTAGGAATTGAATGGCCAAGTAATCTTTCTTTTTCAGTCATATCAACAGGAACTACAGCCGCAACAACCCTTGATAAACTTCTTGATCTAGGAAAAGGCGATATTTTAGTTAATGGATTAACCGGATCTATAGCTGCAAAAGAGTCCTTTAGTCATTCAAGTTTGCTTGCAGATCCAAGAATTAGAGTTAGAGATAACGAGAAAGCAGAGATACAAATAGGTGAGAAATTGCCATTAAAAAATTCCACGACAACCTCAACTGGAATAGTATCTGATTCCATTAGCTATGTCGATGTTGGACTCAAGCTGAACGTTCAGCCTAAAATATCATTTGATCAGAAAGTAACTATCAATTTGAAATTAGAAGTTAGTAGTATGATTTCAAAACAAGACTTAGGTAATGGATTAATAGGCTACGATATCGGAACTAGAAACGTGTCAACAACCTTGCAGCTAATGAATAACGAAACTCAAATTTTAGGTGGTTTGCTGAGAAATTCAAACTCTCGTGACAACTCAGGACTACCGGGAATAAGCAAGATACCGTTACTCGGATATCTTTTTGGGAAAAAATCGTACAATACGGAACAAAACGAAATCATTCTGGCTATCACACCACATATAATACATCCAGTAAGGACCATGGACAAACGAGATCAAAATTTCTTTTCTGGAACAGAGGAGCATGTACAACTAAAGTCACCTAAATACAATATCTCCCCGTTATCATCAACGCAAACACCTTCCAGAGAAGATACTAAGTCTAGGTCACTACCACCTGCGAAGAATGAGCACAATTCGCTGACAATGACATCATATGACCACACAGACCCTGTTCATACTAACAATGACTTTATTCTCTCTCCTTACAACCATACATCTCCACTTAATAAAACATGTTCTGTCGACTACCACATTTCCGACAGCAGCAAAATTGTTCTCAAAAGAACCATCAACAACAGTAATATTTGGGATCTAATGCTAGTAAACATTGCTAATAATACCAAGGGGTTATTGATAAATATAAAACTTGACAGAAAGAAATCTAATTTCGTTAAACTTTTACCTGGATCCTTAGCTATACTGAAAGAACCTACAATTAAAAATAACAAAGATACCCTACGAATTAATATTTCTTCTATAGATGGATTTTATTTCCCTCGCTCTGGATTAGCTGCTCAAATAGAGTTTGATAATGCCATCTGCAATTCCGACATAAAAATAGACGAAGCGACTGTAAATGGCCAAGAATAGGAGTGGATTTACTCTAGTGGAGGCAATTATCACTGCCCTCATACTTGGAGTTATGGCAAGCATGGTCATGGCTCAAAAAGAAAATTCATCAAAAAGAGCGAAGGAACATGAATTGCGTCAGTCATTAAAACAAATTCGTCAAGCAATAGATGACTATAGGGATGCAGTTAACAAAAAAATAATTATTCAGGATGCTACACAAGCACCATACCCCCCATCCCTAAGCACTCTGGTAAAAGGAGTAAAATCATCTGATGGGAAAAAAATATATTTCTTACGTCGAATCCCAAGGGATCCTTTCAGTAACAATGCGCTAGAAGCAGCGGAAGAAACCTGGAACATCCGCTCATACACCTCTCCACCAGGTGATTTTTCTCAAGGAAATGATGTTTATGATGTTTCTTCTAAAAGCGATAATATAGGACTAAATGGCATACCGTATAAAGATTGGTAAGATGAAAAAAGGATTTACATTTATAGAACTGATCGCAGTCATGGTTATAATTTCGCTGCTGGTATCAATTGCCGTTCCTAGATACCACTACGCCATAGAACGGGCCAAAATCAGTACACTTAAGCAAGACCTATTTATTTTACGAAAGGTAATAGATGAATACTACTCTGACAAGGGTTTTTATCCAAAAAGCCTGGAATCCTTGCAAGAAGAAAGCTATATTCGATCCATACCCATAGATCCAACCACTAAGGATAGGCTATGGGAAGAAATAAGAGACGATAACGATATTAACTCTGGCATTAAAGATGTTAGGAGTCGTGCTCAAGGAAAATCATATGAAGGAATTTCATACGCCGACTATTAAAAGGGGAACTATATACATCTTTCTACTAATTGCCATAACTATAATAGCAATCATATCTGAATCTATATATAGAGTTACATCCCAACGGATAAAAAGAGAAAAGGAAATGGAATTATTATTCATCGGCAAACAATTCCGCAAAGGATTGAAAGAATATTACGAATGGAATGGATTACATCAGTACCCATCTTCTTTAGAAGACTTAGTACTAGACAGCCGTCCTCTTAGTCCCATCAGTCACTGGAGAAAATTATACTACGACCCTTTTACTAGAAGCCAGGACTGGGGAGAGATAAGAAAAAACAATCGCATTGTAGGTATTTACTCTAAAAGCACACAAAAACCCTTAAAACAGGATAATTTTTCTGCTGAAAATTCATCCTTTAGTCACTCATCATCCTATAGAAATTGGAAATTTACCTACCTAAGCACTCAAACTACAACAGAATGGCGCTAAAAAAATAATAAAATAAAAGTCACTATTTATTTTGTGCTTTTTAAGAATTTCAACAATGATCAAGATACCCTAGTCGAGGTGTTCAACCTAAAATAAAAATAAAATGAAAATTTCTGATCTTCTTGATTTCATGGTTCGTAACAATGCATCGGACTTGCATATTTCATCCGGTGATATGCCAATTCTTAGAATAAATGGCGACATCAAAAGAATAAATGTAGATAGGTTGAGTAGTGAGGAAGCAACCAAGATAATTTACGACACCATGAGCGAAAAACTTAGAAGAAAATTTGAGGAAACCCTTGAACTTGACTTTGCCTATGAAGTAGAGGGCATAGGAAGATTCCGCGTCAATGTTTTTATGCAAAAAAGAGGAATTTCAGCTGTTTTCAGAAGCATATCAACGGAAATTAAAAGCCTTTCGGATCTTAATGCACCCGAGGTGCTTAAAAAAATAGCTCTTACTGAAAATGGACTAGTACTAGTAACTGGACCAACCGGATCAGGAAAATCAACTACGCTAGCAGCCATGATTGATTACATAAATACTAATCGTCCTTCCCACATTTTAACCATTGAGGATCCAATTGAATTCGTTCACCCACATAAAAAATCTCTCATTTCCCAAAGAGAACTCGAAACTCATACTTTTTCCTTCAACAACGCGTTAAAAGCAGCCCTTAGGGAAAATCCTGATGTTATATTGGTTGGTGAGTTACGGGACATTGAAACAATTCGCCTTGCCATGACTGCAGCTGAAACGGGTCACCTAGTTATGGGAACCCTTCATACTGTCTCAGCTGCAAAAACCATCGATCGTATAATAGATATTTTTCCTGCAGAAGAAAAATCCGTAACACGAACTATACTATCTGAATCCATAAAAGCGGTAATTTCACAAAAGCTTATTAAGAATAAGGCCATGTCCGGAATGGTATCAGCTCAGGAAATACTTATAGGAACCTCAGCAGTTAAGAACCTTATTCGCGAGAGCAAAGTATCCCAAATAATTGGAGCGATGCAAGTTGGACAACAGTATGGCATGCAAACTATGGATCAAGCTATTGATAGTCTTATGGAATCCGGAGTAATCTCCCAACAATCGCTAAGCGAGAGCTAACTATTATGAAAAAAAAGTTCGCGATCATAGATAGTGCAACAAAACCATCTAGACAGAAAATAATATTTGATTATCTAATTAGTAAAACTGATCTGGATATCTTAGTAGAAAATATAAGTTGCGAGAAAAAGGATTTCTCTGATTTAATCGGCTCCCTAAGGGGGGATAATTTTTGTGGTGCTTTAGTTTCTATGCCATTCAAAGATGATGCTTTCCTATTGGCTGATTTTTCAACTGAGCGTGCCACTTCGTGCAAAATGGCCAACACATTGCTCTTTTCTTCTGGTAGAATCTACGGTGACAACACCTATGGCTATAGCATCGTTTCAGACATTGAAAATAACATAGGTATTACTTTTGCTGGAAAGAAATTGCTTATAATATCTAGCAATAACAACATATTTTCAGCCATAATCCATGAAATGAAAAAAGTAGCCTTCGAAAACATTTACCTGGCAAGTCGATCACCGGAGAAAGTATCAAAGTTACTAGAGGAAAATAATCAGCAGTCCTCAAGCATCTTTTCAAAACATATTGATGATATAGAAAACGCCTTTGACATTATAATAAATACAACCAACGTGATTTTCTCAGAAAAGAATAGCCCCTTCGTATCAAAACCATGGACAAAAGAATCTCTAGTTTATGACATAAATTTTTCCGATAAGATTCCCAATTATTTTTTAGAAGCAGCAAAAAACGAACAAGCAACAACTAGTGATGGATTTGGGTCATGCATTGAACAAGCCGCAGAAGCTATTTCCATTTGGGTTGGCACAAAAATAAAGAGAGAGACCATAACTGAATTAAGAAACTCGATAAGTAGTGCATCCTACTACCCGGGCAGTACCCTAGATATCAAAATATATGTTGACAAACATCAAGCACAACGATCGCTTTAGGAATCACAAATTTATTTATTGGCAACTAATTAATAGTACTTTAAGTGTAATTATCTGTATTTGTATTAATTTTTCTGCCAAGGCTGTACCCTTGTACCCATATCAGGACAATAACAACTCAGCATACGAGTATTCGAAATACCACCCATCAAGCGACCAGTTACTAACCTCTATTCAAGCTAAAGCATATATTATTTTTGATCAAACTCTTGACAAAATATTAGCCTTCAGAAATAAAGATCTCGTACTGCCAATTGCATCGCTTACAAAACTTATGACGGCTATTGTCGTACTAGATAGCAAAGAAAACTTGAATAAAAAAATAAAAATAACACGGGACGATTACGATAACATCCGCCACTCTAAATCTCACGTAGAAAAAAACACCATCATGACTAAAAAAACTGCGCTCATGTTGTCTTTAATGGCATCTGATAACAGAACTGCCCATGCCCTAGCACGATCTTCGAAAATAGGGTACAAAAAATTTATAACAGCCATGAATCAAAAATCTTTATCACTAGGCCTAAGCAAAACTCACTACAAAGATCCAGCCGGATCCCAAACATATAACGTCTCAACAGCTGAAGAATTAGTAAGAATCGTTAAGGAAGCAGAACGCTATGGCATGATTAGGAGTCTTTCCACAACACCAGGCGCAAAAATACCAATACGTAATCATAGTCATTTTTTCGCCAACACAAACTACTTAGTCAAAACCCATACCTGGCCTTTTTTTATATCCAAGACCGGCTTCATAAATGAATCTGGAAAGTGCCTTGCATTTTCATCATTAGTAAAAGGACACCACGTCACATTCATAATTTTAGGGTCGCCGTCCACCTATTCTCGAGTACACGACGCCCAAAAGGCCCACAAGTGGGCGGAAGATAACATCCAACTTTACTCTTATGGAACTTCAGATAAATAAGGTTGAAAATTCACCACAGAAGGAACATCTTTCATCAGTGATTTAATCTTAACTGATCTTTTTTTATGATGAAACTTTTTGCTCAAAATAAGTTTGTAAATGCAGGCATTAGTTAGTACCTTTTTCACATACTGCCTTGTTTCAGAAAAAGGAATAGTTTCAACATAGATCGTAGCAGGTAATAACGCATCATGATCACGCCACAAATCAGCCCTTCCTGGTCCAGCATTATAAGCAGCAGCAGCTAAAATAAGTGACTTAGAGAAAGCACGATAAACCCACTGAAGATAAGCAGATCCCAATACTATATTAACAGCCGGATCGACAATTTCACTTTTAAATTTTTTCTCAAACAAATGAAATTTCCTCGATACAACAGAAGCTGTATGTGGCATAAGCTGCATCAATCCTGAAGCACCAACACCAGACGTTATTTTCTCCATAAATCTGCTTTCTTGTCTAGCCACACCATAAATCCAAGAGGGATCCAGCTGAAATCTTTTGGCCGTAGAAACTACTGTGCTCAAATAAGGCAATGGATATTGCAACAAAAATCCTCTATAAGAACTAACCTTGCTAGCAGTATAGATGCATCGATCCAACATACCGAGGTCTTGGGCAAAATGAGCGGCTGCCAATAAATGTTTATCAGATAAAAACCGTGTTCCCCAATTCCACTCCTTCATTGCCAAAAAAAAATATCCTGCCCTATACAAGAGAATAGCTCTTTTTAAAGAAACATTATTTCGCAATCTATCGTATGCTTTTTTATCGTAGGATTCCTCTTCGTTAGTAGGCAAAGAAATATCTTGATGAAGTTCCTCTCTAGCCAAAAATGAATAATAATCGTAGCGATCAGCAATGCTTTTCCATAGCGCTTCAGCCTCTTTTTTATGTCCCAAAGACATTAATCCATAGGCCTTCCAGTATACCCAAGTCTCACTTTTTGCCAAATAAGATGGCATATTATTCACTATCTTTAACAGCTGTTTCCAATCCCGTTTACGTAGAGCCGTACGAGCCAACCACTCCTGTAAGTATGGCAACAAATTTTTCTGTAAAACAACCTGTTTTAGCCAAAACATAGAATCATTACGGTGCTGGCGAGAAGATTGATAACTCAATTGAGAAATTACATAATTACTCTGAGATGGTGTAAACGCGGTACGTAATAAGAATTTGTCTTTTAAGTACACTGCTTGGTTAAATTTCTTCCTAGACAAATAACTCAAAGCCATAAGTATCCATTCTTTTTCTGCTCGAGAATATTCTCCCATTTCTGACAACATTTGGATCAAGAAAGTACCAGGAAAGCTGCGAATTTTTTTTATCTGATCAACAGAAAGTGTTATACCTAGAACTGTGCTGAGGAAATTACTTAACAATTCAACATTACCCTCCTCAAATAGAATATGAGCCTGAGTCCAAGCATCATCTAAGCGGATAGAATTGGTACCCAAAAAAACATTAACGAAATAGTAGCACTCTTTATCCAACTCACTAGAAACAATTTTTTCCTTTATCGGCAATATGAAATTAGAATAGGACGCCTTTCCTGACCTAACCTTCCATTCCCAATAAACACAATGAGCACCAAATGATGGTGACCGAAGTCGCTTGTAGTAAGAGCCCATTTTGCTATCATATGCTCCTCGTCGATACAGTTCCTTTAACCACAAATCAATAAGATCCTGAGTTAAAAAATCTTTATGATAAGACTGAATGAAAGAATCAACATCACTTGATACGACCGCAGATATGTTACTAGATATCAACCAAAATAAAGGGTAAATTCTCAACTCGCTATTTTTGAGATCAGCAAAATCTTTTTCAAGAAGATATTTTTTTTTAACGTAATTACCAATGTAATTGCTGTGCATATAGGCTCTACGTATCAATTTAATTTGATAGTTATCGTATTTAGTAACACTATGTGCAGCATGCAGCACTGACGGCAAAAATAGAAACATTACAATCAAGAAAAATCTCTTCATAAACACTTAAACTCACATAAATTCCAAACAGTTCCTATTTCCAAAACATCACCCACGAACTCCACACACGATATGGATAATCAATACTACCCTTACTACCGTTATAACGCTGCAACGCCCTTAATACATCACCTTTCTCTTGGTCTATGTAGTAGCGTAAAATCAAGCAGCCATACCGAATCGATGTATGAAGATCAAACAAATTATCTTTACTGCTGCCTATAAACTTCCTCCAAAAAGGCATAATTTGCATGTATCCTTGGGCGCCAGTTGACGATACTGCATACTTCTTAAATCCGCTTTCTACTTGAATTACAGCCAAAACGAACTGAGGATCAAGTCCAAATCTAATTGATTCCTTATGAACAGCGGTTAGAAACTGTATTCTCTCTTCCGGATTTACAATCCAGCGCCGCAATCGCACAGACATATCAATCAACCACGACCATTTTTGTGCATAAGAGCTAAAAGAATCAATTTCATTGTAACTGGGCAATAACTCCTCTCGTGTATATGGAAAAACTGCAGATGGCCACAAAAAAAACGAAAGCAAAAACATTTTTATAAAGACAATTAATGAATCAATACATATTATTATTTTGCGTTTAAGAAAACTCATATTGCCTTTTAAGACTAAGCAAGTAAGGCCCTACCTCCGAGGCTGAAATAAGTCTCCTGTCAGCTGACGAGCGATTTTGGTATTCTGCCCCACCATTACCAACCGTAGTGGGACTAACTACTAATCGATCGGGAACGCCAATAATATCTGCGTCCTTCAGCTTAAAGCCTGCCCTCAAAGGCCTATCATCATATAAAACATCCAAAGATAAAGATATAAGCTCTTTATATAATCTCTCTGCCATCTCAGAAACCTTACTATCCTGATCGGCGTTTATTGTAATAATAATTATCTGAAAAGGAGAAATTTCCCTAGGCCATATAATTCCTTTATCGTCATGACACTGCTCAACAGTTGCCGCTAGAATGCGAGAAATTCCAATTCCATAACAACCCATAAAAACTTCAGTCCTACCTTGTCCCTCATTAACAAAGGAACAAGACATCGCCTTAGAATACTTGTTGCCCAACTGAAAAATATGGCCCACTTCTATTCCCCGACAAAGGCGAAGGTCCCCGCCTCCATCAGGGGATAAATCTCCCGCCACAACCTTTCTAATATCAGAAAACATAGCACCAGAAAAATCTCTCTGAATATCGATATTTGTCCATCTGTAGCCTTGTTCATTTGCCCCACAGATTATTGAATCAGAAGAATAGAGCAACCTGTTATCTAAAATAACGGTAACCTCTTCCGGGGCCAAATAAGGCCCGATATCATCGCAAGCACAAGAATACCTATCCTGAACTTCTTCAGGAGACAAAAACTTCCAACCAGATTTAAATTCTTTAAGATTAGAAATTTTAGTATTATTCACTTCATCATCAGCTGATATAACTAAAAAGAACCATCTCTCACCCGACAACACAGCATACGTTCTTACCGTAACCTCCCCAACCTGATCCGCTGGCTTCTTAGCTGGGTCATTAATAGGTACAACTCTATCAGAACGTTTATAAGAACAAGTAGCTAATTCAATATTGGCCGCATAATTTGAGTGCTCCGCGTAAGCAATTATATCCTCGCCACAATCTGCCATAGCATGAAATTCATGAGAACAACTACCCCCGATAGCACCTGTATCTGCACGAACAACACAATATTTGAGACCTAAACGATCGAATATTTTGCGATAGGCTGAGTACATATTATCGTAGGAAACACCCATGCCTTCCTCATCCTTATCAAAAGAGTACCCATCCTTCATCAAAAATTCTCTAGCGCGCATAATGCCAAAACGCGGTCTAATCTCATCTCTAAATTTAGTCGTCATCTGAAAAACAACAAAAGGCAACTGCTTGTAGCTTTTTATCTCTCTGCGGGCTAGATCCGTAACAACCTCCTCATGAGTCGGGCCAAAGCAATACTCTCTTAAATGTCGATCTTTTATTTTTAGCATTTGCGGCCCAAAATCTTCCCAACGACCTGTCTGTTGCCACAATTCCGCTGGCTGAATACACGGCATAATAATCTCTTGAGCACCAATTGCAGCCATCTCTTCGCGAATAACAGCCTGTATTTTGATAAGAACACGAACCCCAAGGGGTAAAAAAGTATAGAGACC
This sequence comes from Candidatus Ichthyocystis hellenicum, assembly GCF_001460935.1. Classification (GTDB taxonomy): domain Bacteria; phylum Pseudomonadota; class Gammaproteobacteria; order Burkholderiales; family 2013Ark19i; genus Ichthyocystis; species Ichthyocystis hellenicum. Next base: position 453,421 of record NZ_LN906597.1, on the reverse strand, counting down.
AGAGCCTACCTGCCTAATGAACCCAGCACGCAACATAAGTTGATGACTAACTATCTCAGCATCAACAGGAACTTCTTTCATCGTCGGAAAAAATAACTTAGAGCAGCGCATATAAGACCCATCAATCATAAACAAAAAACAACTCTCGTACTTTTCTAATGAGGAAATCAACATTTTCAACGGGGGTCAACCTATGAACACCATGTCCTAGGTTAAAAATGTACGGGACCTTATCTTTAACTGCTTTGACAATACGAATCAATTCTGAGGCTATTTCATCTGGAGATCCCAACAAACTCAGAGGATCAAGATTGCCCTGTATGGCACATGAAAAATCGCGCATTATCTCACAAGCCGAGGCTAAATCAACCGTCCAATCTAGACCAACTACATCACAGCCAGATAAAGCTATACTTTTCAGTGATCCTCCTCCTCCCTTTGCAAACACTATCACCGGAACGTCAGGAGAATGTGTTTTCACAGACTTAATTAGTCTCTGAATAAATGGCAAAGAAAAAGTTAGGTAATCATGAGGAGACAAAATACCAGCATATGAATCAAATATCATCACTGCATCAACCCCTGATTCAATCTGAGCCAACAAATGGATCTCCACCGCCTTGCTAATAATATCGAGAAGATGGAGAAGCCCCCTAGGGGAACCGTAGCGAAACTTCTTAATATGCATAAAGTCACTAGAGCTCTTTCCCTCCAACATATAGCAAGACAATGTAAACGGGCTCCCTACAAACCCAATTAAGGGAATACTATTCCCTAATTCTTTCTTACAGCACTTAATTCCTTCATAAACAGGATGCAACAATTCCAATACGGATGTAATACTTAGGTCATCAATATCTTTTTCAGATGTGATCGGTTTATTGAAAACTGGACCGATGTGATCAACGAAATCTAAGCCCATATTCATAGCGTATGGCACTAGCAAAATATCTGAAAAAATAATCGCCGCATCCAAAGAAAACCTTTTAATAGGCTGAAGGGTAACCTCAGTAAGCAGCTCAGGATTAAAACATAGGTCCATAAATGAGCCAGCACGAGAACGAACCTGATTGTACTCTTTAAGGTATCGTCCCGCCTGACGCATCAACCAAACGGGAACTTCAGCGGTAATCTGCCCCGCAGCAGCACGTAAAAAAAGATCATTTTGCAGGGCCATTATCACACTTCCTTCTCTGGCAAGAAGATAGTCAAAATATCATTCAAAAAGTCCCAGCCACGTGATGTAGCACGAACATTAACCGCATCCCTCATCATCAATTTCTTATCAACCAATTCATCAACTTTAGATAAAACTGTCATTCTACTAAGACCTGTCCTTTCCTCATACAAACTCCAGGTAGTTCCGTCTTTCAAGCGCAAAGCATTCATGAAAAACTCAAAAGGACGATCCTTAGTCGAAATTTCAGCATTAGATTCCAATACCCTACATGATCCTGCTTGCTCCATAAACTTCCTTGGCCCCCTAACACGAGCTTGGCGAATAATTTTCTGCTCACACGTCAACTTGGAATGAGCTCCGGCTCCTATGCCAATGTAGTCCCCATACATCCAGTAGTTTAAATTGTGCTGACATTGGTACCCCGAGCGTGAGAAAGCTGATACCTCATAACGCTCATAATTCCGGTCTGACAAATATGGATAAAGCACAGCCTGCATATCGGCACACACATCATGAGACGGAATTCCATCTGGAGGACAAACGCCAAACAATGTTCCTTGCTCTAAGGTTAAGTTATACAGAGAAAGGTGGTGGGGATCAAAACTCAGAGCCAACTCCAAATCAAACAGTGCCTCTCCAACATTCTGTCCAGGCAGCCCATACATTAAATCGATGTTGTATATAAGGGTAGTACTAGATAATGCCCTCAAATTTTTCTCTATATCGCCTACACTATGAATACGACCAATAGCTTTCAGCAGTATCGAGGAAAAGCTTTGCGCCCCCAAAGAAACGCGGGTGATACCAGCATCCTGATAACCACCCAACCTTTCAGGAAACAACACACCTGGATTTGCCTCCATAGTAACTTCTATATCCGGCAACAAGAAAACTCGGGCACGAACGGCAGATAGCAATCTTGCCATTGACTGACAAGAAAACAAGCTCGGCGTGCCCCCCCCCATAAAAACAGATCGTATTGGACGACCCCAAATTATGGGAAGAGAAAATTCCAAATCACGAATTAGCGCATCGATGTAGGCATCTTCTGGCAGATCTGACTGCAGCTGGTGAGAATTAAAATCACAGTAAGGACACTTACGCACACACCAAGGAAAGTGGATATAGAGACTAAGCGGCGGCAAAACTCGCCGAGTAAAATTGACACCCACCGTTTCTGTCACAACAACTCCTCTTTACCCAACAAACAGAACTGCACATAAAGTTCCTCGAGGAGGACCATTCTCCTACATCCAAGCAATATCGCGCACAAATTGCTCACCCAACAGATATTCGTAGGCAATTTTTTCTTCCATAGGAACATAAAAAAAGGAGAACTAGTATCAGATGCCGAAGAAGAAACAGGCGGAGCATAATAACCAGGCAGTAGATTATAGTCATTATTTTTAGCAACAACAATACCTTACATTTGTTATGCTCCATATAAACCTCCCGCCCTACAAATCTAAGACAATTTCTTCCTCCAATTTATCGAAAAAACTATCATCTAAACTTACCCACGATTCACTATCACAAAAGTTTTTCTGAGTTTCATCCTTAGACAGAATGGTATCGGCACAAAACAAAATAGTGGGATCATCGTGAAAGCTTCCTTCCCAAAGAAGAGCCATTAACGTTAGATTATCCCTACTAACACCTCCCCGACACTCTGCTAGGTCCATAAGCCGACTCCCCATGGTAGCAATAGGAACACCAGAAACATGATCCCACATCTCTTTCTCAGACACATAATTCCATAAGCCATCTGAACAAAGAATAACTACATCTCCGTTTTCCAGACACAATTCTTCGACGCAAGGACCTGTCGGCAAACACAAACCTAAACAGTTGTATACCCGATTCCTATCAGGATGAAACAAAATTTCCTCCGGAGAAATTTCCCCTCGATCCAACAAATACTGAATCCTAGTGTGATCCCTAGTTTGTCTCTTTACCTCCCCACTGTTATCCAAAACATATAAACGAGAATCCCCCATATGGGCGTGATACAAACAATTACCCTGAATCAAACCCACCACTACTGTAGTTCTCGGAATTTCTAATAAATCCTGCACTGCTGCATATTCTAAAACGGCATTATTGGCAGTAGAACAGATTTCATTTAAAAAAAGATATGGATCGCTAACAACAGGCTTTGCTCTCACACGATGACACTCCATCATGTGAGAGACAACAAGGCGAGAAGCTATTTCTCCATAAAGATGCCCCCCCATGCCATCAGCCAGTACCATTAACAGGGATTCATCTGTGTAGGTATAGTCGCAAAAATCTTCATTTTTAGTGCGCCCCCCGACCCTTGCTTCGTGGAAAATAGAAAATATCATCTCTGCCCGATCCTTCCGTACAGTAGCTACATAGCTAACATACAATTGGAACATACCTACTCTTTACAACTTTAGCTCTCTCCTGGCACCGCAAAATAGATATCAGTATGGACTGTATTTCACGACCGGACCCAGGACGACCAACAGTGTCAAGAGATAAACATCTATCTACTAAATCAATCAATTCATCAGAGTACCTACCACTAAGCAAAATTTTCGCAGGAATTAGCTTGTCTTCCTTCATCCTTTCATTAGCCGCTTGCGGCGCTTTAAGGCCCATGCAGGCGTACAAAGAGGCACCTAAAGCGTAAAAATCACTCCAGGGCCCTAACAGTCCAGATTTGTTATACTGCTCTGGAGAAGCATATCCATGTGTATACATAGGAACCACCCCTCTCTTCTCTGGAGAAATCACTGGAAATGCCGTCCTAGATGCACCGAAGTCGATTAAAACAGGCGTCCCGTCTTTGCGCAGGTATATATTGGCCGGCTTAATGTCCAAATGGATAAAACGGCAAGAATGGATTTTTCTCACCCCTGACAGAAGATGAATAAAAACCTTAAGCAAAAATTGCTCTGAGATAAATCCATGAGGAACCCTCATTTTGATATAATTGTAAAGGGTTTGTCCCTCTTCATAACGCAATACCAAGTACACCGTCCCATTGGCACGAAAGAAGTTCAGTATACGAACAACATTAGGATGTGACAATTTTGCCAAAGCATGTCCTTCTTGGAAAAAACATCTCATGCCATACTTAAATGATTTTTCCTTTCCTGCTGCAATAACAATTTCACTTCCATCAACTTGACGATAGGCGAAATTAGCAGGAACATACTCCTTGATAACTACGAGTGACCCTCGCCTATCTTTAGCTAGATAAACGATAGAGAAGCCTCCCGTTGACAAAACTTCCAGTATCGTATAGTCCAACAAACGGTATTGATGAGGAAGGGGCTTACTCTTTTGCTTACGCATGTTTCGCCACTATTAACTAATGGGTAGATATGATTAAGAGTATGACAGGCTATGGCAATGCAACGATAAATAACAACCATCTCACCATAGAATTAGCACTGAAAAGCGTAAATAGCCGTGCTCTAGATTTGTCATTCAAACTATCTGAAGAGCTACAACCATTTGAAATCGACTTACGAACCCTGATCAAAAAAAATTTTCATCGCGGAAAAATAGAGATCAGGGCCTCATGTGTATGGAACGCTTGTCACCCAGCTCCTTACAAATCTGACAATGCTAGTAGCGACTATTGGGTCGAAATACAAACTAAGTACGACAGGATAAAATCATTCGTACCTGATGTTCAGCGCCCCTCGGTTGAGTGGGTAATACGAGAGTGGCATTCACAACAAAAGACCAACAGCCAAAACCAATGTGCCATAATTTCTGCGTTTGAGGAATCTATACGTACTCTCGATAGCAGCCGCAAAGAGGAGGGTAAAAGCATAGCTTCCTGCTTAATTGAGTTGTGCCGAGAGTTGTCATGCAAGATACAGGAGTTATCCTCGTTGCTTACGTTAGAGCTAGAAAACGCACACAGAAAACTACAAGAGCACTGGACTAATCTCAATCAAGCACTAGACACAGATTTAGTAAAAACTGACCAAGAAAATAGAATCATTTCCAACTGGTTGGCCAAATTCGATGTTGATGAAGAAATAAGTCGGTTATCATCCCACATCCAAACCCTAACTAACGTCATTCAAACATCCGATGAACCAACGGGAAAGAGAATAGAGTTTTTTGTACAAGAAATGGGGAGAGAAGCCAATACGCTGTTGTCAAAATCACTTACTGGACACACAGCTAATCTAGCAATAGACATCAAGGTCATCATTGAAAAAATGAAGGAACAAGCACAGAATGTGGAATAACAACTCTGGTTTGCCAATGCAAGAAAACGACCTTTTTCTAATAAGTGGGGCCTCAGGAGCAGGCAAAACCTCCATAGTGAGAACTATTATAAGCTCTGATGCGAATCTCAGCCTATCTACATCATTTACCACCAGAAACCCTAGAGGACAAGAAAAAAATGGAGTAGACTACCACTTCATATCGGAGGACCAGTTTCGTAGCATGATCGGTAATGAGGCCTTCATAGAATGGGCAGAAGTTCACGGAAACTTTTATGGTACATCTCTTTCTTGGCTAAAAGAAAAGCTTAAAACTAAGAGTGTTGTCCTGGAAATAGATTACCAGGGAGTCAAGCAAGTTAAGGAGAAAATAGCCGAATCTGTAAGCATCTTCATTGTACCCCCTCACTTAGATATCTTAAAAGAACGATTGACTACGAGGGCAACTGACTCTCAGGGGTCAATTAAGCAGAGGTTGAAAAACGCAAAAGTAGAAATGTTACAGGCGTTGTTGTTCGATTACGTTATAATAAACGATGACCTTGACATCGCTGTTGCGGATGTTAGGGCGATTATTAGATCAGTTAGGCTAACATCGAGGCGTCAAAAGAAAGAGGTCTCGCAAATATCAAGGCAATTACCTTAGGGGGAAACCATGGCACGAGTCACCATAGAAGATGGGCTTAAAAGAATTACAAATCGTTTTGTTCTTACTCTTGTTGCGGTTGCACGTGCGCGACAGCTAGCTCAAGGAGCTGAGCCTCTAGTAACCTCCAAGAACAAACCGGGGGTAACTGCCCTAAGGGAGATTGCCGCAGGACTAGTCGACGAGAGCATACTAAAAAATAGTTCCACACATAATTAGGCATATACTGTGAATGGCAAAGAAGAACCATACAGGTAATGGTCGTTTCGGCAGTAACCCCGATATGATGTTTCGTAATTTATCTAAGGAGCTTTCCGAGTATCTCGGCAAAGAGGAGATAAGTTTCGTTTATAAGGCTTTCAGGTGCAGTTACGATGCACATCAAGGCCAAAAAAGAAAAAGTGGGGAGCCATACGTTACTCATCCTGTAGCCGTTGCAGAGGTTCTATGCCGCTGGAGGCTGGATCACCAAGCAATAGCTGCAGCGATCCTACATGACGTAATAGAGGATACAGGGGCTACTTTCGAACAGATTCGGTCACTTTTTGGTCTCAGTGTAGCTGAGCTAGTTGACGGCGTGTCCAAGATCACGAGAATTACCATAGCAACTAAGGACAAAAGAGCAGAGAATTTCGGCAAAATGCTCCTGGCAATGGCTAGGGACATGCGTGTCATCATGATTAAGCTAGCAGACAGACTCCATAACATGCGCACTCTGTCTGCAATGCCCCTGGTAAAAAGAAAATCTATTGCTAAGGAAACTATGGAAATCTATGCCCCTATTGCACATAGATTGGGGTTGAATGATGTTTTCCAAGAGCTTCAAACCCTATCTTTTCAGTTTCTATACCCTTGGCGGTTCAACATTATCCGCACAGCAGTAGATATCTCCATGAGCGACCAGAACAAAATCATTGAGAGTATGGTGTCGAAAATTACTGAACAACTCAACAAATCCAAGATTTTTCATATAGTTACTGGAAGAGAAAAAAATCCTTATAGCATTTATAATAAAATGAAGCTCAACAAACTATCCTTTTCTCAAGTAACTGATATTTTCGGGATACGTATAATTGTCCAGACGGTCAGAGATTGCTACCTTTGCCTAGGCGAGGTCCATAATATTTTTAGACCATTCCCAGGACAATTTAAGGATTACATTGCCCTACCCAAAAACAACGGCTACCAGTCTCTGCACACCTCTGTCATGGGCCCACATGGAAATCAAGTTGAAATACAAATCCGCACACAAGATATGCAGAATGTAGCCGAATCTGGGTTAGCTGCCCACTGGCTTTATAAGAGCAACCCAATTGAGCTAACAGAACTGCAAAAGAACACTCACATTTGGCTACAATCTTTGCTGGAAATACAACGTTCATCCAACAGCGCACAAGAATTCCTAGAGTATGTCAAAATTGATCTATTCCCTGACGAAGTATATGTATTCACCCCCAGGGGAGAAATAAAAACCCTGCCAAAAGGAGCGACTGCCATTGATTTTGCTTATAACATCCACACAAATGTCGGCCACAAAGCTATAGGATGCAAAATTAATGGTCTTAGTGGGTCACTAAAGACTGAACTAAAAAGCGGCGACATGATAGAAGTCATCCTTGGGGATACATCCAATCCAAAAATATCATGGCTGAACTACGTTCGTTCTGCACGAGCTAGGCTGTCCATTCGCAATTTCCTCAGAACCCGCCAATATGACGAATCAATTGCACTGGGAGAACGTCTTTTAGCCAGGTCCTTAAGCAGCCTTGGCATTTCCCTTTCAAAAAACATAACAGACAAGCATTGGGAAAACTACTTCAAGCGCAGTGGGTATACATCAAAAGAGAGTGCTTTCGCTGACCTAGGATTAGGAAAAAGTGCTGCCACTATAGTAGCTAGATCACTTGTAGAAGAAGAAATAATTGATAAAAACTCACCACCTGAGCACCCCACACTACCATACAGTGGTGACATTGCCATTAGAACAGCAGATTGTTGCCGCCCCATACCTGGGGACACAATTGTTGGCATAGTAGGAAATGACAAAGGCTTAACCATACACACCTGTGACTGCACGGTAGCCAGAAAACAAATCAGCAACAAATGTGCCCAAACTATAGACATAGAATGGGGCAATACTAAGCACAAAATGTTTTCCACATCAATAGCTGTATTGATAGAAAATCGTCGCGGGGTTCTAGGCAAGTTGACATCTAAAATAGCGGAAACAGGATCTGACATCAGCAGTGTAGTAATGGAAGATGCTGGCGACAACAACGCTACGATACACCTTTCTTTGAGTGTTTACGACAGAAAACACTTGGCAGCCATATTTCGCAAAGTTCGGATAATACCTGAATCTACCAAAGTTTGGCGCACCACTCAGTCCGAAAGAAAATAATCACTTACTTAAAGGATAAAACTATGTCTTCATATCAATCTGACATTACTATTTTTCTAAAAAAATTAACGGATAAAGACGCTAATTTAAAAAAAATGCAAAAGAAGCATTTTAATACTTGGTGGAACCGCCCACAGAACTTCGACATAGTGGAAAAAAATTCCAAAGCTGAGTGTCCACAAAAGGCCTACTACTACTTGTAAACCGATACCTGATATATAATATATAATTACCTGAGGTATTAGATTATTTGGAAATAGTTGATGCAACATCAAAAGTGGACTAACTTTCAGGTGCTATCCTGGGTAGGGTTGCTATACTTTGCTGAAGGATTACCTTTTGGGCTATTTTTCGACTTATTTCCGTTGTGGTTTCGCTCCCTTCACCTATCCTTAGTAAAGATAGGAACACTTTCTTTACTCGGATTAGCTTGGTCAATGAAGTTCCTGTGGGCCCCTGTTGTTGATCGTTTTTCGCATCACCGATGGTGGATATTCAGCGCCAATATAATCATGGGAGCGTGTTTAGTTTTCTTCTCCTTCCTTAATCACGTTTCTGCAGTATCATGGGCGACCCTTTTCATCTATGTCATTTGCTCTGCCACTAATGACTTAGCCATAGATGGCATAACCATAACCTTAAGCAGTAGCAACCAACTAGGAAAGGTAAATGCAGTAAGGAACATATCCTACCGCATAGGATTAATAGTAGCGGGAATATTACTGGCCCTAAGTAATACAATTGGATGGGGAAAAACATTTGTGATAAGCGGAATCATTCTGTGGCTCAACGCTTGCCTCTCACTCGCCATGCCAAATTATCCCCATCCCACAAAATCACAACAAGAAGTGACTTTCATTCAGGAGTTGTCTATTCTTCTGTCAACCCCAAAAATACTGATTGGAATAACCATATTAATCACTGGCTTAATATGGCCGGCGATTAGCAAGCTAATACCTGCCATTCAGCAACTGGAACAGTCGTCGCATATATATCGGTTATTGCCTATTTTTATTATCTGTATTGGCTTAACCATAACATCAAAAAACATCACATCCAGCTCTTCATTGCAACTAGGACCTGCTTTTGGTTCTTTATTGAGTTTACTAAAAAAACCAGGAATATTGGGCACAATCGCATTTATCTTATTGTACCGTATAGGAGAATCTGCATCTGCGTTCATGATCAAACCTTTTTGGATGGACGCAGGTTTCTCTCGCCAAGAGATAGGTTTATTTTCGGTGAACCTCGGCGTAGCCTTATCCATAATTGGCGGAATAGTAGGAGGATGGTACGTAGATAACAACAGTACAATTAGGTCTCTGTGGGTACTTGGAGTCATACCTGCAATGGCCAACATTCTTTACGGCATCGCAGCCTTCATCGCGCTCCCCCATATAACTGGAATACCTATATCAACCACCACTCGTGCTATAGTTTACACAGCAAGTGCTTTTGATTCATTTAGCGGCGGACTAGGCTCCGCCGCCTTTATGTCATATCTTATGAAAATAACTGACAAAAGAAACGCAACATCAGAATATGCCATTCTTACCTCTATATTTGCCTTCTCAAGGTCCATCTCCGGATGGTTGGGAGGAATAGGAGCTGAATCATTGGGATATAGCACTTATTTTTTCCTAACGTTTTTACTATGCTTTCCTGCCTACCTATTCATACCATACGTAAGGAAAAACCTGGGACATCAGAATTACAAATCATAATTCACAACAAGAGGGGCATGATCTGACAAATTGCTTTCAACATAAACATAGGCCGAATTCGCTTTGTCAGCCAAAGCGCAGCTAGTAATTTGATAATCTATACGCCATCCAACGTCTTTCTCCCTTGCCTTGCCTCGCTGAGACCACCAAGTATAAGAAACTGTTTTTGGATACAAAAAACGGAAAACGTCCAACATTTTTCTCTGTTTCATAAATTGAGTCAACCAATCTCTCTCTTCTGGCAAAAATCCTGGATTTCTTTGATTAGATCTCCAATTTTTCAAATCTATGGGCTGATGGGCAATATTAAAATCACCGCAAAGCAGTACCGGCTTACGAGCAAAGTCCTCAAAATTCTCAAAAAAGCGAGAGAAGGCCGTCAAAAATCTAAATTTTGCTTCTTGCCTTAAAGAAGAACTAGACCCCGACGGGAAATATACAGAAAAAACCCACAAAGCTTCCAACTCAACCCCGATACATCGTCCCTCTCTATCAAACTCACCATTATCAAATTTTGTTATTACATTAACAGGATCAAAACGGGTATAGATCCCTACGCCACTGTAGCCCTTTCTAGATGATGGACAAAAAAAAGATCTATATTGATCTTGGAAAAAAAGATCACAGCTCATTGCTGCAGGATCTATTCTAATTTCCTGTACACAAAAAACATCAGGAGAGGTACACTGGATGAACTTTGACAAGCCCTTACGATAGGCAGAGCGCAGTCCATTAAGATTTAGAGTTGCAACCTTCACAATGATTTCATTCTAAGAGGAGTTTATGTTCGTCGAACACGCAAGAGGAAAGATTAACCAGATCAGAAAGAATTTTATAGAATTTTGCCAAAAAAATGAAGCCCTTTTGTTTGGTGAATTCATAACTAAAGCGGAACGAAGGTCTCCATATTTTTTCAACTTTGGGCAATTTTCTTCTGGGGCATCCGTAGAAACGCTGGGCATGTATTATGCTCAAAGAATTCTTTTGATGGATAAAAAGCCGGACGTCATATTCGGGTCTGCCTACAAAGGAATTCCTTTATCGGTTTCGGCCGCCATCGCTCTTCACAGGTTAGGATTAGCGGTGGAATTTTGCTACAATCGCAAAGAAATCAAAGATCACGGGGAACAAGGCCGATTGATAGGCGGATGTATGAACAATAAGCAAGTATTAATCGTTGACGATGTCCTCTCGTCGGGTATCTCGGTCATAGAAGCAAACCAACTCATTACCGAAGCTGGAGGCCACGTCATCGGTGCCGTCGTTGCCATAGACCGGGAAGAAGTTGGCAACAACAGCAACAAACTGGCTAGGGATGAGTTGATGGAAAAACACGATATATACATTGACTCGTTAATATCGCTTAGCGACATTATAGATCTTGCGAAAACATCCCCAAGCTTGCATAAACACCTGGAATCTCTAATAAGGTACCAAAAAGAAAACGGAATTCCGCCTGAGCATCCTACCGAAACATAGTTATGGCTCCATGCCATTTCAAATAAAAACGCTTCATCTGGGGCTTGCGCAAGTCATCACACACGGCGGCGAAAAAGAAGAAAGCACGAAACCCAAGCACACGCAGAAGACAAATCACTAAACCGCCGCACCACCACCTCCGCCATGTCTCCAATTACATCTACCCTCTGGGGTAAATCTGTAATTAAAAAGCCTCTTGTCGAATGACCAAACAACCCCAGGATGCAAAGCTTCCGGAAAAAAAACAAGCAATGAGATTATCTTTCTCAAGAAATCAGCCACATAGCCAGAACTAGCACAAGATCTAAAAAGGCTATTCCCCAAACTGTCGTAGCAAACAATCCTAGCTGCCGCCACGGACTCTACCAAACAACCTAATTTTTCTAACAAACCACAAACTAACTCCGGGGCATTACCCTTCAATTCTCCTCCAGAAAGCCCCAAAACATCAACAGACACATCATCATTTAACAAAACACCAACTACTTCAGCAGCATCCATTCCCAGCTTTGACACAAGGTATCCTTTAAGCTTATCAGAAGACTTTAACAAAAAATCACAGCCCTCATCTATACCTATCGCTATGCTAGACGCTACACGAAGAATAATAATTATCAACTCTTCCAAGGCATGATCACCACCAAATCCATCAACACCACCTCCATTACAATTAGTAACCCTAACTAAAACCCCACCGATCAAAGCTTTTAGTGCAGATCTAAACTCAGCATTCCCTCCACAGCTACCAACAACACTCCCTACTATTTCGTCCAAGTTGGATTTACCCTCAGGATCCACCCCCACACCTTTGCGGCTAGACAAAAACATTTGTTCCTTCTGGACCCGAAAAACACGAAGATCACCCTCAATCCGAACAATTTTGTTTACAAATAAAAGCTCACTCGTCTTCTTCAAAAAAAAGCCCCTCACTTTGGCTTCTAACTGAGAATCAATATTAAAGTAACTAGCGGCAACAAAATCATCAACAACCGCCTTTATTAAATCTAGCCCCTCTTTCAGCAAAGCAATAGCTCTATCAACATCAAAAATTACCGACATGGAACCAGCCAAATTGGACTCACTATGGCCAGTAAAAGCAACTTCTAACCTATGGTCCAAATCCTTCAGGACACAAATAGCACCTCTAATTGCCAGCACATCATTATCATAATCGCCTCCAATAGAAATACCTAAAACACACTCTATTTCACGCACACCTCCCTCCAAGTCAGAAATAATCTTTCCGAACTCAGACTCCAACTGGCAATCATTAACTCCATCAGAATTACCAACCGCACCCCCCATGCATAACAACTCGCCACCATGGCATGACAAACTTTGACCACTTGTTTCATCATTGCTACAGCTAGGAAGAGCATCTAAACGAGAAACTCCGTCCTGACGAAACACCGCACCATCTTCACCTTCTATCACTAGCAAATCGCTAGCATCACCGACATACCGACTGCTTTCCCTAATACTAGACACGCTCTTCCTTTCTTGCCCCCTCATGGAACAAAGATCCTCAAGCACACAAACGCAAACATTAGCAACAATTCATATTTACCAATCCCATATAAACACCCACTATAAGAACCGGCCCTCCCTAAGAAACAGCATATTTGCGCGAAACCATATCCAAACACTCATCATAATGATCTTCGCCAAAAATATATCTGAATGCATTTCCCGTTCGGATGCTTTAAGAGAACCATTTATTAAAGCACCTGCCACTTCTCATTTGTCATTATCATTTTTCTGAGCTTGTCATAGTACAATCATTGTACTTTGGATAGCAACATCTATCTGAAGTAAAAAATGTACAAAAGCCCCCCCTGCAACACGTTCGAACGGAACCCCCCCGATCTAGGCGCATATTTTCCATTAACTAAAAACCATCACAATTGACAACTGAAAGACAAACCAAATACATAGAAAAACTTATATCACTAAGTTCACTGTCAAATAAAAAAGAGGGCCGAAAAAATCCAGGAATATAAGAACCTCTAACAATCTTTACATTCTTTACATTCTTTTTAGAGGCAGAGATAATCTTTTTAGAGGCAGAGATAACTTTCACTATCATACTCACCAACCGCACTCACGCCAAACAAATATTCTTCCAAGTTAGAAATAGCGACAGAAATGTTAGACCCCGGCTCATAAGAATCTCCGCCGCTTCTTGACGGGTCTATTGCGTTAGATGGAGTTACTTTCACATGGCAACGACCCTCTGGGGTAAAATACGCAGCAAAAAACTCCTCACTAAACTCAGCATTCATAAACCTTGGGTGCATAACTTCTGGAAAGAAAACAAGCAACGATACAATTTTCCTAAAAAACATACTAACCCGACACAAATCAAGAGAAGACCTAGCTTGAAGACTGCGATAATAATTAATATCCCTGAAATACAAAAGATCCCCAACTATATCTCGTGATAAGCCAACCACCAAAGATGAAGACATACTATTTATATGCGACTCAGAATAGTTCAAAAAACCGGCAAATGCCACCGTGTTTATCAAGGTTCTAATTACTTCACTTTCTCCTATTCCTAAATTTGATACAAAATACCTTTTGACTGTATCAGATGAGTTCAATAGAAAATCACAACCATCATCTAACGTAACCACTAGATTCACAGCAACACGAAGAACAACACCTACCACCGCTTCAAGACTAGGAAATCCAGAAGCTCCAACTTCACCTCTTTCCTGTAAGGGAAAAATACCTCTCTTGTACTCACTTTCACATATATTACTCTGGACGAAATCTACCGAAGCCCTTTCTACAATCAATTCCAAAATAGAGATAATATTAGAAGTGCCAACAGCCACTTCTAGTCCACTCAAAGATTCACTGCAAGAAGGAGAAGACATAGATACTGCGCCCCAACTTTCCGTTACATTTGCAACCCAACTAGGCAAACTACATGAAGCAATAGCACCTTCCTGAGAACCCAAATTATTTTCTATTTCTGCTTCCCCTTCAGCTGATAAATCACTGCTGACCTCACTGTAGTTATTAACACTAGACATGCCGCCCCCTTTAACAAACGAAAAGGATGAAGAGATATGACGCCTTCCTCCTCACTAACCCCAGAGAGTATCCCAGAAAGAGAAAGTGCCTTAAATTAAAAAGAGCACGCCAAATATGTTGATTTAATGTTGATCTGTCACAAGGCATCCCACACATGTAATGTGCATAACCGCCCCGGAACAAATAACTGTCAATTAAACCCGGAAGAAGCATCATTATTTAGGCTCTCACATCGAATTACACTGAAACGATAGTTATATAAAGATGGGGGGCGAAAAACATCGACACCTATGCCAGTAACAACCCGCACCGTTATTATGAAATACTACCCAGGGGAACAACTACTCTCGCGGAAGATCAAGACGGGAACTATAACATTCGCACAAAAAACCTCACATAAGAAGCAACTAAACTTAATTTTTGTTACCTCCATTTAACCAATCGCCAACCGAACCGCTTAACAGGAAACAAATTATTACTGACTTCGCACAAATTCGCAAATAAACTCAATCAAAGATAAACGAACTCAGATAATCCGCAATACAAGAAATATAGCACATCGATATGTGTGACACATAAACTAAATAACCAACCATACCTCGGTCTCTATTTTACGCTGCAACGTCCTTCCGGAGTAAAAAATTCATCAAAAAAATGCTCACTAAACCCATAACTCACAAACCTTGGATGTAGGGCTTCTGGAAAGAAAACAAGCAAAGCAGTAAGTTTTCTCAAGAAGAGACCAGCACACCAAAGATCAAGAGAAGCTCTAGAGGGAAGATAATCATAATACCGGCTGTCTCTGAAATAAAAGCAGTTCGCAGCCACATCCCTTAACAAACTAATTACCATATGTGACCTCATACTCTTTATATCTTCTTCAGAAGAAACCAGAGCACCCAACTCCCTAGTAAGCAAAATAAGAGTCAGTTCTCTAGAGCTAATCCCCAAGCTTGACACAAAATATTTTTTAACTAAGTCAGATGCCTTTAGTAAAAAATCGCAATCATCATTTACCTCAAAAACAACATTAGATGCAACACCAAGAATAACCTCTACCACTTCTTGCTGGGTAGGTTCTTCATTAATCTCAGCATCACCTCTCAATGCAGGCAAAGAAAAAACAGTTTCTCTGTTTTTATGCTCACGTATATCACAACTGGTAAATTTTATTGAGATGGCTTTTATTAACTCCTCCATGGAGGAAACAACACCATATTTATCAACCATACTGTCTATACCATGGGCATCTTTATCTACATTGGGCAAAGATTCATCTGTCAAAGATAGACATTCCCAGTCACTTTCTGCCTCGTCTTTTTGTTCTGGGTTAGATATAACCACACAAGATTCAGTCGCTAGTTCGCTGGAAAAAGACTCATCTGTCAGAGACAAACATTCCCAGTCACTTTCTGCTTCGTCTTTTTGTTCTGGGTCAGATGCAACCCCCCCAGATTCGGATACTGGATCACTGGAAACAAGCAAATCCCATTCATCCGCCATCACAGGTAACACTTCCCCACAAGAAGAAAACCCTATGCCCTGCCCCCCCTGCACATTGGCACTGAAATTAGAAAAACCGCCCTCAACTTCAGTTTCTTCCTGACGAATAGCACTGCCAGAACTATTTGCACCTTTTGCCTCTCGTTCAGTTAATGAACTGCCATTGAACACGTAATACATTTGAACACTAGACATAACCATCTCCTACAAATAGGAAGAAAACATAGTTGTTTCCATCTTCATTCGGTTTAATCAAACATATCTCAAGAAAAGATGACTTAACCATTAAAAGCACATCAGAGCAACCTATAAACAAACGTGAAACTGACCCATCAAAGTTTGCTTTGGAAAAATATTAAACCAACACTTACCCTCCCCGCAACAAGATAAAAACATTTACCTCTATATCGAATAAATGTTGTTATATAACCTTATGCATATTAATCTTGTAATAAACACAACACTGAATCACACCTACAACTAATGGTAAAGTTATCTTGGCCATGAAAAAGCAATGCCTTCATATTATAAATGCATGTTTGGCAAAACACTCAGACATTAGCAAAGCTATTTCTCAAACCCTTACTGCAAGAGGAAGCAACCTCTGCAAATTTTCTCACAAACTCCAAATCACCCCATAGCAATATTATTGTCTGGACACAAAGATTAGGAACGCAGATAAAATCTGCCTCCTGCAATCACAATAAAAAAATCCCTACCTGCTACTAATCAAATCCTAGCAAAAAATAAACTCTACCCGCCACAGATGCAAAAACACAAATAACACCAAGATGATCAAAAATAACCAAACCCACTTTTCTTCTATTCCCAAAAGCCGTGACCCTGAGTAGGAAAAATTTCCTCCAGCTCCAAATCGTCATCATCACTTTCATCACAACTACTACCCGCCTCTTCCCAAAATGACAAGTAATCGTCAAAAACATCTTCATCAGAATCACAAATGTCTATAACGTGGGCTTCTGGATCTCCATGTCCTTCCGGAGGAAAAAATTCATAAAAATTTTCTTCACTCAATAGATTATTATTAATAATTACTGGGCGCAAAGCCTCTGGGAACAAAGCTAGCAATACAATAATTTTTCTCAAGAAAATACCAATAGCCCAGGGACTAAGAGAAGATCTAGCTTGAACATCATAGCAATACCGATTACTCCTGAAATAGCGGCATTTAGCAGACACATCCTTTAGCAAGCTAACTGCCGTAGATGCAATTCCCTTCTTTAGACTTTCTTCTGAGCAAACAAAAAAGCCCAATTCACTCTCCAACAAAATACAAGTTAAGCTTTTACCATCAAACCCTACCCCACCAAGACCTAAATGTGACACAAGATATTTTTTTACTCTGCTAGACGCTTTTAATAAAAAATCGCGACCCTCATCTGCCTCCATAATACTAGTTACAGCAACGCGAAGAACAATATCTTCAATCTCTTTTAGGCAGGGAACTTCATCACCATCAACAATACTCTCCAATCCAGATGAGAATAAACTTTTCTGTTTATATTTATCTTCACATATATTATGGTCAGTGAATTTACCAAAAACTGTCATTATTAAATTCTTCAGTGCGGAACAAAATTCATCATTCTTCCCATAACTACAGACAACTCCTTCCATAACATACTCCTGCTCCTGTTCAGATATTGGTTTATTTGGTCTGCTTTCGCAACAAATGTCAACCAAACCTCCTTTTTCTTTCTGAGCACAAGCCCCTGTTATTTCTGTAGCACGTTCTATTCTTCTCTCCATTCCAAATAAATCGTTACAATCAAATACAGTACTTTGGTCATCACTTTCATTGCTGCTAAAACTAATGAAATCGTCTGAATCACCAACCTCTTCCTGAAAAAGATCTCCAGTATACCCAAGTGCATCCATTAACGAACCATCATCATCAACACACTCACGGCTCCCACGAACACGATCCATGATCTCCTCCCAATAACTATAAACTATACAAAGCAAAAAAATCAGACAGCGAATCTTCACCCTTAAGTTGAGCAAAAACACAATAAGATAGATACTCAATCACTTGTTAAATAGATTAAGCCGAGAATTTAATTTGACGGGACAGGTATTAGGATAGCATTAAATTAAGAAATACGTCGATCTTATCTTAACAAGTAAAATACAGCCCCTGCATAAAACAGACATTGATCCTTATTCTTTTTATGTAAACAAATAGTAGAAGAGAGTAGAAGAAATAACCAGTTCATGGCTATTTCGATTCCAGAGACAGAAGAATAAGAAAGCAATCTACCAACTGATCGCTATCAGCAACATGTCGACATAATTCATGCAACTCAAAATGCAAAGCAATTAAAGCAAAAACAGGAACGGAGGAGCCATCCCTCCTGCGCTCCCCCAAACAGGTCTACGCAAGACCCCGAGTTCCTTGAAGACTACTCCACGCGACGCTTTTTCCACGGAGGAGAAGGCTCTGGCAACTCTGGAGCTTCATCCTCATCTTCACTATAACTAACCTCACGCTTTGCAATGAATGACATATAATCGTCAAAAACATTTTCATCAGAATTATAAAGCCCTCTCGCACTGGACTCCAAACTTCTACGTCCTTCTGGAGGAAAAAACTCATCAAAATTTTCCTCGCTCAATTCTTTATTATGAATAATTTCAGGACGCAGGCTCTCTGGAAACAGAACAAGTAATACAATAACTTTTCTCAAAAAAATACCGACATTCCAAAAATTAAGAGAAGACCTATATCTAATATCATCACAAAACCGATTGTTCCTTAGATAACAACACTTAACAGACACATCCCTTAACAAACTAACAACTGTAGATACAATCCCCTTTCTTAAACTTTCTTCAGAGTAGACGAAAAATCCCAGCTCACTCTCCAACAACGCACAAGTCAGACTTTTACTATCCAGACCCAAATGTGATAAAAGATACCTTTTAATTCCATCAGACGACATTAGTAGAAGATCCCAACCTTCCTCCACCCCCATAACAATAGCCACAGCCACACCAAGAACAAGGTCTGAAATCTCTTTTAGACTAGGATTTCGATAAATACCGACATCACTTTCCAGCCGGGACAATAAGAATAATTTTTTCTGTTTATGCTTACAATCGCACACATTATGGCAGAGAAAATTATCAAAAACTATCATTATCAAACTTTTCAGTACGGAACAAAACTCATCATTCCTCCCGTAACTACAAACAACACCCTCCATAACAGACTCGAGTTCTAGTTCAGAAACAAAACTATTTGAACTGCCCGCACAACAAATATCGACAAGATCTTCATTTTCTTTCAGGGCACTATCTCCTGTAATACCAACAGCACCCTCTCCTACTCCGGACAATTCGCTACAACATGACAATAGAATCTGACCATCGATTTCATTGCCACTTCTGCTGGAGAGTAACCCCCCCCCCTCTTCCTGAAAAACATCCTCGGAACAATCATACACTTCCATAGATGTATCATCATCTCCATGACAAAGTTCTTGAACATTTGACATAATTTTCCTATTTCAATTGCAGCAATAAAATATAAGCAGAGACACTAGAGCTCAGACTACCTTCTGACTTAAATTGAGAAACTATCTCAAATAAACAAAAAACTACATGTTAAAAAAACCACATCAAGCTGGAAATCTAATTTGTGTTTAATCAGTTTCGTGGCGAATCAAATCAATATATGCGGCTACAGTAGGAGAAAATGCTTGTGACGCACTACAAAAATATGTCAAATGATGGCATGAAATAAAGCCCGCGCTTGTGTGAACAAACCGCGGGCAGATAATCTTATTGGTACCGATCCTTGCGAGAAATTTGAAGACAGGTGGCGGGCCTTAGTCATATATCGGAAAAACAACATCGCTCCAATGATAACAAGCCCCAGGAAATCCCTTGCTTGCCTTAACGGAACTCTTTCTAGAGAATCAGTTGGCAGGTATAGCCAATGAAACGAAGGACTCTTCTTTCTGTAACACAGAACTTGGGCGTCAATTTTAAACAAGAGCAGGGCGACCTCTACTATCACCTCACTGGACACCGCCCCTCCAGAGTAAACCAGGAATTAAAAAATTCTGGGGCGAGCTTCACTCTCCACACAAATCTTGGATGTAGAGCCTCTGGGAATAAAACAAGCAATAATAAAATTCTGTACAGAAATTTAGATACACGAACAGGATCAAGAGAGGCCCTAAATAAAACATCCTTAAAATACCTATTGTTAAATGAACAAACATCGGTGCCAGCAAAGTCTTTTACCAGAGAAGCAACATCACCCAAGAAAAAAGACACAAGCTCTGAGGCAACACCCATCGACTCCCTAGCTCCTACTCTCAGCCTTGACAAGCGAACCAAAAGCTCTGAAGAATCGTTCTTAAGATCTTCCAGAGATGATGCCGTTACCCTCCCTGACAAACGAATTAAAAGTTCTGAAACACGACGATCCAGCGCTAATTCAGAAGAACCTGAAGCATCTCTCTTATTAATCCCGCTTTCTAACAGTATGCGGCCCACTTCACCAACGCTAACTCCCAAATTAGAGACAAAATGTCTCTTAACTGCCCTTGATGCATTTAATAAAAAATCACAACCTGATTCAACCCCTACCATGATATTAACAGCCACCCGAAGAACAGTATCCACGACTCTTTCTTGGTCAGGACATCTTATTACACAACACATTTCAGGGCCAAAATCATGCCTCTCCCCAGATAATATACTGACACGTTTATACTCCCATTCACACATATTACAACTAGTAAACTTAACCGAAACATCTTTTATGAGTTTTCTCACCAAGCAACCAAAAAGATCTTTCTCAAAATAACAAGCAAGGGTGCTCTCTATTCTCTCACTCAGCGATAACTTTTCATGTTTTCCACTTGCACACACTATGCCAGAAAATAATCCCTTTTTATCGAATAATGGAAACTGAGCCTGAGTTTTCACTGAACACTCAGGAGTAAACCAAGAACAAAACGCCTTCCTATCGATACCACCTCGCCACACAAACTTTGGATGCAGCACCTCTGGAAACAAAATAAGTAAAGATACTATTTTCTCCAGTAGCATAACTACATGAGCAGGATTAAGAGAAGATCTAAATGAAATATCCTCAAAATATCTATTATCACAATAACAAACATCTGTGCCAGCCACCCCTTTTACCAGAGAAAAAAGTCCCGCCAACAAGCCAACTACAAGTTCTGAAGCAGCACCAGATGTCTCTCTATCTCCTGCCCTCAACCTTGAAAGACTAGCCAAAAAATCAGAGACGTTCCAACCCTTTTCTCCGACATAAAAACCAGAGACATCTCCTACGGACATCTTAGCTTTTAAAAATACACGAGTTACCTTAACGGCGCTAATTCCCAAGCAAGACATAAAATATTGTACGATTGCCCTTGATGCACTTAATAAAAAATCACAACCCAGATCTACCCCTACCACAACATTAACCGCCACCCTAAGAACTAGGTCCACAATTTCTTCACGGGCAAGTAATCCTGCCTCCCCGCCAGTTCCTATCACCCTGTCAAGTATAAAATCTCTCCCTGCACTAGAACTAGATAACGAAATAAACTGCTTATACTCATGCTCGCATATATTTACACCAATAAACTTAAGGAAAACCCCCTTTACCAAATCCTTTACTAAGGAACCAAAATTACCTCTCTCAAAATGAGAAGTAACGTTATGTTCTATAATTTCATCAAGACTGGAATGCTCATATTCTTCACCAACAACACCTGTTATGTCTGACAATCTAGGAGTAAAAGTGGATGCCTGGCTTAGCGCTCCTCTACCAATAGGACTATAACTAGAAAAATAGCTCAGCCTCCTCGCCCCCAGACAAAGAGCTTCAGCAAAATCACCACCCTCTAAGCAGTCGCTATCATCAACATACTGATAACTCTCTCGAATATTAGCCACAAAAACCACCCCCTCAATAAACATTAGCAAAAACAAATAAATGGCTGAGAGATTGTCTCAAATAAAAGAAAAAATATATGATAAAAACACACCTCACATCTAAAATTGAAAATTAATTTTTTTATTTAAGGTTTTATAATAACCAATTATTCATTAATAATTAATGCGCATCACTGCTTAACTTTACACTAAATAATACACTACATACCAGAAACAAGCACAGCTCACCAAGCACCTAGAAATGAATTGCAACTCAATGGAAAAACAGAAAATAATTTCCTTACACTAAAACAACTGAAGGCAGCATTGTAATAGAAAGAACCAACGCGCCCTAGTGGGCGAATACACTCCCCGTTAGCGACAAAATACCGCCGAGATCATGCTTTGCAAGTATCCAGGATAACAAAGAACAAATTTGCCAAAAATCAACGTCATAATAGCAAAATCTATATCTTCCCTCCACTCCGCAAAGACAAATACAGTACATATCACACTATGAAAAACTTCATGGAATACCATTCCTTCAGTTAACAAACAACGTCTGAAACATAAGTCAGCAGTTATAATTAGTTAATTATGATTATTTTCAGGTGTGTGCTCTAGCTCTTCACATAACAACTACCCAAAGCAAACTAGGAGCTAAAAATTCTTTATCTATATCTATCCATGAAAATCTTGGAGGCAATACCTCTGGGAAAAAAACGAGCAGAGATACAATTAGATCCAGTAACATAGATACACGTTAAGAAAAGATTTAAACAAAACATCCATAAAACACATATTGCCGCTGCAATAAATACATGCGCCCGCCATTACTTTTACCAGATAACGGATGCCACTGTTTAATTTCTCACGGAATAGCCCCCCGAAAATAGAGACACATCACAACAAGAACCTAGAAATTAATTTCAAAACAACTGAGAATACGGACTATAAAAACTAGCCCTCTCTCTCGCACCTCACGGAACAACATCCTTCTGGAGCAAACCAGCGCCCAAAAAATTCCTCGTCTATCTCGCCCCACACAAAGTTTGGATGCAGCACCTCTGGGAATAAAATCAGTAAAGAGATAATCCCCCCCAGTAACATAGCTACATTGTCAGGGTTGATAGTAGACCTAAAGTAAACGTCTTCAAAATACCTATTGTTACAACAACAAACATCTGTGCCCGCCATGACTTTTACCAAAAAACTAAAATCCTCCAACCAATGAACCACCACGTCTGAAGCGATACTATATGCCTCTCCTTGGCTAAACCCCAATCTTAACAAATGATATAACAGCCCAGCGGTATCAACATCAAATCCTTCCCCGGAAAGGACATAAACATCTCCTCCCTCTCCACCATCTACCAATGTCCGAATTAAGTCGCCAGCGCTAATTCCCAAACTATATGTAAAATACAATCTCACTAACTTAGAGGCATTTGATAAAAAGCCACAACCAGCATCTACTCCTATCACAATATTAACTGCCACACGAAGAATTGCATCTACTACTTCTTCCTGGCTAGGGCATTCTATTACACCACCAGCATCAAATACGAAATCGGAAAAACCACCAATTGCTCCAGATAAAGAGCCTATCTGCTTATACTCATACTCACAAATATTTTCACTAGTAAACCTAATCAAAACATCTCTTATTATTTTTTTCACTAGGGATCCCACATCAACATTATCACAATAATAACCAACGGCCCTTTCTATTATCCCTCCGAGATTAGATTCTTCATACACTACATCCGCACCCTCTATTAATACTTCAGCCCCTTCAGTTTCTATTGTTACATCAGCTCCTTCTATTACTATCCTATCTCCTTCTATAATTATCCTATCTCCGTCGATTATTACTCTATCTCCTTCTATTACTAACTCAGCAAACAATTCCTCACCTTCTAAGACCACAACTCCTTCCACTCCAGACAATTCATTACAAGCAGATACCAAACCCTGACCCTCGCCTTCATTATTTACATATCCGGTAATTATACCCAATCCTCTACTGCCCTCCTGAATAAGGTCCGCATAAAGATCAGAAAAAACACCTTCCCCCTGCATTAAATCACTATCACAAATATCAAAAGGCACTTCCTTAACACTCGACATAATGCTCACCCTTCAATATACAAAGCAATAGATCTTACAAATAGATTTTATGCTGTTATAATTCCGTAAATTATATTAAATAAAAAATAAATCACATTTGGTCAATATAATTAAAAACTCACTTGTTACAACTACACAAACAACCCTACAACTTATGACCAAGAATTACCAAATAAGTATTACTCATTGCTACGGTGCACTTCACTAATTAGTTTAATTATTGCCTCGCCATAACATCACTTACGGTACCCAACGAAACACTTAAGTATGCGCACAACATGAAATGGGAATAGCCCACCTAAGCACACATAAATATAACAGGAGGTCCTGACAATCTTGCTTGGGTAGTAAAAAGGCCTGTGGGTTTATGCCCGCAGCACTTACATCCTTCTATCTATTATTAGAAAGTCGACAGGGGGGGTGGCACGAGAGTATCAAAAATATTATTCAATCGAAGAAAATATAAATTCATGCCTGGCTTTCATCAAAATATCTTCCTGTCATAATAATTTCAGCAAACACACAATCTATAAATACACCAGGAACAACAAAATATACCTTCCTGGTTATATAATTCACCAATAGTAATTTAAATCTTAACTAACAACACCCAACAGCGCCTATTTACCAAAAACACCACATCAACACATAGTGATAACAAAAACCCTCTTCTACAAAAAACAACCGTTTTCCTTCGTTATAAATTCCTATGCCAAAACCAAATACGTATTAACTCTAGAGGGTCTAGTACCGGCTTTTCTAACAGGAAAACATCATTTTGTAGAAAGCTATACTTAAAAATAGCTCTCTGCCGCACAAAAAACCACTCAGCACTAAATAATTCCTCATCTACATGAATCACCCCTTCAATAATTCATGACGAAGAACATCACACAAGTGATCGGCATAAAAACAGCCATTGATTAACTATTATCTATCATTGGCAGCATGAAAAATTTAATTATCACCTACTGCTACTAGTCGCCTTAAATATAAGTAAAACTACATCCGCAGATAAATCGCACGCTGTCACAACAACATCTTCCGGCTCAAGAATAAAAATAAATAGATCACCGAAACAATAACACAAGGTCAAAAGATTAAATTCATGTTTAATGTTAATAATATGATCAAACAAAAAGACCAACTAAGCACATAAACTTAATACTCGCCAACTAAATTTGGATTTATCATTTATATATTGCTGATTAATATCAGTTTACGAGATAATATTGGGATATTGTTTATGATAATCGGTACGACACTGAAAAGCATGGCCAACACGAAATAAACACGGCTCGCCAAAGTGACTAGAGATAAATTGCAAACCAACAGGAAGATTATTAGAAAAACCACAAGGAACAGTAATAGCAGGAAGACCTGCCAAATTTGCCGGGATAGTAAAAATATCTGAATAATACATGTCTATAGCATTCTCGGCCCTCTCTCCTATTCTAAAAGCAACTGTAGGAGAGGTTGGTCCCGCAAGAACATCACACGAGGAGAGAACAGAGATAATCTCCTGTGAAACAAGACGCCTAATTTTCTGGGCCCGCAAATAATAACGCTCATAATTGCTAGAAGATAGAACAAAATTACCGGTAAGAATGCGTCGCTTAACCTCAACCCCAAACCCCTCTCCCCGCGTATTGGAGTAGAACTCATCCAAAGAATTAAACGGCAAGGTAGAACGAAATCCATACCTAACCCCATCAAAACGAGCCATGTTAGAGGAAGCTTCAGCAGAAGACAGTACATAGTAAAGAGGCACAGAAAGACCAACCTTGGGTAACGACACCAGCTTAACATTGGCCCCCATCTTGCGTAACTCATCAATAGCTAACTCAACCACTGAAAGGACATCCGCATCTAACGACGGCGGAAAAAATTCTTTTACAAGACCAACAGTAATGCCGGATAAGTCCACACCCTGTGCCATCAAGTCATCAAAATAATTAACCGGAGGCCTATTAGACTGAGTTGAGTCTCTACTATCATAGTCCACCATTTCCTGAAGAATAAAAGCACAATCTGCCACCGATCGGGCCATAGGACCTACCTGATCAAAAGAAGAAGCAAAGGAAACCAGTCCGTAACGAGAAACCAGACCATAAGTTGGTTTAAGTGCAGTAACCCCTGTAAGTGCAGCCGGCTGTCTAACTGAGCCCCCGGTATCTGTGCCTGTAGAAAGCGGCGCCAACCCAGCCGAAATAACAACAGCAGAACCACCAGATGAACCTCCAGGAACGCGATCAAGAGCCCAAGGGTTGCAGGCCGGACCAAAAAACGAGTTTTCATTCGATGCCCCCATCGCAAACTCGTCCATATTTGACTTTCCTAGAGAAACCAAGCCCTTCTTCTCAAGCACAGAAACAACATGAGCATCATAAGGACTAACAAAATCCTTTAACATCCTCGACCCACAAGTAGTCGGAAAATCAACGGTACACAAGATGTCTTTATGAATTATGGGCAATCCAGCACACCGCGAAACAACCTCAGACTTTCTAAGGCGCTTATTGTCTATGATCCTTGCTTTCTGCAAAGCCTTCTCTCGATTAAATGAAATAACGGCATTAACAATCGGATTAAGCTGCTCTATTCTATCCATAAACAAGGAAACCAATTCCTCACAGGACACCCTTCTTTCAATAAGATCTTTGGACAAATCAACTGCTGATTTAAAAAACATGGAACTCATCTTTTGGAAATAACAGGAGGAACAAGGTATAGTCCTTTATCGAAAAGGGGGGCTTTGCTCCCTAGCTGTGAACTACAGTCACATACATAGGAAACATCGTCCCTGACCTCAATTCCATCCCCTAGAGGGTAAATTAACGGCTCGGTATCACCATCACATTCTACCCTTGACAACTCATCTATAGTCAAAAAAATATTAGCCAAATGATCCCTAAAAATTTGGCAATCTGTCTCAGACAAACTAATCCTGGATACTGCTGCCAGATCATAGACATCTTCATCTGTTACTACCATGGAAACTTTTTTCTCCATCTCTATCCCGCAAGCAAAGATTCAACCGAGTCGATGCTACCAGAAAATTAGCTCTTAACAAAAAATCCGTAAAAATACTTTTTACAAAAAACCTCACCTATATATCCTTCTGCATATATTAAATAAAAATAGATATTTATCAGATCTAAGGTAATCTACAAAAAACAGAATCAATTATGCAATAATGTCGAGTGAAACGATGTATCTCGCCAGGGGTTATTTTCTATGTTTGAGAGTTTAAAGAGCTACTTTTCCAACGACCTTGCCATTGATCTGGGAACTGCCAACACACTTATTTACGTCAGAGGTAAAGGCATCCTGCTAGATGAACCATCTGTCGTCGCCATAAGACAAGCAGGCGGACCTAATGGAAAGCGCTCTGTGCAAGCAGTTGGTGCAGAAGCAAAACAGATGCTTGGTAAAACGCCAGGAAATATAGTTGCCATCAGACCAATGAAGGATGGAGTCATAGCTGATTTTGCCGTCACAGAACAAATGCTTAAACAGTTTATAAAAAAGGTACATCCAACGTCTATTTTTACCCCGAGCCCTAGAATAATAATTTGCGTCCCCTGTGGTTCTACACAGGTAGAACGACGTGCAATCAGAGAATCGGCTCTTGGAGCTGGAGCATCTCAAGTTTACCTAATCGAAGAACCGATGGCTGCTGCAATTGGAGCTGGACTTCCAGTGGAGGAGGCAACTGGATCGATGGTGGTTGATATTGGAGGAGGAACAACTGAGGTCGGAATAATTTCATTAGGTGGAATGGTCTACGCTGGTTCGGTGCGTGTGGGTGGAGACAAATTTGACGAAGCAATAATCAATTACATACGCCGCAACTATGGTATGTTAATAGGAGAAGCCACATCTGAACTCATAAAAAAACAGATAGGTTCCGCTTTCCCCTGTCGCGAAGTACGTGACATTGAAGTAAAAGGAAGAAATCTTGCCGAAGGAATACCTAGAAGCTTTACCATATCATCAAATGAAATACTGGAAGCCATATCAGAACCTTTAAACAGTATCATTGGGGCAGTAAAAATTGCGCTTGAGAAAACCCCTCCTGAACTTGGAGCTGATATAGCTGATCGTGGCATGATCCTAACAGGAGGAGGAGCTCTTCTGAGGAACTTAGACAGGCTACTAACTGAAGAAACAGGCCTGCCGGTATTCGTTTCAGAAGAGCCTCTAACTTGTGTGGTTCAAGGGTCTGGGATCGCCTTAGAACGCATGGACAAAATGATCGGTGTATTTGCGTCTGAGTAAACAATGTCTTGTCCTGAAAAAGTAACAATTGAGAAAGAACGAATTTTCTTCAGGAGAAATGAGCTGCATGAGAAAATGTGGGTCATATTTTACGTGGTTCTTTCTTTGAGCTTAATGACATTGGACTACAAACTTCACAGGCTGGAGGAGGTAAAGTTCTTTGTAGGATCTTGCGTGAAGCCATTTCAAGAATCCCTTATGAAGTTTTTGGAGCTTCCATATAGGGTCTCATCGGCATTTGCTAATGCCATGACAAACGCACAAAAAGTATCAGAGTTATCCAGGGAGTTATCTAGACAAAAAGTACAAGAAGCCTACACCAGTTCACTAAAAGAACAGAACGACAATTTATCCAGGATTCTAAAACTAAATAATGAAAACCATTACCTGCACTCGATCACAGCCCAAATCATAAAAGTGGGGCTAAACCCTTTTATAACTGAATTAACCCTTAATAAGGGACTATCCGATGGCATTGCGCTTGGCAACCCAGTAATAAATGAACAAGGACTAATCGGTCAAGTCACCAGACTGTATCAGCATTATGCAGAAGTAACTCTCTTATCTGCAATCAACCAGGAAACTCCTGTGGAGATACTTCCTAGCGGAGTTACCGGAATAACAGTTGGTAGAGGTAAATCACTATCAGTAATATTGATGCCTCAGAACAGCAACATTGAGCCAGGAAATACCGTAGTTACATCAGGAATAGATGGACTGTACCCGAGGCACATTCGCGTTGGAACTATAATAAGCGTCGTAAAAAATAGCAACGCAAACACAGTGGAAGCAACAACTGAGCCAATCGCAACAGAAAAACTATCGCCATATGTAATAGTAATTCCTTCGCGCAAGGTAATACAACTAGGAGAAGAAAAACTCTACGTTGCCCAAAAATCTATCTATCGACAATGACAGAGGTGTAACAAAATGCCGCTTCTTCGTGGAAAACATACAATTTTGCTCCCAGTTAATCCATTATTTGTTCAATCCACCATCATAGCTTCTTTTTTGATCAATTTATCCATAGGAAAAGCCGCTGAGTTCATAAATATTTTAGACACAGTCTTTTTCTTTTGGTGTTTGCGCGAAAACAGAATCATCAAATCAGGAACAGGATTCTTGATTGGAATTCTGACCGACCTCTACTTCAACACAACAATTGGACAGAACGCCCTTTGCTATACGGTAACAACTGCCATTGCAAATAAAATATCGGTGCGTTTCTTATCTCTACCACTAAGGGCCCAAGCTCTGCTTATATTGCTAGTACTATCGATCAAAAACACATTAACAGCAATAATGTTCATAATATTTGCTGGCAAATACCAACAAATAGGTATAGTAGTGTCACCAATTGTATCAGCAGCAATGTACCCCGTATTCGCCAGCATACTGCTATCCCCTCAGCTTAAGCCAACATCATCAAACGAGACCCCCATATAGTCCTATCCTTTGAGAACCTGGAGCAGAACGTGAACGTCGTGATTTATTCGCGGATCTTTTTGGCGCAAACTGGCAACATGCCTGCAAGCATGAAGTACAGTTGTATGATCTCGTCCACCAAAAGCTTCTCCTATTAGAGGCAAACTGGCAGGTGTAAGCTCCCTTGCCAAAGCCATAGCTATCTGACGCGGCCTTGCAATACCAATAGATCTTTTCTTAGAATAAAGCTCAGACACCTTGATCTTGAAGTAATCAGCAACAGTTTTTTGTATAAGATCAATGGTAATTTGTCTATTATAGGTGTTAAGAAGATCTTTCAAAGCCTCTCGCGCCAACTCAAGAGTAATGTCTCTGCCATGAAAACGAGCATACGCCAAAACTTTATTTAGCGCCCCTTCTAGCTCCCTAACATTAGACTTAAGGTGTTTAGCGATAAAGAACGACACATCCTCATGAAGAATAATCCCTTCTGACTCTGCTTTCTTCATAAGAATAGCAACTCTCATTTCCGGTTCCGGAGGCTCAATAGCAACCGTCAATCCCCAGTCAAAACGAGAAATCAAGCGATCACTTAGTCCTGTTATATCTTTAGGATAGGTATCACATGTAATAACGATTTGCTTCTTTGACTCTATTAGTGCATTAAACACATGAAAAAACTCTTCCTGGGTCCTCGTTTTATTATTAAAAAACTGAATGTCATCAATCAAAAGAACATCCAAAGATCTGTAGTACCTAGCAAATGAATCAAAAGACCCTTGTTGGTAGGCCTTAACAACATCAGCATAATAATCGTTGGCATGAATATATCTAACCACTCTAGCTGAATTGTTTCTGAAAGCCTCGTTGCCTATAGCTTGTATAAGGTGGGTCTTGCCCAAGCCAACTCCCCCATAAATAAACAGAGGGTTATAAGAATAACCAGGGCTTTGAGCAACTTGACGAGCAGCAGCATTAGCCAAATCATTTGCCTTCCCCCTCACTAATTCAGCAAAATTCAAATGTATATTCAAACGTGTACGTTCGTAAGCACTACGCGAATGATCAGAAGAAGCAACCGGAGCAGGAAACTCTGTCGAGGCAACTACTACACCATCGTCTCGACGTAAATCACCACCTTTTGTGGGGCTTGCCACACTAACCGATAAGGACGAAGGCTGCCTAGAGGAAGATGTTTTTGGCAAAACAAGAACAACTTTTACAGAGTCTCCCCAGTACTCTTCTGCCAACTGCTGAACACGAGGAAGATATCTTTCTCTTATCCATTGCAAAACAAAACGATTCGGGGCAACCACAGACACAACATCAGAAGATCCCTGTCCGTCATCAACGACAGAAAGCGGATTGATCCACGTTGAAAACTGCTGATTTGGGAGCTCACCACGGAGCTTATCCAAGCAAAAAGACCAAAACCCCTGAACCGTCGTTTCAACTTCCATAAATTTCTTCAAAAGTTAGCGTGAAAAAGTAAAATATCCTCCGCGATGAGGAAATAGAAAAGGCCCGGACAAGTTTACACCAAATACAAAATCAATTGGATAACACTAATGTCTCACACTGAAACCAAATGGCGCTGCCTATGAATGCTCATAAGTAATCCCAAAGAAAAAAACAATGTCATCATAG
Source organism: Candidatus Ichthyocystis hellenicum (assembly GCF_001460935.1). Taxonomy (GTDB): domain Bacteria; phylum Pseudomonadota; class Gammaproteobacteria; order Burkholderiales; family 2013Ark19i; genus Ichthyocystis; species Ichthyocystis hellenicum. The sequence continues at coordinate 421,821 of NZ_LN906597.1, read as the reverse complement.
ATGAGCCTCCATAACTAACATATGGTAGAGGAACACCAACCACTGGAAGCAAACCGGTAACCATACCAATATTAACAGATACATAGATCAAAAAAGTACAAGCCAAGCTACCTGCCAACAGACGAGAAAAAACAGACTGAGCCCCACAAGCAATCCAGAAACTCCTTAAAATCAAACTTCCGTATAACAATATTAGTATTGCAGAACCAAAAAATCCAAACTCCTCGGCAAAAACAGCAAATGCAAAATCAGTATGAGCTTCAGGAATGAAATCAAGATGAGACTGAGTTCCACGAAGCCACCCTTCTCCCCACAGCCCGCCTGAACCAATGGCTATTGTGGCCTGTATGGTATGATATCCTGAACCAAAAGGGTCAGCATAAGGATCTAAAAAAGTAATCACTCTCTTGCATTGGTAAGGGTGCAACAATGGTTGGTCAATAAATGATGGAAGAGGAACCCCACATAAAAAGGGATAAATTGACACCAAAGCAACAGCACCTAATACCAAAATTTTCCAATTTAGTCCCACCAAAACCAAAACACAAAACCCGGATGAAAAAATTAGCAAAGCGGTGCCCAAGTCAGGTTGTCTAAGCACCAACGTAACTGGCACCATCAAAGCAATAGCAGCTGTAACGTGCGTCCTAACATCGTTCCATCCTTCCTTTTGAGAAAATATAGAAGACAGTAGCAATGGAATAGAAGATTTCATGAGCTCTGACGGTTGAAGTCTAAAAATTCCAAAATTAAGCCACCTTCTGGCACCCTTAGAAACATCGCCAACAAAAAACACAGCTATCAGCAAAATAAGGGACACCAAGTACAACTTTACCGCAATTTTCTGTAAATTATTTATGGGCTGACTTGCTGCCCAATACATAAGAACCAATGAAATTCCTATGTGAAAAAAAGCAGACCATAACTTGCTAGGATTAACAGAAAAAACAACAAGAAGTCCGGCACAACAAATGAAAAGCGCATTAACAAGCAAATTGAAATCAATAACGCTGTACCACTTATGATCAACCATAAATACACCTGAAGCCTTTAAGTATCATCACGGTGGTAGTAGTAAAAATCCATAATTTTTCGAGCAACAGGTGCCGCTGATTTGGCCCCCCACCCTCCATTCTCAACCAAAACTACCAAAGCAATCTCAGGATTGTCCACAGGTGAAAACGCTATGAACCAAGAATGATCTCTCTCAAACTCATCAACCTCATTAGGATTATAATTTCCTTTCATATTAACTACTTGAGCAGTGCCTGTTTTACCTGCTACAGAATAGGAAACATTCTTAAATACATCCCTAGCTGTCCCACTTTTACATACTCTCCTCATAGACTGGATAATGACATTTCCTACCTTATCATCCCACTTCATTACCCTTTTCTTTATTGGTAAAATAGGAACCACTCTATCCTGACCTTGAATAGCTTTAACAATATGCAACTGCATCATTTCACCGTGGTTTGACAAAACCTGAACAGCTTGAGCTACCTGAATCGGTGTGAATGCATTGTAGCCCTGACCCACTCCTAAACTCACTGAATCTCCATCATACCAATTTTGATGAATATGTGACTTCTTCCATGAACGTGATGGCAAAATCCCGGAAAGCTCATACGGAAGGTCAATGCCTGTTTTATCGCCGAACCCAAACTGCTTATTAAAATCATGAATAACATCTGGGCCCATTTCATGAGCAAGCTGAAAAAAGTACACATCACAAGAAAGAGCGATTGCATCCGAAATGTTAATACGACCGTGTCCACCTTTTGTATCATCACGAAACTTATGGTTCCCAAGAATAAAGTATCCAGTGTCATCAATTGTTTGATATTGCGTTCTATATCCAAGCATCAGAGCAGCAAGAGCAACGTAAGGTTTATAAGTTGAACCTGGAGCATACAAACTACTGGTAACACGATTAATAAGTGGGTGATTAACATTGCGAATGTAATTTTTCCAGTGCTTAGAATCAATTCCCCGAGAAAACAAATTAGGATCAACATTGGGAGAACTAGATAAGGCTAAAATCTCCCCTGTTTTAGGCTGCAAAACTACTATGGCGCCACGCTTACCCTTCATCAAGCTGTCCGCAAATTGCTGCAAAGGAAAATCTATGGTTAGATAGATATCAGAACCATCTTGTGGTGGATGATTCCCTACTGGACGGACAACTTGTCCTGCCGCGGTTACTTCTGATGCTGAATAACCAGTAAATCCGTGCAAATATGCTTCGTACTGTTTTTCAACTCCTTGCTGCCCTATAAACATAGTTCCACGGTAATTGCCAGCAGAATTAGTCTCTTCCAGATTTTTCCAATCCTTATCAGAAATATTTCCCATGTACCCCATGAGGTGAGAAGCAACATCACCATAAGGATAGTACCTAAAAAAGTGAGTACCTAGATAAATGTATGGAAACAAAAACCTATATGAAGAAAAACTGGAAACATCCGAATCAGTTAAATCTTCCTTTATAGTTATATACTGATCACCATGCTGAGAACCTCTTAGTGCAGCAAATATAGCCTTTTTGTCTTCGGAAGTAATTGGAAAAAAAAGAGAAAAACGGTCCAACAAATCAGGATGAGAAGCAAGATAGTTGCTTTTAACATCCAACGTGTAGTGAAGCTTATTATCAGCAACAACCCTTCCATCCCGATCCTTGATAAGCCCCCTGCTAGGCTGAACAGGAATCAACACAATCCTGTTATCATCCGCCAACTTTTTGTAGAAAGAATGCCTAAGCACTTGAATGTCAAAAAGGTGTACAACAACAATAGCAACAAACAAAAACAGGGAAATGGCTACAACAACTATCCTGAAACTTATGGTAGACAATTGGCTGTCGCGAAAATATGTCATAACACCTCGTTATAACATAGGTAGAAAAAGTAGTGCACTCTACAAAACAATTGGCTACTTTTGAACAAACTTTTTCATCAACAGCCGATGACAGTCCACTATAACTGAAGGCAGGTTATCTTCAAACTTCTTAATAAACTCGTCACGTTGCTGCATCTCCTCAGCCCAATAACACGGATCGATACCCATCAGCTTATCAAAATGGTCGCGCGAAAAATCAATCCCAGTCCAGTCAATATCATCGTATGACGGCCCCAAACCAATCTCATTTCTCTCCGCTCCAACATCCTTCTTACAGCGCTGAATTATCCACTTAAGAATGCGAGCATTATCACAAAAACCAGGCCACAAAAACCTCTCATCTTCCTTAAGGAACCAGTTGACAAAAAATATCGGAGGACGATTCCTTAAAGGGACTTTTTTACCCATACTTAGCCAATGACGGAAATACTCACCCATGTTATATCCACAGAACGGAAGCATAGCAAAAGGATCTCGACGAACCACACCAACTTCACCAGAAGATGATGCAGTAGTCTCAGATCCCATAGTAGCAGCAAAGTAAACTCCAGAATCCCAATCTTCCGTCTCAAAAACTAGTGGCATCGTAGTAGAACGCCTTCCGCCGAATATAAAAGCAGAGATAGGAACACCATTAGGTGACTCCCAGCTTGAATCAACACTCGGACACTGGGAAATAGGAGCAGTAAATCTGGCATTTGGATGGGAAGCTGCCCTAGAATCACCACGTTTCCACGGATTACCTTGCCAGTCAGTTAAACAAGCTGGAGGTTCATCGGTCAACCCCTCCCACCAAACACAACCATCACCATCAACAGCTACGTTAGTAAAGATAGTATTTTTTCTCAAAGTATCCACAGCACAAGGATTAGTCTTGGGAGACGTCCCCGGGGCAACACCGAAATATCCATTCTCAGCATTGATGGCGTAGAAACGTGAATCCTTGCCAACGTGAATCCACGCTATATCGTCCCCAACAGTAGTAAACTTCCATCCGTCCAAACCATCAGGTGGTAACATCATAGCGAAATTAGTTTTTCCACAAGCAGACGGAAAAGCAGCAGCAACATAGTGCTTGTCTCCCTCAGGAGATTCACACCCAAGAATAAGCATGTGCTCAGCCAGCCAGCCCTCATCCCTTCCCATGCAAGAAGCAAGACGTAAAGCAAAGCATTTCTTGCCAAGCAAGGCATTTCCGCCATATCCAGACCCAAACGAAATTATCTCCCTAGACTGAGGGAAGTGGGTAATGTATTTAGTATCATTACATGGCCAGGAGACATCTTGCTGACCGTCAACCAAAGGATAGCCAGAAGAATGCAGGCATTTAACAAAACAATCGCTGCTACCCAGCCTCCTAGCAGCAGCAATACCCATACGCGTCATTATTCTCATGCTAACTACAACATATGGAGAATCGGTAATTTCCACACCTACAGCAGACCAAGGAGACTCAATGGGACCCATACAAAAAGGAACCACATACAATGTCCTTCCACTCATAGATCCACTGAACAATTCACCGAGTATAATCTTCATCTCATCAGGATCATACCAATTGTTGGTGGGACCGGCTTCATCTTCAGTTGAAGAACAAATGAATGTTCTATCTTCAACACGAGCAACATCATCAGGGTGAGAACGAGCCAAAAAACAACCAGGATGATGTTTATCATTGAGAGGAATAAAAGAACCTGATTTAACTAGCAACTTACACAAAGCATCATATTCTTGCTGAGAGCCATCACACCAATGAACTGATCTAGGTTGTACGACAGAAACAACCCCACGAACCCAGGATACAAGCCCCTCACTTTCCACCCAGGAAGGAACAGTTAGATTATTAATCTCATAAACTCCAGATGCAGTCATATAAAATATCATCCTAAAAAAACAACAACTAAGCCTAAACGACAAAAGACATAAAAACAAATATTAACCCATAAAAACTACTAAACCATTATAGCTCAGATAATTGCCGCAACAGAAGCCCTGCTACAGGCAACAAAACAGCAAACTGTGCAAAATTTACAACCCTTACACACACAGCACATTAGTAACGCATATATACTTATCAACAGACTGTGGGTATTATAAAACTCAGTGTATCACATAAAGAAAACACCCATTTATCAACAGTTATGGGCAGTTTATTCATAGAATTTTCCACATATGAGCAATGCTTTACAAAAAATCAGTTAGTATCTTGGTCCTTTCTGTTAACAACACCTAGATTTATTAGAAGGTCCAAATATTGTTAAATTTTGATAACAGGAAAAATAGGCATAAATAAACAAGCATATGCATATACTAAGTACTTAATAAATAAAATAACAATGTAATTGTATACAGATTTAGGGATACTATTATCATTAGTATTTCTATAAATAAATAAAAAACAAGTAACGAAAGAAAGATAAGATAAGAACCTTCTATTTATTAATGGTTGTTATTTCAATAGTAACCAATGGAAGGAATGAGAATGCCTAACGAAATTACCTTAGAAATAATTGTGGATAATTTATTGCATCCTCTGCAAAAATTAATAGGTATAGTTGATCGAAAACAGAGCATTCCCATTTTAGGAAATATCCTTATTTCTCTTATTGATTCAGGATGTACCATTTTGGTTTCTGATGGGGAAATTCAAATGATGTCTTCCATAGAAACAACCATTACTGAAAAAACCGCCGTAACTGTTAATGCTCGTAAGTGCTTGGATATATTAAGAGGAATTCCATCTGGCACTCATATAAATGTAGTGATATCTGCTTCTAAAGTCACATTGATGTTTGGAAAAGGGCGCTATTCTTTGGCCACACTTCCTACATCAGATTTTCCTGTTTTAGTTCTACGTGATAAGATATGTCGGGAGCTTTGTTTTCCACAGATAGTGTTGAAAAAGTGGCTAAATCTGGTTAAACCGGCTTCTAGTACACAAGATATTAGATTTTTTCTCCAAGGTGTACAACTGAAAGTCAGTGGGGGCAATGTTTTTTTAGTAGCAACGGATGGCCACAGGATGGCATACTCCGTAGTTGCGACAAGTGTATCTTGTGACGATTTTAGTGTAATTCTTCCGCAAAAAACGGTCACGGAGTTGTCTCGTACTCTTGTTGATAAAAATGATCACGTGCAAGTAGCTATAGCTCAATCGCAAGTTCAGTTTTCTTATAGCACTACTGTTTTGTTGTCCAAGTTGATAGAGGGTAATTTTCCAAATCATAATAGATTATTACCGTCTGATTTTGATATTTCTTGGAAAGTAGATAAGTCATTGATTTTACAGATTTTATACAGGATATCCGTTTTTTGCCAGGATAAGTTCCCGTGTGTTCGTATGATACTATCTACCGGCAAGATTACTTTTTTATCATTGGCGACAGATATAGAAGAAGCATGCGAGGAGCTTGACATCTCATACGATGGCCAAACTCATGAGGTTGCTTATAATATCAGTTACATTACTGATATTTTGTCTGTGTTTTCTGACGGAGAAGTTTGTTTTTCGATTAGTTCTGAAAAAAAGTCGTTACTTATTTTTCCAGAAAGTGATACTGGTGTGTATGGTTATCTTGTTATGCCGCTACGTGTTTGACGTACCATTTGCAGGTGATTTTGTGAATATCGGAGGAGTTTTTTCGTGACAGCGACAACCTATGATTCGTCAAGTATACTTGTATTAAAGGGCTTGGAGGCAGTTCGTAAACGTCCTGGAATGTACATAGGAGATACCGCAGACGGTAGCGGCCTACATCATATGGTATTTGAGGTCATAGATAACTCTATTGATGAAGCTTTAGCTGGTTACTGCGAGGATATCTCCGTAACCATTCATCCAGATAACTCTGTAAGTGTTAACGATAATGGGCGTGGTATTCCTGTAGGAATCAAGGAAGATGATGAGTTAAAGCGTTCTGCTGCTGAGATTGTTATGACTGAATTGCATGCAGGTGGAAAGTTTGATAACAATTCTTACAAAGTGTCTGGTGGTTTGCATGGTGTTGGTGTTTCTTGTGTTAACGCATTATCGGAATGGCTGATTTTGGTTATTTGCAGGGAAGGCAAGGAGTATAGTCTTACTTTTGAGAAAGGAGTACCAGCGTCAAAGTTGAAAATCGTTGGTGATTCTCAGCGGAGTGGTACTTTTGTCCATTTTTTGCCAGACAGGGAAATATTTGGTGAAATTAAGTTTCATTATGAAACCTTAGCTAACCGATTGCGAGAGCTTTCTTTTTTAAATAATGGGGTTACTATTTCCATTGTGGACAAGCTTGGTTCCCGTCAAGAGACGTTCCAATGCAAGGGAGGTGTTAGAAGTTTTGTGGAATATGTGGATAAGTCCAGATCTTCTATACATAGCACAATGTTTTATGCCAACGGAATGATAAACTCGGTTGGTGTCGAGGTTGCCATGCAGTGGAATTCTTCCTACAGTGAGAATGTTATCTGCTTCACAAATAATATACCTCAAAAGGACGGTGGAACACACCTTACTGGTCTGCGTTCTGCTATGACAAGGATAATAAACCAGTATATAGAAAAAAATGAATTGTTGAAAAAGAACAAGATTGAAATTTTAGGTGAAGACATGCGTGAAGGTCTTACTTGTGTTTTGTCTGTCAAGGTTCCTGAGCCAAAATTTTCATCTCAAACCAAGGAAAAATTGGTTTCTTCTGAGGTTAGGCAAGTTGTCGATGAATTGATTTCCGCTAAATTGAATGAGTATTTGTTAGAGCGACCAAATGATGCTAAGTCCATTTGTGCGAAAATTATTGAATCGGCCCGAGTTCGTGAAGCAGCTAGAAAAGCTAGGGACATAACTAGGAGAAAGGGAGTATTGGACTCTCTTGGTCTTTCCGCAAAGTTAGCCGATTGTCAGGAAAAAGACCCATCAAAGAGTGAGTTGTTTATCGTGGAGGGTGATTCTGCTGGTGGTTCTGCAAAGCAGGGAAGGGACAGGCGTTACCAAGCTATACTTCCACTGAAAGGAAAGATACTCAATGTTGAAAAAGCAAGATACGACAGGCTTTTGGAGTCTCAGGAAATAGTTACTTTGATACAAACTTTAGGTACATGCATAGGAAAAGATGACTATAACATAGAAAAGCTTCGTTATCACAAGGTGATAATTATGACCGATGCTGATGTCGATGGCGCTCACATAAGGACTTTATTGTTGACGTTTTTTTATCGTCAAATGCCGGAGATCATCGAAAGGGGGCACATATACATAGCACAGCCTCCCCTTTATCGTGTTAAAAAGGGCAAGACAGAAAAGTACATAAAGGATGATCATGAGATGATGGCATACGTGTTGTCCATGGCGCTTGATAGCTATAGCTTTATATCTGAGGGGAAGGAGCTTTCAAGGGATGATATTTTCAGTTTATCCCATGATTATTTTTCAGCTAAGTCTGTTGTGAAGAATTTTTCTAGTATGTACGGATACGAATTTTTGACGGCAATTATGAAAGGTGCCTATATTAACTTCGGGTCTAGGGATGAATTTTTACAGTCTGTCGATCATCTTAACGAATTATTATCAGCAAATGATGTTACGTGTAGCGCTCAGATTACTAATGATACTGCCTTTATAAACTTGGAGAGCAAGCATTTTGGAAATACTGTTAATGCCGTTGTTCCTGCTGATTTTTTCTTTTCTTCTAACTACATGACTCTTAAGAAGTTTTCTGATAGTAATATCAATTTTTTTCCAAATTTGTCGGTAGCCGTTAGGGCTGGTTCGGATGTTTTGACTTATCCTTCATTTATCGAGGCTTTAGATAAAGTATTGGATACTGTTCAAAGTGATATTACGTATCAACGTTATAAAGGGTTGGGGGAGATGAATCCTGACCAACTGTGGGAAACTACTTTGAACAGGGATTCTAGGCGTTTATTGAAGGTAAAGATTGACGATATGATAGCAGCTGATGGTATTTTTAGTACTCTCATGGGAGATGTTGTGGAGCCTAGACGGATGTTTATAGAGAATAATGCTTTAAAGGTAAAAAATATAGATGTATAGAGGTAATTAACAGGTCCCATATCCTTTTCAATTAAGGGGTTTTTTGCTATGGTACTTTTTTTGCGGGATGTCTAATTTTTGATTGGTGTTTCATGGATAATGCATCTAAAATTGATGGGTTTTTGAAAGAGATTTCTCAGAAACTGGGAACAAAGTTTTCCTTGATTGACAGAGTTTGTGTGCTGGTTGATAAGGATAAGGCTAATCGCTGGATCATTGAAGTTCCTGAAAATAGTGACTTTGTGGTGTTTTTTGCTCCAATGTTCGTTATTCCTGATTATAAGCTTCGTGAAGGCTATGAAACCGTTCTTAGACGCAACATTTATGCAAATGAGAACCGTGGCACTTGGATAGCTTTAAACCCCAATTCTTCTGAGCTGACGTTAGTGTTTTCTCATGTTGTTGATATGTTGAATTGCCAGCTGTTTGAGAACATATTGACTCAGTTTGTGGAGTTTTCAAAAGAAGTTAGGGAATCTGTTTTCGATGAGGTTATGAAGGGTGTTAGCCCACATGACAATCGTCGTACCGCAGTTAGCTCTGATCCAGCCCCCACCAGTGGAGATAATGATGATGGGGATGGCAGACCCGATTTTTCACGTTTGGCGTAATTGGGTACATTTTTGTGAGGCATTTGATTGACCCGGGTGATTTATGCGTTAATGGCTTGAGGGAGTTGTTTGGCATAGCCAGGTCGGTGATTAAGGATAGTTCTGCTTTCAGCAGTAGTTTGAGTAAAACTAGGGTCTTTATTGCTTTTGATGAAGACTCTACCAGAACTAGGATGTCTTTTGAGGTGGCTGCTTGCGGTCTGGGTGCTGCCGTCCACCATTTCTATCCTCGTGGGTCTTCCTTGTCAAAGGGCGAGACTTTCGAGGACACCCTTCTCAATATTGTTCACCTTGGCGCTGATTTTTTGGTTATTAGGCACTCTGATGGTGATTTTTTCGACCATTTCTTGAGAAATTTTGAGTTTAGCACCCATGTTGTCAGTGGTGGGCACGGATCTAGACACCACCCCACCCAAGGCTTGTTAGATGTCTTTACTATGTCCATTTACAACAAAAAAGATGTTTCTGATTTGTCGGTTTTAATTGTCGGTGACGTTGCACACAGTCGTGTTGCTCGTTCTCAAATAAAAATACTTAAGATGCTTGGTTGCGTGGACATACGGGTTGTTGGTCCGTTAGTGTTCCTTCCCAACCCAGAAGAGGATGTTTTATTCGATTCCGTAAGTTTATCCACGTCTTTGGATGAAAGTATCTCAGATGTTGATGTAGTTTCCCTGCTTCGTGTTCAGCGCGAAAGACTTTCTGAGAATGATGTTATTGATTGGGATGAATATGTAAGTTTGTACAGGTTTGATGAGTCGCGTGCTAATAACTTAAAGAGAGGTGCTATTGTTATTCACCCTCAACCAATTAATCGTAATGTAGAAATATCTAGTGATGTCCTAGAGCTCCCCTGTTGTAAGATTTTTGAGCAGGTTAGATTAGGGGTGTATGTCAGAATGGCATGTCTTTTATGGTTGTATGGAAGGTGATTCATTGTATTTTTCTATTTTTATTGTGTGCTATTTCTGTTACAATTGAGCCTCGGGCCCCCTCGCGTCAGTGTTTGCCCATCTGGTCAGATTCGGAAGAAAGCAGCCAATGCAAATTTGCTTGAGTGCCGGGGTAGGGCTCGTTGGTATTTATATAGTTAGTAAATGGGGGTGCTTATTCACGTTTCTAAGATGTGCTTTGGTTAAAACTAATTTTTGAAATAGAAAAGTTGGTTGTGGCTAAGTGAAAAGTTGCTTTTAATATTAAGGCGATGAGAGGATTATCTTCATCTTGGTGAATTTAAAAAAACCTACTCCAATGATGAACTATATTTATTCTTTTTTTAATATCACACAAGAAGAAGAGACCCACGATTATTTATCGTCAACCTCAGAAAAATGGGAAGAGTTTAGTTCTCTTAGGAGGGGGACGGCTGAGCCTCCGGAGGACGATACAAGTAATCCTTTGACCGAGATGTATAAAGCTGGTCGTCGGCGGAAGAGATCTCAAGATGCTTTTGATGCATCTAAAGGTACTGGCTCTACTGCAGCTAGTTTGTTGGCCACTGTTAGTAGTCTTGTCTCTGCTGGATTTGGCGCCAATTGCACCAGTGTTTCTGAAACCTTAGTTGATCAATTATCAAACGTTACCGTAACTTCAGCCCGTATTCATTTGCCACCAAGCGTTGATCAGTCGAGTTTGGTTTACTCGGTCATAGAAGGTATGTTTCCACAAAGGGTGAACGATACTTTACCATTGGCAGCTAGTGAAACTGGCATATTTAGAAATGAATCGGCGCTGAAAAATGTTGAGATTAGAATTGATCTAGGTCAAGCAATAACTATAAAAGAGCAGCTGTGTCCAATGAACATTACTTTGGAGCAGGACTGTTTTAACAGACCGGAAGTTTTGAAACATTTCCTTATGCAAGGTGCTGCTCCTGCTGTTTTGTCAGAATCGTCGTGTGATGAGGTGTCATCTCCTATTGAAGTTGTTACTTCAAGAGGTAGTTATTATAGTGGTAAACATTTGGTTAACTGCCAGTACAATGGTAATGATATGTTCTCTGGTCTGGAACCGAAAACGGCAACATCTATTCCTGATACTACGTCTGCCACGTCTACTACTTCCATTCCTTCTTCTTCTCCATCTTCTGGTAAAAAAAGTAGAAGATATAAGCAAGTTAATATGGCTATTGTTTCGGATGGAGTAAACGCAACTTCTCCTATTCCTGGGGTTAATGTTACCCATACAAAATGTTTCCGTCATTATGGGAGTAATCTTGGTAATTTCTGCAAAGATGAACGTTTTAATGCAGGAAGTGTAGTTTGTCGAGAAAGTCAGACTAACAATATTAGAGAATGTAAAGATGGAAGCCTAATAAGCTACCAGCTTGGACAGTTAGTTCCAGGATCAAGTGTTGTGGATTTGAGGGCTACTTTCTATCAAAAGACAGGCAGTAAAGAAATGATTCAGCAGCTGTCAGAATCTAATATTGTTGCAGCTGTCAATACAGTTTTAGAACTTTCGTCCAGTAATGGTCCTTCATCAATTTATATTGTAGTACCCCCAGAGCAAACTTCATCGTGTTCTTTCAATACTCCAGCCATGGAGCGTGCTGTGAAAAGGGCGAGGGAAGATGGAATAAAAATATTTGGTCAAGTTTCAAATTTGGGGAGCGATATTTTTCCTCAAGGAGTTAAAGAGGTCATATCCATTGAGGACGCTCTAGATGTTGAACCGAAGATAATATTTGCTCCAACTACTGAAGCAACAACAACTACTGAAGCAACAACAACTACTGAAGCAACAACAACTACTGAAGCAACAACAACTACTGAAGCAACAACAACTACTGGGGCAACAACAACTACTGGAGCAACAACAACTACTGACTATACTACTACACGCATTGATGAAGAATATGTGACCCCAATTGATCCTTTGTTGAAATATAGGCGTCTCTTGATGCTAGTGATGGGTCGATTTTCAAAAATAACTTATGTAATTCTTTAGGATTATTGTGGTGTTGATCGATTATCATAAGCAAAGTGCTTCTAATATCGAGGGCTTCTTGTGCTGCTACTTTTCTGTTATTGCCAAGGTTAGATATACCAACCATACAGTGACTTTTAATGAAGGCCGCCAGGTCTTTATTGCAGGCTCTAGATGAGATACTTGTTCTTCTGGCTTGTTCCGCTAATTCCTCATCTATTTTGCTCCAATTTGGTGCTAATAATTTCAGATCTCTGTGAGATTCGAATATTTCTCTACATAGCTGTTGTTGTTGCTTCATTTGCTGCAGTGTTGTGCTGCCCTGGTTCCAGTCTGCTCTTAGTATGTGTTCGAAAAACTCAGAAATAAATTCTAAGTCAGATCTAGGAGGAAAAAGAAAATCCCTTTGTTGTGCTAGAGCCAAGTCTATCTGATATGTTTTCTTGTAAGCATTGAGTAGGATTCCTTCACTTTCTTTTCTCGGGTTTACTGATATTTCTAGTTGTTCGAGTTTGGTTTGCAGTTCCTCTAGTATCATTATCGAATAAGGAAAGGTGCTCAAGCCACAATTAGTTGGCTGTTCTTGAGAGAAGCAGATCTCGTTAAACGTGTGACTTTCTTCATATCTTTTTATTTCTGATCCTATTTTTTCCTCTGTCCCGGTACAGGAAGGGCTTTCTGCTGTTTGACTTTCAGCTTCAATCAGGCTAGGGGAGGTTAAACCAATACCGGTACACATAATGTTTTTTCTATAAAAACAATCAAATAGGAAGTGTTATTGTAGTAGTGTAAAAAAGTAAATGAGCAATCAAATGCTATACTTAGGTTAGAATTATTTGGTTTTTGCGTAAGGAGTAGTTAAGGTTTTGTTTATCCATATGTTGTCAAAAAATGCTTTTTTTCAAAAACTTATTTGTTTTTTGTCTTTTTGTCTCATAATTGCTTGATTTGTTCCTGTATTCTGTTGAAAAATATGCTTGGTCTGAAAATGTGAATCATAAAAAGAAATGAGAATAATATTCTTGAATATTAATTACTTTATCATCAGCCTTCTTATTTATTTCCATCGTAATCTTTGCTTTATCTACTTGACGCTATTTCGTGCTATCTGGGCCAATTTTGTTGTCTTAGTGCTTAGGGGGGCACTGTAGTTGCCAAAGGAAAGTGTTTTTCTCGAGAACATTTATTGAAATTACTTTCTTATTTTATGTTTTTGGGTTTCTTTACCGGAATTCATTTTGATACAATCTTATTGGGAGTGTTTTGGGGAGTACGTCATGTCAGGACATTCGAAATGGTCCAATATTAAGCACCAAAAATCAGCTGCCGATGCCAAGAAAGGTAAAGCTTTTACCAAGATAATTCGTGAGATTACTGTTGCCACCAAAAAAGGAGGTTCTGATCCTAATTCTAATCCTTCGCTGCGTTTAGCAATGGATAAAGCTAGTGCTGCTAATATGCCGAAGGATACCGTTAATCGGGCCATACAAAGGGGAAGCGGTGCTTTGGCTGGTGCAGATTATGTTGAGGTAAGGTACGAAGGTTATGCGCCCGATGGTGCTGCAATTATAGTAGATTGTTTGACGGACAATAAAATCCGTACTGTTGCTGCGGTGCGGCACGAGTTTTCCAAGTCCGGAGGTAATTTAGGAACCGATGGATGTGTATCTTACATGTTTGGTCACTGTGGTTTGTTTATTTTTTCTCCTTATGTTTCGGAGGAATTAGTTATGGAGGTTGCTTTATCGAAAGATGTTGAGGACGTAGTTAAGCAGGAAGATGGGTCGATAGAAGTGCAAACAACCCCGTCTCTTTTTTTTGATACTAAACAGGCTTTTGAAGATGCATCTCTGGTTCCTGATATGGCCATTATAGTGATGAAGCCAGAGGTAGAGATTACTATTTCAGCCGATGCAGAAAGAAAGGTCAGAAACTTGATATCCGCTCTGGAGGATTTGGATGATGTCCGTGAAGTTTTTAGTAACGTAAATTTCGTTAGTTTTAACTAAGATTTATTTTTATGTTACTAAGATTTGGCAGATAGGATCCGACTATCATTCCAAGTGTTGATGCGATGAGTCCGGCTATATGAGGTGGGATTATGCTGTCTATTTTGCTGCCGGAAAAGCTTATCCACACTATGGTTCCCATACTGATGGAGATGACGGCGCCTGATGTGTTGGCTTTTTTCCAGTATATCCCCGCTACTAGCGGGACAAACGGTATAACCATAGTAATTTTATCTGAGTTGGTTACCATATTGTAGATGCTGTCGGTGGATATGGCGGAGAAGATGGTTGCTACTGTTCCGAAAACTACTACTACTACTCTAGTTACCAACAGCACTATGTGGTCAGGCATTGGTGTCATGTAAGGCTGGATTAAGTTTTTTGTGAGTATGGTTGCTGGAGCAAGAAGGCCTCCACTGGCGGTGCTCATTATTGCTGATAGTAGTGCGCCGAAGAACATGACTTGTGTGCTTATGGACGTGTGTTGCATGATGATTTGTAGAAGAAGAAATTGATTGCCGTCAGACCCGTGTTTTGCCAATGTAGGTGCAATTGTGTATCCGTAGACGAGAATTATTATGGGTAGGACAGCGATCAGACAGTACAGTATCCCTGCTAATATTACTCCGGTTCTTGCTGTTTTTAAGCTTTTGGCAGAGACTATTCTTTGAAATATGTCTTCCTGAGGGATGGACCCTAATGAAGCTGTTGCGATTGCTGCTAGTATTTCAATGACTGATTTTATTGAGTATCCAGAAGGAAGTGAGAATTTTCCCGAGTCTTTCAATTTTTGAACTATTACTGTCGGAGTTGATATTTCAGATGATAAGTGGTAGGAAATTGCCACTAGTCCTGCGACTATGATTAACATTTGGATAAAGTCTATTATAGCTAGTGACCACATTCCGCCATACACGGTGTATATGATGATTACACTTGATCCAAGGACAATTCCGGACAATTTTGAGATGAATCCCTGAGATATGACGTTTATGACTAATCCGAAGGCACTGAGCTGTGCAGCTACCCAACCGACGTAAGATATGGCTATTGCAACAGAGCATAGAAGTTCGACCGTTCGTGAAAAGCGCTCGCGGTAGAAATCTCCGATTGTCAGGAAATTACCATTGTACCAATATTTAACGAAGAAAGCGGCTATTATAAACAAACACACAGATGTACCGATGGGATCTTCAGCTAATGCAGATATTCCTCCTTTCATGAACTCCGGTGGGATTCCTAATACTGATTCAGATCCAAACCAAGTGGCAAATACGGTTCCTATAACTACTGGAAGAGGTAATGATTTTCCTGCAACGACGTAGTCCATGGAATCCTTGACCAAAAATTTGGATGAGATGCCTACTATTATCGAAAAAATCATGTAGATTGCGGTAAAAGTGATGAGCATAACCTTTTCCTTTGAGCAACGATAATAGGAAAAAAAGAAGAAGGGTATTACTAAGTTGGTCAATACTCAAGAAAATATTTTCATGTCGTATTGTCGTTGGGGGTGCTATAGAGCATGGACAAATTCTTGAATCCCTGCGAGTACCATCTGGACAGAAATGGTGCTTAGTAGTAGCCCCATTAATCGAACGATAGCGTTCATGGTTTGTGATCCTATGCGCTTGTATATCCACTCTGATGCAAACAATATTGAGGTTGTAATGGCCATTGAAACGATTAGTGCAAATGAGTCCACTAGTGGAGAATTATGACTTGATAATAGCATCACTGTAGCCAGAGCAGACGGACCCGCTAGGAGTGGAATTGCTACAGGAAAAATAAATGGTTCGTTGTACGATGGGGACAATCTTGGTGATTTGTCCAGTTCCTGTTGGTTGTTCGCTTTGGGAAATACCAAGTCCAGCGATATAATGAACAGAAGTATACCTCCTGATATTTGCATGGCGTGTTTAGACAGATTTATTAATGAAAGAAATCCATTACCGAAGAACATGAATAAGAAAAGAAGAGCAGTGGCTATGCACCCTTCTCTGAAAATGAATAATTTGCGGCGTTTGGGTTCCACGTCCTTGAGCAGTGCCGTAACAGCGGCTATGTTGCCGAACGGATCAAGAACAAGCAGCAGGACAATGACGGAAGATATAAAGTTGTGGCTGTGCGATGGGGACATATTTCGAACTCAGCAATTTATAAAGTTAACGGTTCTTTTAAAGTGTACAGCAAGTCCACCTTCAGAAGTTTCTTTGTATTTTTTCTGCATGTCTTTTCCTGTTTCCTTCATTGTTTCTATCGCACTATCAAGAGATATTTGGTGTGACCCAGTTCCATTTAAAGCTAATCGGGCAGCATTGACTGATTTAACAGAAGCAATGGCGTTTCTTTCTATGCAAGGAATTTGAACAAGGCCTCCAATAGGATCGCAAGTTAGACCAAGAGAATGTTCTATGGCTATTTCAGCTGCATTTTCTACTTGTAGAGGGGTTCCGTCCATAACTGCAGCCAATCCAGCGGCAGCCATGGAAGACGCTGATCCTACTTCACCTTGACATCCTACCTCTGCTCCAGAAATGGAGGCGTTGGTTTTGAATAGAATTCCTATTGCTGTTGCCGTAAAGAAAAAACGAAGTATTTTTTCTTCGTTGAAATTTGGCAAGAAAACTTCGCTATATTTAATAACGGCGGGGATAATGCCGGCCGCTCCATTTGTCGGTGCGGTTACTACTCTCCCTCCAGCTGCATTTTGTTCGTTTACAGCCATAGCATAGAGATTAATCCAATCACAAGTTTCGAGGAACCCAACCTGCTTTTGGTTCTGTGCAGATAATTTTCTGAATAAGCTAGGAGCTCTCCTGGGTATGTTCATCCCTCCGGGTAAAACTCCTTCAGTTTGGCATCCTGCTTCTATGCACTCGTTCATAGTTTTCCATATATTGAGTACTTTATCTGTTATTTCACTGTATGACAGAAATGATAGCTCATTTTGCAGAACGATTTCACTTATAGTTAACTTATGGGTATGACACAGTTTAAGAAGTTCGTTTGCTGATCCAAAGGGATAGGGTACATTTTTTTCTGAAACGTTTTTATCTATTTTGTTTATTTCTCCTTCTTCCTGTATAAATCCCCCGCCTACGGAAAAGTAGGTTTTTTTTGTGAGGTGATTGCCGTTTTTGTCAATTAGCGAAAGAGTCAGGGCATTGGGGTGAAATTGTAACGGTATTTTGTCGAAAACTATGTCCAGATCGTAGTTAAAAGGCACATTTCTTTCCCCGCCAAGACAGATAGATTTTTCTTCTATTGCTTTGTCGAAGGAAAGCACGACCTCCATTGGATCGACGGTTTCTGGAAGGCGTCCTGATAACCCGGCGATTACTGCTTTGTCTGTTCCATGTCCTTTTCCTGTTGCCGCTAGTGAACCATGGAGAATGACATGAATTGAAGCCGTTTTGTCAAGCAAAGGCAGTGATTCATTAATGAACTTAGCCGCGGCTTTCATAGGGCCAACTGTGTGTGAGCTTGATGGTCCTATTCCTATTTTAAACATCTCAAATAAACCCAGGTATTTTTTATTTTTCATTTTTTGTTCCTGTTTGCGAAGAATTGAATATGTTTTGATGCTCGGACGTGATTCGTCCCATTAGTTGTTCTCTATTCGGAGATACCTTAATCGCCATGTCTGCTAATTTATCAGTTATATCCATGTTAATAGGCTCTTTGCAAAGGATAAATTTCTCTATTTTTTTCACCGTTTGGGGAATTATCGGTCCTAGATATGAGGTTAGTAAGACAAATCCTCTGATAGCTACTGACAGACATGACAGCAGCCGGAAGTCATTTTCCGGAGATTTGTTTTTCGCCAAGGACCATGGTTTGTTTTCATCTATGCTTTTGTTTATAGCATCGGCTGCAATCATGACTTCCCGTGTGACTTTTGAGAAGTCTCTTGATTCATATGCCTCCTTGATTATTGATTTCATTTTTAAGAGCATAGTTTCAAGATCCTGATCAGATGATACTAGTTCCCTGTGAGTGAGTAATTTTCCCTCAAATTTGTCTATTAATCCAGCTGATCTGCTGAATATGTTAATGTACTTACCTATTAAGTGACTGTTTACCATATTAGAAAATTCATTCCAACTTATGTCCATATCTTTTATAGATTTTCCAGAGTGGGCCGCTACGTAGTATCTCATCCATTCGGGGTTAAGATTAGCAGATATGTAGTCATTAGCGCCGACGAAATTTCCACGTGACTTTGACATTTTTTCTCTATTGACTGTTAAAAATCCGTGCACAAAAATCTTAGTTGGCAATTTTTTCCCGGAGAACTTTAACATGGCGGGCCAAAATAGAGCGTGAAAGTAAACTATGTCTTTTCCTATGAAGTGATAAATCTCGTACTTTGAATTTTGTCCCCAAACATCTTGCAGGGAGATGCCTTTTTGTTTGCATAGTTCATGTGAGGTGCTGATATAAGCAATAGGGGCATCTAACCAGACGTAGAAGAACTTATCCGGATCATCTGGAATGGGAAACCCGAAATACGGCTTATCTCTGGAAATATCCCAATCAGTTAAGTTTGCTGGTTTGTCCTCATCATTTCCTAACCATTCCTTAATTTTGTTGAGTATTTCTTCTTGTACAGCCTGGGGGGTCCACTCCCTCAGGAAAGAAATACATCTAGGGTCAGATAGCTTGAAGAAATAATGTTCGGATGAACGAATTTTGGGTGAAGATTTGCTAAGAACAGAATAAGGGTTCTTTAAGTCTGTTGGGGAGTATATTTCCCCACATTTATCACATCCATCTCCATATTGTTCAGGGCTGTCGCAGTGAGGGCAATTACCCTTAATGAAACGATCCGGGAGAAAAATTTTTTGTTCCTCGTCGTAAAATTGCTCCACGGTCTTTTTATCAATCAAGTTAGAGGTTTTTAGTAACTGATAAATTTCGTAGACCTGATCCTTGTTAATATCGGTGTGTGTTGATGAATAGCAGTCAAAATGTACTCCAAAAGCAGCTAAATCTTGTTGATGCTCTTTTTGAGTTATGGAAATCATTTCTTCTGGTGTTATATTCTTTTTTTGCGCGCTAATCATGACCGGAGTGCCGTGTGCATCATCCGCGCAAATGGACCAACAATTTTGGCCTGACAGTTTGTGGTATCGGCTCCAAATGTCTGATTGGATGTACTCTATCAGGTGTCCTAAGTGTATCGGACCATTTGCATAGGGTAATGCAGATGTAACGAGTATGTTTCTCTTCATAGGGGCTTACTCACATTCTGTCAATTGTGTAGATAAGGTATTCATGTAGTCGGAATAGGAGCGAGGGAACAATGGGTGTTAGTTCTTCTGCCATTTATAGCGTTTTGTCAGAGATTTACGATCCGTACCAGGAATTATCATTAGTTGCCGCTGGGCAAATAACCGTTAGCGGCAAGTCGATTCGCGTCTCCATTCCGTATCCATCACAATGTTATCACGTTATTTTGCGAGAGCAGATACAAAACTTGTTGGATAAGCATTTTCCTGGGGAAGCTTTCAATATGGATATATCTGGTGGTTTTTCTGTTCACGAAAACGCACGGGGAATGGCATCTATTCCGGGGGTGAAAAACACCTTAGTGATAGCTTCCGGTAAGGGAGGGGTGGGTAAGTCTACTGTTGCTTTGGCTATTGCTAAAGCTTATGTTAAGGAGGGAGCTTCTGTTGGGATATTGGATGCCGATATTTATGGTCCCTCCTTGCCGCAGATGGTTGGTTGTAGGGAGGAAAAACCAGAAATTAATTCGGATAATAAGATGATACCAATTGAGGCAGAGGGTTTAACTGTCATGTCCATAGGGTATCTGGTTCGACCAGAGGCTGCGGTAGCTTGGCGGGGGCCAATGGCTACACAAGCACTGACTCAATTACTGATGCAGACTGAGTGGGGTAGTCTAGATGTATTGGTTATTGACATGCCTCCAGGAACAGGTGACATATACCTAACGCTTTCTCAGAAGATTCCAGTTACAGCTGCTGTTGTTGTTACTTCTCCACATTCCTTGGCATTTGATGATGCTCGGCGTAGTGTACATCTTTTTAACAGGGTAGATATTCCGGTTTTAGGTATAGTTGAAAACATGAGTTTTTTTTATTGCTCTGCGTGTGATCATAAGCACTTTCTTTTTGGCCAGGGAGCAGGAGAAAGACTAGCTAACGATGTTGGTACTTCTTTACTGGGTCAGTTGCCGTTTTCACATACGGTTGACGATGGGGGTGATCATTATTTTAAGACAGAATGTTCGGAGCTTTCTCGCCGAGTGGGGGCGCGTCTTTCTCAACTGAGAGAGCAAGCGGAAGAACGAGTCAAAATAGAGATCAAACCGGTAGTTACTGGGAAGGGCGCTTCTGATGGGAATTAAGTCCGATGGCTGGATTATTGAGATGGCAGCTAAAGGAATGATAGATCCTTTTTCTGATCAACAGGTAAGAAGGAGAGAAGAAAGAGGGGGAGAACGAATTATCTCTTTCGGAGTGTCTAGTTATGGGTATGACGTTAGGTGTGCTAGGCAATTTAAAATTTTTACAAATATTAATAACGTAATTGTTGACCCTAAGAACTTCGATGCACGCTCTTTTGTGGATTTTGAAGGAAATGAATGTGTGATTCCACCAAATTCGTTTGCTTTAGCCAGGACTGTCGAGTACTTTAGGATACCACGGGATGTATTGACAATTTGTGTTGGAAAGTCTACTTATGCGCGTTGCGGGATCATAGTTAATGTTACGCCGTTAGAACCTGAGTGGGAGGGGCATGTAACACTCGAATTTTCTAATACTACTCCTTTGCCGGCTAAGATTTATGCCGATGAAGGGGTTGCTCAAATGATTTTTTTCGGAGCTGATAGTCCTTGTAAGGTTTCCTACAAGGAAAGAGAAGGTAAGTATCAGGGTCAGTTGGGGGTTACACCCCCTCGTATTTGATGATAAAGGTGTGTTTTGTGAGTAGGATTGCTTTTTTCAAGAGATTTTTGGCTGTTGTTTCTTTTTCTATTTTGGCGGGTATTTTATTTTTTTCTATTCCCTCATCTAAGGTTCATCTGGATAAGCTTCCTATAGATTTTAAGCATGATCGACTTGTTTTAGTGACTTTCTGGTCTATAGATTGTTCTGTTTGTCTTGCAGAACTGCCTGTTATTAAAAAAATATGGTTAAATTGGCACAATAAAAACCTCAATGTTATTGGGGTTTCAATGTGGTACGACGATCCCAAGTTATTGAGTAACTTTGTTGAGAGAAATAAAACTGTTTTGCCTTATCCTGTACTCTGGGACGGAGATAAGAAAATTCAACAGGGGTTTGGGAAAGTTTTAGCTACACCCCTATCTTTTCTGGTTGATGTTCCTAATAGACAAATAAAGAAAACCTATTTAGGCAAGATAGATTTTGCTCAGGTAGATGAAGATGTGGGACATATTTTAATTAATAAAGATTTATCCTATTGACTTGATGGTTTATATCTTTAAACTGGTAGTGTTCTCTGCGGTGTTCGAGGTAGTCAAATAATCTTAGAACTAAATTATTTGTCTGTGGCCAGTATTCCCTTTGTGGGATAGCGAGTGTCCTAATGTTGACGTTCCTTGAAGCAAATATCTTGGCCAACCTGAACTACGTGTTCATGGATGATGACTATACGGCACATGCGGAGAATTTTCATAGTAGACTGTGAATCATTTTTGATAGACTGAGAATTATAACAATTGAGAAAGTTGCTTTGATCAATTTTGAAGGTATCTTATTGATTATTGATGATCCTATTTTTGTTCCAACGAATGTTGGAATTCCCATGTAAATTAGTAACTGGGTGTTTATTAATTTGAAGGCATGTTGGTCTGTGCTTATTGAAATATGTCCTATTGCAGTTCCTATGGTTGTCATTAGAACTAGCAGGCTTGATGTTCCTACTGCTTTAGCAATGTTTATTCGTTGGGAGGTTAGCAGGGGCAGGTAAATGGATCCTCCTCCTATGGATACCAGTGAGCTGATAAATCCTGACATACCGTACAGGATATAGAAAATTTTGTTATCGAGTGGGTCCGAAGTTGTTTCTTGTTGACTTTTTTTCTTCCATAGTACTTTAGTTAGTGCTGATACGCATATGAGAATGAAAATTACTTTCAGGATCGTTATTGGTAATTTGTGAGATATTGCTGCTCCAAAGATACTTCCTGCCGCTATTGGACCAAGGTATTTTTTTATAAAAGGTCCGTAAAAATTTTTTTGGCGCAAATGAAAATAAGCGTTTAATGGTGCAGCCATTAGGGTAAGAAAAGCTGCTGTTGCTAAACTGATTCGATATCCTTCCTCTGGCGGGTAATGTTGCAGCTCAAATATTAAGGTTAAAACAGAGACACTGATGATGCCACCGCTGAGGCCAGTGATTCCTGAGATTATCCCCGTTAGTAGTCCACTGATTATGTAAGATGTGATCCATATCAACGATATATTCACTCTATTTCCCTTTTGAGTTAACGTGAAAGGTATGATGCCGAGAGTGATATTATTGCACTATATGAACTAATTGCTGTTATTTGTTTTTATTGGAAGGCACTTATGTGGTGTCAGATTATTCATAGGCCTATTTTAAAATTATCTCCAAAGTGCTTTTGAGTTGTTGTGCTATTTTATTTATACGTCTGTGGGTTTGTCTCACTTGGGGAAGTTATGCTTAAGTTTTACAAAATGCAAGCTAACGGCAATGATTTTGTTATTTTGCCTCTGTGGGTTGAGGTTAATCCTGACATCGATATCATTTGTCAGATCTGTGATCGTAGGCTTGGTATAGGTTGTGATCAATTATTGATTATCTGTCCTCCCCTGAATGAGGAACAAGTGTTTTTTTGTAGAATTTTTAATTCTGATGGAACCGAAGCATTCCAGTGTGGAAACGGTGCTCGCTGTATAGCGTTATATGCGTTTGAGAAATTGTGCCCCAATGAAACAAGTCTGGTTTTTCAGATGGGTAAAGTTGTTGTTGAAGCTACTATGGTTTCCAATCAAGTGAAAATAGGGATGGGTGTTCCTGTTTTTTTTCAAAAGGAGGATGAGACTTCGATTTACGAATACCCCTCTGCTGTTGAGCGTTGGTGGCCAGTTATTAGGGTGTTTTTAGGCAATTCCCATGCCATAGTTTTCAATCAGAACCTATCCTATGATCTGGTTGGTTGTGTGGCCCCTCATCTCATGAAAGCAATTGATCCTGTTGATGGCGTTAATATTTCTTTCTGCGATGTTATTAGTTCTTCTGATATTCGTTTGTTAACGTTTGAGAGAGGAGCAGGGTTGACCAATGGATGTGGTAGTGCTTCATGCGCGGCAGTAGCAGCTGGAATACGAGCAGGTTTTTTATCGCGGCGGATTAACGTTAGACTTTTAGTGGGTGAATTATT
This sequence comes from Candidatus Ichthyocystis hellenicum, assembly GCF_001460935.1. Taxonomy (GTDB): domain Bacteria; phylum Pseudomonadota; class Gammaproteobacteria; order Burkholderiales; family 2013Ark19i; genus Ichthyocystis; species Ichthyocystis hellenicum. The sequence goes on along the minus strand of NZ_LN906597.1, from coordinate 397,938 downwards.
AGTTGAGTGGATTGATTCACAGAAAGAGATATTTTTAATAGGAAGGGCTTACTATTCGTTCGTGGGAGATTTTCCTGCAAATTGGGTAGAAATTTTAACGAGATCTGCATAAGGAGAGGGATCGGGTAAGGTTTTTTATTCCAACTTAATTCAAAGTCAATATTCTTATCAGTAAAATGTTTCACGTGAAACATTCTTTACAAAGTTTTTTCTTATGGCTCCATCACCATTAGAGCGCGAAATTTATTCCTAAAATATGCGATAGTCACAACCTTATTTAGTAGATTACTCTGCTGGGAGTTAATTGCTGTGATGGATGTATCTCATGTGCGGCAGTAGCAGTTGGAATACGAGCAGGTTTTATCTCGGCTGATGAAAGGCAAGTTTTTAGTCGTTGAATTGTTAGTTGAGTGAATTGATTTACAGAAAGATAGGTTTCGATTTATTCATTTGAGGTATGTTTTTGCCCAAATTGGGTGAAAATTTTGACGAAATTAGTATACAGCAGAAGCATTAGTCAAGATTTTTATTTCCTTAGTTCAAAGCCAAGATTCTTATCAGCAAAATGTTTCACGTGAAACATTCTTTACAAGGTTTTTTTCTTATAGATCTATCATTATTAGATCACGAAATTTATCCCCAAAATATGCGATAGTCACAACCTTATTTAGTAGATTACTCTGCTGGGAGTTAATTGCTGTGATAGATGTGTCTCATGTGCGGCAGTAGCAGTTGGAATACGAGCAGGGTTTATCTCGGCTGATGAAAGGCTGGTTTTTAGTCGTTGAATTGTTAGTTGAGAGAATTGATTTACAGAAAGATAGGTTTGATTTATTCATTTGAGGTATGTTTTTGCTTAAATTGGGCAGAAATTTTGACGAAGTCAGTATATAGAAGAAGTATTAAGCAAGATTTTTGTTTCCTTAGTTCAAAGTCAAGATTATTATTAGCGAAATGTTTCACGTGAAACATTCTTTACAAGGTTTTTTCTTATGAATCTATCATTATTAGAGCATGAAATTTATCTCCAAAATATGCAATAGTCACAACCTTGTTTATTAGATTATTCTTCTGGGAGTTAATTACTGTGATAGATGTGTCTCATGTGCGGCAGCAGCAGTTGGAATACGAGCAGAGTTTATCTCGGCTGATGAAAGGCTGGTTTTTAGTCGTTGAATTGTTAGTTGAGAGAATTGATTTACAGAAAGATAGGTTTCGATTTATTCATTTGAGGTATGTCTTTGCTCAAATTGGGTAGAAATTTTGACGAAGTCAGTATATAGCAGAAGTATTAGTCAAGATTTTTATTTCCTTAGTTAAAAGTCAAAATTATTGTCGGCAAAACGTTTCACGTGAAACATTATTTATAAATTTTTTCCTCATATTTATAGTAAGAAATTTATTCATCTGTAAAAGCTATAATCCTGATTCTCAGAATGACTCTGCTGATTTTGATTTGGTAGGTTAAATGGTTAAGTATCTGTTAGAGTAGTTTCTCTTCAGGTTCTATCGGCAGTTACTATTTTAGCTAATGGTTTTTAAGGGGCTGACTCACAGGAGTTGGTATCAAAATAAGATTAGAAAACATTGAGGAATGATTTATAATGTGATTATTCCTGGGTATAACCATCTTCCATAAGAGGCTTTTTTCATGTCCCTTGTTCTTCGTACGTCAGAGTCTGTGTCTGAAGGACATCCTGACAAATTGGCGGATCAAATTTCTGATGGAATTTTGGATTCTTTTCTGGACTTGGATCCGATGGCTCGGGTTGCAGCAGAGACACTTGTTGTTGGTAATACTGTTGTGTTAGCCGGAGAAATATCTTCTTGTGCTTCTATTAATTATGAAGACATTGTTAGGCGGATTATTCGTAATATTGGCTATGTAGACGAGCACACCGGTATTAATGCAAACAATTGCTCAATAAATGTTTTTTATGGGGAACAAAGTCCTGACATTTCTGCGGCCGTTTTCAAAGAAAAAGAACTAGGAGCAGGAGATCAGGGCTCTGTGTATGGATATGCTTCTGATGAAACAAAGTCCTTTATGCCTATGCCAATTTGGTTAGCTCATAGGTTAATGCAGCGTCATTCTGAAGTTAGGCGTGATGGCAGGTTTCCATGGCTGATGCCTGATGCAAAATCACAAGTTAGTGTTCGTTATCGTGGGGGAGACCCTGTTGCTGTTGATACAATCGTTTTTTCTACACAGCATACGGAAGAGATTTGTCAGAAAGATCTCATAGAATCAGTTTTGGATGAGATAATTAAGCCAGTTTTACCAGATTTACCAGAGCAAGGTGATATTAATTTTTTGATTAATCCGACTGGACGTTTTGTTATTGGAGGGCCACTTGGAGATTGTGGCCTTACTGGCAGGAAGGTTATTGTTGATACCTACGGTGGTGCAATTCCTCATGGAGGAGGGGCTTTTTCAGGAAAAGATCCTTCTAAAGTTGACAGGTCGGCTGCTTATGCTGCTAGGTATGTGGCCAAGAATATTGTCGCCGCAGGGTTAGCTAAGAGATGCTGCGTACAGATATCCTATGCCATAGGCATATCAATTCCAGTAGCAATAGAGGTGGAAACATTTGGAACGTCCATAATGTCAACCGATGATGTGAGAAGACGAATCTTGCGCTGTTTCGATCTAACACCGCAGGGAATAATAGAGACACTGTCCTTGCGTCGCCCGATATACGCCAAAACTGCAGCCTATGGACACTTTGGGCGAGACGAGCCAGAATTTTCCTGGGAGATGATTGATAAGACGTACGACATAAGGTCTGTCATTTAGACGCACACAACGTCTGAGCAGTACGTTTCATCTATGGAATCAAGGAAACCAAGAAGTGCATCTGCGGCTCTTTGGCATGCAGATCCGGCTGAAGATAGTTTCTCCTCAGAGTTTACTACTTCTCCTAGAATCTTTGCTTCCTCATATGAGTGAATTACATCAGCTTCTTGGTGTACAGTGAAGAATTTGTATGCTCCAGGATCGGTAAGCCCGTAGAATGTTCTGAGCCCAGAAATCTTCTGTTCCGAGACTTCTGGTATTTGTGACTCGAACGCATACATTGCCGACAGACCATTGTAGAATGGTTCGTTTTTGCAAATATCTGAAAAGCAACTAATCAAATTTTCTGTTCCTGGAAGCATTTCCTCATCAAGCAGTTGAGAGTCATTCATTCCTAAAGACAGGCAAAATTTTCTCCATAACTCCGGGTGGTTTTCGTCACCCTGTTCTTCCCCGACAAGGTTAGAGAGAATCCTTTGACGGACAGAAATTCCACAAGGATCATCCTTTGTGGGGAAATTAGGAGTATTACTGTGAACTGCACTAAGGAAACAAGGCTCATTCAACACGAACTTGAAATATTCTCTCGCATACTGCCTTATGTGATCCAGTTTCAACAGCCCCATTGTCCACTTTCTGTAGTACGAGTGATCAAGGAGCCTACGATGAGAAACAATTAGATCCAAATAATTTCTTACATAATTTTCAGATAAGTCAGTCATGACGAGAGCCCATTAAAATATAATTCCTCAGTGTCTCAGTGGTGGGCCGTGCGCGGCTCGAACGCGCGACCAACGGATTAAAAGTCCGCTGCTCTACCAACTGAGCTAACGACCCAAACTTCCGACAGTATAGGAAATTTACGCTAATTGTCAAAGCAGATTTTTTAGTAACGGCACATGGATTCAAGTAGTGTATGAAAAAAATCAATAAATTATCCTTTAAGCAAAGAATCCCATGCGCGGTAGGAACACACAGTTGAAATATTCAAGATGCCTAATTTTACCAATTTTTCGAGTCCTGGGGCGTAGCACGGCACCTTCTTTATGGAGAGCCCTGAATCATTTTTCAGTAATGATCGCAACAATACCGAAAAGTCATTATTAGCGGGAGATCTCTCGTACATCAGAACTCGGGATTTCTGAGAATCTAGTGCATTTGCCTGTGATGATGCACTGTTTAGTTCAGCTAAGCTATATATGTACGCCAAGTCTTCTTTCGATGCTCCATTCAGACTGTGAGTTGTTCCCATGTAGTAAGAGTAAGTCTTTATTATGTTTCGCGCTAGTTGTTTTTCGTATGGCAGTTCGGAAGATTCTTGGCTAATCAGATAAGGCACATCGTATATTCCGCTGTACAAGATGATGTCGGATATTTTTTCACCATGTTTTGCAAAATTAATCCAAGTGGCTGCTGCATTGTAAGCGCCGCGTCTGCCTCCTATTAGGATAATATTGCTTGTAAGACCTGAAGCTAATTGATCAACGAAATAAGATCGGGCTGCTACCCATGCGTCTCTTACCTGTTCGCCATTGCTATCTAGCATAAAGTAAGAGGGTTCGGTGCCCGATGTACTTCCATAGCCAAGCATGTCAGGGGCGATGAATACGAATCCTTGGCTAGCGGCTAAAGTAGCTAGCCAAGTGTCCGCCGTTTGACCGGCGGATGGTGAATGTTTAGGTTGATTCCACCCATGTAGATATATTATTGCTGGCAATGAAGAGTATTCGATGCCATGTGCAACGGGATAGGCAATAAACGCACTGAGATTTTTCTCTCTTCCAAATGCGTCAGCCGAAACGTAGTTCATTTTTGCCAGGGAAACATCGTATTTTCCTCTTAGTGATCCCAATACGGGCAAATCCTTTTTCATGATTTTATTTATTGTGGCCAGCACTTCTGGAGTTTTGGATTTCACCAGCACCCTGGTTAGTACTCCTAATGGATCATTGATATTTCTGGCTAGTATCACCTTATCTTCTGAAGAATCATTCCAAGGAGAAAAAATAGATTCCACACTCTCTTGGCCGAGATAGTTGCCTTGGAAGCTATTTTTTTGTGCTGTTTTGAACTCAGTAACAACTGAATCTCCTAAAATTATCTTGTATTTCTCATTAGGTTGGAAGTAGTCTTCATCTACCAAAAGCTTGTAACTATTTAGGAACATCGATTGATGGTTTGAGAAAAATGATGACTTAAACACATGTGCGTTTATTATTCTTCCCGTTCTTGATTCTATGATCCTGGGCTGTCCACACAAATTTTTTTTCGAGCTTCGGTAGTAAAGTACCACGGGGTGATTTACAGGGACTTTTTCTGTTGTTGTTGGATCAACGTAAAGCACCACGCACGTGTCATCCGGAGCTTCATCTTCACTTTCTTCTGCAAAAACAAAGCAGCTGCCAAGAAGCACTGTCAGAGCGAAAAAAACCTTAATAGTTCGTACGCGCATGTTCCCTCCGTAACTTGCTATGTATAGTTTACGGGCGAACAATGTACAGGCATTCACAACCATACTACTAGTATGTCATCAACTTTACCATACATACATTATATTGATACGCTATGCTACATTATATCGTATGAGCGGTGGTATCGCGGTTGGAATGTTTTTCGATATTTTTTAGGGAATCTTTATCTATGACTAGATGGTACTCATTTCGTCTACATTTTATGGTGAGTCGTTTTGCAAAATTACTTTGTTTTCTTTGCCTTTGCAGTGCAGCTACAGCTTCATTTAGTTGTCACATAATTTTGTCTGATCCGGCAGATGACCAGAAAGATGTGCCTGTTAACCATAATATTACTCTTGTTATTGAGAAAAAAGTTTCTGAATCTTGCCATGTTCATGTCATGACAGAAAAGGGCAAGCAAGATGTTCCCGTGACTGTGGCATATAGCAGTCCAGGGGTAACAGAAAAGGATTTATCTCATCAAATAGTTATTATTAGGCCGCAGTCATTGTTATGGTCTCCACACGAGCATTATAGATTTTGGGTTGACCATCAGGATGGGAGTATTGGGTTTTTAACTCATGCTGATATTCATGACATAGAAGGTAGATTGTCGTCCGTAGTTGACAATTCAGTCCAATTTTCTCCATGGAAGCATAAGCAGTTTCTTGCTTCATCGGAGATAGGTAATTCACTGAATATTTTTCTAGATTTGAAGATGGGACAGGGTAATGATCCTAGATTGAAGTCATTTTTGTCGAAGCACCTACATTTGGCCGTGCCAAATTTTTCAGCGGTGAAGTCTCTGTATGACGTAAAAATTAAAAAGATTTATTTTTATTCAGCGCTTCCTAAGGGTAGGTTGGAGAAATTTAGTGCTCTTTTGGTTTATCCAGTAGGTGCTCAGGTAGATTACAAAAAGGTGCCTATCGTCCTATTTGAATCCCGCTCCAATTCTCATTATCAGCCGTCCAGTGCTGATGGATATATATCTTGGTTGGGTATCGTTGTGGCCTCTAAGGGAAACGTCTTTATTTCTCCTGATGTTTGGGATAGTTTGCCTAAGAGTGTTTCTGTCGATGCGTATCCTTTTTACTACGCGAAGAAAAATATTGATTTGGTTGAAGCGACTCGAGAATATTTTCTCAAGACTTACTCAACCTCTTTAGGAAATAAGTTGGTTATGGTAGGGAATTTTGATGGCGGTAGAGATGTGATCAATTCTGTTTTTCTTTCTCACATCTTGTCATACAGGATGCCGGCAGTTGTTATGAGCAATAGCGCTGCCTATGATATTTCTTCATATTTTTCGCCTGCTCTAAGTTGTACCCCTTCTGTTCATAAGCCGCCTCATGAGTTATTGAAGGAGCTGTATCCTATAGTTCTTTCTTACTCTTTGTATTGGGATTTATATTCATCCCTTAATTATTTGTGGTCAAATGAGAAAGGATTGGTTTTCGAGGAGGGGAATCTTTGTCATCATTTATCTAATGATTTGTTGTTGATAAGTCCTACTCATCAGTCTTGGCTTATGCATGCAGATAAAACGGAAGTTTATCTATATCAGCACCCGTATGATGATACATTACCTTCCGCTAATTCTTTGGTTTTGTCTTCTTCATTGATGAATGGTGGAAAGTTTAAGTTTATTCTGCACAATCCTTGTGAGAAAAAAGAGTTTTCCTCTTTGATGAGAGCTGGTGCTGTGACGCCGCATTCTGTGTGTGGATTTTTTATGTTGGATGATCTAATGCGCATGTTGTCATCCCCTAGCGATTAATTATAGGGATGATTCGTGCGTTGCTATGTAGTCGGTGGGGCGGTTAGGGACCTGATCATGGGGTTGCAGCCCAAGGATCGCGATTGGGTTGTTGTTGGAGCTTCTGTTGATGAGATGATCTCTAGAGGATTTATTCCTGTTGGCAAGGATTTTCCTGTTTTTCTGCATCCCGATACTAAAGAGGAATATGCCTTAGCTCGTACTGAGCGTAAATTTGGCAGAGGATATAAAGGGTTCTCAATTTATGCGTCTCCAGATGTTACCTTAGATCAAGATTTGCTTCGCCGAGATCTTACAATTAATGCTATTGCAATGGATGAAGAGGGGAATATTTTTGATCCCTTCGGCGGTGTTTCTGATATTCAAAATAAGATAATTAGGCATGTTTCCCCTGCTTTTTCAGAAGATCCGGTTCGTATTTTGCGGGCGTCTCGTTTTTTGGCTCGTTATCCCGATTTTTCGGTTGATCCAGGCACCTTGGATTTATCCCGGCATATAGTGTCTCAGGGAGAAGTAAGCTTTTTAGTTATGGAGAGAGTTTGGCAAGAGCTACTTAAGGGGTTGGTAACACAACATCCTCAAAGAATGTTTTCTTTTTTGTTTTCTTGTGGCGCTTTCTTTGAAATTTTTGAAGAACTTGCTTCTATTGATTGCGATCAAGACCAAATAATATCTTTTTTTAGTTATTCTAATTTTTCAGAAAATCTTACCTTGGAAGAGCGATTTTCTTATTATTTTTCGGAATTTCTTGTTGTGAGCAAATTAATAGCAATGAGCAACAGAATGAAAATACCGGCAAAATTTAGGCAAATGAGCGTTTCTTGGCGTCGTTGTTTTGAAACGGCATCTGAGGAGTTACCAAAGACTCCATCTGAGCAAGTGGAGTGGTTTAGTTTATTGGATCTTTGGCGTTGCCCCAGTAGATTTTATTCCATGGAAAGACTACTTGCGTCTCGTCTGAATATACCATCCTCTAGTTTAGATGTGCTTAGGAGATCATTTGAATTAGCTTCTTCGGTTAGGTTGCTTCCATGCGATATAGAAGGTTATTCGGATCAGGATATAAGAGATATTCTAAAGAGTAAGAGGGTTAATGCCATTGTTAGTATGATTTCTTAGTATGTCGCCGGGAAAATCCTTTGGTAAGTCCGATAAATATTCTTACAAATCCAATTTTTCCAAGCCACATTGCTATGGTAAGGAGAGTTGCTTGTTGTGCCGTAATAGTTTGGGAGGAAAGGAAAAATTCATTACACGAAATGCCAAGATTATTAAGTGAGGTTAGTGTCAGTAGAATTGCTGTAGACAGAGATTGACCGCTAAAATTTAACAAGATGCCAATTGTTAGTATGGCTAGACCGTAAAGAGACAGATTTAGTATTAAATGCTGAGGTGGAGTTTTGTATGATCTGGGAATATCTATGATGCTGTTTGGGTGGAGACAGGTGCGGACTTCTTTTCGCGCCGTATTTCTAAGAGACTTTAAGTTTTGTAATGTTATACCAGCTTCATTAGTTTCGTTTTTGTACAAGCAGGTTACAATGGCAAGAAGCATAATGGTAACAGGGGACCAATAACGAATGTTCTGGAGATCAACCCCTGCTCCTGTTATCCACATTAAAGTTGTCAGTACAGTGTTTTTGTTAATTTCAGTTGGAGGGTGAGAAATTCTAAGCATAATGATTGTTACTAAGAAAAATGAGGCAACCAAAAGTAATTTCCCTGAGAATATATTTTGTTTTAGGAATTGCCTTTTTTGTTGTACGTGGAAACAAGAGAATGCAATCCACGAAATAATAAGCATAGCAGAGGACGTTTCTTTTATGAAAGATAGAGTTGTGTTGTCATGCAAGTTTGTGTCGTAAAAACTTAGAGATGCTATCCTCATTCCATGATTGGATGCGTCCAACCAGCTTAGCCCACACATTTTTTCAAATAAGATGCATAAAAGTGTTAGCGAGAAATAGCATATAATACAAAGAGCAAAAGACGATTCCATCTCCGTATCTGTTTCTGTTTTGGAAAAAATGATAATGATTGAGTAAATTCCCCCAACACAACAAAGGAAACTTCTCCAAAAATTTAGAGACGTCGAAGAGTAATTTTGGTAATAAGGAATTGTCGTTCCTGTGGATGTAATTTGCGATACAGTGTCAAAGTAGGATAAAGGAAAGTCTTTACTAACAACCCAAAGAGGTATGGAAGAAATGAATGACATAGATACCCAAGTAAAAGTCATTATAAATAAGGGATCTATATGCATATTTTCTTTTTTTTCCCACGAGTTTATGAAGTAACCGAATAGCAGGCAGAGAATTCCTATTGCTCCGTAGGTCCATGAAAAGGGCTCATCGTAGTGAGTGGATATCAAAAAAGCAGGAATGCACATGAAGCCAATAAAGATGCAGATATTTTTTTGTCTATTTACACTGTAGCTCTTCAATGACTTTCTCCCAAAGAGAGGTAGTTTTTTTACCACCATAGAGGAACTAACATTTTGAGGGGAATCCGGATAATATTGAGGATCAAAAGCAATACGAATGGCGACATATCAACTTGCGCGATTGGTTTTACTACCCGTCTTATTGTCATTATAGGTGTTTTGACTATGGCCATAAAAAAGGGCAAGGTTTGATTCCGAGGAGAGATCCAGGATAATACCGCATAGGTTATTGTAGAGAACAAGTATATGTCTGTTAAAAGAAGGGATATTTTGCATGCTGATGACACTAGTAGTTCCGTGATGTATGAGTTTCCCATTGATCTTAGGTTCAAAAGATCTAGTACAACTCCTTGCGTCATGGTGACCAACCACACAGCTATTAGGCTAGCGGTGTCAAGTTTTCCTATGGGACGTACAATTTTTCTAATTCTTAGAACAAGGGGGTTGCTTACTGATAATACGAATAATCCTATGGGGGATTGAAAAGACATATACGTACAGATCATAATGAGACGCAAAAGAGTCAAATAGGAAAAAAAATTTCCTGCTGCACGGGTAATTACGCTGAGTATTTCTCTCAACATAGGTGCTCCTTAATAAACGAACTACTACTGTGAGTGGCAGTAAATATTTCGGTTCTGTTATTGTACCAGATATCATGGTCCATTTAATTGTTTAAAGGTGCGTTATAGGTCATGAGTATCGAGTTGATATTTAAGGCTTGTCTGTTAGGTATTGTTCAAGGAATAACTGAATTTTTACCTATTTCGAGCTCAGCCCACGTTGTTCTTCTTTCCGGTATCTTGGGAGACTTCGGTAAGCATACTAAGTCGATGTTAATTTTTCTGCAAGGGGTTTCTATTCTTGCGGTTATGCGGCTTTATTGGCAATTTTTGAGGAAAACTTTAACTATAAATACAGTAACCTCTAGATCTCTTTTAAAGAGTATTGCTTTTGGAGCTTTGCCATTTATGATAGTTGGTTTTATAAGCCATAAGTTCATTTTCCTTTATCTATTTTCCCCGAGCATAGTTTCTGCCTTTTTGATTTTAGGAGGAGTTGTTCTCATTTTCGTAAACTATTTCTTTCACCGCAATTATTTTTGTAAAATCAATTCCGTTGATTTTATTGAGCCCAAACATGGCTTTATGGTGGGCCTGGGACAGATTTTGGCTATTTTCCCTGGTGTCTCTCGATCTGGAGCAACCATAGTGGGTGGCTTGCTATGCGGAATGACTAGACCAGTAGCCGTTCAATTCTCTTTTTTGCTGGCCATTCCTCTTTTGTTTTCTGTGTCTATTTTTCAATTGCTATCGGTAGTCGGTGTGCTAACATTTGATGAGTGGCTTATCATGGGGGTTGCTTCGGTGGTGACTGTTGGTGTTTCCTGTGCTGTTGTTGGGAGACTGTTTGATTTCTTAAGCTATGGTCGAAATAGCTTTTTTCTGATAGGCATTTACCGTGTTTGTTTGGGGTTGGGCCTTTTTTATTGGAGCGCAAGATAATTATGGCTACTTGGAGGTAGTGCTGTGGTTTTTCTAGGAGAACTGATTAACAAGTTTCCGGATAGTCGGGTTGCCTTTGTTTTTTCCAAATTTGTTTCGGTAATGGTTGATATGTCCTTTGTTTTAGCTGCAGTGGTTTTTGTGGTATTTCTTGCTCAGGGTGTGCTATTCTCGTCTGCCTCCGGTGATTTTTCTTTTTACCGCACTGATAGTGCGTATACGGGTGTTTCTTTGTTCGGTAATTTGCCTGTTGTTGATGAGCTTACCCCGGCAAGTCCTCGGTTCAAATTACTAGGAACATTGATGTCTTCTGATGGGCATAGCGTAGCGATTGTTGGCTCTGGACAATCGGTTGACGATCTGAGTACGTTCGTAGTCAAAGTAGGTGGAACGTTGCCAGATGGTTCCGTCCTTAAGTCAGTTGACGTAGATCACGTCATTGTTAGTAATCACGGAAAGGTTCTTAGGTTGGATTCAGTTAGGTATGACCAAGATTTGGTTCGTACTTCTCATATGGGGTGATGGCAAGTCATTTTGTTTTTGGAGTGTGTGGTGATGGTGCGTAAGAGGGCGGGTTTTACGTTGATTGAGGTTATGGTGGTTGTGGTAATTCTAGGAATTTTAGCTGCGCTTATTGTTCCCAAGGTTATCAGTAGGCCGGATGATGCGCGTATTGTTGCAGCTAAGCAGGATATAGCATCCATTGTGCAGGCGCTTAAGTTGTATCGTCTAGATATCGGTCACTATCCGACTAGGGAGCAAGGTTTGCTTGCATTAGTACAAAAACCAGTGATTGACCCAATTCCTAAAAACTGGAAAGAAGGTGGTTACCTAGACAAATTGCCTAATGATCCTTGGGGTGAGTCTTATCATTATGAAATTCCTGGGGCTCATGGGGAAATTGATGTTTACAGCAATGGGTCGAGTGGTTCGGCTTCTGGTGACTCAACCCCCAGTTCTAGTGTAATTGGTTCATGGGATTTATGAGTTGTTTGAATCGCAGGGGTTTTACCCTCATTGAAATTTTGGTGGTAATTGTCATTATGGGGATTGTTATGTCATCCGCGACCCTTGCTTTGGGTAATGGGGATAGGGCCCGTATGAGGAGCTTTATTGAAGAGTTTCAGTTGGATGCAAGTTATTTATCTCAGCAATCAATTATGAGAAATGCTTCTTATATGGTGACAATTAATGCCAAAGGGATCGATTTTTGGGTTTACGCGGACGGAGAATGGGTTCTCTTCTCAGAGGAGCGTTTGCCTCATCATCGAGATTGGCCTGTTCCTGGTGTTCGTGTTTTAGGTTCTTCCGGGCGTCAGAAGGAGGTTTCGTTGGTTTTTTCCCCAGATGGGGTGGGATCTACGGATAGTTCTACCATAGTTTCTTCTGTTTCTTCCTACTGCCTGAGGAGTGATTTTATGGGTGGCGTGACGGTTAGCCAAGAGTAACTACAATTTATGGCACGAGTTTTTCATGGTTTTACATTGTTGGAAGTTCTTGTTGCTGTGGTGTTGGTTGCTATAGCCTTGATAGCTGGACAAAGATCTGTTTCCCAGTCTTTGAATGTTTTCTCTTTTGTTAAACAGCACCAAATTGCAGTTTGGGTGGCACAAAACCAGGCTTCTGTGCTCTATGCTGGTCATGTTTGGCCGGATCTGGGGCAAATGTCTTTTGATTGCTCTGATATGGGGGTTAGATTCACCTGTAGGAGACGGGTTTCCTCGACAGAGGATTCTTTGTTTCGAGAGGCGGAGTTTTGCGTTTTTTCTGCAGATAATCATAGCCGTTTGATATGTTTATCTGTAGTGATTAATCATGCGAAAGGGATGTTATGAAGCTAGATGAGGGCTTAACACTCATCGAGTTGCTAGTTACCTTGGTTATAGTTGCTGTCATGTCTGTTTTGATTACCCGTGCCCTGTCTTCTTTTCTTTTTGTTAAAGGGAGAGTGGATGATTCTACGGGATCTTTCGAGCGTATAGCTAGAGTTTTTTTGATTATGCGACATGATGTTGAACAGGCGTTGCCTCTTCACGTGGGTGACATTCCTTTATTTGACGATCAGTTCATTGCAGCTTCTCCAGATGGAAGATCAGGTGCTATTTGGCTTAGTTTTATTAGGATGTCTCCTGATAAACTAGGTCATTTGGTTCCGCCAGAGAGAGTAAGTTACAAGTTTGGTGGAGGAAAGCTTGTGCGATCCCATGGTCGAATTTACCATGGATCCGCAATACAAACGGACGTGATTTTGGATGGTGTGGTATCGATTGATGCTAAATACTTTAGCAGTGAAGATCATAAATTTTGCGATAGGTGGCCTTGTGTTGGTGATAAAGGTTATGTAACACCAGAGGCTATTTCATTGACTATTGCCACGGTGGATGGTTCTAATGTTCACCAGATTCTTCTTTTATCAAAGTGATAATTTTTTCATGAAGAGGTGCATTTGGCATAAGCATAAAGGGGCTATTTTGATGATGACCCTGTTGGTCATTTTTATCGTCTCTTTGATTGCGGCTACTTTGATGTCAAAATCTTATTTACAGATATCGCTATTAGAAAATAGGCAGAGTAGTGCTCAGCTTGATCTATTCAACAAGGGTGTTATAGATTGGGTAAAGGTTATGTTGTGGGTTGATCAGCGTCGTCGTACACCCACAACCTTGGAGGATGTTTGGGCAATACCACTAGATCATACAACTGTTTATGGTGGAGTTGTAACCGGGCGGGTTCAGGATGCCCAAGCTCTTTGGAATTGTAATAATTTGGTTTACAGTGGATTTTTGCATGAATCTCAGGTTAAAATTTTTGAAAAGCTTTTGGGGATATTGAACTTGCCTACCGAGTTAGCGGCAACGTTGGCTCAAGCATTACTTCATAATAGTTTTGGACATTATCGGCAGCCACACTCTTCTTATTTGCTTGACATATCTGAGCTTTCCGCCCTCCCTGGATTTTCTGATGACGTTATTTCCAAGCTAAGGCCCTATGTTACAGCCCTACCAGGATATACTAAGGTTAATGTTAACACAGCTCCTCAGGAAGTTTTGGCTGCTGTTATTTCTTCTATGGACATGAGATCAGTACAACACCTGGTTGCAAGGAGGATCATTGCTCCTTTTTCGAATTTTCAAGAATTAGGTTCTTTTCTTGCTGGGGTGTCTCCTTCTTTGAGTAACGTTTTTGAGGATTTGATTCAGATTACTTTGAAAAGCGATTATTTTTTGATTACTGGTTTTACAGAGAAAGATGATACCAAGAGTCCTATGACGGCCCTAATTAGAAGACATTTACGGAGAAAGCCTTATGTGGTTTGGTTTAAGCGTTCCTGATTTTAAGTGTTCTCAGTTTGGTTTTTGTAGGGGGGGGTTGTGAGTGAGTTAACCATTTTTTTGCCAGCTGAAAATGATGATCCTTTTCTGATTTACGATCCGTTAACAGGTGATACCTCTGAGTCTTTCTTTCAGTCTGAAGAGGATGTTCGTTTTAGCGATAGAAAAGCTAATGTTATTATCCCCATGAATCGTTTATCTACAGCAACTGTTTCTTTACCGGGTACTTTGAAGCAAAAGCGAAAAGCTTTGCCTTACTCGCTCGAAAAGTACATTGTTGGAGCCTTGGCTGATGTACAATTTTTTGTATCATGTTTTGGAACTCCTGAGATACTTGCTTACTGGACGAATAAGGAGTGGTTAGTATCTTCTTTGGAGAAATTAAAGGCTTCCAAGGTGCTTTTGAGTAGTGCCGTTGCCCAATCTAAGGCAAATTTTATCAAAGAAGAAGATGATAGTTATTTATGTGTGAAAAGTGGTTCTAGTTCTTTTTTAGTGCGAAAAGATGGGTTTTTTTTGCGTATTGATCAATCAGGCTATGTAATTAGCCGTTTGCAAGAAGAAAATGACAAGATTTGTTTGATATCTTGTGATTTAGAGTCGCACAATTTTTTGAAGGACTATCCTCATACCCATATTGATCTTCCATGGTGGCGGGCTAATTTTTCAAGAGATGACAATTGGTTGAGGTGCTCTTCCTTGAGGAGGTTTTTGTCACAAAAGGGCGAATATGAGTGGCTTGTTGTTAGTGGAAGGCGATTTCTTGTGTCGATGGGGTTAATTTTTTTGTCTAGTTTGCTATTAATGTCATGTGGGTTATTTGATTTTTATAAGTATAAAAAGGGAATCGATGTATTAACCGCTACCTTCTGTGCTACTGCTAATCCTCTATGTATTTCTGAAAAGCATCTGATGTTGAAGCATCGACAGGGTATGATTGGTAGCAACGATTTTTTACCGATGATTGCTATGATGCAGAGGTCATATAGCGTAGACTCGTTCCCTCCTGTGAATCGCATAGTGTATGAGAGAGGAATATTGAAACTTTATTATAACGGTAATGAATTGACAGCATCAGCCATACGTATTATGAGAGTCTTACTTCGTCAAGTTGGGTACACTTCTGATTTCTTCAAGGAAAACGGGTCTTTTGTAGTGGTGGTTCGTTATGGGTAAAAGATGGGGTGCAATTTCTAGATTTAAAGTCAATGAAATCCTGAAGCACCTTAAAAACTATGAGCCATTTTTTTCTTTCGGGATGGCTTTTATTCTTGCTGTTGCCTCTTGGGTTATTTTCAATCGATACCATAATCTGGTCAATAGTAACGCTTTTCTAAAGGACAGATATTCAGTGTTAAATATGCAAGTTGCTGATTTAAATAAATTATCTAAAAAAGCAAACTCATCGAGCGATCAAGTTGGTGTGGCTTTGAGTAGTTTGAAGATAGTTGTGAGCAATTTTTCCCAATACACCATTAGTGTGGAAAAAAAAGGAAAAACTACCGTAAGTTTGAGCGTCACAGATATACCATTTACTGAGTTAATGAAACTGATCAACGATATTCAGCGAGTTTCGCATTGGGTTGTTGAACATATTAAAATTGATAGGCAGATACATGATGGTGAAGTATCTGCTGACATTTCCCTCTCACTGTTAGGGAAAGAGAAAAAATGAAGAAATTTGCTATCTTAATTGCTGTGGTTATGGGTGTGATTTGTTTTATGCCGTCTAGTGCTTTGAATTTTTTCTTTCGTCAATTTGATGTTCCTTTGGCTATAAATAATGGTTCTGGAACGGTTTGGTCAGGAGAAGGGGATCTTTTTTTCTCGCCATATTCTCATGGGGCACTTAAATCTTTTCGGATTCTGGAACGACTAAAGTGGGATGTTCAATTTAGTCATATTTTTTCTAGGGGATTAGTTCTTGTTTTTAGCTCTGATCAATTTCAGGAAAGTGTTACTCTTTCTCTAATGCGAAAGAAGATATCTCTTTCTAGATTCAAGATTTTTTCCAATGCTGAGTTATTAGAGCATTTGGGAGAGCCGTTTCACACTATTTTACTGCAAGGTTTGGTTGTACTAGATTCTGGCGGTATGGTGTTTGCTGATAGCACAATGATGGGTGGATTGAGCATCCATTTTGGTTTGATTTCATCTCATCTTGTTCCTAATGTTAATGTTTTAGGTAATTATGATATTAATCTTCATGGAGACGTGAAAGGTATTTCCATCGATCTCTCAAGTCGTGGTGATGCACTAGTTTTGCTAAAAGGGTCTGGATCAGTTGATTTGCGACACCGACGTGTTGAGTTTAGAGGATTTGCTGAGCCGACAAAGAAAGCTCCTGTTGCGGTGAAAAAAATTTTGCAGCTCATTGGACGTCGCATAGGGTCTCGTACGGTGTTGGATGGTAAGTTTTCTTGGTGATCAAAAGGTTGATTTATGAGGCTGTATGTCTTGTTTTTGGCAAGTATTTTGGGTGTAGCTTCCTTTTTTGCTGCTTATGGGCACCCTGATGAGAATAGCGAGATGATAGGGTTGTTTACCAGAAATCAAAGCATGGAAACTAAGGGTACAGATTATTCAGCTAAGGTTGATAAAGGAAGGGTGTTAACAAAAGCTAAGGACCAGAAGAAATTGCCTACAGCCACGTTAAATTTCAATCATGCTGATCTGGAGTCAGTTATACGTGCAGTTAGTTATTTTGTTCAAAAGGATTTTTTGCTTGACCCTCATATACACGGAACCATTAATTTAATTTCCAATGGTCCAGTTTCTAGGGAGCAGGCTTACGGTATTTTGCTAGCTGCGCTTCGTATGCAAGGTTTTGCTGTAGTGGAAGAGGATAAGTTTGTTAAAGTTCTGCTGCGATCTGATGCCAGGAGTGAATTTAACGCTAATAGCTCCCTATCTGGTGTTTCTGATGACAGCATAGTTACCAAGATTGTCGATTTGCAAAATTCATCTGCAACTCAGGTATCTCGTGCTATAAGACCGGTTCTTTCGCCACGTGGAATAATATCTGCGTATCCAGATAAGAATACAATAATTTTGAGTGATTACAAAGATAATGTTGTTCAGGCAGTGAAGGTAATAAAGAAGTTAGATGCCCGTGATGGTCGTTTGGATCGAGTTTTTCTTAAGAATTACACTGCCTATGACATGTCAGTTTTAGTGGCGCCTTTGATTGATCCTAAAACTACTGGGTTATCCGCGGATCCTGGTCAGAGGGTTTCTGTTTTACCGGACCGAGATAGTAATTCGATCATTGTTTACGGCGGGACCAAAGATTATAGAAAACATATTGTAGAGATGATCGGTGATATTGATGATAAGGTTAATACATCATCCAACTATCATATTGTCTATCTTAAGTATGCTGATGCTAATTACCTAGCGGATACGCTGAGATCTGTTTTTTCTCGCAGTGCTGGTAAGGTAGGCGGCCCAGCTGCTACTAGTGTTACTCCTTCTTCTCCTGGCAATGTTCGTTTTTCAGAGGCATCTCACGCAGCTTTTTCGAATAATCAAATGGGAAAATTGTCGCGGAGTAATTTATCTTCTTCATCTAAGATTGGTTCTACAGATTCTGATTCTATTCCTGAGCCTAATAATGGACCTGAGTCTGTTGATCCTGTGGTGTTTCCTGGAGTTACAATTGCGCCGGATGAATCCATTAACGCGCTAGTTATTTATGCGCCTCACGAAATTTATATCGCTATTAGAGATTTAATCGAACAATTAGATGTGCGTCGTGCGCAGTTGTTTATTGAATCTTTGATTGTTGAGATATCATCTGATCATAGTGGTGACGTTGGTTTTCAGTTTGGCGGCATGCCTAAAAAAGGGGCGTTTGCCATGACTAACTTTTACAATTCTGGGTCTTCAGTCATTCAAGATCCTAGTGGTATTAATAGTTTAGGGGCTGGTTTAATTGTTGGGTTATTGAGGGGAATGGTTACTCTTCCTGGAGGGAAGAAAATTATTGATTTGACGATGTTGGCTAAGTTTTTAGAGACACAGACACATACCAATATTTTATCTAAGCCCAATCTTCTTACTCTTGATAATCAGGAGGCGAAGATTGTTGTTGGTCAAAATGTTCCTTTTGTGACGGGGCAGTATGTGCCTTCCTCTGGAACAGCTCCTCAACAGCCATTTCAGACCATTGAGCGCCAAGATGTGGGGTTGACTTTGAATATTCGACCCCAAATTATGAAAGATGGTGTGGTTAAATTAGATATTTACCAAGAAGTTTCTTCTGTTCAACCTAAATCTTCGGTTGATGGTACTAATTCTGCTGCCGATATTGTTACTAGTAAGCGTTCTATTCGATCCACAGTCTTGGTAAATGATGGTCAGATTGTTGCATTGGGAGGTTTGATAGAGGATAAATTGCAGGATTCTTCTCATAAGGTTCCCTTCTTTGGTAACCTTCCTATCCTGGGAGCCCTATTTCGTTCTGACAGCAGGACTCATCAGAAGACTAATCTTATTATTTTCCTAAGACCTATAATTATAAGGAACGCTAAAGATATGGATCCGTATACGATTGATCGCTATCGTTACCTACGGGTTCTTCAAAGGAAGGAGAAACTGCCTGACGCTATAGGAATGCCTCGCATGGAGTCGCCTATTTTGCCAGATATATCTGGGACAATGGTTGCTAAGGAGGATACTTATTCCAACAGTAAATTGCGATCGTGTTTGCCGGAAAGTCGTTATTTGGTAGGTGATTTTTGGTCTGCAAGTAGTAACTGTAAGGTGGATGGTTAACTGAGATGAGCACCGATCTTTCTTATGCATACTCTAGGTTACATAATATAATTATTTTGGAAGATACGGTATTTGTTACAGCAACTACAAATTTGGTTGCTCTCAATGAAGTATTTCGTTTTTACGAAAAATGTTTTGATGTTCACGTGTTATTGCAATCAGAATTTGATCAACGTTTAGCGGTAGCTTATTCTGACGCACAGTCTAGAAAAAGTGCTTCTGATGTTGTTGATGCGGCAGGAGAAGAACTTGATTTAACGGCGTTGTTTGATGATATGCCCGTTAAAGAGGATTTGTTGAACAATGATAATGATGCTCCGATAGTTAGGACAATTAATGCGTTGCTTACTCAGGCAGTCAGAGATCGGGCTTCTGATATTCATATCGAGCCTTTTGAGAAGTCGTCTTTGGTTCGGTTTCGGATAGATGGTTTGTTAGTTAATATTGCTCAGCCACGGCGTTCTTTGCATGCCCCTATTGTCTCCCGGATCAAAGTTATGGCAAAAATGGATATTGCAGAGAAGAGACTTCCTCAGGATGGTAGGATTGCAGTTCGCTTAGGAAACAGACAGGTTGATGTACGTGTTTCAACGTTGCCAACAGTTTATGGTGAAAGAGTTGTAGTTCGTTTGTTGGATAAGGATGCGGGGGTTCTGAGTTTCAGGGATTTAGGTTTATCTGATGATATCCAGATGCGGATTAACCGTATTTTGGCTATGCCTCATGGTATTTTATTGGTTACGGGTCCGACAGGGTCAGGTAAGACTACAACTTTGTATGCTGCTTTGAAGAGTTTTACTAAGACGACACAAAAAAATATTATGACAGTTGAAGATCCGGTTGAGTACGATCTGGAGGGTGTCTCTCAAACTAGTGTTAATGTTCGTATCGGTATGAATTTTTCTCGAGCACTGCGTTCTATTCTTAGACAAGATCCGGATGTTGTGATGATTGGCGAGATTAGAGATGTTGATACGGCGCAGATTGCCGTGCAGGCGAGTTTAACTGGACATTTTGTGTTAGCTACATTGCATACTAATGATTCTTTAAGCGCTGTAACACGGTTACGTGATATGGGGATTGAGCCTTTTCTACTGGCTCCCGTCATACGAGGAGTATTAGCTCAGCGCTTAGTGCGACGCGTTTGTCATCAGTGTAGAAAGTTTAAAATTATTTCTCCAGCATTATCTAGGTTGCTATCATTACCTGAGGGCGAGAAGGTTCCTGAGGCTGTCGGGTGTGATCACTGTAGATTTAGTGGTTATTCGGGTCGGGTCGGTGTTTTTGAATTACTTGAGATAACGCCATTACTGGAATCTATGATTCATTCTTGTGCATCGGAGCAAACACTTCGGGAGAAAGCATTTGAGCAAGGATTTATAACTTTAAGGGAGTATGCTTGTCATTTAATACGTGAGGGTCTGACTACACCGGAGGAAGTTTTGTCACTTGGTAGAGAAACAGAAGATGCCAGTTTATAGATATGAAGCTATTGATGAATTAGGTAAGTCTTGTAAGGGGGTTATTGAGTCGGATAGTGAGCGATTAGCCAGGCAAGATATTGTCCGACAAGGCTTAATTTTGGTGGAAATCAATAGCATTGCTCAGACATCTGGTAGATTTTTTTTATTTAGAGAAGTGCTAAGTTCATCTGACCAAGTTTTATTTGCTCGGCAGCTTTGTATTTTGTTATCTGCCGGTCTGACTATAGAGGATTCCTTACAGGCATTGGTTCAGCAGGCAGAGAAGAAATATTTTCGTTCGCTAATTTTGTTTTTGCGATCTGAAATTTTGGAAGGAAGTACTCTTGCTGATGCTTTACTGAAGCGCAAGAAAGATTTTCCTGTATTTTTTTCCATGTTGGTGCGAGCAGGAGAGTTATCAGGACATCTGCCTGAAATTTTGTCTTTGTTAGCTGATTATCTTGAGAATCGGCAAAACCTATTTCATAAAGTTTTGGGAGCTTTGCTTTATCCTGCAATAGTTACTGTGTTTTCTTTGTTTGTTGTCATTTTGATGATGGTTTATGTGGTGCCCCAGGTTGTGGGCGTGTTTGCGCATACAAAACACCAGTTGCCATTGTTGACGCGTATTCTTATAGGGGCTAGTGGGTTCCTGAAGACATATTGGGTGTGGCTAGTAGGTGTTTTGGGGGTTTTAGCCTGGCAGTTTTTGCGTTTGTTGAAGTCTGAGACAAAGTTATTTAAGTTTCACAATTTTCTTATTAAGTTGCCTATTGTTGGTAAATTGGTTCTTGCTCTTAATACTGTGAGGTTTTCGTCGACACTCGCAATTTTACTTAAAGGGGGTGTTTCACTTTTACAAGCATTAACCGTATCTGGAAGTGTTATTCAGAATCTCCCCCTAAAAAGGTTAATTAATCGTGCTGAAGTTTTGGTTAGTGAGGGAGCAACATTGGCGTCAGCACTTTCCACGGAAAAATTTTTACCCCCTATATTCTTGCATTTAATTTCCAATGGTGAAAAAACTGGGCAGTTGCCAATGCTGTTGGATAAAGCTAGCTTGATTTTACAAAGAGATGCTGAGCGTAGGATAATGCTTTTTGCTAGTCTTCTGGAGCCGATGCTTATTCTTTTTACCGGAGGCATGGTTCTAACTATTGTTTTGGCTATACTGATGCCTATTCTGGACATGAATACGTTGATTAAGTGATTAAAAATAAATTCCGAAGTTGTATCCTACGAAAGTGTATAGTGGAGAGGAGGGGGTTTGAACTTCGATTCTCCTTGGGAAGAGATGTTTCTCTCTAGTTAGCGGTAATTGTACCCAGATTAACCATTAAAGAAATAGATATTTGCAACAATAACCATAAAAATGATTGTGGTTGAAGCGGTGATTTTGCAGTCACCTTTATTTATCTTCTCGGCAATTATTTTCCTTGGCGGGTGGAGTTTTCGTTTGCCGTACGAGCACTAATTTGTTGCCTATATTTTTATAGAGAAAACAATGTTGCTGATGTATTAGCAACTAATACGAAGCAGGAAATGATACGTGTGATCATAGCACTTTTTAGTGGCACTGCTGTAGGACCGCAATCTTCGATCTATAGCATAAATTTTTTACACAATTAAATAGCTTACGTACCGTGTTGTGTTTCAGGTGATGTTGCTGTGACTTTATAACTATTCGGATGCAATATTACTGGGCAACGTAGATATTTTCCCATAGAAATTCGAGCAAAATATAATTGCTATTAATATTTTTACCTCTCATCTAGTTTTAGTATAGTAGGTCGCGAGAGTAGTATGCCACCAGGAGTGCTAAAGTAAAAGCAAGGAAGCAATCGGTCGGAGCTTTTGTATACTGAGTAGGGCCATCATCTCCGATGTCAATTGGCAAAACCACATCAATCCAATTCTTGATCCGTGATAGTACAGAACCCTCGTGGGTAGATCCTTCTACGTTACTTTCAGTTTCACATTCATCGGTGGTATTACACGGATCAGTCGATGACCCACTTTCTGGATTTAATTCATCTCTATCAGATATACTTTCCTCGTTATTACTGCCTGAAGGAGAGGATAACCTTGTTACGCAAACACTGCTTTCGTCATCGTCCGAGATGCATAAATGTTCCCAATCACTATTTTCAGAAGAAGACATACTTTTCATGTCATCTTCTTCCAAGTAAGACAAACACACCCATTCATTATCTGCTGGGCTAGTTTTTGCATATGATTTTATCACGGACTACTCCTGTATGACTTTCAGTTATTCCAAACTCTTACTAATTTAATCTAATATGGTTGTAAATAATGTGAATGTTTTTGTTTCCATTTGTAATAGATAATTTTTTATTAAAGAATAAATTACTAGTGATTTGTGAACAGTAATATCTAATATATTACTGACTACATTATAAGTATTGCTATTGTTATTATGAGAAATAAATAAGTTTGAGGAATTTGTTTGTTGTCAGGTATTGAATTTACCTGTGGATTTTTTGTGAAGGTGAGATTTTGAATTTTGATAAGTATAGTGATAGTAAAATTTGTGCAATGACCGGTATTTTAATCGCCTATTTGAGGCCATTTTTTGTAAATTAAATATAATAAGTTGACTGTTAAATACTTACACGAATAATTACTTTGAATTTGCCACAATCATATCCCGTAAGTTACTTGCGCGATCATGCTGCAATAGAGGTTGTCTTTTTGTGGGATCTTTCGATAGACCGTTGTTACAAAGGGCATGACAAATTTTATGAGTGATAGTGTTTTTTCACGGCAATTTACAGAGGAGCAGCATCGGAGTGTCCCGGAGGTTGATTCCCGGCAACCGCTGCTTGGTTCCTTGTTGTCCGCAGATAATTCTGTTTTAGATCGTGATTTGCCTCCTTCATACAGTTTTTACCCACTCCCTCTCGATAGAGAAGCAAGTACACAGCTAAATGCTAATGTTAGTGGTCGGCTGATAAGACGATCTCGATCTGCTGATAATAATTATGAACTGTCTTCACGACGACATCTGGGAGGATCACCGGATAGGATTTTAAGTATTGAGGCAGGAGTTGTCTCACAAGTTTCTTCCGTTCCTAGCCGTTTATTCTCGGCTGTTGGTGTTGATCGTCCGAGAATACCCCCCTCATATTTTGATGTGATTTCACCCTCGCTGGTGGTTTCCTCCCTCCGAGGAGTGCCTACTGGTATAGATATGCTTGCGAGGGTTCGTGTCGGAAAGTCTTTTCTTCAATGTAGCTTATTAGTAGAATGCTATCGCATTATTGCTAGGCGTCCTGTGAACAAAGTATGTTCTCTGAATTCAGTCTGTTTTTTTGTTCGCAGTGTCTTTTTTTCCTCTAGTTTGCTTTTATTCTTTTTATTCGGGAGAATGGCGCGTTTTTTACACACCGAACGGAAGGGATTTTTTCTGCTTTCGCAGGTTTCGTTTTTACGTAATTTGTTTCTTACGCTGCCGTTTTTCTCTTTTGGGTTTTTATTAGGCTCAACTTGTCGCAGCAATAATAATATTAATTCAGAGGGTCATTATGTCTTGCGAGAGGTTGTTGAGTTTCCACCTGCGTATATTGAGGAGTTGGAGGAAGTGTTGCCGCCTTCATATTCAGGGGTGGAGGCTTCTCTTCCTGATATAAAAATATCGTTTATTTCATTGATTACTGATAGAGAGTATATAGATCTGGTGCTGAAGGTTATCTATGGAGCGAATGAGTATAGATATCTGATAAGTATTGCGGATATTTATCCACGGCGAGAAAGGTGTGTATATTTGCCAAGATGCATGGGGAGGGATTATTTTCGGGGGTATTTTTCTTTGATGTCGTTGGTTTTTTTATCAGGCACGTTGATGGTTCCCGGTAGGTTATATGCTCCTCATTTCTTTAGTCCTTCATTGGCTCTTCTTCTATTAGGTGGTGTTTCTGGGTACAATAGACAAAGTAGAGATATATAGTTTTTGGTACTGTTTTGCAATGTCTTTCCTTACTGTTCTAAGGTATTAGTAAAGTTTTTTGCTTTTAGCGGAATATAAGATTGTTGAGGCTAATTTATTTATATAAAAAAGAGAGGCCATAACGTGAATGCAGCAAAAAATTACGATACGAAAATAATCATGTTACATCAGATGAATTTATCATGTGGTTACTTTAGTTGATCTGACTCTAATCCAATAAGTGATACCGAGGCATTATTTTTGCGGATTAATTATTAAAAGTTTGGTGTTTTTTCTTCAACAAACACTGAAAACGGACTTTTGTTGCTTTTTCAATAACATTTTTAGGAGCGGCTCGCTTCTTCCACGGAGATACCACAATTTATGTCAGCAAATTTATTTGCTGACATACTATAAGTCCATTATTAATATACCCAGATTCTTTGAAAGAATAAATTTACAACATGAGTGTTGCAGATATGATTTACATGAGTTTATAAGATCTTCTTGTACTTTGTTTGCTCAATGTTTTTAATTTTGTTAGATTTTTCCCAATGATAGAGATAATGTGAGCGACCTGAATCATGTTCTATAGACCGATTGGTATCCAATAGTGGGTGTTGATCATAGTCTGTGATGTTACCATTGGATTTAATTGCTTAAAGGGATCCGACTAGCATTTTCTATCTTATGAATCGATTTAAAGCTCCAAGGAGGGGGAGGTACTTCCCCGGACAAGGAGTGTGTATTCAACTAAGATACTATGATGATGTGTTCACGTATGATCATGCAATTTAGGTAAGTTTAATTACTTTCGTTATGGTAGAGATAATCGTTACCTTCTTCTCCTGTATGCGCTCGTGCATCCTGGTCCTGGATAAATATATGAAAATAGAATTGTAAAGGCAATTAATATAATTAGAGTCAGGGGTGACCTGGCTTCCCTTGGGAATGATGGAGGAAAACAAATATCCATCACTATTGGTAAAGCAGTATCTTTCCAAAAATTAGATTTTTTTGCTGGACCATCACTTTTGGTAACTTGTGTTAAATTTTCAACCTTTTGCAATTCGGTGTTGTTTTCATTGTAAGCAGCAGCTTTGTCTTTGGTGATGTATTTGTGCTGAGGCTCATCAATTTCTGAGTTACTGTAGTTAGAAGGGATAACTTTGCTCGATGACAAGACTAGTTCATTGCCTACTGAATTACTGCATTCACCGATAACGATAGACCCATACTGAGGTGGTTGCTGTTCATCGGTCACCAAATTATCGTATTCACATGTAATGGATTCATAAGGAGGAGGAAGGGGTTCATCGATTTCTGAATCACTGTATTCACAGCAATATGGCATTATTGCTGTGTCATAATTATCCGAATTTCTCATCATACAAGGTCCTATGGTAAATTATCAGTGTGGTTCATATTAGTGTTAGTTTAAGCTAGATCATATGAATAATTTTGTTGTTGATTATTTAATATTTTTTATTTTGTTCCCATATTACAGTGATGTCATAAATATACTATTCCGAGTTGACAGCGTACTATAGACGCTATGATGTTATTCCAATTATTTGTATTATGTGATTTTAGCTATTTTAGGAGGTGATCAGAATGCTGATGTCTTACGTTGTGCCACGAGAGCTTAGGTGGTTGGTTTCTGTTGATGTAATGGAGGTATAAATACGGGAAAAAGGAATTTTTTTAATAGAGAGAGAGTCCGACGGCTACTTCGTTGCCTACCGTGCTGGTGTTTGGTGGTACCGCCCAGGGTTTTGTGTTATCTGGGTGTCTGAGTAGAGGCGTTTTGTTATCCGGAAAAATAACAAAACCACCAATGGCGGTACCTTTTTCTTGATCCAGTATGTCTATGACTTTTTTGCTCTTACCCAAATAGAATGTCTGAAGATCCGTACGCAAATAAAAGTGCGACGACAAAATAGACAACTACATCAAATGGTCTGGGAGGGTATTGTATTGGTCCTTCTCCAGGTAAAATTTCAAGTGGCAAAATCATGTCAACAAGCGAGCTCAGTCGCCCTTGTACAGGCCTTTCCTCATCTCCTTCCGAGGTTTCTTCGTCAGAAAAATCATCGGAATCAGATCTATCGGAATGATAATCATAATCCGATGAGCTCTCTTCTTCTGAACTACATATACCATCCCATCCTGATACGTTGAAGTAATATAGGTTTCTCCATTCATTTCCATCGGGTGAAGATGGTCCTTCTTCTCCACTTTCTGCGGATAAAGGCGCACTCCCCCTTCTGCTTGCCGCGCAAAGTGAGCCTCCCGCTTCGGATCCGGAGCAAGATAATCTTTCCCAGTCTTCTTCGCTGTGACAAGATACCCTTTCCCAGTCCAAATCTTCAGAGCAAGAGGAGGACGCTGTGTTGAGATAAAGGGGTTCTTCCTCGCTACCCTCTTCATGGTTTTGTTCATTACCTAAATTTATCATGCTATAGCCCGCTGTTAATGTTCGGTGGGGTTGAATGTAATATATTTTCAGACCATATTATATGAATATTTTTGTTGCTAAGTTATTAATATTTCTAGTCTTATTATCTCATTTTGCCAACAATTGGAAAAATGAAGTTTGTACTTGCTAAGTCAACCAACAAAAAAATAGATGGATTGATACAGGATGACAAGTGTTATTTGATCAACTATAGTGATAATTTATGTAAAATTATAATCCCATAATATATTAGTTGAGCTATAGATATTTCGATAACAATAAACAAAACTATAAGTATTTTTGCTGGTGTGAGCTATGTACGTCAGTAATCGGATTTAGTTGGCTGGGAAAGGTAAAATAGAAAGTATAGGAAAATGATGTGTAAAGTGTATGGATATTGTATTGTGATTTGGTCGTTGAAAAACGATCTTTAGTTAGTTATGAGTGGATGACACTCAACGATAACCGAACAGATATAGGCAGACATGGTCGAAAGAGCAAGGCATATCACTAGACTAAGTGTGGCCATTGTTTCCTCGTCCTGTTGTTGATGAGGCAGAAACAAATCTAGCAACAACGGTGCTAGAGGGTCCCCCCTGTAGATATTGGTGACTTGCTCAGAAGTCGCGTTTTCCTGATGAATATTATCACTTATACAGGAATAGTCGATTTCACTATCGCTACTAGAGCCAGCCCGATGTTCATGAATGCCATCAATGCCATCAATGCACGAACCATCTTCACCAAGGTCAGGACAAGAAATTGACCGACCATAGCTACTGTCTAACCCCCTCATAAAAATCTCCGTAGCAATCTTTTAACATCGACGTTCCTGATAGTAGTATGGCATTGTATTCTGGTATGTGAACAATTTTGATTGGTTTGTGTAGTGATGTTATTAGCATACAATTCCATATGGAATAAATTGCAAATTGCATATGGAGTATCAAGGTAGAAGTGGTATTTTGTTTGTCCACTCCACTCCACTCCACTCCACTCCTTTTGTTGAGTAAATTATGAGGCACCGTTGGTGAAAGCAAAATTTTATTGTAACTCGCACAAATTCGTGGGAGGACCTGTTAGGTGATTTTTTTATTTGGTACTTAGTTGCTAAATTTTCCAGAATAGTTGAATTTATTAAATAAAATAGATTAGTATTTATCTTTTATATCGTCTTACATAGATGCAAGATGGGTTATTTCGAGCGCCTTTTTAGGTTGTTGCTTCATGAAAAAGATAGGAGGTAGGAGTTGGTTGCTATGGTAGTTTTAAGCTAAAACTTTAGGTAAAGCTTGCATGGATATATACCATAGGCATATAAATATAATTCCTAGATGTCATTTTACTATGTATCATGTGCTTACTAATATAATGTAACACCTAAGGAATCTAGATAATAACTTTTAGTAAAGGAGGTGCAAGCATTTTTGCTATCATTATATGATGTGATTGTTTTTCGGTCTGTGTTTTAAGGTTACTAAATAATAGGGAAATAGTGAAACAAGTTAGGGCGAGTATTTGTAGACACCAAATAGGAAATTCATGCAATTGAATATTGCATAATTACCGCTACCGCAAATACAAATAAACCATTCTACTATATGAATCATAATAACATGACGCTGTTGAGAAAGTCTTTTGGTGCAATTGCAACTATATATAACTTAAGATGCACAATATATTTTATGGGTAATTGCATTTTGTTACGCTGTCCAGAGCTAATAAATAATTGGCATAAACTTACTTTCAATTGAAAGTTATGTATTACCATTACTGATGTCACGCGTTTCTATTATCTTTTTCCGGTTGTTATTACTATTTTAGCTTCGTATTTACTGTTCTTTAGAATGTATGGTAGTTCTGTAATCAGTTGTAGCAGTTAATGATTAACTGCCTTTGAAAAGGCGATGTTTTGTCAATTTTTACATTTGGGAATGTGAACGGATTTTCCTTCATTAACTGATCTATCAGTTTATTATTTGCAAATGGGAAAAGCTGCATAAGTTGGTAATATGAAAATGGGACGGAATGCAAAAGGTATTTGCTGTTGCCTTTGTATTTTCTACTTAGACGTTGAAATAGATTCCGTTTTATTAAGGTGAAGGGTTATATGTTTTTAATCCTGATTGGTGGTTTCTTGTTTAGTGTTATCGTTGCTGTTGACATTAATATGCTGAAGTCAACGGTTTGTAATTTTAGGTACTGTTTTTTTTGGGGGTTAGATATATTTTTCTATTGGCATTTTTCTGGCTATTGCTATGACGTAATAAGTTTTTGTGGTTAATAATGTTCAATCATGAGGAGAATACAAGTATCTAACAGCGATTAGTTTTGTATTCCATGTTCAATAATTTGTTTATGATTGCTCAGTTATTATGTAAGTAAACTGATGGTGTATGGATATTAATCAAAAATAATCCATTAAGTAGATAAATTTTTACTAATTTTTTTATCAATATATTCCGGGATCTTACTTTATATACAGTATATGATGAGCTGGATTTGGGTTCGCTATCGCTTCGTAACATCCGCGTGTCTGTTGAATTTGCCAGTAAAGTTTTTGTAGATAAGATGAGAGATTTATACCCTTGTTGGATTTTATATGTGTTCATATTTTTGCACGACAACGGAGAGAAGACTTACCGAATTCTGTTTTTTTACGGGGGTAGATTCTCGAGATTATTCAGCTCTACAGGAGTTGTTGCCTGAAGTTGTTATTGCGGAATCTGCGCCATTGTCTCCACGGGGTCATAGGAGGTTCCTTCCTCCTCAATATGATGATATAAATTTTCCTCCTACATATTATTCGTCGTCTTCATATGATGTTACATCACCTTTTCTGATTGTTACTGCCATTGAAGATGTAGGCGAAGATACCCTGATAACAGTGGAAATTAATACTAGGAGTGCAGGTAAGAGCAAGCATGAAGTAATGATTAGAAGGGGAAAGTTTTTGAAAAGGAGTCATAATGATGAATGTCCTTTGGCTTATGCCTGTTTTTTTATGGAAGCAGAGGTAGTTTCGTGATTGATGGTAGTTGGTTTATTATGCTCGATTGTGTATGTTCTGTGGCGTCCTTTTTTTTATTAGGTATTGTTGCTGGATTTAGTCGGGAAGCAATTACGAGTAGATCTTCTCCAGGACGACTCAATTTCGGGGAGGATATTAGTGGCATATCATTTCTTCAGCAGGGGAGAAATTAGTGGCATTTCATTCATGTAACTGATAATTAATTATCATCTTTGACGGTTGTTCGGCGTGCATTTTTGTTAAGTTTAATTGTTTGAGAAATGCTATGTTTGTTGTTAATAGAAATTAGACTATATGTAACCGATTACTGGGGAGAGCTATTCACACTTTGTTTACAATTGTGCTGCGTTGATTTTTGCAAGGGTTGTCTTGCGATAAGTATATTTGAATTAAGTCATTAATTGAATAACTTAGAAGGTACGATAAGTTCTATGGACAATGTAATTTTCTCACAGCAACATGTAGAAGAACGGCAGCAACCTATCTTGGATGTAGATCCTGGTCTTCATGTTTCTCCATTAGGCACATTACAGTCAGCGGTTGTTGTTGCTGAGGATAGAGTGTTGTCATTTGGAATTGCACCCCCGCCATATGATATGGAAATGGCCCCACCTCCATATTACTGTAATTTAATATCTGTTCGCGATCTAACTTTGTCTTCTCTAGTTGCTGTTGATAGCTCTGAAGATAGGGTGCCATTTATGAGAAGAATGCAGAGCCCCTACAATGATGGGGGGGTGCAACAACATTTTGTAATGGGGACACTGAGCCATATTTTGCATAGTGCTAATTTTGTCCCGCGAAATTTTTCGATGATAAATACTTCTGGGTCTGTAGTTGCTGTTCCTAACTTTGTGTTTCCATCTATATATTGTGGAGTGCTTGGTCCATCACTGGTAGTTACGTCCATCAGAGATGTAGGCGGATGTATGCAACTGTCTGTGATAGTTAGAACTGGAAGAAGAGGGTATGTTAAGTGTAAATTATTAATTAGGGTTAGGGTAACTATTTCTGTCAATAGATTGGATATGGGATGTTATCTATTACCTTGTTTTTTTATTCGTGGGGCATGTGTTGTGGCTAATTCAGTTATGTTTTTTCTATTCGGGAGATTGGTGACGGAATTATGCAGTAGACCAGACAGAAGTTTTTTTCTTTTTTATAGCTTATTTGACATTATAGTGGGTTTTCCATCAATTTTTTTGTTGATTTCGATTATTCGCAACAATGGTGTTGGTAGCTTGTTTACTATTTATACCGATAGGTCACTCTGTAAAAATATAGAATTGATTTTCCATCGTTTACTTGTGAATATGGTTCCGCAATCGAGTTTAAATTACTCCTTACAGGAAGTGAAAGAGGAAGTAATTGCTTTTCCTCCTCCGTATATGGAAGAGGATTTACCTCCTGCTTATACTAAAGAAGCAGAACAGTTTTTTGTTCCTACACTATCGCTTGAATCTTTAACTGTGGGACGAGAGAATATGAGTTTGGGGCAAAGGCTTATATGTCTAACCTTGAAGGTTATGTCCCGAGGTATTATTAGTCGGCATATGCTTAGGATAGGATGTTCTCGTAATCAAGTAAGCTGTGTTTTTCTTCCGAGGTGTGTAGGTGTGCGGTTTTTTTACAAATATTTTTATTTGATGATGTTATTTTTTCCGCTAGGAATTGCTTCAGGATTTTATAGAAAGGTAAAGGTTAGCAAAGATTGGATTGGCACCGTTTATATGTTATGTCCCTTGCTATCTGTTCTTCTATTAGGTGTAGTTGCTGGGTTTAGCCGTGGATCGAGAACGGATAGGGGGAGATAGATAATAATTCGACAACATGGAATTTGTGTCATTGGTGGTTGGCCAATTATGGTATTTTGTCCGATGCATTAGATATTTTCTCTTGTTCCCATTCGTGTTTGTCGTAAAGGTTGCATTTATTGTTATGTGTCAATAAAGAGATAGGATGAGGTAGAGTTTTGATTTCTATTGCTTAGTTATCGTCCGTTGTTATGGATCGTTTTATTTTGTGCATATTTGTTATTTTTCATAACTCAAATAATATTACTTTTG
Organism: Candidatus Ichthyocystis hellenicum; assembly: GCF_001460935.1. Lineage (GTDB taxonomy): Bacteria > Pseudomonadota > Gammaproteobacteria > Burkholderiales > 2013Ark19i > Ichthyocystis > Ichthyocystis hellenicum. The sequence goes on along the minus strand of NZ_LN906597.1, from coordinate 365,888 downwards.
CTGTTAGTTAAAAATATATTAAGAACAACTTATTTCTCTTAGTGATTATTTTCTCTTTACGTACGGTTGTGTTGTGTAACTTGTTATAATTGTTGGGAGGAAATCGCTCCTAAATTGAGTTGGTAACTTAGAAAGCTAAAAGAAGTTTATGAACATTAGTGATTTTTCCCAGCAACATGCAGAAGAACAATTAGAACGAAGTAGATCTCAACCTATTTCGGGTGCGGAATTGTTCTCACCTGAGTTGCAGATTTTACAGGAAACTGTTTTTGCTGATGATAGTGTTTTTTCACCATATGGTGAAATAGCACCACCTCCATATGATTATGATTCATCACTGTATTCTCCCACTTTATCTTTGTCTTCTTCTTTAGTAGTTGATAGTAGCAGTGGAGGCGTATCATCACTTGTTAGAAGGAGGCGTAGTTCTTTTAGTACATACAATGAAGTTTATCCCCAACCGTCTGTTGGAGCTTTACTCAATTATATGGCACCACCACCGCTATATCGTGATGTATCTTGGCCATTATTGAGGGTTACATCCATTGAAGAAGCAGGAGAAGGCATAATATTACTAACTATGGACATTAATACTAGAGTCGGTAGTAGCAGGAGCGCAATATTTGTTCAGGTTGATAGAAGAAATGTAGAGTGTTTGTTACCGCTAACATGTTTTTTTGTTCGTGCTGCAGGTGTTGTATCTAATTCGGTACTATTTTTTTTATCCGGAATGGTTATGCATGGGGTATACATAGAGTGCGGATTGTTTTTTTCTATTTCATATATCTTGGGCATTGCCTTGTCATTTTTTTCGTGCGGATTGTTTTTTTCTTCTATTTGTGTTTGTGATAATTCACGGTCGCGGTACACATTGCTAGAAGTAGTTAAATTTCCACCTTCGTATGAGGAATCAGTCTCTTATCAGCTTCCTTCATATGCTGAGGTGGAGGAGATGCTGGCTTTTTCCTTGAATGTAATAACATCATCTAATTTTTCACCGAGCAGTGAACGGGAGGTTGTGGAAATAGTATTAAGTGTTGTATCTGGATGTACAAGTGATCGATATTTGCTAAGGATAGCAGATTCTATTTGTAGGCGAGGAATAGGTTTTATTTTGCTAAGGAGTTTGGATACTTATTTTTTTCATAAGTACTTTCCTTTGGTTTTGTTGTTTTTTTTCTCAGGCATTTTTAACGGAATCGAAAGTAATTTTATGATTGGTTCGGGTTGGTTAGATGTGCTTTATTTAGTGTGTCCTGGGTTATCTTTTCTTTTGTCAGGTGTTGTTGCTGGGTTTAGTCGTGAAGCAATGAGATTTCATCCGTAGTTCCAATGCCAGTAGCGGCATTATGGTTACTCGATTTATATGGGTGATAATTAATAACTATCTCCAGCGGTTATTTGACACATATGTTTGTCAATTTTCATAGTTCAAATAATGGTACATTTGCTATTTATAAAAAATAAATAAATCGTAACATATTGTTTATATAAATTATTTTTAATAGATTCAATTGAGCTGCGTAACTTTTTTGTAAGTTCCTCTTGGAATTTCCCCCTGACTTGATCTGATAACTTATAAGGTTAAATAAAACCTATGAACATTAATTTTTTTCCCCAGCAATATGTAGAAGAACAATCAGAACAAAGTGGATCTGATGAAGAATTGGTATTACCTGAATCGCTTGTTTTACAGGAAACAGTGCCACCTCCATATAGTGAAACAGAACCACCTCCATATAGTGAAACAGAACCACCTCCATATAGTGAAATAGTACCACTTTCACATGATTATGATCCGTCATTGCCTTTTCCTATAGGCGTTGGTGGTATGTCATCACTTGTTAGGAGAAGGCAAAGCTCTGTTAATACGAATAATGAAACTAATACGAATAATGAAACGATATTGATTCAACGAATGGTAGTGAGGGGGGAGAGCTCTGAGTTTGGTAGTGTGCAGTTTTTCCATCCTTTAGAAGATGTCTCGATGCACCTTGCTTTGCAAACAATAGTTATTCCTGATGCATCTTCATCTTCAGCTGTGTATCTTGGTGTACGGTTGCCTTCACTGGTGGTTACCTCCATCAGGGATATAGTAGGGGTGAGGAGGAGGCGTATGCGTTTGTTTGGGGTGGCTGGGATTAGAAGAGGAGGAACATATATTACCCGTGAGTTATCGATTGACGTCAACTTAATAGGAGAACGATTTTCTAATAGGGATGATAGGGGATGTTGTGTATCGTCATGTTTTTTTGTTCGTGCAGCATGTGTTGTGACTAATTCGATTTTATTCTTTTTGTTCGGTAGATTGGTTCCCCAATTCTATGCTGTACTAAATGGGGATTTTTTAATGTTTGCTTTGTATAATTTGTCTATTGTCTTGGTATGTTTTCCCTCAATTTTTACATTTGTTGCCATTCGTAGTAGTGAGACTCTTCATACATTATTATCTAATGCTGTTGCAGATAGATTACTTTGGCAAGATGGTTCTTCAGTTTTGGAAAATGTGCTACGTATCCGTCGCAATTTATTGGAGAATTCTGATTTACTATTACCACCTAATATAACTTATACGTTGCATGAAGTTATGGAGGAAGTTATTGCTACTCCACCTCCGTATATGGAAGAGAATTTGCCACCTACATATTTGGTTGCCATAGGGAGGGCACATAATATACTACCGTCTTTTTCTATTGAATCGTTTGATGTGGAACGAGAAAATATGAGCTCTATACGAGGGATTGTACATCTAGCCCTTAGATTTGTTTCCCCAGGGTTTGCTAATCTATATCGACTGAGGATAGGGTATTCTCGCAATCAAGAAAGATGCCGGTTCTTACCTAGATGTGTCGGTGTTTCTTTTTTTTATAAATATTTTTATTTGATGATGGCATTTTTTTTATCAGGAATGATTTCTAGATTTTATGGTGAGTTAGAAGATAGTGAGGGTTTTCTAGGTATATTTTGTATGTCATTTCCTCTGTTATCTGTATTAGAAGAAGGTGATAGTTGGCTAAGTGAGTTTCATATATTGTGCCCTCTACTATCTGTTCTTATTTTAGGAGCTGTTGCTGGTTTTAGCTTTGCTGGGGATGATGGTGCAGTGGATAATCTGCTGTGATACCAGTAGGGGTGGAACGTTATACCCTTGCATGATAATTTTTATGTTAGCTATACACTATCATTGGATAGTATATACAAGGAATAGGTAGTTTTTTATTCTTGTTGTCGGTTTATTTATGCTTGGATGGATAGAGGCGATACATAAGTTTGCATTCGTTAAACGGTATCTCCATAAATATAAATGATTAGGTATTTTTGCTTGCTGCTATTTTTGATTATCTACTTTGTGACTCACTAATGTTTTGCACGCACATTTGTTAGTTTTCATAGTATAAATAATGTTAGGTTTTTTGTTAATTAAAAATAAATCAAGCATAATAACAATATATTACTTTTAATAACTATTTTATATTCAGACATAAGCGCCTTGCATCGATTTTTACAAGTGCTGTGTGTCGGCCAGTCCTAACTTGAATTAATGACTCTTAAAAAGTGAAATAAATTTTATGAACATTAGTATTTTTCCCAGCAACATATAGAAGAATAATCAGATCAAAGGCACCTCTGTTTCCGAGGCAGGGTTATTGTATCCCTCATCGAGTTTACAGGAAATTGTTGCTGTTGATGATGGCAGTATTCATTATCAGGGGGAGTGCAATCTCACCTCCTCCATAGTAGTGATAGTGAAATGTGACCACATTCATCTGATTATGATTCATCACTTTCTTATCCTATTTTATCGTTGCCTTCTATCATAGCTGATGTTAACAGTTGTGGTGTTTAGTCATCATTTGTTAGGAGGAGGCATAGCTCTGTTAATGCGCATAAATGACCCGAGCTCACCTCAACAAGTGGTAGTTGGAGGGCTACTTAGGTCTGATTTGAATAGTGTTTCGTTTGGAAATATTCAGGAAGGGAAGGTATTTTGATGCAATCTCTGTTGCAATCTACAGTAGGGGAGGTTGATGAATCTGCAGCTTCGGTTATATGTATGGTAGTGACTCATCCTTCAGTGGTAACTATTTTCCTCCGGGATTCAGCGTCAGGTGGGGGAGTGTAATTTTGTCTGGTAGAATTGGAGTTAGAAGCGAGAGCGAAAATGATGATAAGGATCTATCAATTGAAGTCAGACACAGAAGCGAATTATTCTATGATAGTGGTAGAGGATGTCGTACGTTTCCCTGTTTTTTGTTCGTGCGGTAATTGCTGTGACTAACTCAGTTCTATTCTTTTTATTCGGTAGGTTAGTTTCCCAATTCTACACTGCACTGAACAGACGTTCTTTAATGGTGGCTTTATGTAATATAACTACTGCCATGGTATGTTTCCCATTGATTTTTTCGTGGATTTCCCTTTTCGGTAGTAATCGTATTAGTAGGTTATTAAATAGTTTGTATTGGCAAGATGGTAGATCATTTTTGGAAAAAGCACTACGTACTTGCGATGATTTAGTGGCAAATACTAGTTTACCGTTACTACCAAGTGTAACCTATACATTACGCGAAGTGAGGGAGGAAGTAACTGCTACTCCAACTTCATACATATCAGAAAAATTGTCTCCTCTATATGCGGTAATGGTAGGTGAAGGTTCTACTAGGGTTCCTTATTTTTTTGTTGAACCTTTGGTGATGGAACGGGAATATGTAAATTCATAACAATGAACTATGCGCATAGAATTTAGTGCTATTCACCGAGGGCAGACTACGATATAGGCTGAGGGTCGGTTATTCTCATGATCAGGAAAGATGTAGGTTCTTCCCAAGATGTGTTGGTGTTTCCTTTTTTATGAGTACCTTTATTTGATGATGGCACTTTTTTTGTTGGGAATAGCTTCGAGGTTTTGTGGTGGGTTAGAAGATGGCAGTGAAGGTTGGCTAGGTACGTTTTGTATGGCATGTCCTTTGTTGTCTATTCTTCTTTTAGGTGTTGTTGCTGGTTTTATCTTTTCTGCTGAGGAAGTAGTTTATAGCGCATTAAGATAATTATAGATAATACGGACTCGTGCTGGGAATAATACAGAGCCTGATAACTTTTATGCCAATCACTGTAGTGTTATAGAAGGATATCAACGTAAGGGTTAAGGTCTTTATTTTCGTAGTTGGAGTAATGTTGTTTTGATAAGGAATGGATTCGGTAAGAAGACACAATCGGCTATAGTTAGTGAGTTTGCATTCGTCATTCTGTATCTCAGTAAATATACAGGATGAAACTTATTACTGTTTATGTATTATCAACTGTTGTGGTTAGCTATTGTTTTACATGCATTTGTTAATTTTTATAATGCAAATGATGTTCTGTTAACGATAAATAACTATATGGAGCATTTCTTTTTTTTAGATTCTACATTGGGGGGAGCAGTTATAACTTGAGTTGATAACTTAGAAGGTAAAATTAATTTTATGAATATTGATTTTTCTCCACAGCAGCGTGTAGAAGATTAGCTAGAGCAAGGGCTGTCTCAACTTATTTCGGATGTAGTCTTATCGTCAGCTACGTTACGTGATTTGCAGGAAACTGATGTTTCTTCTGAGGATAGAGTGACCTCCCTATGGGGTGAGATTTAGCCTCCTCCACATAGTACATGACTATATATGATTATGATCTATCATCATCTTCCAGTAATGGGGCTTTGTCTTCTCCAGTGGATTATAGTGATAGCGAAGGTGATTTTTCATCACTTGTTAGAGAGAGGCAGGTTTCTGTTAATCCACGTAATGAATTAAGTTCACGACAATACATGGGAGCAGGCTTGCTAAGTTCTGGGTTTGGAAATATGCAGTTTGATAATGCTTCTACTTTTTATTCGGCAGATTGATACCCCACTTCTACACGGCACTAGATGGTTGTTCTTTAGTGTTTACTTTGTGTAATTTGGGTGCTCTTCTGATATGTTTCCCATCGGGTGGTTCGGCGGCAAATTATAGTTAACTATCTCGGCCGAATGTAACTTATACGTTATATGAAGTTAGGGAGGAAGCGATTGCTACTCCGCCTCCGTATATGAGGGAAAAATTATCTCCTATATATATGGAAGTGGCAGGAGAAGATTATTCTATTCTACCATCTTTTTTGCTTGAGTCATAGGAATTGGAACAAGAAGTTATAAATTCAGGAAGAGGTGTTGTTTGCATAAGATTTAGTTCTATTTCTCCGAGGGTGACTAATCGATATAGGCTGAGGGTTGGGTATTGTTGCAATCAAGAAAGATGCCGGTTCTTACCTAGATGTGTCGGTGTTTCTTTTTTTTATAAATATTTTTATTTTATGGTAGCATTTTTTTTATTAGGAATGGTTTCAAAATTTTATGGTGAGTCAGATGATATCGATTATAGTTTGCTGAGTGTGCTTCATATGGCATGTCCCATGTTATCTATTCTTCTTTTAGGTGCTGTTGCTGGTTTTAGCTTTCCTGCTGAAGAGGTAATTGTTAGAGTATTAAGCAGATTACTAGATGATTCATAGAGGATTATTCTGTGAGGTGGTAATAAACTATGCGTGAAGTTTTATGTCACTTAACTCACTGAAAATACATCCAAGTTAATGGTGAATTTTTTATTCCTGTCGGGGGTGTTTTTGCTTGGATAAATTGGGGGAGGGCCTTAATAGGCTTGCGCTTGCTATCCGTCAAGCATATCAATAAAGATAGATGATGAAAATTTTTTGCTTTTGGCCAAGGGACTATCGACTTTGTAATTCACCAATGCGTTACGCTCATATTTGTTAATTTTCATAGTATAAATAATATTAAATTTGCTGTTAATTAAAAATAAATCCAAAGTGGTAGCGATATATTGTTTTTAGTAACCATTTTATCTTCATATATAATCTGCCTGCGGTTGCTTTTTTGTGAGTGCTATACGGTAACCAGTCCTAACTTGAATTAATTGATGGTTTATATGGTGAGATAAATTTTATGAACATTAATGCTTTTCCCCAGCATAGTGTGGAAGAACAACCCTAACAAAGTAGAGCTCAATCTTTTTTGGATCCGGGATCATTGTCCTCCCCATTACGTACTTTGCGGGAAACTGTTGTTGAGGGTGAAATTGCACCTCCTT
>NZ_LN906597.1:345057-358635 GCF_001460935.1 Candidatus Ichthyocystis hellenicum | reverse complement strand
GGTGAAATTGCACCTCCTTTGAATAATGATCAATCACCATCTTCTCGTGCTGTCATTTTACCTTCTCTGGTGGCTGATAGTAGCAGTGAAAATATGTCATCACTTATTAGAAGGAGAGGGAGTTATTTTAATGCATACGATGAATCGAGGTTGCGTCAACAAATGGCAGCTGGGGGTGCGCGTATATTTGATTTTGGTAGTTTGCATTGTGACACAGTGTTAGAGGGTAGTTTGGCGCAGCCTACCTTGCAATCAATGGCTGCTGCTTTGGAATCTGTGAGCTCAGCTCGATATCTAGGGGCACATTGTCGTTCACTGATTGTTACTTCCATCCTAGATGCAGGTGATGGAATTATGCATCTGTCTGGGAAAATTATGATGAAGATGGGGCTCGAGTATAGGAGGCGTAATATATCATTTAGAGTGAGGGTGATTTCATTTGGACTTCTTACCCATATTTCTAGGGTTGGTAATGCAAGGTGTTGTATTATGTCGCCATGTTTTTTTACTTGGGGGGCATGCGTTGTTGTTAATTCGACACTGTTCTTTTTGTTCGGTAGATCAGTGCATTACTTATGCAATGTACCAGGAGTTGGTTCTTTGCCGATGGCTTTGTGTGCCTTGATTGCTATGATGGTATGTCTCCCTTCCGGTTTTTTATTAGTTGCGGCTATTCGTAATGATTATATGAGTAAATTATTTGCTGGTGATAACATTATGTCGTTTTGGCATAAATTTCGATCGATTATCACTGATTTATCTGCAGATTCTATTTTTCCAGTAACTTTAAAGTATAAGTTGCAGGAAGTGGTTGAGGAAGTGACTGCTCTTTCACCTCCTCCGTACATGAATTCGGATTTTTCTCCACCGGCTTATGTAGAGGTGGCGGAAGTGCAACCTCATCCTTTAGATGATGAAAGGCCACTATTTCTTTCTTTTGAGTTGTTGAGGGTGGATGCAGGAGTTATGAATATGGTATTTAGTGCTGCTTCCAGCAGTACAGTTAATCGATATAGGATGAGAATAGGGTATGATTTCAATCAATCAGGTTGCACTTTTTTACCGAGATGTGTAGGTAATTGTTTTTTTTATAGATACTTTTGTTTGATGATGTCATTTTTTTTCTCAGGAATGGTTTCGGGATTTTTTGGTGGGTTAGAAATTGTCAGTGACTGGTTAGGCATGTTTTATTTGATGTGCTCTCTGTTATCTGTCTTTATTTTAGGTGCTGCTGCTGGATTTAGCTATAAACCAAGTAGGATTGGAGGTAACAGATAGTAATTTAATACTTTGCTAATCAGAGGTTGCTAACAATTCATTAGCGGGATATACAATGTAAAGGGGATGTTTTTATTATTGCCCTCAGTATATTTTCTTGTGAAAATAAGCTCCACAATAGGCTACGGTATTTGTTGCAATCTGTATAAATAATTAGCGCGATGTTTTGTTCGAAGATCAATCCCGCCGTTCTATTTATGTTTTGTCGTGTGTAAAATAGATTGCTTGATAAGTATGCTATTGATTTAATATCATGTAACTTTTTCTACATTATCATTATACGTAATTTTCATATAGATTTGGTTTGCAATTTTTCAGTTGCAATTAATACGATATTTATTATCGTTGTGGCGATGAATAATTTATGATAATTGCACAGACAGCAACTAACTCTCTTATAATTGGAAGTTAGAGTTTTGTTGGGTGATTGTTATCCGTGTTGAGTTATTAGTACAGGTAGTTTTTGCGTCAATTGATATCTTAGCTTTAGAATTAAGTGATAGGATTGTAACATGGGCAGAAAAGATATGAATTTTGTCAGAGCATCATAATAAGAGTGTTGCCATGTAGTTATTTTTCCATTGGATGTTTGCATATCGACGTAGTAGATATATGATGGGTAAGGTGTGTTTTTGTAGCCAAGCAGAATTTATCTTTTTGCTAAGGTGTGTAGGTGTTTTTTTGTGAGTGACTTTTATTTAATTATTATAAATAATATTTTTTCTATTAGGAGTTGTTTCGCAAATTAAAGATTAGTAGATATTAGTTTAGTAAGTTTCATCTGCCATCTGTTTCCCTCTTCATTATTCTTTCCTGATTTAGTTGAGTAACTGAACTGGTCTAGGAGGATGATTTTTAGTAATGCCAGGACATCATATTTTATCAGTGTTGTTACTAGCCATTTATCTTAAGTACATTAAATGTAGCAGTGAGGTTTTTCTTTTTGCTATAGTTGTGCATGCTTGGATGAATAAGAAGCAACATATTATGCTTATACACTATTAATTAGTAAAGAGCACGTTGTTTTGTGTGCCGATAAGCAAGGGTACGCTTATGATTTGCTAGGTGTGAAAAATTATCCACTTACCAGTAAGAGTACCATAATTTTTTCCAGATTCCCATTGACATCGTACTGCGTTTTTATCATATAAATGTATTTTTATGGTTTTCAGTTGTTTCCAATAAGATATTAGTGATTGTGACTATGAATGGTTTAGGTGGATTAAGTAAGTGTTGGTGGTGTATTAGAAACTAGAGGTCTTACCTCGGCTTTAGACTCGGGTGTTACCCTAGGGGGAGATCTTAAGGTGGATAAATGACAGGTGCAACTGGTGATGTTTTTACCGCAGATGGGGTGTTGGGGGTAAGTGATCTGGATTTTGATGGAGTAGCAAGTCAAGCGATCTTTGCTTATTGTTGTCACGTGAAATTTCTTCATTTACAGACATAGGAAGGTAGGTTGCTGTTAGCAATTTATTAATGGCATGCGGGTGTGTTTGGAGGTCCATGCATTTCTGGATTTTCTGATTTGACATCGATCTATCAAGTGCTAATCTAGTTATGATCAGCTCAGATATATGTAAGGGTAGAGACTAATGTAATAGGCATAATTTTGGCTCAGACGTCTTAGGATATAATATTCATTATACATAATAATAAAAGGTCTTTTGTGGTGATATTATCATTATCAAGTATTTAAGATATAAATTACATTGTTGCGTTACGTAATTTAATATTGGGTCAAGGGATTTTCTCATTTTATTATCCTGTTAATTAATAGTTATGCTTGTCGTTTGTTATGCTTGTCGTTTTTGCCAGAGCGGCATAATTATTCTATCCTTATGTATATAAAATTTTGTATGAAAAATTATTAATCATAATATTGTTCATATAATTTATTATGAAAATACCCTACCATCGCTCGTACGTAAGTCATGTTGGTGGGTAAATTTTGAAGTTTTTACTAATCTCTTTATTAATACTGTAATAGCAATGGGTATAACAATGAATAACTTCAACGGGTTGTGTAGGCATAGGAGTCAAAATATTACTTTGTCATTTAGAGGTCGATTGGGTGGCTTTTCGTTAAGCATTGCAGGTTCCTTCCTCTGCTCAGAGGGAGATAGTTTAGAGTTTGATATCATCTGCCTGAGATCGAATGAGGGTACTACGAGATTTTCTGGTAGGTCAATGCTTGTTACTATTGAGGAAGAGGTTAGTGAAGATGATACAGAGGCGGGGGATCTGAATTTTTGCGAACCATTAGAAGCAAGTAGGAATCAGTCGTCATTTTGTGATTTTTCAGGTGTATGTCCTAATCCCCCTCCTTATGTGGATTATGGCTCTGCTCCACCTTCCTACGAAGATTATGCATCTGATTGTCCTCCTCCTTATGAGCACCGCGGGTCTTATTCTCCTCCTGCATTTCGCAGAGATGCTGTTATTTGGTTACCCTCCTCGTCTAGGTTGATGGTGGCAACTGTGCTGGGTGATTATATGAGACAAAGAGGGTGTAATAGGTTGCAAAGTTGTGGTTTATTTCAGCAGAGCTGTAATCTAGATAGGTGTTGTTCTACCGAAGTTTCATCCGATCGGAATGTGAACGGTTTTCTTGATATTGATTTGTTTGCTTTGTATGAATTGTTACGGTAATTATTTTTGGTTTGGGTTTTCAGTGACTCTTGTTTTGTGGCCCCAGTATTTTGTTTTATTCTAGGTGCAAGTAGTCTTGCTATGTGGTGTGGGTTTCGTGTTGCGCAGAGTTTTTTATTGTGATTGCAGTAGTTAAGTAAAAATTTTGACGAGGTTTATGACCCAGTTGTTTCCGTTGAAGTGGAGGCTGGTTTTCTATCACATGTAACATAGAGCTAGAATGATTTGCAGAAATAGAATCAATGCAAATATTTTTTACATTGAGTTTTTAGAGACTTTCTGCTGAGGGTCCAATATATGTGTTTGCAGTTTGGTCTACTGATTTTAGTAGTTGCGATTAATGAGGGTTGCATTATTTCTTTTATCTAGTGAGTTGCGATAGTCCTTAGTGTTGTTCCAATTTAATTATTTAATCCCAGCATAAAAGTATTTACGTACAATGCTATTAGCGGACCCATAATAAATCAGCTAAGTTTTTATTTTTATTATGCAGGTATAAAATACCTGTGTGTCTGTGGTTACAAACCGTTATTGTTATACAGTTGTGGTATGTCATATATGAAATAAGTACACACTTTTAAATAAGGTATATTAATATTTTTTGTTGTAGTTTGTGTATGAAAAATGTTAAATGACAAAAAATATTTATTTATATGATTCATTATGATTATATATTAGGATATCAAGTGCGTGGATGTTGTAATGATTTTTCTATGCAGTTTATTCCTATGCGGGTGTTGGGTAGTGGTGTTTCTGAAAGGGATGGTGACGTTACCGATGTGGGAGGTGTTGTTCGTATAAAAACTTATGGGAATGGCGATTGCCAGGGTGAAGAGGATAATCTTCAAATGCACAGAATGTACAGATTGTCTTTGCAAAGTGAAGAGAAAGAAGTGCCTGTGGTATCTAAGAGCAAAAGAGATTTGCGTCTATTATTTTCTGTTTCTGCTATAGTTTGTTCTGTTGCTGTAATTGTTGTTGTATTTTCTTCTATAATAGGAGCTCTTCCTTTGCTTTTGCTATACGTACTTGTTGTGATTTTTAATATATTTCCTATAGGGTCGTTTTTGCAAAAGCTTGTAACTGAATAAAAGTACTGTTTTATTGCAATAAGATGTGCTTTTGTCAAATTCAACTGATTTTGTTGTTATGTTGTCATTGTTGGAATTTTCACTTCATGGAGTTAACTAGGTCCTTTTGCGGCTTTTTGATTTTTTTGGTATATGCTGTTTCCATTTTCTAGCTAGTATTGTTGGCGCATCCAGATCTTGGGTGTGTGCATATTGCCTATTGGTCCGGAGTCTAAGTTAATTTTTCCATTTATACAAATTGTAATACGATGATGTGTGTGCTGTTTATGTTGTTATTTTTATTGCACGTAAACTGCAATGAGGGCGTTTTTACTCGTTACTGATTTCAAGGTTATTTATATAAAAATATTACCTTAGTGTCCTATAAACTCCGACCAACACTTTATTTTATATGCAATATGAATGTTATCCAGAGTTCGGCATCTCTTCTTCTATGAGCATTGCATAGTAGTTCTTGACGTTATCAATAGTGGCTTCCAACTTTAAGAAGGTTTTCAATTCTGTTTTGTGTGCGCCAATGAGTGATAGAGAAGGAGAACGACCATAATCATATTTTATAAGTGGTTCTATTTTTACTGGATGAAATTGTTCGCAACATATGCAATTTTTTTCGGCCTTTGGTGAGTCAACGGTGACCATGTATGTACTTCTATCACTGGGAATAGTGGCATCTTGTGGATAGACTCCCAGTATTACCGAAGTGCTTAATCTAGGAGTTCTACGTATGTTAACAATTGACATAATGGGTAAATTATTAGAATGATATTGTGATAGCATTTTTATGAATACCTGAGGTGGGTTTGTATTGCTACGAGATGAAGTAGGCATAACATTTGTTAAATTTGAAGTACGAGCTGTAGCAGATGGTCGATGCGGTCTAACAATCATTACATACTGATTTTTATCATTTCCAATACTAGCTTCCAACTTTATAAAAGTTTTTAATCTTATGCGTTTTACTCCAATAAGCGATGCAGATGGGGAACAGTCATACGGATATGTTAGGATGGGCATAATGTTTGCTGATGGCAATGTTCCATTATGCTCAACGGCTGATCTGATAGTTTTTGTTGATTTAACAACAATCATATATATACTTCTGTCACTTGGAACCATGTAATTCTTAGGAGCTATTTCCAGCTTTACTACAGTGCTTACAAAACTACTTGATTTTGAAATTTCTTCTCTTACGTCAATTATTGACATAAGAGGTGAGTTGCCACAATTATGTTGTGTAAGTAGTTTAAGAGATACTCTGTGCAATTCATTGTCACCTGAAGGTGTAGTTGTGTCGGTAGCTGAGTTTGATGTAGGCTCTGTATATATTGCTTCTGTGTTATGTGGATAAACATTCATCAAAAAATCTTTCGTTGATAACAGATGCATAATGAAGTTAGACTACATATATGCACTACAGAGGGAGAAGGAAAATAATATCTCAAGATATGGTAATTATTAGCGACAATTATTACTAACTTATTGTTTTATCATAAAATAATAATTACCAAGGTTCCTCTAAATTTATCATGGTAAATTGCAGTATATGCGGTCCTAGTCACAAATATTTTGTTGGTAAATATAGTTGTTGCTATTGCTATATTTAGGTGAGAGTTAGTTTGTGAGAACATCGTAGTTCACTCTATAAAATTTATTTATTGATGCTACCACAAGTCAAGTATCAGCATACTACAATCTCTCGTTTCAAAAGACAAACTATTCCCAGCCAAAAGATGGGGCGTAAGTTTAAGATTTGTGTATGTTTGGTGTTCTTCTACGAATGTTGTGGGATGTTGATTTTTGATGATATTTTGACTTCAGCGTCTACTAATGTTATCAAAGTTTTTGATCATATTTTTTCTTTTCGATATGTGACAAAGAGGGACTTAGATCGGCAGTTAAATTTCTTGATGCCATAACATAAGGACAGGGGGGTATCTAATGTAATGATATTTCGATCTTTGGGTTGAACTTTCAGGTTATTAATCTTATAGATTTGTAATATTTTTTCCTGCAGATTATTTACCCGTAACTCTAACTTTGTGTTGCTACGTAGTGCTTGTTCATTACGATATGGCACGGATTAAGTAAGCTACTCTGATCCAAAAAGATAATTAGTTTTTGACCCAGAAATATTTCCTTATGGTATCGCAATCTTATTCCGCTAAACTTCTGAACCGAAACCTGTAGCTGGAAATAACTTCGGCGTTTTAGTATCAATTTCTGATATTATGCGGTTGGTTTTTGCGCTAATACAATCAACAAAGCAGGCAGACCGTGCCAGGATAACATTTTGTAGAACCACGAGGCAATTTTTTTCACTCATCGTATCATGATGCGTCGATGTATCCAAGCTTAGAAACTATGCTGAGGGACTAGTCTGGGGCTGTTCTTCAACGACCATCACGTACTGACTCTTCATGCTTCCAACTGAGGCTTCTAATTGTATCGAGGTTTTCACTTTTGTTCCGCTTATCTTGATGACGGACATAGAAGGAGATCGACCAGAAGTATATTTTGAAAGGTCTAAAATATCAACTATTGGACATGTGTTAGATTCTGCATCTAGCACAGGGTTAACAAGAATCATGTATATGCTTTTATCACTTCGAATGTCAGGATTTTCATTTTTAGGAGCAACTTTCAGTGTTATCAAAGTCCTTAATTGTTTGGCTTCGCGTATGTCGATAATTGATAATATAGGTGAGTCGTTAGATTCAAGTTGTGAGATTGATTCCAGAGATACGTTAGGAAGATTGGTACCAACACGACGCGGGCCAGTAGTTTTGTCATTTGATACTACAGGGTCAGAAGTTACAGATACTCCTGCATCAGAACTACATTGAGAAACATTCATGACTCTAATCCTTTATAATAAAGTATGAGCTGATAACCTAGCAAGGTTCATGCTCTTCAAGTACTAGATAATGATACATACTGTACTGAGTAGGGGTATAGTAAGATATTATCGCAATGTGCTAACTATTAAACGGTATATTTTTATGCTGGGAGGAAATAGTTGTTAATCACTTTAGTTATAGGCCAATTTAATGTGTATTACGTGAGTTTGATCCGATAAAGAATTTATTTTTGTTAGCGTACTTACTTGTTGGTAACCTCACTGGTTAATTATTAATATAAAGCACGGATAATTTAATCCATCATAATTTGTTTAGTTAAAGTGTTTTTAATGGTGTTTGGTACCCCCCCTTGTCGCATTTTTGACGCCCAAGTCCGCAGCAAGTCGTAATTTATGTGCTTTCAATATTATCTCCTAACTTTATCAAAGGTTTCAGTACTATTTATTTTCTCCACAGAAACTAGAGGCACATGTGTCTCTTTCCTAAATCCTAAAATTTTTGCCATTACAGATTTAAGTTAAGGACTAGGTTCGTCATCATGAGAGATGCTGAGTCCAATTATTGCAGAGAAAAAAGATAAAAACGAAGCTATTAAAATGAAGACACAAGACAAAATCACACGCTCACATAATATTCTTCGTTGACATGAATGTTCCTGAACCTCTCCTAAGTTATTGTCCTGAAATTGATCGATGGGTTCTAGATGCATCTGTTGTGATTGTTCATCACAGTATGGATATGGTATGTAATCGTATAGGGGAGCAATGTAGTATGGAGGGGGGGCGTCATCATACGGTGGTGGGGGAGTATTATCAGGAGGAGGAAGTTCACTGTACGGAGGAGGAAGGGGTGTTTGTACTTCAGTTGGCATTAAGATAGTTTGATCATCGAACATGGAAACTGATGCATCAGCTAATGGTTCTTCTGTCTCCATAGAGATGTGATGGAAAAAAGGAATAACATTCATAAACAATACTCCATCAAAAAGATAAAAAACGAGATAAATTTTATACTTAACCGTACGTCCGACTGATGGTCGTTACATTAGTTGTTGTTGCTTCCAATTTTTCAAGGAATCACTCGCTGTTTTTATTAGAATCAACAATTACTTTCCTTAACCTAATTTACCCGCGAAAAACATATCCTTTAATATCTTGGATCTGTAAATGTCATGAAAAATTCGTCCCTCTATTACATTGTAGGGTTGGGTTTGTCTGGTCCTGAAACACTGGCTGCTATTATCATTGAAATAAAAGACAAAAGCAACACCACCAGAATGATTGCACACGACAAAAATATATGGTCGTATAACCTGCTTCGTGAGCACAAACGTGCCTGATCACCTTCTAAGCTATTGTCTTGAACGTCTGGATTATGAACCGATGGGAACACTACCATACCTTGCTGATCCAGTTCTGCATCGTACCACTGCGGATAATAATAAGCAGTCATAGGTCCACTTCCAGGGTAATTATCTGAGTAAGCAGGAGGTGGATAATCAGGTATGTTTGATTCTTCCTGGTTTGGTATTATTTCTATCGTATTAGTATCCTCTATGGTGCTAGTAGTTGCTACAGCGTCGTTATTACTAGTGGAGTTGATGGATGCAACACCTTCATCAAGAGAACTGGATATTACATTTTGTTCATCATCCTGATTCTCAGTAGGATTCGGTTGGTTGAGGTTATCACATTCATCTGCTGCATTATTGTAATGATCATTACTCTCCTGTATTTCGTTGGGATTACAATCGGATGGGGTTTCTATCTGGAGAATTAACGTCACGATAATAAATGTGCTTCCTAGACGGTTTCCACTTAATGAGTAGTTGTTATTTGTAACGATGTTGTTGGTGCAATCGTTGTTGGTTTCTCCCGAGAGTGTGATCATGTGATGGTGTTGATTTACAAGGTGTAACGATGAGGTTTCTTCCCTATTGTTAATTAATGGACAGTCTTCAGTATTACCTGTTTGTTGTATGCTTATGGCATTATCATCAGGGCCAATACTGCCAACATACATTTCCAAATTGGAAGAAGTAATGTTTTGCATATAATGTCTACACGCTATTTAATGCATTGCATAGTAATAAATTTGTGAGGTGAATACTATGAATTAAGTTATGATTTAAGAATATATTTTATTATGTAGTGGAGGTTGTGAGACGTGCTATTACTAAAGTGATAGTTCAGTGTTGTAGACGAGATCAGTATGTATGAGATGCAAATTGTTACTATATTTGTGATTGCTACTACGTTGTTGTACGTTGCTGATATGATGATTAGGTGAGATATAAAAAAATAAAATAACTTTTTTGCAATTTTTCTGAGACAGGTTCGTAGTTTGCCAGATAGATTTATTGCTCGTGACGGTTATGTTAGTGGTGTTTTATTAGATTTAGACCAATAATCACTGATTAATTGGTAGTTATTATGAGTAACAAAGCTCAGACCATATTAATAGAGTTATATTCGTCGATTGCCCTAAGAGTGCAGCGTAGCATTTTTTGTGGAGAAAGTTTAAGTTTGTATATTTATTGTGGAAGTAGATTTTTATACGTTTCGTATTTGTTGAGGCAGTTGCCGGAATCAAGACAGGCCTGTATTCAATATATTTCCTTTTAAGGTAACTACCTTCTATAAGTATCGGCGAGTATTATTTGAATAGTTATTTCATTGCCTCCAACCAATTTGGTCTTAACCCTTTATGTGTACTTGCTTTTTCAATTTATAGTTAACCACTGCTACAGTAAATTGGTCAAGTGTAAGGTGTAATTATCTTATTCGGAATAAGTATTTTAACTTTAGCTAGAATTAAATCTGCGATCATGGATGCTAACCATAGCAACTAAATGCCAAAATAATATACTAAGTATCGCCTTTATATTTTTCGTAAAGGCATCCTGCTGCGAATCCAATGGCAAAAATTGCCAAAGATGTCTATTGTAAGTTCTCGTCACTAAATGTTACAGCGAAAAGTTAATATTCTAATTGCAAAGTAATCCGTTGCTAAATAATGATCTATGCTAATAATAATTGCATAAAGATGAGTTTAATTAGCCAAATAACATCAGTTTAGCTGAGAATTAATGACGAAAAACATTATTCTGCTTATTGTGATGTAACTCACACACAAAATATGTTTTTGTTGCTGTTGTGATAATTGTTGAATTATTTCTTTGACTATTTTTATTACTAACTTTTATTTAATTGTATACATCAGCGACGGAAGTTATCACCTTAGGGGTGTTGTTAGTGTCTTTGTCAATTAATCGGCATGCCATTTATCACAAAAACGCATCAAAGTTAATCTATCTTGATTTCAAATAATTCTTGACCAAACTATGATCTAGTTTATTTACTACTGTAATTTAAAAATCTATCATGAAAGTTATTATTTTCAAATTTGTACAACTAAATAATTATATTTCATATAAGTGGTTGTTGGTGGTACGGGTTAATGTGAGAAAAATTTGGGGGCTTTATTTGAGTTTCGTTGTTTTTTGTATCAATGAAAAATTATTTTGTTGCCGTTGAAAAAATATATATGAAACATAGCAATACTACGTTTGTCATATTAATTATATTATGACTAGTAAAAATGAGTTATTGTTGCTATAGATGGTATTTATTCGTGATCTAGATGAAGTTGTGTGTCTGTGCCTACTAATGAGGTCGCATATTTAGATATAAAAACGACATCATAATTTTTGTTGGTATTTTTTCTGCGTATATTTTTATCACTCTTTATTCGGATTACTTACGGATTTGTGTGGGTTCCGTTTAGGCTTTTACACATACCTGTCGTCGTACAAAATATCACCCCCAAGGAAAAACCAAGAAATGTAAAAGCAATGACTAACACAGCTGTAGCAATCAGGGTCTTTCTTCTGCCAGAAGGATTAAGATGATTATGTTGTCTTCTATGTACATAGCGTTGTTCGTTTAATGATATTTGTGGGACAGCAAGCTCCATAACATCATTGCTATTGGCATGTGAGTTGCTTCCACTTCTTCTCACATATGTTGTGTTAGTGAAATTAGGACCAGAATTAACTGTCTGCACTAGAAGATTAACTTGTTCTTCTCCTCCGTCTTCATTCACAGTATAGGAAACAGGAGTAGCCGCAGGGATAATGTTCATTGGAGGAAATCTTCCTTCACGGATCATCTCATTCCTTACTTCATCATACGAAGGTGGTAATTGGGTTGCTAATCGTCTCATAATATACTTCCTTATTAATTTGTTATTCCTTTACTCATATCATCTGAGAGATATTATTCCCATAAAAACTAATAGATACGCAGATATACTGATTATAACCATGCTTTTTGCAAAAACTGCAATATAATCTTATGGTTGCACTGCTGTGTGCGAGTAATTTGAGATACGATTGCTTACTTGCATAGATCATATTGATTTCATGACCGTACTTTGGACGCCTACTGCTTCCATGGAAACGTAAGCCAAAAGATGAAACGTAGTACGATGCATCATTTGTAAAAACCAGTTGATTACCCGCCGCAGGGACATTGTTTGTCTATGTTACTAGCAGGTATCGTATTTGTTGCAACTGTAAACTAAGCTATTTATGTCCGGACTAAGCACGTATCTTTGCTGATAGTCGTTGTGTTGCATAACAGGTGAGGTAACACCTCTAACACATGAGTCCATATAACCTGAATGGTGAACTATTTTTTGGTGGGTATCAATAGGTGGTAGACTTCTTAATTATGGGGGCGTACAAATTTGGTAGGTAATTCATTAATCATATCATGATACTTTAATTTTTATCCTCTTCTTGCAACTACCAACAACTACAATCATGAATTAATAATTTTTAATACAGCTTATAGGAAGATAGTTAATTAAGTGGTATTTTGTCCTTTGTGTTCATATAAGTTTTGTATCAGCGGCAGTGTGGGCAATATAGGGATCACAAAATAGATCCAAGTGACAAACGCAAAACAGTTAAGTAAAGGCAAAGATTGTTATGGCAATGATTTTAGGGGCGCTATTACGACACTGATATTTCTCTCGTTAGCAATTTTATAGCTTTTAGTTGCTATTAGATTTCATCGACCAAATCAGCGAAATAGGTATATTCAGTATCACCATAGTGATTGTCAATACTAGCGCTATTTTCTACGGTTTCTGCTTTTTCAGATGAAAAGGGTCATTTCTTGACAAACCATAGAAATAAAAAGTGATTCGTTTGGGGTTACAGCTTAGAAACGTGAAGTAGTGACGAAGAATTATCGTGCTACAACAATCTAGTTTATACCTTAAATTGCTGATCTTCAGTATTTGTTGGCGCGGATTATCTGTGTTGCTAGCCATATTTCTCCATGCTAAAGATCTGTTGCTCTGTGCGTTGACTGTTACTATAAATAATTTCTTCTTACTCGTCTTTGCTACAGATTTGCTTCCATTTTACGGTCTCTTCACCAGGCAGCACCAGAAGCAGCAGAGAGTTCTTATATTCCCGCTTCCGGTAACTTGTGGTGCAACTAGAAAGCTAGCGTCAATCGTGTATACTGTTTTCTAATTATTACTAGTCATTATCCAGCATTCCAGTCAATCCAAGCACCGAAAAAATTCCTGTTGCAATAGCAACGGTTGTTGAAACAATAGCAACTACGCAAAGAGTTTTCTTTGAAAGAGGAGGGCAACGAGAACTAGATTCACTTGTGACTATT
>NZ_LN906597.1:99692-344965 GCF_001460935.1 Candidatus Ichthyocystis hellenicum | reverse complement strand
GGGATCATAGACTCCATCAAGGATCATTATCTATTTCCTTCAGGTTAACATGCTGTTTTTACGAAGCTGCTATTACAAGCTCAAGCTCAAGTGCTTATGAATTTATGGTATGGTATTCGCCACTAATAGTGATATGGATAAGTTAACTCCTCATTTGTTAATTAGTACGGGGTGTATTAAATGCTTATGCTATTAGTGATAATATGACTAGTGAAGTCTATAAAATATCATTTGCATATTGCTATACATTATTTATCATTATCGATTGAGAGATATGTATATTTTTCTCGTTAAATATTTATTACTATGGGGTGGTATGGCAAATGAAAGTGATCTAATTGTTATTATAAGGTATGATTTTTATAGATCAATTTTCCAATTAGGTAACATAATGACCAAGAGGAAATTGCGAGGATTGGCCATTAGTAGTTCGATGTATTGGAGGGTAAAAACCGCCTATTTCTTGCATTAATATACAAAGAAAGAGTTAGATATTTTATGTTTTAATGATATTAAAATCACAAAAACTATAACGATTATTAAAAAAATTCAATCGTCATAAATAGGGCAAGAATTACTAATTATTGATCTGATGTTAATAGTTGTTTTTCCAATGCATTTGCTTTTTTATTAGTTTGGGCGGCGATAATTACAGCAGGGATATAAGGAATAAAAATATGACTGCTAATCTGTATACTTTTCATATTATTTCACCTGATGATTAGGTAACGATGTTATTGGTATAAGATAATGTGGTGCGGAGAAAATAAAAGAAGAAGATTTATAGATGAATTTGATGCATTTTTATCTGTGTCAAATATGAAATAATATAAGTGAACTATATCGTTGTTAGTATAGCAAATTAATCCACAAGAAAGAAAAATTTTATTATATATGGAGAAAGAAGGTATATTTTCTGCAGTCGAGGGTTACATGCCATTTTTGTGTGTTTCAAGTTACTGCAAAAATGTTGTTGAAGTGGAGCGAGGAATTAAAATCTCATATGAAATTATAGGCATGGCTGTAGATTCTATTTTTATAGTTATAGTGCTCATGGTTGACTTCGAATTAGACTGCATACTTTGCGGTAGTTGCCCTAAAAACAACCATTAATTGATAATTGCAAGTAATTCGCATTTGTGCTTTTACCCATGGTGGAGGTGAAAATTAAATATAGTATGCGCGATGGCTCTAATATCGCATTTTGTTAGATATGGGGTACACAGCGATAACTATAGCTTCACATCAGGTAATTTATGAGCAATATAACTCAGAGTTTGTTCCGCCGTTACCAGAGGTGTTATTAGTCGGGTTTTCTTCAGTCTTCCTCCTCAGGAATAGTATCCAGGGTGGTTGATTTACTTGCAGTCATCATTAACCGAGGCCGCTTATTTGGTAGGGGACAGTTATCGGCATGATTGCCACGTATACTCCTCCTTCCTTTGCTTTTCATAAAGGGAGAGACGTGGGGGGGGGGCATCACTGCATTATTTTCATTTACTTGGAGTAACTTCAACATTCTACAGGCATCTTCATATGAAGGTGGTGGCTCTCTGTAAGGAGGAAGCTGGGGGCTTGATTGCAGAGGAGAAGGTGAAGAAGATAACGTGCTTACACTTTCGCTTGACGATTGTTTAGGGACAGCACCCGTCCCTTCCTGTAGTGAAAGTTGGTCGACTCCATAATTATGCAAATTACCGGCTGTTCCCACAAATTAATCTCCATGTTTTTACTCATTTCCAACTTTTATACAGCAATTACTAACCTACATTCCGCGCAATTATACCTAATTAATTGATAAATATTGCGGCAAAAAAGTGGTGTTTACTGATAAAAATGAATACACAGAGACACTTTGATTTATGTGTTTCCTTTAGTTTTATTTTTATGTAGATTTTTTGAAGTATGACCCCATAATAAATCCCAGTAAGAAAAAAAGGACAGCAATTGCTATTAAAACCAATATCAGGAGTGCACATTTTTCTCTACACGACATATTTCCCAAGGTATGACATTTCTTCGATCTGACAGTAGTCATAGTTGGTGCTGAGACGTCAAGCCTTTGGTGCCGTGTTTCACGTCTACCACCTGGTCTAGTGCCTTTTTTCGTGTATATTTTTGGTATTCCATCGGCGCCAACACAAGCTGCGTGTTTGCTAGGTCCGTAGCCAAGTTTCAAGTAATTTTCTATATCTTCTCCAGAGTTTTTTAGCACTTCTATCGAGTTCGCTGGGGTGGTGGTGGTGGTGTTATCGTTGTTTTCTGCTGCTTCAACCTCTACTAAAGGCACATATTCCACTCTTTTGACCATAATGTAACACCCTTCCTGTTAGCGATTAATAATTTTACGAACAGCAATCTTCCAGTCAGATGGTATTGTATGGTATTGTTTACTATTAATAATATGTAGAAGTTGTCGTATCAATTGCCAATATGTACAAGATATATCAATCATTTATTTTATTATAGTTGATGAGACTAAAAAATCCGAGCGTCTCTGTTACTGTTAGCGTACGAATATTTGTTTCCTTATTGAAAAACATTAACTGCGAAAATTTACAGCTATGTGTTCTATTTATTATTGCCAAATTTTAAATTAATAGGCGTATTGCACTGAACCCAGCTACGAAGGATAAAACTAGTGGCAATGATAGCCAGCCCTTAATGACTCTGCCTTTTTTAAGATGTTGAGTTAAGACAACACCTGCTGATGAACCGAACCACATTAGTGACCCCCCAAACCCAACGGAAAACGCTAGTAGTGGCCAGTTGTATCCTTTTTGTTCTATTGCCATAGCGGTTAATGGTATATTGTCTAGGAAGGCAGATGTTATACCAAGTATAAAGGTAGAAATGGTAGATGGTTTTGGTAGCGACGATATGTCTAGAAGATTAGCATTGATAATTAATCCTAGTAGAAGAAAGTGTCCATACATATTTTTTTTTAGGGTAGTTTTTGATACATTTCTCCACAATGATGTTAAAAAGCACGCAAAAATCATGACAATTCCCACTATCGGGTAATCATTGATAAAACCTTTCTCAGAATAGCTATTTTTTATCGTGTTTGCAGTGATTAAGGTGCAAAGTAAAAACACAACAAAAAATAATCTTGTCCAGTCGATACGGGAGTGCTTTTTACATTCTGTTTCCTGTTGTTTGTTTTCGATTTGACTATATTGGTATCGAGATGCCGGTATTCCAAACAATAGTAAAGCCGCACAAGAACCGAAAAATGCGTATAAAAGATTGGCTGCGGGGACTCCAGACAGCCATATCATGGTAGTAGTTGTATCTCCTAACACACTTCCGGCTCCTCCGGCATTGGCTGCTGCGACTATGGCAGCAATGAATGGAATGCAAACATCACCGATAATTCCTTTAGCTATTGTTCCTCCTATTAGTGCAGCAATAATGTTATCTAAAAATATAGATAAAACGAAGATAATAAATAAAAGAGTGAAGTATCCACTAGGTCGATTAGGAATGATATGTTTTATAACATTTGTTAAACGTGAGCGTTCAAAGTGTTCGGAAATGAAAGAAAATGTTGTCAAGATAAAAAATAAATCTAGAAGAAAAGTTTTGTGAGATATGAGTGGAAGTAAAATGGTATGAAAAGATTCGTTATGAAGAAACAATCTGACAGAAACAATAGATATTCCTCCAAGCAAAAGAAAATATTTGGAATATCTTTCGAAGAGGGCTACTCCTAGTATTGAAAGCACAAAGAATAATATACTCATATTTTTCCGGAGGATTTACTCAACTGTTACAGATTTTGCTAGATTGCGAGGTTTGTCAATTTCCAGCCCACGTTCTTGTGCTGCAAGTCTTGCTAGTTGCTGTAGAACAGTTGCCATGCAAAAGGGGCGGCACAGAGGGGGGATGTGTTTAATGAAAATCCCATCTTGGTCCATATTAACATCTTCTCCTACAGACATGACTATAGATTTTCCTTTTCTTGTAGATACTTGTGCATGGTGAACACAGATTCTGTTAAATACTTTGCTGTTGGTTACGATGAAGACAACCAGTAATTGGTTATCAACCATCGCAAGTGGTCCGTGTTTGAACTCTCCGGAGGAGTATCCTTCTGCGTGAATATATGTTAGTTCTTTTATCTTTAGGGCCGCTTCAAGTGCTAAGGGATAGTCTTCAAGACTTCCTAGGAATATAATGTTTTGTTGTTGGCTAAGTTTTTTTGCGTATCCAGAAATAATGTTTTCGTCCAGATCTAGTATGCTTTGTACAGCTGATGGAATTTCTCGTACTTGCTTGCAAATGTCATGTTTTTCACTGGTAGAGAAGCAACCTTTCTCTGATCTAATGGCAATTGCCAAAATTAGTAGACATAACAGTTGAGATGAGAAAGTTTTTGTTGATGCTACACTGATTTCTATACCTGCCTTGATGGGCCAGAAAAAATTTGTTTTTTGGGCCAGAGTTGAATTTTCGGCATTGCATAGGGCCAAGGTTAATATTTTTTTTGTGGATGGCATTCTCTTTAGTACTTCCAGAATGTCTGCTGTTTCTCCTGATTGAGATACAAATATAACCATACTGTTTTCCAAAATTTGGCATGGATTTCCTTTGAATTGGCTTGCTATATCAACTTCTGTGTGGATCCCAGTGATATCCTCAAACCAATTTTTGGCTAGTGCTGCTGCGTGGTAGCTACTTCCACAGCCGATTATATGAATGTTATTTATCTCCTTTAGGGTATGCCAAAATGTTTCTGGTAGATCCTTGTTGTAAAATATTTCGTCTTCTTTTATGAAGCGATTAATGATCTCGTCTAGAATTCGGGGTTGTTCATGTATTTCCTTTTCCATAAAGCTTGAATAAAGAGTATTTAGTTGTTGCGGTCTATTATAGGAGCTAATTTTTTTCCAGGGTCGGTTAACTGTACAGTTATTTCTATCAATTATGTTGATACTGTTTTGTGAACAACAGGCTATATCGTAGTCGTGGAGATCGATAAAATGGTCGCTTATGTGAGCTATCCCGATGGGATCAGAGGCGGCGAAGATTCCATTGCCAGTCTTTGTTACTACCAATGGTGAAGAACATTTGGTCAGATAAATTTCTTCAGGGTGGTTTGTGTCTATGATGGCCAATGCGAATGAACCCCGTATTACCCTTATGGTGTTTGTAATTGCTTCAAGGGTACTAATGGACTTGTTATTTTTCCACCAAACTATGATTGCAGCTATGAATTCGGAGTCAGTTTCTGAAGAAAGGGGGCTGGATAGCGGGAATTTGTCAGTTAATTCCCTAATATTTTCCACTACTCCGTTGTGAACAAGTATAATGTTCTCAAAAGATAAGGGGTGGACATTATTCTCATTTAGTTGTCCGTGAGTTGCCCATCTAGTGTGACCAATTCCAGTTGTACCCGAAAGATTATTTTCATTAACTTTTGCTTTGAGTTCATTAATTCTTCCCACGATTCTTATATGTGATGTTTTAGGGGAAGTCACCGCTATTCCAGCTGAGTCATATCCTCGATATTCAAGGGTTTCCAAGCTAGTTATCATCGATGGGACAATATTTTTCCGTGATGATGCCGCAACAATTCCACACATTGACTGCTCTTTCCTACAAGTAGGTAAATGGAAAAGGGGGATTATGCCGTAAAAAATCTTATTTTGCTTCTTCTTTATCATCTAAAGTATTGTCTTCCTCCGTTTCCTTTTTATTATCTTGCCTTCTTTTGGGAATATTTTTTTGTTGAATTCTTGATACAGCCAGGCAGTTATTAGGGATGTTCTTTGTTACAGTGCTACCCGCACCTACAGTTACATAATCTCCAATATGTATAGGTGCAACTATCTGAGTTCCAGATCCGATAAAGCTGTAATCCCCAATTGAGGATGGGTTTTTTTTATTGCCATCAAAGTTGCACGTAATAGTGCCGGCCCCGATTAACACATTTTGTCCCACATGGGCATCGCCAATGTAGGACAAATGATTTATTTTGCTTCCTTGGTTTATAAAAGAATTTTTAATTTCTACAAAATTGCCAATTTTGGTGTTGCATTGCAGATTGGATCCAGGTCTGATGTGTGCAAAAGGTCCTATGGAGACATTACTGCCTACAATGCTTTTTTCTATGACACTGTTTGGCAATATCTCGCTATTATCATGTATTTTTGAGTCACTTATGTAGCAATTTGGGCCTATATTGACGTTTTTTCCAAGATGGACGTTACCGGTGAAGATGCAATTGATGTCTATGAATACATCTTCCTCGCATTCCAGGTTGCCCCGTATCTCTATTCGTGAAGCGTCTGCTAATCGTGTTCCTTGTAACAAAAGGTATTCTGCCTGATTTTTTTGCAATATCCGTTCTGCTTGTTCCAATTGTTTGGCGTCGTTGATACCATGTACCTCAAGAGGGTGATAGGGACTCACTGAGGATATTACCCTATTTTCTGATGCAGCTTTTTTAACTATATCTGTTAAATAGTATTCCCCTTGGATGTTGTGAGCTTCTAGAGAGTCCAACCAACGGAGTAGCTCTGTTGCTCGAGAGCAATAGATTCCGCAGTTAACTTCACTAATTTTTTTTTCTTCCTCTGTGGCATCTCTTTCTTCTACTATTTCAACTATTCTGTTGTCAGCGTTGCGTACGATACGACCATAGCAGGATGGATTGCTGAATATTTCTGTAACTAGTGTTAAGTCAGCACCCTGTTGTTTATGAGATGAAATTACATTTCGCAACGTAATTACGCTGATTAGAGGCATGTCAGCACATAAAATGAGGGTAAGATCGTCATTTCTAATAAGATTCAAGCCAATGCGAGCAGCGGAGCCGGTTCCTGTGGGTTCTGGCTGTTCTGCAAAAAAAATTCTATCTTCGTTAACAAGTGATTGTAAAGTTCCCTTGTCTTTTCCACATACAATAACCACTTGTTGGGATTTTAGTTCCTTTGCCGTTTGGATCACATGGCTGAGAACCGGTTTTCCTGCCAGACGGTGGAGTATTTTAGGTTTCTGCGAGCGCATACGGGTACTTCGTCCCGCAGCAAGGATGATTATATTCATGAGATGTTACGGTTAATCGCGTAATTTCACCGAAAAAAACAAAAGCGGCTGGTTTCACTTCCGATGATATCATCTAACAGCGGTTGTTACGATACCATGCCGATTTGATTTTTTTCGGAATTTTTGTTGTGGTGCGTGGGGGATTCCTGTTTTTGATGTGAGGGTCTTTCTCTTGGGGTCAGGAAAGAGTTTTTATTGGGAAGTTACGGATGGTGATCATGGGTTAGGGCGTCTTATAGATGCTTTTCTGCTGTGGTCTAGAGCTGAGCTGAGGGACCAAGACCCAAAGGTTGTTATGTCTCTCGCCTTGGTTTTTGATGAGCTTTACATGAATGCTCTGCTTCACGGTTATGGTAAAAACCCATCATCATTTTGGGTTTCTATTGATGTTCATGTAAAACAGGACAAAATATTAGCTATATACCGTGATCGAGCCACAGAATTTAACCCTCTTTCGATTGCTAAGAAACATGGCAGCGAACAGTTATCACATAAATCAATAGAGGATATACCGGTCGGAGGGCTAGGAATTCATCTTATTAGTCAATTTGTTGATGACATAAGCTACAGTTTTGTTGATAATTGCAATGAACTACGGTTGACTAAGAAACTATGCCGACCGGGCACCTACCACGCAGGCACCCGGCAAGACCATAACTAACAATTATGCAGTGGAGGAGTTGCTTGACCGAACTGAAGCCCTTCGAGGTTCCGTTCTCTTCTTTTTAGTTTCTCTGGCTATTTTTTTGTTGAGTTGGGAGGCAACTACACTTACGGCCCCATAGATGTTATCGTCTTCTCCTTGCATGGCCAATCCACGTCCACCTATGTTGCAGTGAATTTTAGCAATGCGGGAATCCCTTTCTTTGCTCAGAGTAACTTTTACACGTTCAACTGTGTGACGTATGGACTTGAAGGCACGAATAATTCTGTCTTCAGTGAACTCTTTGAGCGCCCTAGAGGTGCGTATGTTTTTGCCGAATACGATGACTTCCATAAACAGACTCCTTATGTTGATGATGCGCGTGTACTTTTATATTCTGAGGGTGACTTCTCCTTCTAAAGCTTAGGTTCCTACTATGATGATACACTATTGAAATAAAAAGTAAAAAAGCATCTTCTTATTGCCGGTATGATTATTTTTTATAAGTCACAACGTCACTGATTGTATCTTGGGAAAACCCCTTATTTCTTAAAAACAATCGCTGTTTTAACAGGGGCATAAGGGGCTGTTGTCGAAGTTTTTTGGATAGCAAATTTCGTGCTATTTCTCGCTCATTTTCAGAGACTTTTTCAAGCTGTTCTTTGACTGAGTGCTCGGGAATACCATGACTTTTTAGTAACTGTTTGACATAGTTTGCTCCATAGTTTCGTGATTTACTTCTACAAACGTTATCGGCGAATCTTTGTTCAGAAAGAATATTGTTGTCAATAAGGGCAAAAATTACTGACTCCATAATGGTTGTATTTTGCGTATGGCGTCGAAAAATAGAGAAAAGTTCTCTCTTTGAGTGTTCTCGACGAGCAAGTGCTTTTATTCCTATTTGATAAAGGGATTCAAATAATTTGCTATCTTCAGCCATAATTATTAAGTCGTTACTCTGCCAAAACTAATGAATCTTCATTTTCTGTAACGCATTTTTTTGCCTTTTCTGCTGGGTGAGTGGGACGTTGTCCCTGTTCCATAACTTGTCGAAGAATTTCTTCTGCTAAATTTGAATTGTTCTTCAGGAAATCCCTAGTATTATCCTTGCCCTGAGCCATTTTTTGTCCTTTGTAGCTGTACCATGAACCAGACTTATCAATGATTTTTAAATTTACTCCAAGGTCTATTAATTCCCCTTCTCGTGATATTCCCTCATTGTACAAAATGTCAAATTCAGCTTGTTTGAATGGTGCAGCAATTTTGTTCTTTACAACCTTAGCTCTGGTTTCTGATCCTACAATTTCCTCGCCGCGTTTTATGGTGCCTATGCGCCGTATGTCTATACGAACGGAGGAGTAGAATTTAAGAGCATTTCCTCCAGTTGTTGTTTCGGGGTTTCCAAACATGATTCCAATTTTCATACGAATTTGGTTAATAAAAATTACTAACGTGTTGGTTTTTTTTATGTGTCCAGTAAGTTTGCGCAATGCTTGACTCATGAGTCTTGCTTGCAGTCCTACATGGGAATCTCCCATTTCTCCCTCAATTTCGGCTCGTGGTGTAAGTGCTGCTACTGAATCAACTACTATGAGATCAACTCCGCCTGATCTAACTAACATGTCACAAATTTCTAATGCTTGTTCTCCTGTATCTGGTTGAGATACGAGAAGATCGTCGATTTTTACTCCTAGCTTAGCAGCATATTGCAAATCTAATGCGTGTTCCGCATCAATGAATGCTGCAGTACCACCTGCTTTCTGTATGTTTGCTACAACGTGAAGGGTTAATGAAGTTTTTCCAGAAGACTCAGGACCATAAATTTCAACTACACGACCTTTGGGAAAGCCACCTATTCCAAGGGCTATGTCAAGACCAATTGAACCTGATGATACCGCCTGAATATCTTCAACTTCTGTTTTGTCCCCCATGCGAATGATAGCCCCGCGACCGAATTGCTTTTCTATTTGTGCGATGGCAGCAGAAAGGGCTTTTTCGCGATTGTTCTCCATAAAGTTACTCCCAATATCGTTGTAGGTAAGATAATGATTAAGAAAAAAATTCTTGGTAAAATCGACTAGAGTGCATTTATTATAACGGTGAAGATACCATAAACAGTAGAATAATAATCTAATATTATTTATCGGTGTGAACAGTATGTCCGTACTAAAAAAAGACTTAAGAAAATCGTTGCTCAGTATTCGTAAAAGCATGTCAAATGACTACAAGATATGGGCAGATCGAGCAATACAGAGCAAATTATATCCACTATTCATGGATGGTAGCTACAGACATATTGGATTTTACTTTCCAATTCTAGGGGAACCAGATCTGCTGCCTATGGCTAGTGTTTTGAGTAAAAGTGTACTTACTATTTTATTGCCTCATACCAATGAGGATGATTCTATATGTTTTTGCCAGTGGTGCGGTGATGGTTCTTTTGCCCGCGGCCGTTATTTTATTCCAGAGCCAAAGTTTCAAGGAATTATTGTTGAAACAGTGCATGCTGTTGTAGTTCCTATGTTGGGGTGGACAAGGTCTGGTTACAGAGTTGGATATGGCAAGGGATGCTTTGATAGATTTTTTAGCACACACGCAAATGAAAATATTTTTAAGGTAGGTGTTTCTTATTCCAGCTTGGCGATTGATAAAAACTTTGAAGAGGATCATGATTTACCTATGAACATAATCGTAACAGAGAAAGATGTGATTACTTGCCAGTAATTTTTTTCTTCTTTGCTGGTGTTTTTGGATTAGATTTTTTGGCGGGTTTTTTTTCTGAGGAGGGCTTAGTTGATTTTACATTGCTAGCTTTTTTAGCTACAGCTTTCCCTTTTCCTTTGTTGTCTTGGAATTTGAATCCTATTAGCCCATCATCCTTAATTACTAGGTGAGCAGAAAAAGCCCTTCCTTTCTTGGATATGAAGCGATCCAAAAGATCAGTTTCCTTGAAGGATAAAAGTTTGACTATTTGATCTTTTTCTATATCTCGCTGTAGGATTACTTTTGGTGTTTTAAATGGACACCGTTTTTCACCTTTTTCTAAGGCATTTTCGCATAAGTACTGATATGGTAACTCAAATATTTGTCCAGAGCATTTTGGGCAACGTCCTAAAGGTTGTTTGTCGCTGAAGTCTATTGGCTCACTTTGATCATCAATCTGGCCAAAATCAAAAGTTATGTTTCCTTCGTTGTCTAATTTTAGTGCAGCGGAGAAAGGACGTCTTTGCTTGCTAAAAAAACCAGTTAGCGTTCCTAGCGATTTTTTCTCCAACAACTCTTCTACTTCATTGTACTCAAAGAGGCGTCCAGCTAGTGCTTTTGGCAGTGAAAAATCGCATCCCTGGCATTTAAAGTAACGGTAATTTTCTTTTATAATACCTTTGCATTTTGGGCACGCAGTTGATAGCGTGACGTAGTCTCCAGGAACCGTGTCTGATTCATAATTTTTTGCTTGAGAAACAATTCTTGCTGTAGTGTCACGAATTTCTTTCATAAAGCTTTCTCGTGAAAGCTGTGTTTTTTCTATCAATGACAATTTATGTTCCCACTCTCCAGTTAGCTCTGGTGAAGTAAGCTCAGAAATGTCTAAGCCGTGGAGCAATGTCATTATGGAAAATGCTTTTGCCGTAGGTATTAGCTCCTTGCTTTGCCTTATTATGTATCCCTCGTGGATGAGTCCTTCGATAATGGCAGCTCGCGTTGCTGGCGTTCCTAGTCCTTTTTTGCTCATAGCTTCGCGAAATTCGTCATCCTCAACGAATTTTCCTGCGCTTTCCATAGCAGACAGTAGTGAAGCTTCCGTAAATCTGGGTGATGGTTTGGTGTGAAGACTCTTAATCTCTACATCCTCAAGATCAGCTATTGCGTTTGCTTTGGCAGGTGGTAGTGTGCGTCCATCTTTGTCCACCGAGTAAAGAACTTTCCACCCGGGTGACGTGATTATTTTGCCTTCTGCTACAAACTTATAAGGTCCAACAGTAGTAATACGTGTTGTGATTAAAAATTCTGCCGTTGGAAAAAATACCCCTAAAAATCTACGCATAATAGCATCAAAAATTTTCATCTCTATTTCTGACAATTTTTTTGGGGCCATTGTGGTTGGTATGATGGCAAAGTGGTCAGATATTCTTTCATTGTCGAATACTTTTTTGTTTTTTCCGTTAACCCAGCTGTTATTGATAATTTCCTCAGCGAATATTTTGTACTCTGCTAGAGAGGGAGATGATTTGATGGTTTTTAGAATAGATTTGGCGGTGTTAACGTAGTCTTCTGGCAGGGCTTTTGCATCTGTGCGTGGATAGGTGATAACTTTGTGTTTCTCGTACAGCGCTTGGGCAACGTTCAGTGTTGATTTCGCTGATAGACCAAATCTTCTATTGGCTTCGCGTTGTAGGCTTGTCAGGTCGAATAATGGTGGCGGTGACTGTTTGCTCGGTTTTTGTTCGTCAACAATCTGGCCGGTACCTATGGATATGCAGTCTTGATGTATTTTTTTTGCTGCTTCTTCATCCCAGAGTCTGGTGCTACGGTGGTGTTTTTCTTCAGGTTTTTTTTCTTTACTATTACTGTTATGGTCAAACCACATTGCTTGGTAATTTTCTTTGCCGATGTGGAAGTCAGCGTGCAGTTCCCAGTAAGGTTTGCTTTCAAACTTGCGGATTTGGTTTTCACGTGCAACTACCATGGCTAAGGTGGGTGTTTGAACGCGGCCTATAGTTACGAGTAAAAATCCACCCTCCCTGGAGTTGAACGCGGTCATACATCTAGTTCCGTTTATTCCTACTAGCCAATCGGCTTCGGCACGGCATCTAGCTGCATCATTTAGACCCATCATTTCTTCGTTGTTTCTTAGATTTTTAAATCCCTCCCTTATAGAAGATTGTGTCATTGATCGTAACCACAATCTCTTAGTTGGTTTTTTCGTTTTTGAGAACTGAATGATGTACCGAAATATTAATTCTCCTTCTCTTCCTGCGTCACAGGCATTTACTATTTCAGATATGTCTTTGCGCTTGATAAGTTTCAGTAAAGCCTTAAGTCGGTCACACGTTTTTTCTATTTCCTTAAGTTCAAAATATGGGGGTATGACTGGCAATTTCGCAAAGCTCCATTTCCCCTTTTTGATGTCAAATTCCTCAGGGACGGTTAATTCAAGTAAATGTCCCACAGAGAAGCTGATAACATATTCATCATTCTCGTAGTAGTCTTTGTGCTTTTCAAAGTCTCCGAGTGATTTGGCGATATCGGCAGCAACTGACGGTTTTTCGGCAATTATGAGTGTCTTGTTTTGGGTATTCATGGATATTAGTAAAAATCTCAATTAAGGTCTAAATAATAAAGGTCGCTGCAGATGGCGATAACCACTTAACCAATATGGTTTAGTGACTGCCATCTTCTGGCTAATGATTACTACAGAGGAAGATAACAGTTTTTGCAAGATTATTGATCTTTTTTGTTGGTTACCATATCACCGATATCTAAGATTTCCTTTGCAGATTTGACTATAGCGTAAGAAATATCGGGAAAAACGGATATAATCATTATTTCCCCTACTAGTTTTTTATCGTAGATGACCTTAGGTATTTTGCTGTTACTACTGAATCTAAACCCTTGATTTTTTCTTTCTTTACTATGGGGATAGATTTTGCTCGCATAGGTTGATAAAAATTTGTATACAAACATGACATCTCCTTTTTTGATGCCGTGCTTACTTCCTAATCCTATAGATACTATGCTTAAATTCCCACTGAATTTTGAGCTATCGCCGTAAATCGAGCAAATTTGCGTCAATTTTTCCGGGGCATTGCTAGGTGCTACGATGGGCGTGAGGCCAGAGATCTCTATCGTAGATTTGGGTAGTAGGTAGTTCCCCACAGTTATTTCTCTAATACTTTCAGTAACTAAGACTTTGCTTACTATGCCTTGCGAGACAATAATTCCCTCTCCTGCTTTTATGAGCTCTATTCCCAGCATATGTTTTGTTGTTGGGTTTACTACAGTGTCCCCAGTAGTGACAATGTCTACCGGTGTGTTTTTGGGCAAATGATCTAGGTTGGTTACGTATAGTATTGAATCTTTTCGTGAGAAAGTTTCTTGGTTACTATTGGCTATTATTCTTCCTAATTTGTGCAACTTGTTGCTATTTTCTATTACTAAGGGGAAATCTAAAAAAGATTCTATTTTGCTGAGTCTCAAGTACCCTTTTCCTTGATTTTGTTGATCCCCATAGGTTCTAATACGTGGGGATATGGTGGCTGTCGTAGGCGAAGGGCTGTCGTAATAGGTTGCCCCACATGAGTAGAAGCTGGTGATCAGAGTGGCGTAAATGCCAACTACAGTTAATGTTCTCATAAGCGGCCACTGTCGGTTTGGGTGTAGAAAATTTTAAAGGCTATTTCGTATATGACTATACTGACCATACTATCGTATCCAGATTCTCGTTTACGTGTTAAGGCTGATCCTGTTACTTCCTTTTGTGCGAGTTTGGCTATATTAGCTGATGGTATGGCTGATACTATGTATCACTACAAGGGTATAGGGTTGGCTGCTACCCAGGTGGATGCTCGTAAGAGAATTATTGTTGTTGACGTATCCGAAAAGCAAAATGATTTGAGGGTTTTTGTGAACCCTAACGTTATTGAAAGTAGTGGAAAAGTAGTAACACGAGAGGGCTGTCTTTCTGTTCCCGACGTGCTTGGCTATGTTGAGCGTCCTTCAAAAATTTTGCTTGAATACTACACCCTTAGAGGGAAGCGTTGCACCATGGAGGCTGATGGATTGTTGGCTGTTTGTGTTCAACATGAAATAGACCATTTGGATGGTAAGGTTTTTATCGATCACTTGGAGGAAAGTGAACGGTTAAAAGCTGAATCTTTTTTTTCCTCCACCAACGTAGATTGATAACACATCAGTTTTTTCAGATTAGAGGGCTTTGTTTAGGTGAAGATCGTATTTGCTGGTACACCTGTTTTTGGTGCGGCGACGTTAAGGGCCATTTCGCAGGGAAGGCACCAGGTTTCAGCAGTGTTGACTATGCCTGATCGTCGGGCTGGCAGGGGAATGAGGAACAGAGTTTCTCCTGTAAAGGAGCTTGCTTTGGAGTTGGGGGTTCCTGTTCTTCAACCTGAAACTTTAAAAGAGCCTGGGTTTATTGATACTCTTCGCGGTTATTCTCCCGATGCTATTGTTGTGTCGGCTTATGGTAGTTTTTTTCCAAAAGTCATTCTGGATTTGCCTGCTGTGGGTTGTATTAATGTCCATGCTTCACTGTTACCCAGGCACAGGGGTGCGTCCCCTATTAATCAATCGATTCTTTCTGGTGACCGTTTTTCTGGTGTTTCAATTATTAGAATGACGGATGTGCTAGATGCAGGTCCAGTTATTCTTTCTTTGGCTACTCCGGTGTTGCCACGGATGGATGTTTTGCAGTTACATGATATTTTGGCAGTTTTGGGAGGTAAGGCAATTTGTCTCGCTTTAGATCGGCTTGATGTCGGAGTAACTGGTGCTGCTCAGTGTGCAGGTGAAGTTACTTATGCACCCAAATTAGATCGACGATATGTTATTGATTGGTCGAAGGGTGCTCTTGAGTTGGATCGTTTCGTGAGAGCTTTTGGCTCTTTCCCGGGAGTTTATTCTACGTATGACTATAAATTAATAAAAATTTTGTCGCTCGAACCAGTTTGCTGGATAGCAAAATCTTTTTGCGGGGTTCCTGGAACTGTTTTGTCTGTCTGCAGGTCGGGGGCGGTGGTTGCATGTGGTGATGGCTTTGTCCGCTTGTTATTTTTACAGAAGCCAGGAGGGAAGCGACTACCTGCATTTGAGTTCTCGCTGGGTTCTGGTTTGGCAGTTGGGTGTGTTCTTGGTCTGGGGTCCATCGTGTAGTTTTTAGGTCTATTATTAAAGTGTCTTTAGTATCGTTGAATGATGTTTTATGCTTGAGTGCTCGTGTTTTGTGTGAGGTAATGCGAGGTCGTTCTTTGCCCAATGCATTATCAATTGTTCCTATTTCTAATTTTCAACTACCTGCTGTCAGGTTTGCTTCTTATGATGTTGTGAGAAATCTTAACTACGTTGAGGCAGTTTTATCGTCCCGTCTGATTAGTGGTAGAGGGCGAAAGTGGACTCCTTTTTTTCACAGTCTCATGCTAGTAGCAATTTCTAAGTTGGATGCGGATACCGACCATGCTTATGCGATTGTTGATCAAGTTGTTGCTATTGTTAAAAGGGGGCGCCATGGGTACTTGTCTGGATTGGCCAATGCAGTTCTGAGAGGCTATCTACGTGAAAGGGAGTCTCTGCAAGAGCGATTGCTTAAGAGCGACAGTTTGCGGTACCGATTGCCGGAGTGGTGGATTGTTCGTTTGCGCGAGTTATATCCCGACAATTGGGAAGAGTTAGCTCAAACTTTGCTTGGGCATCCACCAATGTCTTTGCGAGTCAATAGAAGGAAGATCTCTCTACAAAAATACAGGGATATCTTAGATTCGTTGACTTTTTATCACCGCGCTATTAATCCAAGTGCTATTGTGCTTAATTCTCCTTGTTCTCAAAGTGGTCTCCCGTACTATGAAGAAGGATATGTATCTGTTCAGGACTTTGGTGCGCAGCAGGTTACTGCGTTTATGAATCTTAAAGAAGGTGATTGTTTGCTTGATGCATGCTGTGGGTCCGGGGGGAAGCTAACTGCTATTCTAGAATCTTTTGATGGAATTGTTGCTACAGCAGTGGATAGTTGCTCCGACCGTCTATTTCGTCTGCGGGGGGAGTTGTCCAGGCTAGGTTTAGAGGCAACTGCTGTACATGCTGATTTATTCGATGTTTCTAGTTGGTGGGATGGGAGACTATTCGATGCTATAGTTCTAGATGTTCCGTGTTCTGGCTCAGGTAGTGTGCGTAGGCATGTTTGTGCTAAATGGAATAAGAAAGAAGAAGATTTGTTGAATTTTGCTGGCATTCAGTCCAATATGTTGGCGACTGTTTGGCCTTTGTTGAAACGAGGGGGGCAGCTCTTGTATGTAACTTGTTCCTTGTTTGAGGAAGAAAATACTTTTCCACTAAAAGCTTTGACGGAGAGGTTTACAGACGTTTTTGTTGCGTGCCTATCCGAACAGCAGGGATCCAGAAGATGGGGTGTCTGTTTGTGCCCCGGTCCTTACAGCGATGGTTTTTTTTATGCCAGTCTTACAAAAAAATGATAACCTTAGTTTATCCTTGATAATCAACAGGTTGAGATTTTATCTTGTGGTATTTTCTCTTTTTTTATTACCGCAGGTTTGTTGTGGACAGATTCTGATAACTTATGGATCGTTGGTTTATGATGGTGGTTGTTTATCTGTAAAATATTCTTTTCAAATCAAATTTCCCGATGATTTGAATAATTTGGTACGTTTGGGAGTGGCGGTGTATTTGGGCTCTGAATTTCGGTTAGAAAAAAAACGAAATTTTTGGTTTGATGATGGTATTTTGGATGAATCACAGGAGTGGAAGGTTTCTTACCATGCTATTACCGGTAAGTACTATCTGACCGGAGTTACCAGAAAAGGCGTCTATCTAGTATTTGATTCTCTTGAGGATCTTCTCAATCATTTTAGCCATATCGATAGTTGGAAAGTATCTTGTTCGTTGCAATTGCAGGATGATATATCCTACCAAGCTATGGTGAGGTTTTTTATAGTAACGGACAAATTGCCTCCTGTTTTTCAAATTGGTTCCGGTGGTTATATTCGTTGGCAGTCAGATTCAGGTTGGTTCCGGTGGGGTTTATTGTTTAAAGATGGTAGTTTTCAGGCTGAGGCATCATGAAGTATGTGTTGTCTGTGCTTGCTGTTTGCTCCCTTTTTTTGCTTTTTTTGCTTACTTTTGGCACGGCTAATTCCCCCATATTGATCCGATACTTTTGGCTGTTTGTCTTATTAGACATAGCTCTTTCTATTTGTTCGATTGTTATTATTTTGGTGCAAATTAAAAATTTGGTTTACCAGTACCGTATCCGTAGATTTGGGACGCGACTGAAGATGCGTTTGGTAATTTTGGTTACAGTTGTATCGTTTTTTCCTGGGGTGGTTATTTATCTAGTTTCAATCGGTTTTGTGACACACAGTATTGAGTCATGGTTTGATGTTCACGTTGATAAAGCGTTAGAGTCAGGAGTGAAGTTAGGTAGGGATATATTGAACACTATGCTCTATAATCTGACCGCTGCTGCTCGTGATGCTGCTGTTTCTATAGAAAATGCTTCGCCAAGTAGTTTTAGAATGAGTAGATCTCTTCTAATGTTGAAGGATTCTGCTCAGCTGGATGATGTTTTTATTGTAGATTTGCATGGCAGGGTTTTGTCCTATGTTTCTGATCATAGCTTGTCTCTGCAACCAAGTAGTGTTCCTACGAAATCTCAGTTATTGGAAGCAGAGCGGGTGGGTTCTTTGTCTATTGTAAAGATTGATGCCAAAAGTAATCGTTATGGTTTATTGGTTGTTAGGCCATTGATGAATTCTGGTATGCTCCCTAGGAAGCTATTTTTGGTGGTACAAAAAAGTATACCTGAATCTTTGAGCCATTCTTTGGTTAGTGTTGAGGATGTTAATAGAGACTACGCAACGCTGGCTTTTTCAAGAAAGAATTTGAAAAAGCTGTACATATTATCCCTAACTTTAGTTTTGTTACTTATTTTGTTATTTGCTGTTTTGGCTGCGATTTACTACAGTGATTTGTTGGCGGCTCCTATATTCATGCTGTTTGAGGGAACTGAGGCGGTATCTCATGGTGATTTTTCTCCACGACAGTTTAGTGGTGGAACAGATGAGTTATCGTTATTGACCCGTTTGTTTCATCAGATGACATGTCAGTTGAGAGATACTCAACAATTGGCTAGAGAAAAGAGTATAGAGATAGAAAGGGAGCGTTCTTATTTATCTAATATACTGAAAACTTTGACTACAGGAGTAATAACTTTTGACGCTCAGTTTTGTATTAAGGCTATAAATAGGAGTGCTAAGGAAATTTTGGATGATGACTGCCATGATCTTCTTGATGTTACCTTGAGTTCTTGGCCGCGATTACGTGAAATTTCCGATGTTATTCTGAATAGTTTTGCTATGACTCAATCAACCTGGCGGCGTCAGATTAATTATACTTCTGATCTATCTAATAAATCATTGTTGATGAGAGGAACTTACTTTAGCCATGATGAAGAGGGAGGATATATTGTTGTATTCGATGATTTAACTCCTTTGGTTCATGCTCAGAAGATGATGGTTTGGGGGGAGATTGCTCAGAGGTTGGCGCATGAAATTAAGAATCCGCTAATGCCGATACAGCTTTCTGCTGAACGCCTTCATGTAAAATTAGCTGATAAATTATTTGGGGATGATCGGTTAATGCTGGAAAGATCCACCCATCTAATTGTTAGACAAGTTGTGGCAATGAAAGATTTAATAAATGATTTTAGAGATTTAACGCAATTGCCTCTTCCTCATGTGTTACCGATAAAAATTGCCGGATTAATTGCAGAGGTTTCTTTTTTATATGAGCAGGATGATTTTAAAATCCATCTGGAACTGGATGATAGGGATGTTGATGTGTTGGCTGATGAAAAGCAGGTACGCCAAGTTTTGCATAATTTGTTGAGGAATGCTCTGGATGCAGTTTCTAACGAAGAAGATCCTTCTGTAGGGATAAGGTTGTTTTATGATAACTCTATGGCGGTAATAATTGTTTCAGACAATGGATCGGGGTTCCCGATTCATATCATTAAGAAGGCATTTGAGCCCTATGTTACTAGTAAGCCACGAGGAACTGGATTAGGTTTGGCAATAGTTAAGAAAATAGTTGATGAGCATGATGGGACTATAGAGGTGCGTAATGGAGTTAAAGGTGCTTCAGTAATAATTGCCTTGCCCTGCATAAAGTATTAATTAGTTTGTGTTTTTTTGTGGTCAAAAGGATGTAAAGATGCCTCAAATTCTAGTTGTTGATGATGAGATTGGTATTCGTGAGCTTCTCTCGGAGATTCTTTCTGATGAGGGTTTTACGGTCCATTTGGCCGAGGATGCAGCTGCTGCCAGACGGTTTAGACAAGCGGGTCGTCCTGATCTGGTTCTGCTAGATATTTGGATGCCTGATATGGATGGTGTTAGCTTGCTAAAGGAATGGGCAGCTAATGGACAGTTGACTATGCCTGTTATTATGATGTCTGGTCATGCAACGATCGATACTGCTGTCGAAGCCACGAGAATTGGTGCTGTTGATTTTTTAGAAAAACCTATTGCCTTACAGAAACTGCTTGCCACTATCCGGAGGGTTCTCCAGATACATGGTACCGCGCGGCGTATGGGTCCTACCTTGGCTGCTTTTTCTCGTGTTAGATTGATGGCTAGTTTGCAGGAGCGCTTGGAGAAAGCAGCTGAGCACTCGTCAGCCATTATGTTATGTATGAATGTTCCTAATAGTCTAGCTGAGCTTTGTGCCAGGTCTCTTCACAAGCCTAATGCAGTTTGGATTGATGGCGCAACTGTTCTTAATAGAACATCGTTGGAGTGGGTAAACGGGTTGAATGATGGTCTTCTATTCGTTGCGGACTATACTTCCCTTCAGCCTAGAGCGCGTAAAAATTTGCTTGCTATTGTTCCAGAGTTGCATGCTAGGAGAATTTTGCTGGTTTTGGGTACCTCTGTTAATCCTATACCCATCCCTGATGGTGTAATTCTGCAGAAATTGTCCCCTGTCTGGATTCAACTTCCGTCATTGGGCGATCACCGTGATGATATTCCAGAGCTAGCAACCTACCTTTTATCACAGATGGTCGAAAACGGGGTGTGTCCGTTGAAGCGGTTCTCTAGTTCTGCTTTGAATGCTTTGAGAGCTTACTCTTGGCCAGGTGATTTTTCCGAGTTGATGGAGGTTATTAGGAATTTAGCGTTAATTTCTCCGGGAGATGAGATTTCTAGCCATGATGTTGCTTATTCTCTTAGGCATGCTTCGGAGGGTATATCTACTTTTTCTAATATGACCATAAATCTCAATAGGTATTTGCGTGAAGCTAGAGAGGAGTTTGAACGACTGTATTTTCGCTATCACATAGAGAAAATTGGTGGCAACATGACGCGATTGGCTGAAATCAGTGGTCTTGAGAGAACTCACCTATATCGCAAATTAAGGCAATTAGGCATGACAGCGGGTAAGCGTGCTGATGCTGAGATGTACGAGAGAGAATCGGCATCGTCGGATAAGAATCAGAGCTAATTTATGAAGATAGTAGTGTTGGGTGACAATTTATTGGCCGTTTCTATGGCGCATCTACTTTTTCGCAAAGGTCATGATGTTTCCTTAGTTTTAGATCGTGTTTTTTTTCATTCTTTCTTTTATCGAGAGAAGAATCTGCCGTTTCAGTGCATTGAGGGTTCACTAACATCATTGTCGGCATTAGAGCAAGCTGGAATAGATGATGCGGAAATGATTCTTTTGCTGAGCCAGTATGATGAAAGGAATATAGTCGCATCGATGGTGGCAGAGAAGATTTTTCATGTTCCGCTCCAGATCATGGCCTTACAGTCGTTTGAATTTGATTGTTTGCCGGATTTTTTTAATAGAAGCTATTCCCGTGGAGCAATGGTTATTCATCCTGATCATTTGGTATTGGGGTATTGCCTAGATATCATAAGAAATCCGCAGGTTGAGGAGCTATTTAACGTTTTCGATGGGGCATTTAGGCTGGTTGTTGTTGAAGTGTCAGAGCAGTCTACACTATGCGGTCAGTTGTTTAGTTCTGCGTTACATGATTGGTTTCGCAGGGGGGTTTATTTTTTAGCACTGTCAAGATCTGGTCGTATTTTTCTTAATACTGAAGAAACAAGAGTTTTGCCCTACGATCATATTCTTGTTTTGTCCATGCCCAAGGCATTGGGAGATTTTTTAAAACAGGTTTCTCCGTATCACGTTCCGATCAAGAGAATCATGTTAAATAGTGGTTATGACGTGGGATTTAAGATCGCTAAAAGCCTACAGGATTCTCATGATGTTTGCTTATTTGAGATGGACAGGTCTCGCTATGGGTTACTTCTTAACGATTTAGGAAATATTTTGGTTTTGAGTGCGGATGTTTCTGATCCTTTTGTTTTACGGGAAGAGGGAGTTGAGAAAGTAGATCTCTTTTTGGCAGTTGGTCCTGATGATAAAGTTAATATGATGTCATCTTTTATGGCAAAAAAAATGGGAGCTAAAAAGACGCTATTGCTTACTCAGCATAGTGATTATCAGGATTTTTTGGATACGAAAAGTGTGGATTTTGATTTATCACATTCCTCAATTGTTTCTTCTAAAATAATGGGGTTTTTGCGTTTGGGTGATGTAAGAGGTGTATATGCCCTAAAATTTGCAGGGGCGGAGGTTCTTGAAATAGTTATTCATGGCGATTCTAAGCACTCTAGGGTTGTTGGGAGGAAACTGCAAGACTTAAGGTTACCCCAAGGGGTTGTAATTTGTGGTGTGATCAGGGGATCTGTCTCTTTGTTTTTTGAGCAATCGTTCGTTTTGGAAGACAAGGATAGGGTTGTTTTGTTGATTTACCATGGTTCTACTAGCTGCGATTATCCAGAGAGTTTGTTTCAGGTGGACGCAGGATTTTTTGAGTAATGGTGGTTATGAGCGAAGATTTAGATCTTATTTACAATCCTTATGAGGTAGAGAAGAAGGCACGAGACCTTTTCGATAAGGTTTCGTATGTTGCTACTGAAAGTGATGATTATCCAAAGTATTACTGCTTGTCTATGCTGCCCTATCCGTCTGGGCGTCTTCATATGGGGCACTTTCGTAACTATACCATTGGTGATGTGCTAAGCCGGTATCGTAGATTGCGTGGTTTTAGTGTTATGCAGCCTATGGGTTGGGATGCTTTCGGGTTGCCAGCAGAAAATGCAGCTAAGGACCACCACTTATCAGCTAAGGAGTGGACGTATAGCAATATATCTGCTATGCGTACACAGCTTATTTCTTTTGGATTTTCTATAGACTGGAGCAGAGAGTTTGCTACTTGTTCTCCTGATTATTACAGGTGGGAGCAGTGGTTATTTCGTCGCTTTTGGGAAAAAGGATTGATTTATCGTGCAGATGGAGTTGTAAACTGGGATCCTGTAGATCAAACAGTTTTAGCCAATGAACAGGTTATTGATGGGCGTGGGTGGCGTTCTGGAGCTGTTGTTGAACGGCGTAATATGCCCATGTATTACTTTAAAATTTCTCAGTATGCTGATGAGCTGTTAGAAGGTCTGGATGATTTGATGTGGCCAGAGCAGGTTAAGGTCATGCAAAGAAATTGGATTGGGCGTTCTCGTGGCGTTGATGTAGATTTTTGGGTTGATGGTTATGACAGGCCTATAACTGTATTTACCTCTCGCGTAGATACTATTTTTGGCGTAACTTATATTGCTCTATCGATTGATCATGAGCTTACCTTGCAGTTGCTTAAGACCTCTGATGGTATTCGTAGTTTTGTTGAAGCGGAGGGTAATTTTTCTGGTACGTCTGAGTATGCACATGTAATTCAGGAGAAAAGAGGGATCAATACTGGTGTTTTTGCTATTCATCCACTAACAGGAGAAAAAGTACCTGTTTGGGTTGCAAATTATGTGCTGTCTGGTTACGGAAGTGGTGCTGTTATGGGGGTCCCGGCTCATGATGAGCGTGATTTTCATTTTGCACAGTGTTATCAGTTGCCGTGTATTTCTGTCATAAATGCTCCTGTAAGCCTTGGTTCTTCTTGGCAAAAGAGTTTTTCTCAAAAGGGTGTTCTGATAAATTCATCTGATTTTGATGGGTTATCATCCGATGAAGCTGCGGATAAAATTAGTGAAGTTTTGGTCGGGTTGCACAAGGGTGCAGTTAGGACTCGCTATAGATTAAGGGATTGGGGTATTTCTCGTCAGCGTTATTGGGGCTGTCCTATTCCGGTTGTCCATTGTTTTGATTGCGGTTCGGTTCTTCTTCCAGATGATGATTTGCCTTTGTTGTTGCCTGCGCAGGAGGATATGGCGGGTCATTTTTCTCTGTTTCATGCTCATGATTGGCAGCGGGTGAATTGCCCTAAGTGTGGCAAATTGGCTAAGCGTGAAACCGATACGCTTGATACGTTTGTTGAATCGTCCTGGTATTTTTTGAGGTACTGCTGCGCAGATAATACTCAACAATTGTTTGATCAACGTGTTGATTATTGGTTGAAAAATGGTGGCATTGATCAGTATATAGGTGGCATAGAACATGCGGTTATGCACCTACTGTATGCTAGATTTTTCACAAAAGCCCTTAGAGACTTGGGATTGATTTCTTGCAGTGAACCATTTCGTCGTTTGTTGACCCAAGGGATGGTTACGGCAGAGGTTTATTATCAGAAAGACGAATCTGATAAGAAGTGTTGGGTTAATGGTGATGATGTTTTATCATCGATTAGAGGTCAAACCCGTGTTTTGACCTCTAAGATTAATGGAGAGCCAGTTTTTTGTG
Organism: Candidatus Ichthyocystis hellenicum; assembly: GCF_001460935.1. GTDB lineage: Bacteria > Pseudomonadota > Gammaproteobacteria > Burkholderiales > 2013Ark19i > Ichthyocystis > Ichthyocystis hellenicum. The sequence continues at coordinate 320,769 of NZ_LN906597.1, read as the reverse complement.
ATGGTGTTCAGAAAATGTCAAAATCAAAAAATAATGGAGTTGATCCTCAGAAAGTAGTTGATCGTTACGGTGTAGATACAGTTAGGCTTTTCATGATTTTCGCAGCACCTCCTGATCAGAATTTAGCTTGGGATGATCGTGCTATCGAGGGTTCGTTGCGTTATCTTAAGAAGCTTTGGTCCTTATGTATTAGGCATGCTAAGGCAGGTTTTGTTTTGCCTTGTACTTCTTCTGTTGGGCTCACAGGTAGTTTAATGGAGTTGCGGCTACAAGTTCACCAAACATTGAAAAAAGTGGCTAATGAGTATGAAGAACGGATGCAGTTGAATACGGTGGTTTCAGCACTAATGACAGTTACCAATTCTGTTTCCAATGCCATACGGGATGATGCTGATGGAGACTACCGTTCGGTTATTCAAGAGGCACTGCAGGCAATTATAATTATGGCCCATCCTATAGTGCCTCACATTACGTCCGTACTGTGGTCAGCATTAGTTCCATCTTCAAGTATCTTTGAGCAGCAATATCCTGAAGTTGATGAGTCTGCTTTTGTATGTAAACAGGTATCATTAGTAGTGCAAGTTAATAGCAAAAATAGGGCAGTAATTACTGTAGATGAAAATCTTTCCGAGGAAAGTGTAAAATCCCTGGCTTTGTCTCAAGATAGGGTAGTTGCTGCTCTTGAAGGCAAGACGGTTAAGCGTATTTTGGTTGTTCCAAGCAGATTGGTGAATATTGTTGCTGAATAAAGATGGAGAAATAAACTGGTGCTCATAGAATCAGCGAAGTTCATTAGTTTTTTTCAACGGAGGGAAATTACTAGCTGTTCTGTTGTTTTCGGTGATGAAGAGTTTTTTAGAGCACAGATTATGGATGAGATCAGGAGGTCTTTCCGGGATCGATGTGAGTTTGGGGAGCGCCTGGTTTTTGATTGTAGAAAAAACAATAGATATGATGAATTAAAATCAGTATTGCGTAATAGTTCCTTATTTTCTTCTTCCAGATTGTTTGAAATTCTATGCAATCCTTCGCAAGTTGAGGGATTGTTGAAGTTTATTTCTTGCTATAGGCATGGTGATTTTTTTGTGCTAATCCTAGAAAACTTATCCTGGCAGGATAAGAAGAGTGCTTGGTTTGTTGCTGGTTGTAAGGGGGATGAGATTTGTTTTTTTTCTTGTATTTATCCATCTCCAGATCACTTTATAGCTTGGATTAATGATCTTTTGTTATCTAAGGGAATAAAGTTTTCTCCTGAGGTTACTGAGTTTTTATCTACCTTTTTCGAAGGAAATGCTTGTGGTGTTTATCAAGCTTTGGAGCAGATTATTCTCCAGCAGGCATCGCAAAAAATTATTACTGCCGATTATATTCAAGAAAATATTTTTTCAACTACTAGGTATGGGGTTGACGATTGTATCCAGGCAGTTTTTTCTCGTGATCGCGAAAGATTTGTTCGTATATTGAATTACTTGAGTGCCAGTGATGAATCTTTAATATCTTTGATTGTGTGGCGGTTGTCCCAGGATCTTCGGGTGTGTTGTGCTTATCATAGCGAATCTCCGCTTACTCCTAAGCAGGAGGATTCATTTTTTCAGAAGAGGAAAATATTTGGAGAGCGTCGTTCGTTTTTTATCAAAGCTATAAAATTATTGGTAGAAAGTGATATTGTGCAGGCGCTTTCTTGCTTGAATTTTATTGATAAAAAACATAAGGGAATTGTACCCGGTTATCCATGGGATGATCTTTTATGGACAGGTCTATTTTTAATGCGAGATCGATAGTAGTAGAGTCAATCGGAGATTGTTATGTCGTACTTAGATGGACTCAATTTACAGCAAAGGGAGGCTGTTTCTTGGGATAATGGGTCGCTTCTCGTTTTGGCAGGCGCAGGTAGTGGTAAAACAAAGGTCTTGACTTCTAGGTTAGCTTGGCTGATTGAAACCAAAAGATGTCATCCATATCAAGTTTTAGCGGTAACCTTTACAAACAAAGCAGCAAAGGAAATGGTAAAGAGAGTATCAGATACCTTGCCTGGCAATACATTGGTTAGTCGCATGTGGCTTGGTACTTTTCATGGTATTTGTTTGCGTTTTCTCAGACAGTACTACCATGAAGCTGGGTTGACATCAACATTTCAGATTTTAGATTCAGCTGATCAGATTTCTTTAATAAAGCGAATCTTAAAGGAGGAAGGTAAGGATCCGGTACTTTATCCTCCAGTTCAAGTTGCAAATTTTATTAATCATTCTAAGCAGAGAGCACAGAGATATTCCGATATCTCTAATGATAATTTCTTTTATCAAAAAATTAGTTTTATATATGATCGCTATGAGCAAATTTGTGCAAGTGAAATGTTAGTTGATTTTTCCGAACTAATATTGCGTAGTTATGAAGTTTTGATGAATTGTGCTGATTTACGTCAGCAAGTAATTGATAAATTCTCATTTATTTTAATAGATGAGTTTCAAGATACAAATTTACTACAGTATCGTTGGTTGAAGGCGATTGCAGGTCATGGAACAAATAATTGCCGGTCCGTTTTTGCCGTGGGGGATGATGATCAATCTATATATTCTTTTCGTGGAGCTACAGTAGACAACATACATGCTTTTCAGCAAGACTTTAATGTCAGTAAAGTAATCCGCTTAGAACAAAATTATAGATCTGTTAGTTACATATTAGATGCTTCTAATAAATTGATTGCAAATAACTCTCATCGCTTGGGAAAGAATTTATGGACCGATAATTGTAAGAATGGCGTTATCACTGTTTGCCGTGCTCTTAACGATTATTACGAAGCAGTTTGGTTAACTGAAACCATAAACCGTATTGTTGGGCGAGGGGGATCATTATCTGACATAGCTGTACTTTATCGGACTAATGCTCAATCAAGATGTATCGAGCAGGCATTATTTTCTGCAAATATACCTTTTAGGGTTGTAGGTGGGGCAAGGTTCTTTGATCGTGCGGAGGTGAAGCATGTTATGGCCTACCTTAGGTTGGTGATCAATGAGAGTGACAGCATGTCATTTTTACGAATAGTTAATGTTCCATTAAGGGGAATAGGTCCTCAAACTGTTTCTGATATTCAAGCTAGGTCCATTCAAAGTAATAAGTCACTATTGGCTGTAACAGAGAATTATAGCGGAGCAAAATGCAAGCCTGTGCAATTTTTCTACCAGCTTATGAAACGTCTTATAGAAGCAAGTAGTACAATGTCTTTGCTAGATTATGTATCTTTTGTCATTGAAGAGACGGCTTTGCTTTCTTCTTTTCCCGCATCAGAACAGGATGATAGGAGAGAAAATTTGGATCAATTTTTATTGTCGTTGGAATCGTTCGAGAAGGAGTATATTTTAGAAAGAGACTCTGAGGATGATCCTCGTGCCGTTTTAGCTGCCTTTCTTTCATCTGTTGCGCTTGAAACATCTGTTTCTGATGATGGGACTGATAAAGTTAGTTTGATGACTATTCACATGTCAAAAGGTTTGGAGTTCGATAGTGTTTTTATTGTTGGGCTTGAGCAAGGTCTGTTTCCAAGTGACCGTTGGGATAAAGATGAAGAGAAAAGTTTGGAGGAGGAACGGCGGTTAATGTATGTGGCAATGACAAGGGCTAAGCGAGAATTATTTTTCAGCTTTTGTCGGGAGCGGCGAATGTATTCTAGATCTGAGCCTGCCATCTGTTATCCATCCCAGTTTATAGAGGAAATTCCAGGCTTGAATATAATTGATTATCCTTACGGTAAATCTTCACGTACTGATGGTGTTTCGTTGAAACGATTTTCCCGGGGGGGGGTTCAAGCTCCTAGCAGTAGGTCTCGTTCTTGTGCTTACCATGTCGGTCAAATGGTCAATCACCAGCATTTTGGCAGAGGATGTATTACGGCAGTTGAAGGTTGCAGTGACGATGTTTATGTCAGGGTTAGTTTTGAACAGCATGGATCGAAACTTTTGTCGGCTAAGTTATCTAAATTAGAGGTTACTAATTGACTTATGGCATTGGATGCAAAGCTTGTTGCTGATCGAGTTGAGTTGTTGGTAGGCAAATCTACCAGTTATTTTTGTAACCATTGTTTGGTTAGAAATATTGGTTTGGTGCAGTATGACCGTTGCTTTGTTGCCATGGTAGAAGAGGTAAAATTTTTGTCATCTTCTTCGGGATCTATTCCTCAGCTTTGGGTGGTTGAGCATCCTCCGGTTTTTACCGTCGGGTTTTCAGCTTCTCCAGAACATTTTTCTTCTCTTGGGATGTTATACCGGAAAATACCGTTTGTTTTTGCTGATCGAGGTGGGCAGGTTACATACCATGGACCTGGACAATTGGTCTTATACTTACTAGTTGATGTTCGTAGACTTTTTTCTTCTAGTCCCCGTTTATTTGTGTCTTGTATAGAGGAAGTATTGGTTGTATTTTTTCGTTCCAAAGGTATTGATGCGCATTTAAGGAATGGTTATCCAGGTATTTATGTTTCTGATTCAAAACTGGTATCATTGGGGTTTAGGTTTCATAAGGGCTGGTCTTATCACGGTATTGCGATTAATGTTGATATGGATTTGGCCCCGTTTTCAGCTATTAATCCATGCGGCGATCGAGGGTTGAGGATGACTCAGCTTGTGGACATAAAGCCCAATGTAACGATTTCAGATGTGCCGAGTGCTATTATCAAGGCTTTGACTGATTGTTTGGCGAAGCAAGGGGGGTATTGTGGCAGCTGATCGTATTGATCCTACGCAAAAGCAAAAAGGGCAACTTAAGACAGCCAGGATACCAATCAAGGTAATTCCTGCAGAGGGAAGGGTTTTTAAACCTAAACCGAAGTGGTTGCGTGTAAAAGCCCCTAGTGTTGATTCTCGATTCTATGAAATAAAGAAACTTTTGCGAGAGCATAATTTGCATACTGTGTGCGAGGAGGGGTCTTGTCCCAACATAGGCGAGTGTTTTGGTAAAGGGACTGCTACTTTCATGATAATGGGGGATAAGTGTACGCGTCGATGTCCCTTCTGTGATGTTGGTCATGGGCGTCCAGATCCTCTTGATGTAGAGGAGCCGCAGAAGATTGCTCAGGCAGTTTCCCATTTGAGCTTGAGCTATGTAGTGATAACTTCCGTTGATCGTGACGATTTGCGTGACGGTGGGGCTGCTCATTTTGCAGAGGTAGTAAACCATATTCGTCGTTCTTCTTCTGCTAGAATTGAGTTGTTGGTGCCGGATTTTCGTGGTCGCTTGGATAAGGCAGTAGCTGCTTTGACTGATAGTATGCCCGATGTTATGAATCATAATTTAGAGACAGTTCCTCGTCTTTACAAGAAAGTGAGGCCAGGTGCCGATTATCAGCACTCTCTTAGTCTTTTGAAGCGATTTGCTGAGGTTAATCCTAATGTACCGACAAAGTCTGGGCTAATGCTTGGGTGTGGTGAAACTAATGAAGAAATTCACCAAGTTATGCGTGATTTAAGGTCTCATGGGGTCAAAATGCTAACCTTAGGTCAGTATTTGCAGCCATCTGAATATCATTTGTCTGTGGATAGGTATGTCTCTCCTGATGAATTTTTCGAGATGGAAAAAGTAGCTTATTCTTTAGGGTTTACTCATGCGGCGTGCGGTCCGCTAGTGAGATCGTCTTATCATGCGGATGTACAGGCAGTTTCTGCCGGTGTTTGTAGCTAATAACGGGAGTAACCTATTATGTCGACTTCTGACGATTGTGTTTTTTGTCAAATTTTGAGGGGTCAAGTTCCTGCGAAGGTGGTGCATCGTGATGATATGGTAATCTGCTTTCATGATATTCGTCCTGCTGCTCCACTTCACTTGTTGGTTGTTTCTCGTGATCACATAGAATCTTTGGCTGTGGTCGACAGTCATCATGCTGGTGTTTTATCTCATATGTTGTTGTTGGCAGGAAAATTGGCTACTGAGCACGGATCTCCAGATGGATTTAGGTTTGTTTTCAATACTGGGCGCATTGGTTGTCAGGAGGTTATGCATCTTCACGGGCATATCTTGGGTGGTCCAGATCCTCTTGCCCTTAGGCGATGGGCGGTTAAGTAGTTTATAGGAGGCTGTGATGGGTTCTATGAGTATTTTTCATTGGTTGCTTGTACTGTTAGTGATAGGTTTGCTTTTTGGCACAGACAGGTTGCGTAACATGGGTAAGGATTTGGGTATAGCTGTTCGTCAGTTCAAAGAAGGGTTAAATGATAACTTTCCCTCTGAGAAGGAAGGTCCTCATTCTTCTGACAAAGATAATAAAGTTTAGTTGCGATTATGTTTGGCGTAAGTTTCTCGGAAATATTGGTCATTTTTTTCGTTGCTCTGCTTGTTTTAGGCCCGGACCGTCTTCCTCGAGTTTTACGTACCCTGGGTTTCGTCTGGGGTCGTGTGGTTTCTGTGTTGAATCGCTTGCGTTTTGATTTAGAGCAAGAGATGCACCAGAGTGATTTGAGGAGAATGAGAGAAGGCCAGGCTGAGGATGGATATCCATGTGGCAAAGATGAATAATGGGTTTATTCCGTACATTGCAGAGTTGCGGTTACGAGTTTTTTATTGCTTGGCTGTTTTTTTCGTAGTATTTTTGTCAATTTTTAACTTTCGTGAGGGTGTATATTTATTATTATCCCATCCGATGCTGAAATTATCTCCTAGTGGTAATTTAGTTTCTGTTTCTGTTATGTCATCTTTTTGGGTACCTATAAAAATGACGGCGTTTCTGTCGTTTGTTTTTGCTATGCCTTTTTTTTTATGGCAGTTATGGGCTTTTGTTAGACCTGCTCTGTACAAGCATGAGCGAAGACTGACCGTTTTTGTGGTTTCTGTTGGTTATATCCTGTTTTTGCTGGGCATGCTATTCGTCTATTTTATTGTATTTCCTTTATTGTTTGTTTTTGTGCACAAATCTGTACCTCCTGATCTGGTATTGATGACTGATGTTGATCAGTACTGGGATTTTATTTACTCTTGTTTCTTGTCTTTTGGCTGTTGTTTCGAGCTGCCGGTTGTGATGCTTATTTTCTCTTACTTGGGATATTTCGATGAGAGCAGCTATGTTGCTTATAGGCGATACGCCGTTGTTTTGTCTTTTATCGTTGCTGCTGTTTTATCTCCTCCTGATGTTTTATCTCAGTTCTTGCTCGCAATTCCATTGTGTGTTTTGTATGAGTTGGGAATAGTATTGGTTAAGCTGGTGTTGACTCGGCGTAATCTTGGGTCTTCTTCTTGTTGATGATCAGGTGCTTGTTTTCTGAGCTGCAGTGTTTGGTGTGTTTTTTTGCAGGGGTGCGTTAAATTGCCCAAATTATACTGACTATGTAAGGTGTTACTTTCTCTGCTGGTGGTTGCTGGTAGTATTTTTGGTGCTTGCAGGTTTTGTGAGAAATTAGTTTCAGATTTTGGTTTCTTGGGCGGGTGGCATGACGAATAACTGGCTATAGAAAGATTGTTTTCATGGATTTTTCAGCTTTAGTTGACTACACAGATGAATTACTCCAGGTTAAGGATTTTTCCTATGACTATTGCATTAATGGTGTACATGTTTCCACCGATCGTGATGTTAAGAAGATCTTTTCCGGTGTTACTGCTTCGTTATCTCTGATCAATCGAGCAGTTAATTTCGGCGCCGACGTGATTATTGTCCACCATGGTCTTTTTTGGTTTTCTGATCCTTTTGCTATGACTGGTACTACTAAAGATAGGGTTGCAGTTTTGTTAGAGCACGATATTGGAGTTTTAGCCTATCATCTTCCTCTAGATGCTCATCCAACTCTTGGTAATAATTTTTGTTTGGCGCGACTTATGGGCTGGCGTTGGGATGGTGTTACTTTTGGGAGACATCAGTTGGGGTTCATTGGTTCACTAGAACACCCACTTTTAGCCTCTGATTTTTCTAAGCATATTGGGCAAGTGCTAAATCGTCAGCCGTTGCTTCTATGTTCTGATGACAGTAAGCTCATCAGAAGAGTTGCATGGATTACAGGTGCAGGTCAAAGTTACTTTAAGGATGCTGTTTCTTTAGGTGTGGATGCTTTTGTAACGGGAGAGGTGTCAGAGTTTGTTTACCATCTTGCAATGGAGACCGGTGTTGCTTATGTTGCAGCGGGTCATCATGCAACTGAACGGTATGGAGTACAGGCTTTGAGCGAACTGTTGGCATCTACGTTTGGTTTGTCTCACAGGTATTCGGATCTTGATAATCCTGTGTAATATCCTGAGGAGGGACTTCTCTGTTTGTCTTGAAAACGGTAGAATTCCCTGTTTTATTATTAGTACTGAGAGGCTCACTGAGTTATGGGTGATATGTCTGACGATCATGATGCTGTCGATAAGCGAAGACGTCGTCTGATTGCGATTGTTTCTGCCGCTGGTGCGGCTACTGGTGTTGCTTGTGTTGTTCCTTTTGCCGCGTCTTTGTCTCCCTCTGATAGAGCACGTTTGGCAGGTGCTCCGGTTGAGGCCGATATTTCTTCTCTTGCTTATGGGGATATGGTCACATTTGAATGGAGAGGAAAGCCAATTTGGATCTTGAGAAGGGATCAGAAGATGCTGGATACTCTCGGTAAGCTGGAGGGATTGTTGGAAGACCCGAAGTCGTTGCGTCATGGGGAGGAATTTACTCCTGCGTACTGTCTTAATGAGTATCGCTCCATTAATCCCGAGTATTTGGTGGTTATCGGTATTTGTACTCATTTAGGTTGTATTCCCTCTCCTCGTTTTCAGGAAGGTCCGCAGCCCTCTCTTCCTGATGATTGGATGGGTGGGTTTTTGTGCCCTTGTCATGGGTCGACGTATGATTTGGCGGGACGGGTATTCGTTAATCAACCGGCTCCTGATAATTTGCAAATTCCCCCGCATCACTATAAGAATGATAAAACTATTGTTGTTGGCGTCGGTCCTGGTGAGAAAGGAAGTTAGCTTATGGCTTTGAATGGGTCTGATGATCGGGTGGGTTTTTCTTCTTGGATCAACAGAAGGTTGCCGGTGGCTTCTTTCGTTAAGAAGCATTTGACTGGCTATTATGCTCCTAAGAATTTTAATTTTTGGTATTTTTTCGGTTCTTTGGCATTAGTTGTTCTTGCGATCCAGGTAATCACTGGAATTTTTTTGGTTATGCATTACAAACCAGATGCCTCTTTGAATTTTGCTGGTATTCCTAGGGCTTTTGCTAGTGTTGACTACATCATGCGGGAGGTGCCTTTTGGTTGGCTTATAAGGTATATGCACTCCACTGGTGCGTCCATGTTTTTTGTGGTGGTTTATTGCCATATGTTTCGAGGTCTTCTTTACGGCTCCTATCGTGAGCCTCGGGAGTTGATTTGGATCTTTGGTTCACTGATTTTTTTGTGCTTGATGGCGGAAGCTTTTTTCGGGTATTTGCTGCCGTGGGGGCAAATGTCTTATTGGGGTGCTCAGGTTATTGTTAACTTGTTTTCTGCTATTCCCTTGATCGGTGATGATTTGTCACTTTGGATCCGTGGTGATTACGTGATTGGTGATGCAACTTTGAATAGGTTTTTTTCATTTCATGTAATTGCTATTCCGTTGGTGCTTATTGGTCTGGTGATCGCGCATTTGGCAGCTCTGCATGAAGTGGGGTCTAATAACCCAGATGGAGTGGAGATCAAGAACTGTAAGGATGATAAAGGTCTTCCTCTTGATGGGATTCCGTTCCATCCTTACTACACAGTAAAGGATTTGTTCGGTGCTGCTGTGTTTTTAATCATATTTTTTCTGGTTGTGTTTTTTGTTCCTGAGATGGGGGGGTACTTCTTAGAGGCTAACAATTTTATTCCTGCTAATCCTATGCAAACGCCGCCACATATAGCTCCCGTTTGGTACTTTACTCCTTTTTATTCCATATTGAGAGCAACTACCACCGATTTTTTGTGGAGAGTGGCGGTTGCCGGTTTGGTTTACATCGTTTTGTCCTGGAGGTTGCTTGGTAGTTTTATTTCCCGTTTTATTGTGGTTGCTATATGGGTTGCTATGCTTGTGGGTTTTAAGTATGTTGATGCTAAATTTTGGGGAGTGCTCTTAATGGGGGTGTCGGTAATAATATTGTTTTTTCTGCCATGGCTAGATTGTTCTCCTGTTAGATCTATTCGTTACCGTCCTTCATGGCACATGCTGCTTTATTTTCTCTTTGTTTTTTCGTTTTTTGCACTGGGATTTTTGGGTGTACAGCCACCTAATCCAGTGAGTCAAGTTGTTTCTCAGGTGCTTTCGTTAGGATATCTATCCTTTTTCTTTCTGATGCCGTGGTGGAGTCGCAAAGGTCGTTTTAAGTCGGTTCCCACACGAGTAACCGACTGAGAGAAGTTAATGTACAGTAGAATAATGGTTTTTTTGCTAGCTTTTATGGTTCCTGTTGTGGGTTTTTCTGAAGAGGATGGCGTAGCATTAGATAGGGCGCGGATATCTTTGAATCCAGTGAATCTTCAGAGGGGTGCACGTACTTTCGTAAATTATTGCATGGGTTGTCATAGTGCCTCTGGCTTTCGTTATGCTGGTCTCCAGAAGATAGGTTTAAAAAAAGAAGAGATTTTGACATATCTAGCACCGGACAGGAAGATTAGTGATTTTTTGATTTCGTCTATGAATCATTCTGATGCTGAAAAATGGTTTGGTGTTATTCCTCCTGACTTATCTTGGGTTGCTCGTTCTCGCGGGGTTGATTGGGTTTATACCTATCTTAGGAGTTTTTACAGGGATAATGATCGTCCTAATGGTTGGAATAATGTTGCCTTCCCCAGTGTGAATATGCCTAATATATTCCATGATTTGGGTGGTGTTAGGTCCGTTACTTTTGAAGAAGTTAGAGAAATTCATGATGATTCTGGGAATTTGTCAGGGTACAAACGCCTTATTAAGACATATCCTGGAGATGGTTCTCATAAGGAGACGGTCGAGAGTTTACCGGGGGTTAATTATTCTCCGTACCATAGGACAATTTGGGGTGAGTATAAGGGTGGGTTGGTAACTCCCGTTAAGTACGATAACTTGATTACAGATTTGGTTAGCTTTTTGTCCTACATAGCGGAACCTAAGCTTGAAGAGAGGGAGTCTATAGGGTTCTTTTTTATAACTTGGCTGTTAATTCTTTCAGGTCTCCTCTATGCACTTAAATCTGACTTTTGGAGTGATGTTGATTAGTATACTTGTTGTAAGATTATTCGCTTTTAACTTAGGGAATGTTTGTCTATGATGCGCTTGTATTCGGGTGCTACTTGTCCTCTCAGCCAGAGATGTAGGATTGTTCTGTTTGAGAAGGGTATGGATTTTGAGATAATAGATGTTGATCCTTTGTCGCGTTCCCCAGAAATATTGAAGATGAATCCATATGGTGATCTTCCTATTCTTGTAGAGCGTGATTTGATTTTGTATGTTTCTAATGTGATTAATGAGTATATTGATGCCCGTTTTCCGCATCCACAGTTGATGCCACCTGATCCTGTTTTGTGTGCTCGCGTAAGGTTGCTTTTATTTACTTTTGAAAAGGAGATTTTTTCTCACATTCCTGCCTTGGAAAAGGGTGATGTTGAGGCTAAGCAAGAGGTTGCAGATAGGCTTTTAGCGATGTCTTCTATTTTTTCCAAGAATAAGTACATATTGGGAGATGATTTTTCCATGCTTGATGTTGCTATGGCTCCATTATTGTGGCGCTTGGACTATTATGGCGTTGAGCTTGGTAAGGAAGCGGCACCTATTATGAAGTACTCTGAGAGGATATTTAGTCGAAATGGATTTATCGAGGCTTTGACTTCTCAGGAAAAGATAATGAGGAAGTAATGAGTAATAACGATATCCCCTCTGATCGTCCATATCTGGTTCGTGCTATATTCGACTGGTGTGTTGATTCCGGGTTTACGCCTTTCTTGACGGTTGCCGATTCTCCTGCCTGTGTTTTTCCTAAGCAGCATGTTGTTGCTGGTTTGATGACACTTAATATCTCTCCCCGTGCAGCACCAAATTGCAAAATTGGTCCGGTTTGGATTGAAGTCACTACGCGCTTTAGTGGTGTAGCTACGGACATGATCTTTCCCGTTTCAAGGGTTGTTGCCATTTATGCTAGAGAAAATGGTAGAGGTGTCAATTTTGATCCAGAAGATGATCCGGAACCGGAAAAACCTAAAGATGGTCCTTCTGCGGTAGGCAAGGTAGGTCATCTTAGGGTCGTCAAGTAAATTTTTTAGCCGGCTTAGCTCAGTGGTAGAGCAACCGCCTTGTAAGCGGTAGGTCATCTGTTCAAATCAGATAGTCGGCACCATGCTTATAGTTCGTATTTCCTGTAGAAATTTAGATTTTCATCCAGCTCGTACATTATCGGTGCGGCGTTTGGTATATTGACGTTGGATATTTGCTGGTCTGATATGTTTAACAAGTATTTTGTTATGGTCCTCAGGGAATTTCCGTGGGCGCTAATCATAACCGTTTTGTTTAGGCGTAAAAGTGGTGCTATTTGACACTGAAAGAAGGGGATAGTCCTTTTGTAGGTATCTGCTAGTGACTCTGTCCCTGGTAGATCTTGAGCGGCAATACTTTTGTACCTCTGGTCCCACTTGGGGTGTCTCAGGTCATTGTCTGCTAGTGGTGGTGGTGCCGCGCGGTAGCTTCGCCTCCATAGATGAACCTGATCCTTGCCAAACTGTTGCCTTGCCTCATCTTTGTTCATTCCTTGCAGTGCTCCATAGTGTCTTTCATTGAGGTGCCAGTGGTGGTAAACGGGTAGGGTTATGTTTCCCATGCCATCTAATGCCAGCCACGCCGTGCGAATGGCCCGTGATAGTACGGATGTGAGCACGATGTCGCATGTAATTCCAGATTGCCTTATTTTTTTTCCGGCATTGAATGCTTGTTCCCTTCCGACATCGGATAAGTCACTATCGTACCAACCTGTGAATAAATTGAGATTATTCCATAAGCTCTCGCCGTGGCGCAGCAGAACTAGACGGTACATTCATGGTCCTTTAAAAATAGCAAGCATGTTATTTTGTCCAGTTAGTGCTGTTATCGCAATAAATTTTTTTATTTTATAAGCGCATGGTAATCGCTAATCACGTATTTTTGTTGTAGCATTGTGCCGTGTGTTTTCTACTGGGAGAGTAGTGTTGTGTCCGTGTTAGTAGATTTTTTATTGCACCATTGGGTGTTGTCTGGCACGGCTATTCTCAGTGCTGCCGGGCTGTTATTGATAATTTTTGGTGATCTAAATGGGTGGTTTGGTTGTGCCGGTATTGATCCGGAACAACTTGTTGTTATGATTAATAAAGGTAAGGCTGTTCTTATTGATCTGAGGCAAGAGGAAGAGAGGTTGTTGAATGGTGAAATTAAAGGTTCTCGCCACATTACTTACGAAAAATTTTCTGCTGACTCTATGCCAAATATTTCTAGTGACAAATCTGTTGTTTTGATTTGTCGAGATGGAAAACGATCTGGGGTGCAGGTGCGTTCCTTGAAAAAGGGAGGCGTATCTGCTTACTATCTTCTAGGGGGAATTGATGCTTGGGTGGCTTCTTGTTTGCCCGTTAAATACATTGATAAGCACGGCAGGAGGTAATTGTGGCTATTGTGGAAATGTACAAGCGTAAGAAAGGTTTTTGTCCTTACTGTGATAGAGCGGAGCGATTGTTACGGGATAATGGGTGTGACTCTATTCGCTACATTTATGTTGATGAGGATCCGGACAATCTAGAGGAAATGCTTAGTCGCTCATCTCAAAGGTCTGTTCCTCAGGTTTTTATTAACGGACAGCATGTTGGTGGTGCAGATGCTTTGTCTACTGCGGCGGCTAGCGGTGAGCTAGGCAGATTGCTGTCTTCCGATTAGATTTTTTAGTTTTTTATTGAAAATGAAAGGTGGTGGAGCCCTATGGATAATTCTAGTCAGGGTCAGGAAAAACAAGCGGTGTTTTCTATCGAGAAGATTTACATTAAGGATTCGTCATTGGAGGTTCCACTTTCTCCTTCTATCTTTCTTGAGAGACAGTCTCCGCAAGTTGAGCTTGAGTTGGATTGCAACCATAAAAATATAGAAAACTCCATTTTTGAAGTAACGGTTTCTGTTAGTGTTAAAGCTTCTGCAGCTGAGAAGGTTTTGTTTATTATTGAGGTGACACAGGCCGGTATTTTTCAGCTTAAAAACATTCCTGGTAACTACATCGATGCTATTCTCGGGGTTGATTGTCCGAACATAGTTTTTCCATATCTTCGTGAATCTGTGACTGACCTTTCTACAAAAGCAGGATTTCCGCCAGTATACATGTCTCCTGTTAATTTTCAGGCGCTTTTTGAACAGCGCAAGAGTGCTAATAATAAGCAGTTTGAGGCTGTGTGAGAAAGAGATAATAAGGGGTGTGTATTGAAGATAGCAATTCTTGGTGCTGGTGCCTGGGGGACAGCAGTTGGGTTATCCTTATCTGCTTCTGGTCATGCTGTGACTTGGTGGTCACGGCATGCAGAGGTAGTGGATAGCATAAATTTTAGTGGCCGCCATCCTAATTTGTTTTCAGAGATTACTAGAAGTAATGTTTCTGCTACTACTGTAATGGCTGATGTTTCTGATGCTTTTGATTGTGTGATGATGATGGCTTCTAGTCAAGGGTGTAGGCCCGTGTTGTCGGAGCTGTTTAAGTACTACCGCGGGCCTGTAATTCTTGGATCAAAGGGTATTGAACTAGAGACTTGGAGGTTGCCTCATCAAATTGCTAGGGAAGTGGGGTTTTGTGCCGATAGGACATTGACTTTATCAGGTCCGAGTTTTGCTCGGGATGTTGTTTATGGGTTGCCAGTTGCTTTAGTTTTGGCTTGTAGTGATGAGTCATATGCTCAATATTTGTCAGGTATGTTGTCGTCCTCGATTATGCGCTTTTACACGGCTACAGATGTATTGGGGGTAGAGTTGTGTGGGGCAGCCAAGAATTCATTGGCGATTGCTGCTGGGATTAGTGATGGTTTGTCTTTAGGTTCGAGTGCAAGGGCTGCATTGCTTACTCGTGGTTTGTTGGAAATGAGTAGGTTATCTCTGGCTTTAGGAGGAGAACAAAGTACGGTTTATGGTTTGTCCGGATTGGGGGATTTGATTCTTACCGCAACCAGTGATTTGTCACGAAATTGGCGTTTAGGACATGCTATTGCTATGGGACAGTCTTTTGAACAGTTCCTTAGTCGATTGGGACAGGTTGCCGAGGGGGTTGGAGTATCGTACGCTTTGGAGCAAATCGCCAGAGATTTGGGCATAGAAATGCCAATTATTTGTTCTGTTTGTGGAATATTGCGAGGGCAAATCCGGCCTAGGGATGCTGTAAATGAGCTGATGACCCGTGGTCGTGGTTGAAGTTGTTTTGTCTCCAAGCTTCGTAAACGGCTATTGCTACTGCATTTGATAGGTTAATGCTGCGGCTATTTTTAGTCATAGGGATTCTTGCAGTCTGTTGGCAGTCGTTGAAGGTATTAACTATTTCTGCCGGTAGTCCTCGTGTTTCCGGACCAAATATTAGAACTGAGTTGGGGGTGTATCTCATTGTGTCATAGTTCTTATTGCCTTTGGTACTAAATACTATCCATTGGAAACTTTTCATTTCCGACTCAAAATTTTCCCACTTAGAGTAAGTAATTATTTTAGTCAGGGAATGATAATCAAGACCGGCTCTTTTCAGGCTTTTGTCGCTTAGCTCAAATCCAAGGGGTCCAATTAAATGAAGAATGCACCCAGTGTTGGCGCACAGTCTGATAATATTTCCAGTGTTGTGTGGTATTTCTGGCTCAAATAGGGCTACGTGAAACATGGGGGCCTCATTACTGAAGTTGATTATTCCTTTATTATATGCTGACGCGGTCTGCTAATTATTTGTCAAATTAGCTGGAAGACCTTACTGGACCAGAGTTGGGCTGTGGTAGAATCTTCACGTCTTCGACGATTATACCGTGTTCCATTAGTGTGTTGATTAGGCTTTCACGAACGAATCTTAGTTTTGTTGCAGCGGCTGAATTATTAGCACGGATGATTAGCTGCTTGTTTCTTAGAATGACAACGTGGCTACTAGTGGTTGGATATGGCGGTGGGAGTTTGGAATAGATTGTCCGTACAGACAGGGTTAGGTTGATGTCACGAACAACGGGTCCCAGTGGGCCCTCTATGAGGTCTCCTATTTTTTTTCCGAATGTGTTTGCCTCTTTTGTCATGTGTGTTTTTCTCTAATTTAGGGGGGCTCGTGGTAGGGAACCAGTTTCGGTCAGGTACTACATACAGGTCAAGTCGTTCCGACAAGCGGCAGTCGTCATCGTATCAAAATTTTATTAGGATTGCATTTCTCGTTTTGTCTGCATGCTTTTTTTTGTCAGTTGGCTATTCTATCTCCTTTTTGGTTGGAGATGTTAGAGGTCTGAAGTCTGTCCATATGCATCTCTTCCGTGAAGTTGCTTCTTTGGAAGAGAGGCTAGTGAGTTTGGAGTTAAGAATGAAGAGACTTCGGGATAGTTTTGGTGTCCTATTTCCGGGTCCTGTTTTAAACCCAGGTCAAGATGGGTTGAAGGAGAGTGCGCAAGGTGGACCTGCAGTGGCTTCGCTGCAGGTGGCCAGTCACTACATTCAGAAGGCTATGAATGGGCTGTCACTAGAGATTAGCAGAGATGAGAGCATACTAAGTGTTGCTGAATCTATGCTCATTCGCCAAAGAGCCATGGGACTTTTGGTTCCCAACCAATTTCCCCTTGATAAATTTCGTATTACTTCAGGCTATGGCCCGCGTATAGATCCCATTAATCATAAGCGTTTATTTCACTCAGGATACGATTTTGCGGCTCCGATTGGTGTCAAGGTGCTGTCGGTGGCTCCCGGTGTGATTAAGCGCGCCGGTAATTTCGGTAGCTATGGGCACTTCGTGGAAGTTGATCATGGCCATGGGTTAACTACTAGGTATGCACATCTGGGAAAGATATCCGTTCATGTAGGTGATGTGGTCAAGTCCGGGTCTATTTTGGCACAGGTTGGAATGACGGGACGTTCTACGGGGCCACATTTGCATTTTGAAGTGTTAAAATACGGTGTTCCGCAGGATCCAGGTTTGTTTCTGCTTAAGTCTGATCGGCATAAGTGATTCTGCAATCATTTTTTATTTTAAATTTAAAAAAGAGTAACTCATGCTGAAACGTCTTATGAGGTCTGTGTTTGGTAGTAGGAATGATCGGGTGATTTCCCGCTATCGTCAGCTTTTGTCACAAGCGACTCAGTATGAGGAAAAATACCGGACGCTTGCGGACTCTGACTTTCCAGACTTAACTGCCTCTTTTCGCGATCGTTATAATAATGGTGAGTCTCTGGATAGTCTTTTGCTTGAGGCTTTTTTATTGTGCAGTGAAGCTAGCAGTAGGACGCTGAACATGAGGCACTTTGATGTGCAGCTTATGGGCGGCATTGCTTTGCATCAAGGAAAGATTGCTGAGATGAGGACGGGAGAGGGCAAGACTCTGGTTGCTACTCTAGCTGCTTACCTGAATGCTTTGTCTGGACGGGGTGTTCATGTGGTAACAGTTAATGATTATCTTGCCAGCCGCGATGCATCGTGGATGGGGAAGCTGTATCTTTTCTTGGGGTTGACCGTTGGTGTCAACTGTAGTGGATTGACCACGGAAGAAAAGAAGGAAGTCTATAAAAAAGATATTGTTTATGGAACGAACAACGAATTTGGCTTTGATTATCTACGTGACAACATGGTCTATAGCATGGATTCTAAGGTTCAGCGAGAGTTGAATTATGCGATTGTAGATGAAGTCGATTCCATTCTTATTGATGAAGCTAGAACTCCGCTAATCATTTCTGGTCAGTCTGATGATTGTTCTGACTTGTATGTTTCAATGGTAGCTGTTGCAGATCAATTAATCTTACAAGAGGGTGATGAAAGTGGAGGTGGTGATGTCGTAGGTGGTGGTGACGTAGGTACTACTGGGGATATTGTAGTTGATCAAAAGAATCATCAAGTATTTCTCACTGAGCAGGGTCAAGAAAAAGCTGAGGGTCTTTTGGTTGCGGCTCGATTTTTGCCGGAAGGAAGTAATTTATATAATCCTTCTTTCATTAGTTTGATGCACTATTTGAATGCTGCCTTGCGAGCAAAGCACTTGTTTCATAGAGATCAGCAGTATGTTGTTCAGTCAGGTCAAGTGGTAATTGTTGATGAATTTACTGGGCGTTTAATGCCGGGTCGTCGTTGGTCGGATAGTCTTCACCAGGCCATTGAGGCCAAGGAAGGTGTTCAGATACAGAGTGAAAATCAGACGATGGCCTCTATAACCTTTCAGAATTATTTTCGACTTTACGATAAATTGGCGGGTATGACTGGCACGGCTGATACTGAGGCCTATGAATTTCACCAGATTTATGGCCTGGAAACCGTTGTTATTCCTACTCATAAACCTGTTAATCGCGATGATCGCATGGACCAAATTTACATGACAATGGAGGAGAAGTATCAGGCTATTTTAGCCGATATTCGGGATTGTCATGAAAGGGGACAGCCAGTTTTGGTTGGTACAACTTCCATAGAAAATTCTGAGTACCTGTCAATGATGCTGAAGAAAGATGGTTTGCCACACCAGGTTTTGAATGCGAAACAACATGAGAGTGAAGCAGAGATTATTGAGCAAGCAGGACGTCCTGGTGTGATTACTATTGCAACTAATATGGCAGGTCGAGGCACTGATATAGTTTTAGGTGGCAACATAAATCATAAGTTGGACCTTATTTCTAGTGATTCCTATGGAGATAATAAAAATAAACAACGTGAATTTGAGAAATTACGTTCAGAATGGCAGGTATTGCACGATAAAGTAATTGAGGCTGGAGGTTTGCATATTATTGGAACGGAGCGTCATGAATCTCGTCGTATTGATAATCAGCTTCGTGGTCGTTCCGGTAGACAGGGGGATCCGGGTTCGTCTCGATTCTATCTATCTTTAGATGATCCATTATTGCGAATTTTTTCCGGTGATCGTGTTCGTGCAATTATGCAGCGATTGAATATTCCTAAAGGTGAGGCAATAGAGCATTCTATGGTTTCTCGTTCCTTGGAGTCAGCGCAGAGAAAAGTTGAGGCGCGTAACTTTGATATTAGAAAGCAATTGTTGGAGTACGATGATGTTGCCAATGAGCAGAGGAGAATCGTCTACCAGCAGCGCAATGAGATTTTGGAAAAAGGGGCATCAGAAGTAATTAGGAATATGATTGATGGGTACGTCGTTGACAATTTTAATGTTTTTGTGCCATTGGAGTCTACGGAGCAATATTGGGATTGGGATGGTTTGGATCGATTTTTGTCTGAGCTTTCGTGGACGGGTTCTTCTCGCGAAATTTTTTCAGGCAATTCTAAGTGGACTTCTAAAGATTTTCTATCTTACATTACGGAGGAGATTGGCAAGTTGTACGCCAAGAGATTTGATGATGTTCCTGAGGATGTTCGTGCTGATATAGAGCGGTCGGTGTTGCTGCAATCTTTGGATACCAATTGGAAGGATTTGTTGTCGGCATTAGATCATTTGAGGCAAGGTATTCATTTGCGAGGGTATGCAGCTAAAAATCCACGTCAAGAATATAAGCGGGAGGCGTTTGTGTTGTTCGACCAAATGTTACAGAACGTTCGACGGGATGTTGTTAACTTGCTTATGAAGGTTTCTATAGTTTCTTGTGAGCAACCATTGCAGAATGATCATCAATTTCCGGTAGAGAAATTTTCTCGTAATCAATTGTGTCCCTGTGGCAGTGGACGAAAGTATAAGCACTGTCACGGTGCACCTGCGGTTGTAACTCAGGAGTAATTGTTACATGGGGTGTCACAGTTTTCAGGTTATTGTTGTTGGTGCAGGTCATGCTGGTGTGGAAGCGGCTTTGGCGTGTGCGCGAATGAGTGTTAACACACTGTTGTTGACATTGGGAGAGGGCGATCTTGGTCGGATGTCATGTAATCCATCTATAGGTGGGATTGGGAAGAGCCATTTGGTGAAAGAGGTAGATGCTCTAGGAGGATTGATGGCTGCAGCTGCTGATCGTTCCGGTATCCAGTTTCGAGTCCTAAATCGCAGCAAAGGGTTGGCAGTGCAGGCAACTCGAGCCCAAGTGGATCGGGTTTTGTACCAGAAAGAAGTGCGGGATGTAGTGCTTAATCATCCTTTTTTAACATTTATGTCTGGGCAAGTTACGCGCTTATCGATTTCTAGAGGCAGGTGTGTTGGTGTTATTTGTGGCTCTGAAGAAATATTGTCTAACGTGGTTATTTTGACAACTGGGACTTTTTTGGGTGGAGTTATTCATATTGGGGATGAAAGGTTTGAAGGCGGTAGGGTGGGTGATCCGTCGTCCCATGAATTGTCTGTTCAGTTACGTGAAATTGGTTTGTCCGTTGGGCGTTTGAAAACAGGCACTCCTCCAAGGTTGAATGGAAAAACGATTAGGTTTGACGAATTTGTAGAGCAGTGGGGGGATTTTCCTACCCCTGTGTTTTCTGATCAGGGTGTTTTTTGTTCTCACCCAGAGCAGCGTTGTTGTTGGATTGCGCAAACTAATCAAAAAACACATGATGTGGTTCGTGCTGGATGGAGTAAGTCTCCAGTATTTTCTGGTGCTATTGAGGGAGTTGGTCCTCGTTACTGTCCTTCGATAGAAGACAAAGTTTTTCGTTTTTCTGAAAAAGAAAGTCATCCTGTTTTTATTGAGCCCGAGGGTTTGACGTCTGATTTGATCTATCCTAATGGCATTTCTACATCCCTTCCCCGAGAACTTCAAGATGAAATTATTCATTCCATATCTGGTTTGGAGCAAGCTGAAATTGTTCGATATGGGTATGCCATAGAGTATGATTACTTGGATCCGAGAAATTTATTTTTGCACTTGGAGTCTAAATCATTGCCTGGTCTATTTTTAGCTGGCCAGATTAATGGGACTACTGGGTATGAGGAGGCTGCTGCGCAAGGCCTATTGGCCGGTATTAATGCTGCGTTATATGTTAAAGGCAAATCGTATTGGGTTCCTCGTAGAGATCAGGCTTATATTGGTGTTATGGTTGATGATTTAGTTTTTAGAGGTGTCTCTGAGCCCTACAGAATGTTTACATCACGAGCAGAGTATAGGTTGATGCTACGTGAGGACAATGCTGATCAGCGCTTAACTGAAGATGGTTATCGTATGGGTTTGGTTACCAACGATCATTGGTCTTACTTTTGTCGTAAGCAAGAGGCATTGGTTTTGGAAGAAGATCGTCTTCGATCGTCACGTGTGTTGATTGATTCTGATGCGGGTAAAAATTTACACTCAAAAAAAAATACATCGCTACTTCAGCTGTTGAAAAGGCCAGAATTTGAGTACTCTGATTTTTT
The DNA here is from genome assembly GCF_001460935.1 of Candidatus Ichthyocystis hellenicum. Lineage (GTDB taxonomy): Bacteria > Pseudomonadota > Gammaproteobacteria > Burkholderiales > 2013Ark19i > Ichthyocystis > Ichthyocystis hellenicum. Next base: position 299,416 of record NZ_LN906597.1, on the reverse strand, counting down.
TGATGAAAGTTCATCTGTTGTTTCTTGGCCTGCGTCGTGGAAGCGATCGCTGGAGGCACGTGTCAAGTACGCTGGTTATGTTGATCGACAAAAGAAAGATGTCGAAAAAATGCATTTTTTCGACAGAGTAAAGATTCCATCAAACCTAGATTTGGATTTGATCTCTGGGTTATCGTCAGAAGTGAAGCAAGTCCTTCGCCAAGTTTGTCCAGAGACCTTAGGTCAAGCATCTAGATTATCCGGTGTAACTCCAGCTTCTATTCAACTTTTGCGTACGTACTTGCGGCGTTGCTGTGGTATCTAAGATTGAATTTGTTTTGGAGTCCCTTTTTCGTCAGGGAGTTTTTGCTGATGAAAATCAGGCCAGCCAACTTTATGAATATGTTAATCTCATACTAGAGTGGAATAAGGTATATAATCTTACCGCTGTTAGGTCTTTTGACGACATTGTTATTAGGCACATTGTTGATAGTTTGTCTATTTTGTCTTATTTGCCTTGTGGTTCTTATTCATTGTTGGATGTTGGTAGTGGTGCTGGTTTGCCCGGTATTCCATTGTCGATTATGCGACCAGATATGAATTGTTGCCTTTTGGATGTTCAGGAACGGCGTTGCATTTTTTTGGCGCAGGTTGTTGCAGAGCTTGGGTTGTCCAATGTTAAAGTTCATAGGTCGCGTTTGGATTGCTTTCATTCAGATGACAGCTACGAAGTAATTATATCTCGGGCATTTTCTTCTTTAGCTGAGTTTGTTTCCTCTTCTCGACATTTATCTAGCAGTGGGGATGTGTGGTATGCCATGAAAGGTAGGTATCCTGAGGATGAAATAAACCTACTGCCTCCGGAGTTTATCATACTAAATAATTGGCAGATAAAGCTAGTTGAAAGCCAAGTCTGTCGCTGTTTGCTTAGAGTAGGTTTTCGGGAAAAAAATCATGGGTAAGGTGTTTGCGGTTTCGAATCAGAAGGGTGGTGTTGGAAAAACGACTACCACTGTGAATCTCGCAGCATCTATTGCTATTCGTGGGTTAAGAGCATTGGTGGTTGATCTTGATCCACAGACAAATGCAACTATGGCAACCGGATTGCAGCCTGTTAATGTAAGCATTTACGATGTTTTGTGTGAGCGTGTATCAATAAATGAAGCCATTAGTTTTAATGAGCATGTTAATTTTTCTATATTGGCTTCCTGCAGGGATTTGGCTGCTCTTGAACTGGAATTTTCTAAGATTCCTAGAAGGCATCTCTTGTTACAAAAAGTGTTACAGGAAGTTCAAGATGATTTTGATTTCATTTTTTTGGATTGTCCTCCTGCTTTAGGTTTATTGACCTTAAATGGGTTGAGTGCTGCTCATCGTGTTATTATTCCTATGCAATGTGAATATTACGCTCTTGGAGGGTTGGCGGAGTTGGTAGGAACATTGCGTACTATTAAAAATTCTTTCAATAAGGATCTAGATATTGAGGGACTGATACTTACAATGTTTGACAACCGTAGTCTTCTTTGTAGACAGGTTGCAGCGCAGATCCGTGATCATTTTGGTGAAAAAGTTTTTAAGTCAGTCATTCCGAGAAATGTTAGGTTGGCTGAGGCTCCCAGTTATGGGTTGCCGGGTGTTGTTTTTGATCGAGCTGCTCGAGGTTCTCGTGCCTACATGGCATGTGCAGATGAGTTGATTCGTCGCACAGAGCAAGCACAGTTTGAATTTTACAGTAAAGATGATGTTGCTCATGAAGAAGCATAAAGGTCTTGGTAGAGGATTGGAGAGTTTTTTTAAGGAAACTTTTGTCTCTGAGGGTTTTTCTAATAGTGATTCCGATAGTGAGTCAATTATTCAGTGTCCGATTGAAAGCTTAGTGCCTGGAAAGTATCAGCCCAGGACGATTATTGACCAAGATGCTTTGGAGGAATTGGCTACTTCTATTCGTGCTTATGGACTCATGAATCCTATTGTTGTTAGACCAAGGGAGGGTAGTTGTTACGAAATTATTGCAGGGGAGCGGAGATGGCGGGCCTCAAAGTTGGCGGGTATGGGTACCGTTCCTATTGTGGTGAGAGATGTTCCTGATTCTGTGGTGCTTCCTTTAGCCATTATTGAGAATGTACAGCGAGAATCACTTACTCCTATTGATCAGGCCCGGGCCATAAAGCGGTTGCTGGATGAGTTTGGGATGACTCACCAGCAGGTATCAGATTCTATAGGACGGTCACGCACTGCTGTAACTAATTTATTACGGCTACTATCCCTTCACCCGGGGGCTATTCAGTTGCTACAAGATGGATGTTTCGACGTTGGTCATGCACGTGCACTATTGGCCTTGCCGAGTGAGGATCAATTTGAAGTTGCGCGTCATATCATCGATAAAAATTTGTCTGTTCGTCAAGCAGAAGCGGTTGTGCGTAACATTGTTAATGGTTCAACTAATAATCGCAATAAATTTGGTATAATGAGTGATGAGCGGGGGAAAATGAGTGCAGATGCGCATCACTTGCAAGAAAGATTGTCTGATTTGTTGTGTGCTGCTGTGTCGGTTCAATGTCTTACTAATGGTTCTTTTCGTCTGACTATTCAGTATGATAACTTGGATCAGTTGGATGATTTTTTAACCCGAGTTTCTTGTCTTGACACCAATAAAGTTACCGATCGTTATTGAATAAAATAGCTATTTCTGGTAACTTTGGCGTTTGTCGTTTTTTGATCCTGGCGCTTTTCGTGAATAATTCTAGTTTAACCCCAGCTGGGTATATTGTTCATCACTTGCGGAGTATGGCTTCGAAAGATTTTGGGCACCATGTTCCCATAGTCGATTTTTCGTATGTTAATATTGATACCGTATTGTGGTCGTTGTTGATGGCCGTGTCCGCCTTTGTGTTCATGTTCGCGGTTGCTGTGAAAATAAAGCCGGGTGTTCCTTCCAGGTGGCAGTGTGCTGTTGAATTGTTGTTTGAGTTTGTTTTGTCGCAAGTGCGGTCTATTATTCCGCATTCTAATCCGGGGTTTGTTGTTCCTCTTTCTGTGAGTGTATTCATCTGGATTTTGATGATGAATGCCCTGGATTTGGTTCCTGTTGATCTGTTTCCAAGACTATTTTCTATTTCCGGAATTTCTGATTACCATCGTATTGTTCCTACTGCTGATGTTAATGGCGCTTTGGGCATGTCTTTGGGGGTGTTGTTGTTAATGTTTTTTTATGGCATCAAATCGAAAAAATGGGGATTTTTTAAGGAATTATTTGTTTCTCCATTTGGTTCCAAAATTGTTTTGTGGATTCCCAATTTTTTGATTAACGTTATTGAATATTCGGCTAAATTTGTTTCTTTGGGTTTGCGTCTCTTTGGTAATATGTATGCAGGGGAGTTGTTGTTTATGCTTATTGCCCTTATGGGAGCAACTGCTACTATTCACGGTGCAATCGGGCAATTTCTTGCTGGTTTGGCTTGGGCGATTGCTCACATCTTTATCATTTCCTTGCAAGCTTTTATTTTTATGATGCTGATGATCATATATATAGGTCAATCGCAAGAGAATCACTAGTTTTTCGTTTCTTTTCACCGGGGGATTTTTCATGACAGATGTTTCTTTTGTTGCACTAGCTTGTGGATTGATTATTAGTTTTGGTGCTGTTGGTGCTTGTATTGGTATTAGCTTGATGGGTGGAAAATACATTGAAGCCGCTGCTCGTCAGCCTGAGCTTATGGATAAACTTCAGACGAAAATGTTTCTTTTGGCCGGGTTGATTGATGCTGCCTTTTTGATAGGGGTTGGGGTTGCAATGATGTTTGCTTTCGCTAATCCTTTTGTTAGTAACTGATGTTTGTTTATATTGTTGTTTTCTCATAGGTGATGATGGGTGAATCTTAACGCCACTTTGTTTGTTCAGTGTCTCGTTTTTTTTGGTCTTGCCTGGTTTACGATGCGCTTCGTTTGGCCCCCAATATCTAAGGTGTTGGATGAGAGGTCGGAGAGGATTTCTCGTGGGTTGGCTGATGCTGAGGCTGCTAGCGTAGAGCTTTCAGATGCCAGGGAGACTGCTCGTGATCAGATTGGTCAAGCGAAATTAGCTGCTAGGGAGATTACCCGCCAGGCTGAGATGCAAGCTTCTGACATATTGGTTCGTGCACAGGAAGAGGCTTCTGCAATAGTTGCTCGTGCCCAAAATTTGGCCGACCAAGCCGCGGTTCAAGCTAAGAGGAAAGCAAAGGAAGAGTTGATGAAGGATTTTTCATCACTGGTTTTTGATGCTACTAAGGCCGTTCTTCTCAGAGAAGTCGATATTGATGTTCATCGCGATATTTTGGACCAGATGATTTATCGGGACAAATTTGATGAGAAATAATTTTACTTTGGCGAGGCCGTATGCTAGGGCAGCGTTTTCTATTGCAGATGAAGATGGTTCTTTGGATTTATGGTTGACTTTTTTTGATGCTGTATGCGGTGTTTTTCAAGATTTGACAGATTTTCATAAGGTTACCAGGTCTGGTCGCGATAATGCATTGTTGTGGGATTCTTTATCAGGTGTGTTTTGTGAGCGACAGGTATTTTTTTTGAAGTTGCTTTTATCTCGAGATAGATTTTTTTGTTTTCCTGCTATCAGTTCTATTTTTAAAAAGATGGTTTGCGATAAAAGAAGAGTTATTCCTATTGTTGTTGAATCTAGTTTTGATGTTTCCTCAGAAGATAGGAGCCGCATAGGCTCTTTCTTGGAAAAAATGGTGTCATCTGAGGTGATTGCGTCTTTTGAGACCAACTCCAGTCTTATTGGAGGCTGTGTCGTTCATGTTTCTGATGATTGTTATGATGCATCTGTTTTGGGGCGCCTTGAGAAATTGGCTGTTCAGTTGGGCATATAGGAGGTTTTTTACATGCAATTGAGTCCCAGTGAAATAAGTGCGGTCATCCGTGAGAAGATAAAAAGTATGAATCTTGATGTTACATTGTCTAATGAGGGTGTAATTTCATCCTTATTTGATGGTGTGGTGCGCATAGATGGTCTCGGTAATGTTATGCAGGGAGAGATGGTTTCTTTTCCTGGAGATACGTATGGCTTAGCTTTGAATTTAGAGCGCGATTCAGTTGGGGTAATTTTGCTCGGTGATTATGGGCATTTATCTGAAGGTGATAAGGTTCGTACCACTGGCCGTATCTTGGAAGTGCCAGTAGGGCGTTCTCTTTGTGGTCGTGTTGTTAATGCCCTTGGGATACCAATTGATGGCCGCGGCCCAGTAGTTACGGAGAATAAATCTCCCATAGAGAAGATTGCTCCAGGTGTTATAAGTAGGTGTTCTGTTTCTCAGCCATTGCAGACAGGGATCAAGTGCGTTGATTCTATGGTTCCTATTGGTAGAGGGCAACGTGAGCTTATTATCGGCGATCGTCAGACAGGTAAAACCTCTTTGGCTCTTGATGCCATAATAAATCAAAAAAATACAGGTGTTGTGTGTGTTTATGTTGCCATAGGGCAAAAGGCTTCTTCTGTAGCTAATGTTGTCGCTAAGCTGGAGGAGCATGGTGCTTTGGCCCATACTATAGTTGTAGTAGCTTCGGCAAGTGATTCGGCTGCTATGCAGTATATAGCCCCCTATTCTGGTTGTGCTATGGGTGAGTACTTCCGCGATAGTGGTGAAGATGCTTTGATAGTTTACGATGATCTTACCAAGCAAGCTTGGGCTTACCGTCAGATTTCCTTATTGCTTCGTCGGCCACCGGGTAGGGAAGCTTATCCAGGGGATGTTTTTTACTTGCATTCTCGGCTGTTGGAGCGTGCCTCCCGGGTTAACGAAGAATATGTTGAAAGGGAAACAGGTGGTTTGGTTAAGGGAAGAACTGGTTCGTTGACGGCCTTGCCTATTATAGAGACGCAAGCAGGTGACGTTTCTGCTTTTATTCCTACTAATGTGATTTCGATTACCGATGGTCAAATTTTTTTGGAAACGGATCTTTTTAACGCCGGTATACGTCCGGCCTTAAATGCTGGCATCTCAGTCTCACGTGTTGGTGGTGCGGCTCAGACTAAAGCAATTAAGAAAGTAGGTGGCGGTATTAGGTTGGCTCTTGCTCAATATAGGGAGTTGGCAGCTTTTTCTCAATTTGCGGCTGATCTAGATGAAGCCACTAGGAAGCAATTAAATCATGGTGAGCGAGTTACGGAGCTGATGAAGCAAAATCAGTTTTCTCCTCTCACTGTGGCGCAGATGACTGTGATTTTGTTTGCCGCGAATAACAGCTATCTTGACTCTGTTGATCTTTCTGATCTCCTTTCTTTTGAACGAGGCTTGATGTCTTTTATGGGGCAGTTTCATGCCGATTTTGTGTCTAAGCTTGAGGAAAAGAAAGAGTTGACGCCCGACTTGGAGAGTCAGTTGAAGCTTATTATTGCTACTTTTAAGGAAACTTGGTCATAGGTGGGATTTTTTTATGTCATCAGCAAAAGCGATTCGCGGAAAAATCAAGAGTGTGACCAATACACGCAAAATTACTACTGCTATGGAGATGGTTGCTGCTTCTAAGATGCGTAAGGCGCAGGAAGAGATGATGTCTATGCGTCCTTATGCTAACAAGGTTCGTTGTTTAGCCGGTCATTTGTTATCAGCTAATACTGACTATTGCCATCCTTATGTGTTTGGTAATCAGGCTGATTCCCGTAATGTTGGTTTTGTTGTTGTGTCTACAGATAAAGGTTTGTGTGGTGGGTTGAATTCTTCTCTTTTTCGGTACTTCTTGAAGTGTACGGAAGATGAGACGCTTGATATCTCTTCTAATTTTCGTGTGGCTACGATCGGTGATAGGGGTTATGGCTTTTTTAGACGCATGCGTGTGGATGTTGTAGCACATGTTTCTTTGTCTGAGTATAAAGATAAGTTTTCTCGTATTTTGGGTGTTACAAAATCAATGCTGCAGCTTTTTGATAAAAACGAGATCAGTCGGCTGTACATTTTGTTTAATCGTTTTGAGAACACCATGAAGCAGGTTCCAACTTTGGAGCAATTGTTGCCGATAAAGTCGGTGAATGAGCAGAATGATGGCGTTTTTTCTTCTAGCAAGGTTAACTACATTTGTGAGCCAAATGAGAGAGAACTCATAGATCTTCTGTTGGATCGCTATGTTGAGAACTTGGTTTGCGAATACATAGCTGAGCACAATTCTTCAGAACAAAGCGCGCGAATGGTTGCAATGAAGGCTGCTTCCGATAATGCTGGTGAGTTTATTGACCATCTGAAAATAGAGTATAACAAGTCCCGTCAGGCTGCTATTACTAAGGAATTGTCCGAAATAGTTAGTGGTAGCAGTGTTGTATAGCTACGTTGTGCTCCTTCAAAGGAAAGATAGGCTATGAGTAAAGGTAAGGTAGTCCAAATCATTGGTGCAGTGGTTGATGTTTCTTTTCCGCGGGATAGTTTGCCCAAGGTTTATGAGGCCGTACGTACGGTAGATTCAGGTTTGGTGTTAGAGGTTCAGCAACAATTGGGTGATGGCATTGTTCGTGCTATTGCTATGGGATCGACTGATGGTTTGTCACGAGGCGTTGCTGTTGAGTCTACAGGAGCGCCGATTTCTGTTCCTGTAGGAAAGAAAACTCTGGGTAGGATAATGAATGTACTTGGAGAGCCGATTGATGAGAAAGGTCCAATAGGTGAAGGTGAAGATGAGCGTCGTTCTATACATGCACCTGCTCCTGCTTTTGCTGATTTGAAACCATCAACGGAAATACTAGAAACTGGTATTAAGGTAATTGATTTGATTTGCCCTTTTGCTAAAGGGGGTAAGGTTGGGTTGTTTGGCGGTGCTGGTGTAGGTAAGACCGTTAACATGATGGAACTTATTCGTAATATTGCTATTGAGCATGAGGGATACTCAGTTTTTGCTGGTGTGGGTGAAAGAACCCGTGAGGGAAATGATTTTTATCATGAAATGAAAGAATCGAATGTATTGGATAAGGTTTCATTGGTCTATGGCCAAATGAATGAGCCTCCGGGTAATAGATTAAGGGTTTCTTTGACTGGATTGACTTTGGCAGAGAAATTCCGTGATGAGGGGCGTGATGTGTTGCTCTTTATCGACAATATTTATCGCTACACTCTCGCAGGTACAGAGGTTTCTGCTCTTCTGGGAAGGATGCCTTCTGCGGTTGGTTATCAACCGACGTTGGCAGAAGAGATGGGTAAGTTACAGGAACGTATAACATCAACCAAAAGTGGTTCTATTACTTCAATCCAAGCAGTGTACGTACCAGCCGATGACTTGACGGATCCTTCACCAGCTACGACGTTTCTGCATTTGGATGCTACCGTGGTTTTGTCTCGAGATATTGCTGCTTTGGGTATTTATCCTGCTGTTGATCCTTTAGATTCAACTTCTCGCCAGCTGGATTCTGCTGTGATTGGACAGGAGCATTATGATGTTGCTCGAGATGTGCAAGGAACATTGCAGAGGTATAAGGAACTGAAGGATATCATTGCTATTTTGGGTATGGATGAGTTGTCCCCTAATGATAAGTTGATGGTGATGAGGGCGAGGAAAATACAGAAATTTTTGTCTCAACCTTTTTTTGTTGCTGAGGTTTTTACTGGGGCTCCTGGCAAGTATGTATCCGTGGCTGATACCATTCGTGGGTTTAAAATGATTGTGGACGGGGAATGTGATCAGTTGCCTGAGCAAGCTTTTTATATGGTAGGTAGTATTGATGAAGCCTTTGAAAAAGCTAAAGAATTATAGTAAAGAAGATCGCTATGGCTAATTTTTTTCAGTTGGATCTTTTGACAATTAAGGGTTCTTTGTTCTCTGGGAAGGCTTGTTTTGCTGTTTTTCCTACTACTTCTGGCTCTTTGGGAGTGTATGCGGGGCACACTCCGCTACTGACTAAAGTTTCTTCAGGAGTTCTGCGGGTCTACACTGAATCTTTATCTGATCCTGCAGATTCATCAGCAGTTCATCCTAGTGAATCTATTGTAGTTAGTGGTGGTGTACTGGAGATCTTACCTACTTCGGTTATTCTTCTAGCTGATATGGCGATTCGTACGGATGAAATAGATGAAGAGAGTGTTCTGGAAGCACAACTTAGAGCTAAAGAAACCGAATTTACCAGCGCTGCTGCAGGTGATGAACGAGCTCGGATGTTGCAGGAAATTGCCTTGGTGGAGGCTCAAATTGCAGCATTGAGGCAATTTCGTAAGTTAAGATAGATTAAGTATCCACAATAATTTTGTTAAATTTTATGTAATCTATTGTTTTTTTTCAGAAAGCTTAGGTGACTGATTTTTACTCTGGACTATGGGTGAAATTTTGTGATAGTCTGGGGCAATATTTATTTTTCCTTTAAAATAATATAGTTACGTGAACGTCCTGACAAGTCTTAGAAGAATTTTTTCCGTGTGGGGTAGAATAGGCTCCAATTCATCTGGTATGATGATGATATTATCCACAACCGTGTGAGTTATTTTATAACAGATTTATCCACAGCTTTGTTTGGGATATTGTGATTAAAATAATTGATCTTTAGTGTGTCGGGTGTGTGGCTTGAGTTTTTTTATACGTGTAGTTGTTGATGTTCATTCTCGCAATCAATCTTTCGATTATCGTGTGCCAGATAATCTTGTGGTGTCCCTCTATCAATGGGTATATGTTCCTTTTCGCAAAAAGATTATTTTGGCATTTGTTGTTGGCGTAAATGTTGCTCCGGAGATACCTCTTGCTAAGTGCTTGTGTATAGAGGGTACAGTGCCGTTGCCTCCTATGGCAAAGGATTGGTACGATCTAGTGGACTTTGCTGCTCGTTATTATTTTTATCCGATCGGACCTGCTATTCTGAAATCCGTTCCTGCGGATTTTAAAAGAAAGAAAAATAGTTTTTACTTGGTTTGTTATAGGATTACAGAGCAGGGACAGTTGTTTTGCAAGGATACCCCACCTCATGCTAGTACAATGGCACAAGTTTGCCATGTTATTGGATATTCTAGCGGACATTGTTCTTTGTCTCGTGTTGCTCATTTGTCGTCGCGGATTAGTAAAATTCTGGGATTTTTGCTCAAAAAAAAATTTATTGAGTGCTATGAACATAAAGTTGTAGGTGTTGAAAAATTGTCTGTGCCAGATCTTTCTGGTCCCCCAATATTACTTTCTGATGAGCAGAAAGATATTGTTGGTAAATGTAGCTCTTTGTCTGAGGGATTTTCAGTTCATCTCCTATATGGAGTAACAGGGAGTGGAAAAACAAATACGTATTTGCAATTAGTGCGTAATTTTTTGTTGCGTCGACAGCAGATTTTGATACTGGTTCCGGAAATAGGTCTTATCAATCAGACTTGCGAGAGCATAGCTAAGTATTTTCCTGGGGTCTCAGTTGTGTGCTGCAGTAGTGCTGCTACTAACAAAGTTAGATCGCAAGATTGGCTATCTACTTTTACAGGTGATGCCAATATTCTTGTAGGAACAAGGTCCGCTATTTTTTTCCCACTGCCATTTTTGGGGTTGATCATAGTTGATGAAGAACACGATCCATCATACAAGCAAGATGATCACTTACGTTACCATGCTCGTGATTTGGCTATTTGGTACGCAAAGCGCAAGGGAATACAAATTGTTCTTTCTTCAGCTACTCCTTCCTTAGAAACTCTTAGACAGGTTGAAGTTGGGCGTTATTTTTGCCATAAACTGCTGTGTCGTCCCGATAATAAACTAATGCCAGATATATCATTAATTGATATCAGAGATAAAACATTATCAGCAGGCATTAGTGAAGATATTTTTACGTCACTTGGTGATGCTTTATCAAAGTCTGAGCAAGCATTAATTTTTATAAACAGACGTGGGTTTTCACCAACGCTTAGGTGTTTGAGTTGTAGGTGGGAATGTATGTGTCCTCATTGCTCGGTGAGATTGGTTTTTCATAAAGTAGATAAAAAGTTGATTTGTCATCATTGTTCTTTTGTACAACCAATTTTTGATCAATGTCCAGATTGTGGCAACTTTGATCTATCGCTGTGGGGAGTTGGAACTCAAAGGGTTGAAGAGGTGTTGAGAGAGCATTTTCCAGGGCAAGAGGTTGCACGTATTGATCGAGATGTTATGAGCGGATCTCAATCATTTTGCGAGGTATTAAATCGCATTCACAACAGGGAGGTTAGCATTATAGTTGGCACCCAAATGATGGCCAAAGGTCATCATTTTGAACATTTGTCAACAGTTGGTGTTATTGACGCTGATTATTTGTTATTTTCTCCTATTTTGCGAGCACCAGAGAGATTGTTTTCTCTATTGCTTCAGGTTGCCGGGCGTTCCGGGCGAGGGCGTACTCCAGGAAAAGTTATGATACAGACAGCACATCCTGATTCCACTCTGTATAAAAAATTGATGCTGCATGACTATTGGTCATTTGCTCAAGAATTACTTCAGCAGCGCAGGGATTGTAATTTGCCCCCGTTTTGTTACCAGGTTTTTTTATGTGTTCGCCACAAGGATGAAGCAAAGGTTTGGAATAGCATTAACTCGTGTCGTGATATAGCTGTTCATTCAAAGCCTGAAAATGTGATTATTTATGACTCATCTCCTATGTTGCCTTTTAAAGTTGCCAGGTGTTACCGAGCGCGTTTGCTTGTTGAGTCTGTTTCTAGAGCGAGTCTCCACTCATTTATTGGCTGTTGGTACTATAAAGTTTTGGAACAATTACCTAAAGATGTAGTGTGGTATTTTAATATTGATCCTATGGAAACATGAGCTTACTTAGCTGTGAGATAATTAATTTAATAAATTTTTGGGGCGATAAGAATGATAGAGGCGTACATTTCTTTGGGTAGTAACCAAGGATCCAGGATTGATTACCTTAACTATGCACTTAAATCCCTGAAGTCAGATAGTAAGATTAAGGTAATCAAAAAGTCTTCTATTTATGATAGCTCGCCGTGTCTTAATTTTTTTCAACCTAATTTTTTAAATGCAGTTTTATTAATTGAGACCTCGTACTTATTGGGCGAACTTGGTAGGTTGGTGTTGGTTATTGAGGATATGGCTGGACGTAAGCGTAGTGTCAGATACAGTCCTCGTACTTTGGACATTGATATCTTGCTTTATGGAAAAGTTCCGTTGAGTCAGGGTTTATTTTCAGTTCCCCATAGCCGTATTTCAGAGCGGGCTTTTGTTTTGATTCCTTTAACAGAAATCGCTGAAGATGTTTCCATTCCTGGATGTGGTAGTGCTAATAGTTTATCGAAATCCATATTTTGCTACTATTTAGTCAAAACTGATTTGACTTGGACTAGCTAGTGAGCATCATCCCAGTTTTTACCTATCGAAACCGATACTTCAAGTGGGACGTTAAGGGTAGAAACCGAGGTCATGACGTCATGAATTAAAGATCTTATTTTCTCTTGTTCGTATTCTGGGACCTCTAATATTAGTTCATCGTGTACTTGCATAATAATTGCACTTCTTAGGTTGAGATCGTGCAATTCTTGATGCAGGTTTAACATTGCCATTTTGATTAAGTCTGCAGCACTGCCTTGCATAGGGGCATTTATTGCTGTGCGTTCAGCTGCGGTTTTGTGGTGCATATTCTTTGTATTTATACCTGGAATCCATATGCGTCTTCCCATGATAGTTTGCACATAGCTATTTTTATGTGCAAACTCCTTGACTTGGGATATAAAGTGAGCAACTCCTGTGTAACGATTAAAGTATCTGTCTATGAAGATTTGTGCTTGCGGTTTGGAAATTCCTAATTGTTTTGCCAAACTAAACGCAGACATGCCGTACATAAGTCCGAAATTAATTGTTTTCGCCCAGCGCCGTTCTTCTGCTGTTATATTTTTTCTATTTTTGCTTAGAACATCTGCTGCTGTTATGGTATGTATGTCCAGCCCTTCATGGAAGGCTTGGCAAAGATTTTGATCTTGGGATAGGTGCGCTAGCAGCCTCAGTTCTATCTGTGAGTAATCTGCTGATAGCAGGACGTGGTTCTCAGTTGCAACAAACGCTTTTCTTATAAGCTTTCCTTCAGTTGTACGAATAGGTATATTTTGTAGATTGGGCTCGATACTACTTAGGCGACCGGTTAATGTTGTAGTTTGGCAGTAAGTGGTGTGAATTCTTCCTGTTTCTTTGTTAACTTTTGACATCAACCCATCCACATAGGTGGATTTTAGCTTACTGAGCATCCTGAACTGAATTAAATGTTTGGCTATTTCATGATATTCTGCCAGTTGGTGAAGCACCTCTTCATCGGTTGATGGTGCTCCTTTCGGTGTTTTCTTGAGTATGGGAAGTTGTAGATGATCAAATAGTATTTCTTGTAGTTGAGTTGTTGACTGAATATTAAAACTCTTCTCTGCCAAAAAGTATATGTTTTCTGTAAGGTTATTTATTCTTTCTTCAAAATTTTTTCCTTGTTTGCTTAAGTATATTGTATCGATTAATACACCTCTTTTCTCCATGGCAAATAGTATTTTTTGAGTGGGTATTTCTATGGTTTCATAAATAGTTTTCTGTGTTTGATGTTGGTATAATTGTTCGTTTAGGTTAATCCATATGTTGGATATATCGTCTGCGTTAATATCAGTTGAGGGTTCATTGGCAATAGACTCTGTTATATGAGTTAAATCATGTTGTTTGTGCGATGATAATACGTATGACGCAAGTGCAATATCATCAACTACGATTTGTTGTTTGCTCAGATCATTGTCTATTAGGTGGAATATATTTTTGGCATTATGTGTGACTATATGAGTTTGTTTTTCTAGTACATGGATAAGATCTGTTATTGATAAGTTATCTTTTTTTTGTAATTCTTCCGCATACGGTCCTTTGCAAGTTACTTCTAGATATGAATCGTCATTTGTTTTTGCAATAAAGAAAAAAGTATCAGGTTTGTTGTGAATACCATCGGTATTGCTGCAAGTTGGTGGTTCATGGGTATCAGAGATTGGTAGTTTTTTGAGCCAGGAAGAGAAATTTAACTGCTTGTAAAGTTCTTTGAGTTTTTCTACATCTTGTTTTTGAAAATATAGTAATTTGTCATCAAAGTCTATATCTACATTTCTTAGAACTGTGATCAGCTTTTTGTTAAGTATCAGCTGGTCAATTGCAGCTCTTAAGTTATCTCCAGTTGAGCCTTTAAATTTGTCTTTTTGGGCAATAATGTTATCCAGATTATCATATTGACTTATCCATTTTTGGGCTGTTTTGGGTCCTACTTTGTACACACCAGGAATATTGTCTGCTACATCTCCAATTAGGCTAAGATAATCGACCATTTGGTGAGGCCATACACCGAATTTTTGGTAAACGTTGTCAGCGTTGATGCTAATGTATTCTCCATTAGTAATATTTATAAGATTGACTTGTTCGTCTACTAGTTGTGCTAGATCTTTATCTCCTGTAGAGATTAAGCTTTGGTAATTGTTTTTGGAGAACATGTTTGCTAGCGTGCCTATTATATCATCGGCCTCTATGCCATCTATGCGAATACAATGCCAGCCGTTGGCTTTGATGCACGCTATTAATGGATCAATTTGTTTGATGAAGTCTTCGTCTGGACTGTCACGATTGGCTTTATATTCCTTGTACATCTCATGACGAAAGTTCTTCCCAGGGGAATCAAATACACATACACCGCAGTTTGTAGGGTAGTGTTCACGCAGGTGATTCAATATTTTGAGTACGCCATATATAGCTCCGGTGGGTTGATTATCCGGTGTTCTTAGATCAGGGAGCGCATGATAAGCTCGATGCAGATGGGAAAATGTATCGACTATTAGAGCTTTTTTCATATCAAGTATACTCGGCTGTTAAAAAGTAAGCTCATGAAAAGGATATGATGTTGTGTCACAGCAATGTTACGGTAGTTTAGATGATCATCCAATTCTATATTAGCCTATTATGCAGTAATTAGAGTGAAGGTATGTTGTTTTTGGTAATAGCAGTAATTTTTGTCTCTAAATTGATTACATTTTTATAAACAAGTATTTGATATATGGTATCATTTGTTCAAAATAATTGTGATTTTCATCAGTGACGACTACGGAAACATTTGACTGTCTGAGTTTAGTTTTTTGCTGGCAACAGTTGGAACGATTTCTGCACTAAGGAATATTTAATGCTCTGAAATTTGTGCCTATGAGCATAGTGGCAGTTTCCATTGTATTTTCTAATGTTAAGATATTGAACCTTTTAGGGCAGGGAGATTGCTACAATTGATGGTGCAGTGAATAATAATTTATTTTATCTCTGTATTTTTATATTTTATTAGCTTTTGCTTCATGGCACGAGCTTGATTAATTCTTGTTGGCGAGGGGGGAGAGTCTTTTGAAAAAAGTGTCACTTTATGTTCGGACGTGTCCGTTAGCAATGGGAATGCTTTGGTTTATTAGGAGTTTTTATGTTTGGAGGGAATTCAACAATTTTTGGTTAAATTCTTCTTTATTTTTTTGCGTATTTTTATTTTCTATTTCTCTAATTCCTGTTTTGGGTCCTTTTTTATTTTTGTTTCTCCAGCCATTTTATGCCATAGTATTTGTTATTTCCTATGCCAGAATTACTTCCCCGAAACCGTTGTCTATAAGTATTGGATTGTTCATTAATTATTTTCGTTCCGCTGGCGAGAAAATGAACTACCTTGGGTTTATTCACCTAATTGTTTCTAGCACGTGGGCGTGGTTAATTTTTTATGCTATCTCAAAAACTGTAGGCAATAACACCGATGGCGGTGTTGGCTTATCCCAAATACTATGTCTATTTGCCGAGATATTTTTGTTTCTCTTTGTTAGCTATTTTTATCAACAAATATTGGTGTTTACTACCTGCTTAATGACAAACGTGAGTATTTCTTCTTCATATGGGCATCTGTTTAAGGCTATTTTTTTCGCCTCTTACGCGTTTAGGAAAAATATCAAACCATTTGCATTGCAGGCTACTTTATCCATTATGTTGATCTTAATCCCAGTTCCATTCTTGATGTTGTTGTCGACAACAGTTCAAGCTTCATTGAGACTACTACAGCTTCTTTATCTTATTTACTGTGCGTATTTTTTCTTTCCTGTATATTTTGGCTCCCTTTATGAAGCCTATGTTACCGTTTTTTACCACCAGAAGACACATAAAACCGATTCTTCCGGTGACACGGATGAAGTTGACACGCACCAGCAGAGCTAACATATTATTGCTGCTGCATTCTGCTAGCTAAATTCGACACCAAAAGCAATGACAATGTTTTTATTTTTTATGACAAAGAAATTAGATTACGCAAATGCAGGTCCATGTTATCTAGGCAGGACTTTACAGCCGGAATGGTAGGTCCAACTTTTGACAGAAACACGCATACTATTCCTAGTAGCACATAAAATATGATAGGCACATAGGATCCTCCGTCATCTTTATTTGAGGCGTTGATTATCAAGTGCATTAATGTAACCCCGGTCAATAAACATGTTAGTCCTAACAGAGCTACTTGACTTGGTGGGGTGCTTTCAATATTGAATGGACAAGCTGTATCTTCCCTACGCAATAGAGACTCCGACAGTTTGTTGGGTTCTTCACAACCTAATCCTATCACCAACGATACTTCGGGGTTTGAGTTTGATTCAAATTCATCATTCTCATCTGTCAGTGATATTTCTTCTGTTTCATATCCATACATCGTATTTTGATGTGTGTCTGTAGTATGAACTTGTGCCTGATTTACATTTATCATATACCTCTTTCCTTTGGTTAACTAAAATTCCATGAACACACATACTTACGTGTAAGCCAATGTGTTACTATGCTGCAATAATATCCATAGTCCCGCCTTCTGTAAAATTGCATCATATGGGCAAAAAGTAATCTAGTAATCATAGCTAATGTGTTAACAACATAGATTATGTTTCTATATTTGATTATGAATTTAAGGCATTAAATTTCTCCAGAGATACTACATTGAGCAATATAACCATACACTATATTTCAAAGATTACGAACAGCTACTCGAATAATACCTGACAACTTATCATATTGTTGAGTAATAATATGAGTAATTATCTAACGTTGATTTGCTATTTTTCATACAGGGTTCTCGTTTGTACGATGTGATCTAGCTATTGCCAGTAACACGAAAGCTACTCCCAGTAATGAACAAAGAGCAATGGATATATAAATGCCGGCACTAGACATTAAATGTACGCCGCTGATTATAGTAAACATTCCAGCACCTAATATAAACGAGGGCAATGCTACTTTCATAAATTCCCGAAGCAACTTCTTTCCTAACATTGACAAAGGAATATCAGATTTTCTATTGGCGGAACTGGTGGCATTTTCTGCAAACACCAACCTACTGCTATATGATTGATTACAATCTAGTAGCGGTAACGCGTAGTAGTAACCATCATCATCTATACTTATCATCAGAGATTCTTCGGTTGTTGTTTCTGTTTCACTACTTGACGACTCCTGATCAAGATTCATACTTACGTTTGAATCATATGTGCTTCTTGCATTAATCATAAGTATGACCCCCACCGTATATTATAACTTGGGTGCTAGCATACTTATAAGTGGGGTAGAGCACAATATGCATAATGGGTATTGTCAGTGTTAATTTTTACTATTATATTTATCTGTTTCATGCTACCTGCGGCAATTGCTAAGGTCATTGATAGCAATAAAGACTGTACATTCACGACCATGGTAGAGCTTTATGCTAAACTTGTATTTATAAGGAAGGTGCACCAGAACAACCCATATGTCTATCGGGTATAATATAATGACAATGTTTTTTTACGTTGGAGTGTTAAACGGGATTTTCTGGTATCTGATAAGGTTTCAGGTTACAGAACACCATTAGCAATCCTAGTGTTATACCAATTACTAAGCAAATAGCGAAAGACACGTAGATGTTAATGCTGGGAATAATATTTGAGCCATTGATAATAATAAGCATTCCTCCCAACATAAGCGAGGTTTGCAAAAGCTCCCTAATTGATTTCCGGATCAGGTTTGGTAAAGCAACCTCTTTGTGTTTTCCGCAATCTTTACTGTGTGCGCAATTACAATCTCTGTTCTCTATACCTACAAGTAAATATTCGTCCGAAATTGAAATGCAATGATTTTCTGTTTTGTTTTCTCGACTTTGTTCTGGTTCTATATCCACGTCCATATCTACATGTGTATCACTTATTATGTTTGGATTTATCATAAAGGCAGCTCCTATTGTACGCGAGTCAAATTTTATCATACTCACTGAAGTTAGGGGGAGGCAATAATAGTAGCGAGTATTACACATGATGGTAATTTTTATTCTCTCACCAGATGATACTGAATATTGATGCAGTAGTGATTAAGCGTTTTTTATGATTATCACAACTAGCATTATCGTTCGATTGATAATTAGTGAATCCCGCACCCAATTTTTTCATTCTCTTAATGCATTCTCCTATTTCATTTCCATCCTGCAAATGGGTACAGTACCTCTGCATTACATTCACCACACCTACCCATAGGTATTACCTTCATTATGTTAAACCGCTATCCGTTAACATAAATTATGTTCCATAATAGTTTATTACCGATATATCAATTAACTTATTGCTATATAAATTAATATCGAGATCTCATATTATCAATGAAGGGTGCATCACAATTGTAGTAGCACGGTGAATCTTTGTAGCAATTAAACCTAGTGGCTTCTATTCGGATTGTAATAAGGCAGTTTAAGAAGTGATGCAATCTCGGATACAATTGCCCTTTTTTCATAATAAGTAGAACAAATACGCAAGTGGATTAGTCGAAGTAATATGCAGCGCAAAGCAGTATATTACCGCGCGCTTAATCATCTGGAAAAAAATCTGGAAGTTATAGGATCTAAGTATGTGAAAATTTTGTTGAACAAAGGAGTAACGGATGCTAGTGTCGATATAATCATAAAAGATGTTCCAATTCCCATTAGTGAGATAGCGGCCAAGCTAATGCTCTCTCCCAAATTTTTTACCCAATCCGTGGAAACAGATGTCAGCAAAGCAGAAATTACGATCAAGGCAACGGATGTTACCATAGTCACTGCCGAAATGTTTAGGAAAAAATTCAACGTTTCGCATCCATCTGTGGATCTCATATTCTCCAAGGTTTCATTTTGGGTAATATGTATAGATGAATATTTTTTATGGTTACTGGCAGCATATAAAGACAGGTGTTTGTCATCTTTGGTGCTGGGGCTCACAGTTGAACCTGAGCAATTTTTAGATTTGTCTAGTTCGATTAGTTTAGAGACGCCACTACTAAGGGTTGATATTGCAAGATTCATAGAGTCGTCCACAGACAATGAGGATAACACTAATGCTTTGTCATTATCAATAGAATTTGAACAGTCTGATGGGTGTTTCGGCACACCGGTTACTGGTGACATTGGGTATTATCCTCCTAGTTCTTATTCAGCTCGAGTAATTACATTGACGATAATACAGTACTTATATATTTTGTAGATAGGTCAAAGTTTGTACGATCGTAGTTTTTGTAGCTAACAATTAGATATAGTTTTACATGAGTTTATGAGGTGTATGTATCGGTTTTATTATTGTCTGGGAGATGATCCAGCCATACGGATGTTTATTTGTACAGACAGGTTTGCTTAAGTTACAAACCGAACGTTCCGTATTGACGGGTGGCTCTAGATCAACAATGATTGTTGATATGAAAGAGTTGTTTACTAGTTTTTGTTGATTCAGTGGGTTTGGCATATTTGGATTATAGGTATATTTTATATATTCTTAATGTAAATAATTTTGTTACTACTCCTAAGTATATAGCTAATACCAAAACTTCATATGTTATATAAATATCTGTCTATACTGAAAATGCATATGAATTATGACCTGTATAAAATGTCATAATAAGGTGCAACGATAATGTAACTCTGGATTTTCTTTAATTTACTTGGATTGACTCAATTTATGTATAGTTTTTTATTTTTATAGTTCCTCGGTAATTATTATTTGTAATTTTTACTTTGCCTAAAAACAACTACTTGTTGTTTTATCATTAGTAAATTTATTTTGTATAAGGCCTAATAAAGCTCATTGTTTGGTTTTGGCGGCAATAAAATGGCTGGAGCAGTTATTAGTGCTATTTTGTGACTATGATTTGTATATTATGTTGTGCCCTCTACACTACTGCTTGTTTCTGTGTGCCTTTTTAATGACCAATAAATTCATATAAGTTGCTATATTAATTAGCATGAAAAGATTTAATCAATATTTCTGGGTGCTATAGGATACTGTATTGCCAACATGAGCCCATCTTTTATTCAAAAGAGAATCTGCATATATGTGGCCACCCTCTGGTAATACTTTTGTGCCTTATGTTACGATTCCAGTAGACGGAATGGCCTATTGGCTGGTTCTCGACTATATTTTGTCATGCCTAATATGAAACATGTTGTCCCAATTCCTAATAATAATAAATAAAGTTTTGTATCACTTCCATTTGCTAGTATTAATATGGTGCATACCATGGCATAAAATAAAGACATAACCATAATAAGTTCTGATGCGATATTTCCATGTTGTGGCCCCGCATCATCATCGTAGATCATGAGATCGCCGGTATCTTCGCTGCACGTATCATCTGCGACATTCATTTGGCGGGGTTCACATATAACCCCACAGAGTGAAGTTTCATCCTCAATGCAGTCTAGTGACAACAGTGATTGTGTTTCTTGATTTGGGTTATCATGGGAAAATAAACTCGAACTTAAGATGCATTGTCGGTTTCCTATGCCTTCAATTATTTGTGACATCTTCCTATATCCCCTTTAGTAGAAAAAATAAAAATCTGGTATGACTATAATCGAATAATGGTACAACTATCATTTTACCCTGAACTAACAGCAAAGTCAGTTATGTTAATGACTAACTACTATGACAATGAAGCAATTGTTGGCTAGATTTTATTGATTCATTAGATTTGTCTTCTTTGGGTTCTAGTTTGCGGACCCATCTGTTGATGGGCCCGCAGGTATATCCTGCTATTCCCAGTATAAAACATGTTGTTCCGATTCCTAGGGATGATAATCAATAAACCATGAAAGTATTTTTGTCTATGAGGGTCAATATGGTAGAAAGTGTTATATGCGAAAAAGCTAAAATCACAAGAGTTTATGAGAGGTTACTTCTTGATCAAGGTTCTTTGTGGCTATTGCAGATAGTAAATAATTGGTATTTTTTCTGCATGTATTAACGATGATGATTTTTAAGTAATTGCCACCTTCATTATCGCTATTGTTAGCTGGATATGAGGTAATCTCACAAAGTTTATATTAGTTATCACTAGGGCGCTGCTATTGTAACAGGGACAGGTTTTTTTCCTTATCTTTACTACAAAATATAGAATTCCGCATAAATTTGGGTACAAGTTTACTTGTTGTCATGGTTTTTTTGTGCCTATAGTCCCTGGAGAATAGGTTTTTAGATGTGTGGTGAGTTTTTTACAGTAACAGAATCTGATGTTGGCATAGTTGGTGGATACGACAGATTTAATTCTGTATCAATAGCGGCTGATGATGTGTTGAGATTTTACTTTAGGATAAGGATGTATCCGTATGTCATAGTATCCAAAATAACATGGATATCGGCATGCAAACTCCCATACCGTTATCCACTTAAAGTTACGTATTGAGTAATTGCTTTTTCACAAATGACGAATTACTCAAGAAGCACAGCTTTTTTCAGAGTTATTGGTTTTACACGAGGTTATCCATTGATCTTTGTTTTATTAGGTGCTTCTAGTTGACGAAATATTCTATTGACGGGTTCATAAGTATGTCCAGCTATGAATAAGGAAAAACATATTGCTCCAATTACTAGAAACAAGAAACAGATTTTTGTGTTACTACTGTCGGTCGAGTATAAGATAGTGCAAAGAGTCGCATACGAAAAAGACAAAGCTAGAAAAATTTTTGATACGATACCCCCGAGTCGTGGCTTCGAGTTGTTCCCGTCGGCCATAATATTTCCATTGCTTGTTGGGAAACTACTTATAGTAGTAGGTAAAGTTGATGGTGTTTCACATATAACATCACAAAGTGCATGATCATTTGAGTTCTGTGATGGTAATATTCCTGATTGCTCGCGTACTCCATAACCTAATAGTCTAGCCATTTGCTCCATTTTGTTTCTCCTCGGGTTGACTAATCCAAAAAACATGATATGAATATAGTAAATACGGCAATTACTAATTATTAATCCAATCCTGTACTTACGCACTAAGTTCAATTTTACTTCTTTGAATATCTTTTTGTTAGTGCAAATATTAATTTCGTGAAAGTAAAGTTAATTGTGAAGAAACTTACATAGTGCAATGATCAATATTTAATTTATTGCAACAAATCATATAAATCAGTGCATATGAATTAATAAAAATATCTGATACCCTACTATAATTAATACCTTTGTAGTAAAACAAGGTACTATAGTCTAAATATGTGGGTGAAATTATTTAGTAGCGCATAATTTTGGTTTGGAGGTGATTGTGATTTAGTGGTGGCGTGTTTAGGACGATCACTTTACACGATATGTGTATGTCAGTACAAAATTGATGACTTAATTATTTTGTACTAGACATTTATCTTGAGGATGTATCAATGCAAGGCAACTATGATGTAAAACATCAGGATTGCCTTGGGGTGGGGCGCGTCTCGACAAGATTTTTATACAGGTAAGTGATCTTTTTGGTAACTTCCAAGAGATCTATTATTTGCTAGATCGCGTACTGATTCATAAGAATAACTTGCCGCTGATAGAAGTAAGAATAAAAGTGACCACAACATCCAAGTTTCGTATGACGCGTTTTCTTCTCTAGTAAGGAATGACAACATGGACACGATCAGTAATAAAAAAGCCTTAACCAAAAAGTAGGTCGACATTTTATTTCCTGAGTTACTCGAGGTATTTTGGGACACAAAATTTTTTGATGTATGTGGGCACTTGCTTTCAATTAACCTAATATATCCACTGCTGGTTTGTCTTGTTTTTTCAAGGCAGTTACTGTCTATCCTGCTATTACTGGTGGTGGCGTCTATTGGCATTTTGCACGCTATATCTGTAAGTTTGCTTCTTTCTTCACTTTGTAGATGTTGTTTATTGCCATCTAATGGGGACATACTACATTTCCTTCCGGGATCAATATCGATAGCGCTATTGCTGATCGTGCATTATATAATAAAAACAATAATACATGGACATGGTATGTTGATTTTACAAAAATTAAAATTAAAAATATCAATTACTTTTTGTAAATATACTTAGCCTATAACGGTTAATTATTTATACTGATAAGTGCATAACCTTACTTTATAAAAAGTATTTGATCTGGACTGTTATTTTCTGTTTATGTTGACGTTCAATATAGCATAAGTACTGTTTCTGCTAAGAAATAATTTGTGTTCTGTGTGAAGATTCACGTTACCGATATTTTATTAAATAATTTATAAGTAGTTACATAAGATTTTGTCTCTGTTAACAACAATAATTTGTTAATATCAAGAAACTATGTAAATTTAAACATTAGTAATAAGATGGAGGGTATTTTCGTAAGATAAAAAATCTAAAGACTTACTTTCATTATTAAAATTCGTCCAGTGGTTGGTAGTAATTTTGTATAGTTTGACATGCGATTGAGATTCTAACATCAAAAGAACTGGTTGTTCCTGTACTGGACATAATAATAGATACCTAGTAGGTGAGATACTAGTTCGATTGGATTTGTTTCGACAATTGAGGGTAATTTAAGTTAGTAAAGCACCTGAAATTTGCTTCCATAATGAAAATACATTAAGGTGAGGTATGACAATTGTATATAAGGTTGTTTTGATTTTGTCCATGGTATTATTAATGCAGGGGGGGTTGTTGTTTTTTAATGATTACATAATTTTTCTACACAGGAGTAATTGTTTCCGTAATATTTTATATGATTTGCTACTATTTTTTAGGTTAATTTTTAATTAAATAGGGTATTATTAGCATGCTTGGGTGTAACTAAACTTCATTTATTTCTATCGAGGCACTGTATTCACAGCATATTACTTTAGCATATTGTGATTACTTATATGAGGTAATGCGGTTAGAGATCATGAGAAAAAAGCTAGATGTTTGGCAGTGCTTGAGGTTATTATACTTATAAGTGACAATTATTTTCATGGTTGCTGGTTATACGTACTAAAAACTCAAAGACAAAAGAAGTTGTGATGCGGTGCTTATTTGTTGTGTTTTTCTATGGTTATTACAGATAATAAACCTATTGTTGTTGCTGTGTTGCGTGTATCAATTATGGTGTTTTCCAAGCAACTACTAGTTGTTGCTAGTTGGTTGGATTGGGGGCAGTTTTACATGCAACCTTATGGTTCATGATTGTTATCACTATGATAATAGATATGACGAAAGTTGGAGTTTTTCGTCATATCTGCCACACAATAAATTCGGTCTGAAGTGATATGGTCTATGTTCTTAAACGTTTGGGTTCAATTAGAACAAAACATATCGCTGCAAATAATAATAATAAGATATAAGGCTTGCTATAATTTTCGCCTGTTAAGGCCATGATGGTATGAAGAGCCGTATACGAAACAGATGCGGCCAGAAAAATTTTTGACACTATATTTCTAGATCTTGGCACACAATTAACATTGTGCAGTATAGACCGACGGTTATTTTTGATTAGTGCGTTACACTCAGTGCCTTTTAGGAGGATACTGCTCGTAGTAGTAAAATCTTGGGGGGTTTCACACACAACCTCTATAAGCTCAGTATCATCTGAGTCTGGTGATGACAATATTCTTGATTGATTGTATGATCCGTATCCTATTAATCCTGACATTTGCGCCATTTCGTTTTTCCTTTATTCGACAAATCCCAAGAGCTTATATAAATATCACGTATTTTTTATAAGCACAGGGACGCTATCACTAAAAAATTGCTAATCATTGTTTTGAACTTGCACCCGAGGTCGATTCTACTTTTTTACATATATTTATGTTAGTGCAAATATTGATTATGTGGGAATAAAATTAACTGCTAAAAACTTTTATAATTCAGTAATTGATACCGAATTTGTTGTCACAGCTTTTCTAATAAATTTAGAAAAATATCTAAGGTGCTATTGTGTTTAATTCTATGTGAAAGGCATACAAACAGCTGCGTTGAATATTTTTCACAGATGGGGAATGGGTATATGTTGCACCTGTTAGCGCGGGTATATTTCACCCAAAAATATTAAATTACTTGTGCTGATAAAATTATTCACATCCATGTATTTCATTGGTTGAATATCTTTTCTTCACTATTATCGTAAGGGATGTTAATTTTTAATTATGAGATAATTAAATAATCGTTGATTAAGAATTCTTGAGGATGATTTTATAGTGCGGAAATTAAGTAACATTAATAAACTATGAATTGCCTAGTGATGTTGTTATGTACATGTTATATGAATTCGGTTGGATTTGCGTGAAGATGATGGTGATATGACTTTATTAATTTTTGACGTCATAAATGGGTGCTGGGGTTTTATTGATTTGTTTGAAATCAGTCAATTAGTCTAAGGATTAATTTTTTAAGAGTAGTAAGAGTGATACTCTATTGGAACATCGTGGGTGAAGATGCTCCAATAGACAATTTGATAAGTCAAATTTAATCACATATTACTACACACACAGTCTACATAAGTTAGCACAGTGTCTATATTAAATTTCCCAATGAAGATACTTTATTTTTTGTATTACAATTGTTGTTTTGCTGTGCAACTTTGATGTGAATTTTTTACATCATTGATTTATTAGCAAAACTGCCATTAGCAAGTGGCGTCCACACTGCAAATTTACTAACAATTTTTTGATGTAGAAGATCTTTTATTTTCAAGAGGCTGTCCTCTTAGCAGCCTACGGACAGGTTCATAGGAATAACCAGTTATAGCCAATGCTAAGATTAATAGGGCGCATGATAGGAAGAAACTGGCAGTTGTTTTTTCTCCCGCTAATTTTGAGAATAAAAAAGCTCCTAGGAAGAGGAAGGACAAAATCAAAAAATAGAAGGATACCATGATACTTGGGTGCTTCGATACATTTTCGTTTTCCAGTTCATCTGATGCGTGTGAGAGTCTGGATCTAGTTAAACTAAGACAGGATCTTACCATATTGCTTGCTGTACCTAAAAAACCACCACTTCTTTCCTCTCTACTGGTAACTGCATCCTCTGGAATTTCTACTGCTACTTCTGCAATTTCTTCTCGACCTTCTTCTAATTGAGGTGGTAACTGACGGCCTAATGGGGACATTTTGCATCTCCTTTTGGGATAAATGTAGGGCTTAAAATAATAACTCTATTCAACATTAATCATACATCTATTATCATTAAATTTATTGGATATTTTTAGCAAAGTATTTGTTATACAATCATTGATTGTTTAACGTAATAAGAGAAGAAACCGTTCGCAGAAGTATATTGGTCACGAAGTTATCAGGTTTGTCAACCACTATTGATTGCCAGTAGTAACTAATTATGGTTACTTGTATTATAATAAATAAGATTGAATTAGCTCCTGTAATATATTCATGATGATAAGAAGAAATAAAGAACTTCCCTTTAAATTTATTGAATTGTTAGTGGTGGATTTGTAGGATTTGATGTTCAACTGTAGCACTTAAAGTGTTGTTCAATTACAGTAAGATATGCCTATCAGCAACAGTGATCGTATAAAAATATAATTAACAGTGTAGATATCGAGTTTTTTAAATTTTTTGCTTCGTAAGCATCTAATAATCTATAGATATATTCATAAAATTATGCCCAAGTATGGTTAAGACAGAACATGATATATTAATCTTTAGGTTCATTACTAAAAGGAAAAGGAGATATACGCTAGTGTTTACAATAAGACAAATTCATAAAATAGAGTGGATGCTACAATTATGAATTCCTTAATCTTCTAGTATTAGCAGTATATCTATTAGACTTTATTTTTATAGTTAGCAGATAAGTTTATTTGTAACTTTTATTTTGCTTAAACAATTACTACTTATTGTGTTGGTATTAGTAATTTTATTTTTGAGCTTTACTCAAGACATTACAAAGTTTCTTTTCCTTTGGTGATTACTGCAGCAAAATACCTAGATTGCTACAGTGCTGATTTTTACTGTGTGATCAATGATGTTGCTCCAGGTTTTTTTGAGACTATTTTTTTCCAAGGGTTATAAATATAAAGCAATAAAGCAATAAAGCAATAAAGCAATAAAGCAATAAAGCAATAAAGCAATAAAGCAATAAAGCAATAAAGCAATAAAGGTATATTAATTGTAAAGTTCTTCACTATTAATTTGCAATTATGAAAAATACTTTTTACTTACTGGGTTTTTAGGGAAAATTATTTTATATTAATTTTCCTGAGATTGTCTAAATCCTTAGTATTAAGATTCATTCAGTATGAGATCATCGGTTTTTAATGTAACCACATATCTAATAAATTTTTTTTCGATCAAATTCAGGCATCTATTGGTTATTGATATTAGGAGCTACCTTTCGCGCATGATCTAGAAAATTTTATACTCTTTATATTAATCATTATAGTCTTATGCTAGTTTGCAAATAATTATTAAGGGCAATATTTTTTTGCAATAATTATGATACAGCTAGATGATAAATTTTTTCTCAAGATTTGCTAGGTTTTTCTAAATCATCATCATAATTGTATAAATAAGTACTTACTGCCGAATAATATTACTTGATTATATTATTATCATAATAAATAAATTAGCTTATGTATTCAGGTAAGATGATTTTTGAGAGACTGTCATATTCATTAACCAGTTTGAGTTCGTGTTAACCCAATGATACGAAAATCATAACTCTGACTAAATTATTTGTCTTTTTGTTTTTGTAATTGATAAAAAATTAACTGGAATTTAATTCTGTTTGGCTGATATTGAAACTCCCTAGCGCAAATTAATACTTGGTGTATTAATTTTTGTTGTTAGCTAAAGATACAATAATACCAATGGCTTATTTATCTAGTAATGATTTGATCGTTACCTCGATTATTTTTCATTAATGCAAATACAGTATGGATTATTAAATGTAGTATGGATTGTTAATTATTCCATAGATATAAATGATAAAGTAATCAATAATGATAAATTGATATAATATATTAAGCAATTCTTCATTCCAGTTACTGTTTTGCTCATTTTGTAATGCGCCAATAATTAAGCAATTGTTCGTTTTGTGGTGAATCGGATTATTATTAGAGAATGGGTTGTTTTGTCTCCAAGATTATGGATGGATGTAGATGCTGTTAGGATAATTAGGTAGCAACATGTTAGAGAGGTATTTTTGTGTCTGAAGTTTTGCCTCCTATTTCTTTGGAGATATTATCGGTAGCAGCCTTGTTGGGATTTAGTGCTGATATCAAGAAGAATACTTTGTTAGATTTATGCTCTGGTACCAGCGATGAATTTTCGTTAGGATTTAGTAATGGGTTAAGGAAGTCTGATTTTTTGGAGTTTAATGCTGGTATTAGGGCATCACTTGAACAATTAGGTCAGCTAAGAGTTAAAGAAGTTGTTGCAGTTGATGTGATTGTAAAATCTAAGGAAAGTTGGCATAGGGAATGCAGATTTGCTCTGAGTGTTTTTTTAGGTACAGAATCTTTAGAGATGCTGCCAAATAATTTTGGGCACACAAGTAATTTAGGTATTCATTCAGTGCGTGCTAGTTCACTATCCCCAAGGCATAATGTTTATGTGACATTGAGCAAGCAATTTAGTGAACTGATAGGGCATGGCAACAATATATCAAAAAGTCTGTACTCGAAATACAAATATAGAGATACTCATCCTATATGCCAAGTGATTTTTACTGAAAATGCTTCAGGTATTATTGAAAATTACTATAGGAGAAAACATGAGATTTTATCTCTTCCGTTGCCCCCAACCAATAGATTAAATCCTAAATTACCATCACAAGAGATAATTGATTACTATTATGATCCGGTGTTTTTTTTAGACGTACGTCATTATAAGGCCTCAGAGGAAGCACTTGATCCTAGTCAACTGCATACTAATTTTTCTGTAGATGTTGTTATTGATAATATTTGCTGTTCTGCGCTTAATATTTATTGCAATTCTTTTAGGTTAATCAATGTTTTGAGAGAAAATCGTGAAATAATAAGAAAGCCAGTATACCATCTTCTTATGGCATCGTTTTTGCAGGTTCAAACCTATGCATCTTCATTACAAAAATTACTTTTTATAGGAAATATAATGAGTTTTGAGAGAAATTGTCTAAAAAAAAAGAAGATAAAAGAGCTAGAAGAAGAGTACGGTAGGTTGTGTAATCCTGAAATTAAGGAATTAATCGAAAAGACATTAAGTGATGCGCAGGATCCTAGACAGGATAAATTAATTAAGGCTTCGTTGGACGCTATAGTTTGTTTGAGGAAGCTTATTAAATGTATTCATGTATTGGAAGAAATTATTGCTCCTATGCTATATATAATATAAGAGATTGCTAGCGGGATACTTTAATCTGACTGCATAGGGTAATAGAGGTTGTAAAAATGCCTAAAGGTTACTTTTATGATTAAACTTAGGTTTATTTTTATTTGCGCTTACTGTCAATCTAAGGTGCTTAGAGTCATCTCCATTTCTTTTATTTCTGTTCTCATTTTTTTTACTGATTCAAGAATGTTCTCTATAAAAACTGGCTCAATAAGATTTTGATCCGTTCTGTCTTCATTATCGGGGCTGATTTTTTTAAGTATATAACTAGCTTTATCAAGATCATGGTTGAGCAGCTCTTTATCTCTTTTATCCGATTTGGGTTCTCTGCTTAGGCTAATTTTTTTTAGTAACATATTCATGCTCTCTATGAATGTCGGGGCAAGAAAATTTTCATCTGATTTGTATTCTTCGCTTAGGTTAATTTTTTCAAGTAGATTTTTTATTCTCGCTTTTTTTCTTGTTATCAGATTGTGATATTTTCTTTTTAATAAATAAGATGTTAGGCTTAGTGATGATGTCAGTAACCGAATTTTATCGTGCTCTGTTTTTGAATTACTTGATATTCTGCTTTTAAGTGATTCTATTCTGTCTTCCATGGTCATAAAGTTGATGCTTTTCATGATATAAGAAATATTTTTTAGTCCTCTAAACTTGCTATCTACTTTTCTCATTAGCATAATTATTTCCAATGATCTAATGATGGACATTTCTTTTTCTTTGATACTGCAAAAAAAATTTATATACTCGTCACATAAATCATCTCTTTTTATCAACGATTCTTTTAACACTAAAAGATAGTGATTAAGTTCCATACTTGATGTTTTAGCTAGGATATATGCCTGTTTGTTAGATTGGAAAAATTTTTCTTCTAAAATAGACATAGATTTTTCCAGTGCCTTTGTTGCTGACGAAATATTATTATTGATAAAGATCAGGGTATTACTAATAGAGTTGTTATTTTTAGGATAAGTACCTTGCTTAAAATATAGCGGATCATGGTAATCTTCATCTCTGATTGAATCGTTTATTGTCGCTACTGAGCTTGGCATGTCTGGAAGCGATAAAATTTCATCTCTTTTTTCATGGTAATTTTTGATGATATTAGTGCTATTTTTATTGTAAATCACGTCATACATTGGATTGTTGTATATGTGTGAATGTTCTGTGGCTGAGTATTCTGAGAAAAGATGGTGAAGCTTAATAACGTCGTTGACACTGCTATTCCACTCTGATAAGTAACAAAGTTCATCTACATTGCAGTCATGATAAGATAATTTATTTCGATAATCAGCAGACCTATCGTCAATTTCTAAATCTAAAACAGATTCATATTTAACTAAATTAACTTCTTTGATCTTAATAAGAACTGCAGCGCCAATTATTTCTTTCATGGATAGTTGTTTGATCTGATCTAAGGCTGCCTTGTTTTCAGCGCCAAAGATTGTTTTAATCGATAGATCTTGCAAAGTTGGTGGCAATAAAATTTTGTCCATAAATTATTGATCAACTCATATCCAGTCAGTGGCTCCATCTAATGCTACGCTGATTTTACTTAATCTGTTTTCCTCAATAGTAATATATATATTTGTGGCTATATATGAACGAGTTGTATAGAAGATCCTATTAGTTAACTATATATGGCCTAATTATTCTTATCTATTATTAGTTATAATCTATGTGGCACTTTATGGCTTATCGGAGTGATGATAATTTTTGCTTGATACTAAAATTTGGCAGTAACATTTATTTTTTGAAGTTTTTATGTGGATAAGGCTCAGAAGTGTCAAGAAATAGTTCCATTTCTTCTATTTCTTTTCTTAATCCCCTTATTAATGCATCGGTGCTGTCATTTTTCTTAATTTTTTTCAGAAGGTACTTTACTACAAATTTTTTGTGCATTATAAGGTCAGGGTACCTTCTCTTAAGGAAGGACTTTATCTTTATAATTTCAGTTTTAGATAACAATATGCACGATTTCTTTTTTTCGACAGTTTTTCTTGCCAACAAAAAAGGTTCTTCTTTTTCTTCTAACATATCTTTATTCTCCATGGCGGCAGTGATAAATATAATATCACTGCGTAATCCCGTAATTCTAATTTTAAAGGCTTCGAGTGCATCTTCCAATGATATATAATTGCACAATTCCAGCATGGGAGTAATTGTTTTATTTATAATGTTAGTGGTGAGTTCTACAAAATTTCTTAGGCAAATTATTATCTCTAATGACATTAGGATTAGTTCCTCTTTTCTGAGATCTAGCATGTTTTCTGCGTTTGTTCTTTTTGCTGATAATCTGCGTTCGGCTATTGCTGGGAAAAAAGAAGTATGGAATTTTATATGCAATAATAAAGCTGTAACCAAGCGATATATTTTTTTTCTTATATATTTGCTCTTTTTTTTTAAATCATTAACAAATTTGTGTAAGTGGAGACGTATTGTTGAATAAGATTCAATTATTGGGCTAATAATGACCTCAATGAATAGCTCCATACATTGATAATTGTTTCTATCTCCATGGTAATGACTAACATCTAAAAATATTATCGGGTCATAGTAATACGAAGTTTCTTCTAGTGAAGGTATTTTGGGAGGAGGCCCACCTGCTGGAGGAAAAGGAAGGGACAAAATCCTACTTCTTCTTTCGTAGTAATTTTTAATAATATCACCGGTATTTTTAGTATTGATAGTTTGGCATATGGGATGAGTGTTTCTATACTTGTTCTTAGATAGGAATGTTTTGGAAATATTCTCACATTCATTCATTAGTACGTGTACATGATCCATCAATGAAGCTAGGCTTGTGAGCTCTTGATAATTACTTATTTTTTTGCAGTTTTCATGGAAAAAGTTAGCATTAACTTGGTACATTTGGGTTAATTGATCACCATAACAACATCCTAACGATGGTTCGTATTTAGTCCGCCCTCCCTTGCTGTGATTCAAGGCTACAATAAGTTCCATAGTCTCTTTATGGGATAAGTGCATTAATTGCTCAATAGATTCCTTTCTGTTAACACCAAAAACAGATCCTATTGCCAATTCCTCTAGGCTTAAGGGTGACATAGCCACAGACATAGATTTAATCTCTAAAAATTAGCCGGGATAACATTCTATAATAATTGGACAGAATACGCTTAAGCCACTTTCAATTATGACAGGTGTAAATTTATTAGTAAAGTTTATTTGTTGTCCTGTGTAGACAGTGCAATTTTCATTTAACATGGTCAGAAGCTATAAGTAAAGAGGACGAAATATGATTGTTATTTGGTTCATACGATTCAGTGGCTTGTATTTGCTCTATGGAATTGTTTTAGGAAATCATCCATCTTTATGTATCATAAATGGCATGTACTGATCATAGTAAATTTTGATAAATATTTAATGAAGAAATTGTACAATGCGAGGGGATAAGCAATTATCCTGTGGCTGAAGTGGCGGTACAATAACGGTAAAAACTATTTTGTCTTTAGGTTTTCATTAGTCATAGATGGGTATTGATAATAATTATTGTAAATGTTTCACTTTGCTCGGTGTAAGTTTTACTAAAAATAGCTCCATTTCTTTTATTTCTTTTGTTAGTTCTTCTATTAATTTGTTAGTATTACTGTTTGAGTTAATTTTATCCAGTAAATAGCTTATTACAAATTTTCTGCTCATTATAAGGGGAGGGTATTTTGCTGTTAAGAAGGAGGATATTTTTTCGATTTCAATTTTAGATAACAATATATCTGATTCTCTTTTCTCTATTTCCATTATCCATGCAGAGGGCTCTTCTCCTAGCACATTAACAATACTAGCATTTCTTTTTTCTGTCGTCATAATTTCATGGACGGTTTTAATTTCAGCGCTCAATTTTATTACCTTATCTATAAATACACCGATTATGTTTTCTGCTGGTATATAATTGTGTAACTCCAATATGGGAAAAAATTTTTTCTTTAATGTATGAATGCATTTTATAAGATTTCTTAGGCATATTACTATGTGCAATGACATTAGAATAGATTTCTCATCATTTATTGGAGCTAGATTTAAGTTTGAGTCTAATCCTGACGATCTTCTTGTTTTTTCTGACAGCTTTTTATAAGCTAATTTCTGGAATGAAGAAGCATATGTCTTTATTTGTGATAGTAGTGCCATAAATAAGTAATATGTTTGCTTCCTTATGTGTTTGCGTGATCTTGCTAAAGAACTAATTAAATTACGTGAGTAGACAAATATTGTTGAAGAAGACTCAAGGATTGGATTAATAATAATTTCAATAAATAAGTTCATACATTGATAACTAGGGCCAATGTAATCGCAATAACGACGTGTCTCTAGAAAAATTAGCGGATCATAGTAGTACGAAATTTTTTCTTGAGATTGCAAATCAGGCAGTAGCTCGTTTGTTGGAGGAGGCGGAAGCGACAAAATTTCATTTCTTTTTTCTCTGTAATTTTTAATAATATCCACCGTATTCTCAGTATAAAGCAATTGACATATGGGGTGATTACTATTGTTTTCATGCTTAGGAGGCAATGTTTTTGAAAGATTGTTATCGTACTCGTTAATTATTTTGTTTATGTGATGTTTAAGTGATGTTATGGACACAAGCTCTGGATAATTATCTAAATTTCTAAAATCATTGCAAAAGAGTTTACTATTATTTTGGCGTACTTGGGTTAACTGAGTATTATTACAGACTCCCAAAGCGGATTCATATTTGGTACGCATAGCTCTATTGTTATTTAAAGTAACAATAAGTTCAATCGCTTCCTTGTGCGACAGATGCATTAGCTGTTCTATAGACTTTTTTTTGCTAATACCAAATATGGTTCCTATTGCTAATTCCTCTAGGCTTAGAGGTGATAAAGTTTTATGCATAATAATTTTTCCAATAGCTATTAGGATTACACTGTGTCGTTGTGATTCAAGCTAGGCATAGTAATTGAAAGTTATTAAAGGCTCAACTACTTCATGAAGAATATAATTTTGTTAGAAAAGTAGTTATTATTAGGTCTGGTTTTTACTATGACGAGCAAAGCAAGTGCCACAAATCATAATCCTAAAAATAATAAATTCATATAGCAATTAATTTTTATTCTTAGTTGTTATTTTAGGTAAAGCTTTTATGGTAGTTTCCATTTCTGCTATTTCTTTTCTCATTTTTTCTACCGACTCATTGATGCCATTTATAAAGACAGGTTCAAGAAATACCTTATTTGAGCTGTCTTGGTCTTTTAGGTCAATTTTTTTAAGTAATTGTTCTATCCTTGACCTTTTTATTGCCATGATAGCACGGCATTTTTTCCCTAAGAAGTGAGAGGTTTTTTCTAGAGATAATTTTAGCGAATTAACTTCATCTCGTCTGATTTTTCCCGTCGATATTTTATTTCTGAACATTTCTACCAAGTCCTCCAATTGGACAAAATTGCTCCGCTCAAGTAATGGTATAATCTTTTCTTTTATTGCTCTGACGTTGCTGTCAATGGCTCTCACGCAAGCAACAACTGCCAATGATTCCACAAGCTGCAGTTCTCTTTCTTTGCTTCCTAGTTCTTTATAAAAAACCCCAGCAAATTTTCCTATCATTCTATAAGTTCGACTTCTTTCTGAAAGAGATTTTTTTAATGACATAATTGAATGCCTTAATTGCAAACTTGATGCCATGACTATAGTATGAAACGGTTTCTGCAGGTAACGACTGTTTCTTTTTAAAATAGACATGGTGTCATCCAGACTTTCCATCAGGATTGCAGCACGTGTTTGTGTTTCGGCTAATATGATGCCAAAGGGGTAATCTCTTTCATGGTCAAGGTAGTTCTTGCTCAAAAAACGCATCGGATCGTAATAGCATGAAAACTTTTTCATGGATGGTTCCGGACTTGCGGACCTTTTAGTTTTTGAATGCTTACATCTCTTACTTGTTAATTCTGGAAGTGATAAAATCTCACACCTTCTCTCACAGAATTTTTCATAGTAACTTTTTGATGCGTCTGTGCCTTCTTTATTGTAAATCACTTGGCACATAGGGTGACTTTTCCAGTGTTCATCATCTATGGGTAGGTTTTTTGAGAAATTATCTCCATGTTTGTTAATGAATTTACCAATGATACGACTACATTCCGATAATGCACGAAGCTCATCGTAGTTGATAAGTCTTTTGTAGTCACTCTCAGACAGCTTGCCAAAATCTTCGTAAAAAAACTGATGCATGTTATTACTTTCAAAGTTTAATACTGACTCGTACTTGGTAGGGCTCATTTTTGGAGTTCTTACTAAAACTGCGGCTTCAATAATCTCTTTCGTGGAAAGTTGTCTGAGACGGCTAATGGACTCCTCACAACTAACTCCAAAGATAGTTTTTATCGATAACTCAAGTAAGGTGCAAGGTTTGAATGCACAAACATTGTTCATAGGCGATTACTTGTCTAGAGTAAATAAACTAAAAATAAACACACTTAAATCTAAACTTAAAGTACAAATAAAGCCCTTCTGCCTGAAACAGCACAAGATTTTATTCGCAGCAAACTTAGCCGCCATGCTAAATGTAAAATGCGGAAGTTAAAAACAATTATTTCCTCTTAAGTGTTGCATGTTGGCGTTACTCTAGCATTATTAAATTGATATGTAACGTGTATTTTTACTCTAAGTCGAAGTAGATGAAACATACTATTTTTAATGCCATGATATAATAAACACATCAACATTGCATTATTCTTTACAATTCACAGATGATGAACACTGGAAAAGTCACCCTATGTGTCAAGTGATTTATCTACCATGCTAAGTTAATCAGTGCTTGTTGTCTAGTTACTTAGCCCCTGTTATTTTCGAATACGTCCTTACTAACGTTAATTTTATCTCGTTATAGATACCAATTATAACAAAAAATCTTATCTCATATTTACTTGTTATGCATGGATTTATATGAATCACATGTTTTATTTTATGTATTAGTAAATATTATTGCAGCGCATAAATATATTGTAAGTTGTCGAGAGTAACATTGATATATAGTTTTGTTGAGACAATTCGCAGGGAGTGTTTTGATCATTTTCAGATTTCGAAGATGAAATCGTATTTGTAACATCGGAGTCATAATATGGATATATATAATTGCAATCGGCGATTTGTTAATTTAGGCATAAGAAAATATCAGACGGAAGTAGGTATACAAATTATCTAGTAGGTTAATTATTCTAATAACAGGACTGCAATCTTACTTCCTGGTGGATTATATTAGTCCTATTAGGTGGTTATCAATAATTAACCATATGATTTAATGGACAATGAGTAAGTTTTTATAGCCCTGTACTTTCGTGTAACGATTGTGTTAAGTCTTAGTTTCCGTGACCATATAAACCAATACTAGTGCAGTGGTGTTGACGTATCTATCGTAGCTGCCACGGAAGCATTTAGAAAAAACTAATTATCTTCTTTATGTTCCTGCGGCAGGTCAATACTTGATATCCAAAACACAGAAACCAGTGTTAAATGCGGTGTTGCTTTGATCTGAAATTTCACGTGCGGATAATTGTTTCTACGACAAAATACTTTTGTTGCTGGGTTAACTGACATCATTTTTATCTGCACAGGAACTTACCCCACTAGCAATTGCTAAGACTAAAGTAATGATGGCTGCGGACATAAATAAAATGGGAAAATAATTACTATCTTCAGTAAAGGATGAAGCTATAGATGCGGCTAATGACATAGCAGATAAAACTAGAAAGCATAGAGCCATAACGAACAATGTTCCGGTATTCTGTTTTTTTTGTGAATTAAGATCAATAAGTTTTTCTTTTAAACGCAATGTTTTGCTTTTAATTGTGCTTAGAAGATAGTTACTTGTTTTATTAGAACTAGTAGTTGTTGGAGATTCACATACAACTTCACAAAGATTATTTTTACCCTTGCTAGGTGATTTTGACAACATAACTTCTGTTACATTGCTTTCATCGTCGTTGATACTGTGACCATTCTGCATCAAATTCGGTTCGTGTTCTGTGGTACAACAAATCGGGTTCATCTTACGTTTCCTTGTATGAATGATAAATTTACTAAGCTATTGAAGATAATGCTGACATGCTACATTGCCATCATAATAAATAGTATGAACTTTTTATTCGACAGTTTCTTAGATAGGATAGTTTTTCATCTGATGATCATGATTGTTTAGTAATGTATTCAGTTTTCGGTAGTTAATGATTCGACGGTTTTTATCAATCATAAATTGTTGATTAAATTATCAAATTTTTTATATCAATTAAATGTAGTTGAAAAAATACGGGAGAGATTATGAAATAATAATAGTCAGACACAGTTAATTATTTAGTTTATGCCTTTTTGGTTTATTAGGTATCTATTAAAGTGTTATAACTGCCTACAGTGCATATGTTATCTTACGGCATTTAGCGTGAAAATATCGCTTCCAGGGTATGCGCTTAAAGGTGATTAGTGATAATTGCTCCATTTTTTGTGTTCTATTAATCAATATTTTTAATTATATATAGAATGTTGTTATACAAGAATGAAACCGTGGCTACGGTATGTTTCCATGTGTTTAAAGCAGCAATGCTGATACTATTATTTTTTTCAAATTGATATATTACTCTTAATAATTTTTTCGAACTCTATGTATAACATACGAATAAAGATCATATGTGCTAATAATTAATACTTATTTAGTTGTAACAATGACAAAAATTATTTAGCTATATATTATAGTAGCAAAGGTAGTCTCTGTATTATAGTTCTTTTGTGGCAGGAAAAAGGGGCAGATAAAATGCTATTTTTTCTGTAGTAAATTTTAACAATATTTATTTGCCTTTTATATAAAAAAACTTTGATTCATGAAGAGATCACTATTATGTTAATAGCTGTGTAGTCAATTTTTTGAAAATTAATTGCTATGTTTATAAATTATTTAGAGAGAGTATTTTATTGATTATGTTTTTACTCATATCTTATGGATATATAGTATGTGAAGTTGTTCGGCAATATTGTTAGGTGGCAAAATAGCGGAAACAGTATTAACAGCGTTACAAATCATCAGTGGAAATTGCTCAAGGGACAAACTAGTAATTTTCTATTAAATCTAGCATAGGAGTAATTATTCTTTTTAATATGAGAGCACATTTAATTATATCCTTTAGGGCCACTATAGCATCCAACGACGCTGCAACAAATTCCTCTTTCCTAGGGTCAACTAAGGATTTACGCAACCATTCTATTTTTTTATTCAATCTGGGATTGGGTGATCTTTCGGCTTTTCTTTCCAATCGCCTTAGTTTCGATCCATTTACACGTGAATAGCAACTGCTTATTTTCGATCTTCTATTGATCCTTTTTCCCACTAAACCAGAATAGTACTTCATTTGATAAAATGATGCATTAACTAAGTGATATATTTGCTTTCTTATATAGCTGCGATTTTTTTCCAAAATATCAATCGATTGAAATGAAGCTACATATATTTTTGTACATGATAAACCAATCGTATGCCTAATAGTATCAAATGAATCAATCATACGTGGAAGATGGATGGGTGGAAGATGGATGGGATCAACCTTTCGGTAATTTGAGCAATTTTCGTGATTCAGGTAATCTGGGTAATGATATAACTCCAAAAAAAACAAAGGATCATAGTAATAGCAATTTTTCTCTTGTGAAGGCACTTTTGGACATAAAAAACCTGTTGGAGGCAATGCAAGGGATAAAACTTCATGTTTTCTTTCATAGAAGCTTTCTAAAACATTTTCTGCTCGAATAATTTGGCATATGGGATGGGCGCTATTATACTTATGCGATGAGGGGATACTTTTTAAGATATTCTTACATTCATTTTCAATTTTGATGACTTTCATGCGCAGGGATGCTAACCACAATCGCGACAAGATACCTCCTAAATTATTCGTGCAATCATTCTGTTGTATTTGTAACAAATCAATACCACAAAAATTACTCAGAGCAGACCTGGATTCTTCATCCCCAAATCTTTTGCGGTTTACAAGTATACCCGCTGAAATAATTTCTTTGTTTTTTAGGTGACTTAATTGCTCAATTGATTGCTCAATTGGTTTTGCGCTACCAGTGCTGAAGTCAAACAACGCATTAAATGACAGCTTTTCCAATGTCATGGGTGAAAAAACTTTAGACATAAATAATTCGACTCAACAAATCATAATAATATGATGCCAGTGTATCTATATTGAATTGTAATTTATATGTATTTTTGCTCAATACTTATGAAAATACAATATATCGATAATGCTTTCTATGAATATTGGTGTGAGTTGTTTGTAGTTAAAATTCAATATAGGTGGTGCTTAGTACTGCCGTTAATATTGCTTCTCCATTCTTATAAAGAGCAAAGCTTATAAAGAGCAAAGCTTGTCGATAGTTCCTGCCTTATCGTAATTATGGCACGAAAATTTATTTCTATTATGCTCAGAAAATATAGATTTGTCGTAAGCTTCTTAATTTAAAAAGATTAATATTCAGTTAAGTTTACTTTTTTGAGTTTTATAAGAACAGCAATATTGATATGTTGATACTATCATTTGGGTTAGTTTTTTTCTATAAAATAATTTATTACAAACTTAAAAGCTTTAAGTGCATCTCCCAATTGTACATACTTGCCTATTCAATTTCAATGCCAAGACATCTTTTTCTACGACAAAATGTTTTTGCCACAGGTTTTAATTGACATCAATATGAAACTAGCAAGTGCTAATAAGAAAGTAATGACTGAGACCGACATAAAGATAACGGGAAATACGTTATTTTTTTCGTAAATTACTATGCAGATGCTGCTAATGCCATAGCAGATAAAATTGGAAAATATAGAAACAGAAAGCAAGGTGTGATTATTTTTTTGTTGGGTACAATCAATAATTTTTCATATACAAAGACTGTGCACTCAGAAGATGTCTTTCTGTTTTATTGACGCTAGTAATTATTGGGTTTTTTAATATAACTTCATAAATGTCGTCTTTGTTTTTGCTCGGTGATATTGACAATATACTACTTAGTAAATCGATTTTACTGACGTTGATAATTTTTTGCATTTCGTACTTACATTAGTATGTTTATCGAAGATACAGTTTTTATAGTATGTGGGTAAAGATGATGGAGAATAATTGTCACCATAAAATTCATCCCCAAAAATATCTAAAAAATTTAATGTTTAACTACTATATTTTTATATTCAATGTAACTAATTTGTTATTCTGTGTGTCGGTGTCGTAATTAAGAAGAAATCGCTGGAGCTGTAAGCAAATGAGATCGTGGTCTTTACCACGAGTCTCAAAGGCACTAAGGATAATAACCTGGCGATTATGAGCTTAATAAAATTTAGTCAAACATCTTTGTAATGATACAGTCTAGTATTTTCAGTTGCTTGTAGTTAGATCAC
This sequence comes from Candidatus Ichthyocystis hellenicum, assembly GCF_001460935.1. GTDB lineage: Bacteria > Pseudomonadota > Gammaproteobacteria > Burkholderiales > 2013Ark19i > Ichthyocystis > Ichthyocystis hellenicum. Next base: position 258,515 of record NZ_LN906597.1, on the reverse strand, counting down.
AATTTGTCTTCATAGCAGGGGGTAATTTTTCACTATACATAAACTAAACTTAATTTTTTTTGATGTAAAGTCATTAATTTTATGTAAAAGTAAGTAAACTTTACTTACTTTATTACTGTACTAGCTTGATTTGGTACCAGCATTAGTTGTTGTAAAGGTGTATTATTGCTTTGCGATTGGTAGATACAAGACATTCTATGCGAGAACACATAGGAATTTTTGGTGGCACTTTTGATCCGGTGCATAATGGTCACTCTGCGGTGGCTCGTTCTGTGCAGCTAGCGTGTTCTTTTTCCAGGATGATTTGGATGCTTGGTAATTCTTGGCAAAAAAGTCATGTAGGTGCCCCCATGAATCACCGGTTGAGTATGCTTTACCGAGCTACTGCGCAGTGTCCAGGGCATGAAGTTGGTTTGTATGAAGTTAATAGATCTGGATCTACTTATACTATCAGTACAGTTCGTGCTTTGCGGGAGAAGTGGGGATATGATTTTCCGCTAACAGTTGTTTTGGGATGGGATAGCTTTGTCGGTTTATTGACTTGGAAAGATGGTGTTGATCTTCTCAGAGAGGTAAATTTGGCTATCGTCTATAGGGATATTGCTCCTAGTTATCTTCCGGATCCGTTGTCGTTGCTGTGGCGTGGTCGTCAAAAGCACTTGCTTCATGGGCAATGTTATGGTGTTGTTTTAGATGTGCCTATGGTTCCGGTTTCTGTTTCTTCAACTCATATTAGGAATGCTCTTCGTACTTCCGATAATTATTCTGGTTTATTTCCAGACGTTGCTGCTTATATATCTGAGCATGACCTTTACCGATAACCAGTGGGGATGTCTTCATGGATGATTTGTTACATCAGCTTATAATTAACACACTAGAGACGCATAAAGCCCAGGATGTGGTTTTTCTAGATACCTCTTCTTTTTCCACTATTTTTGATTCCATGATTGTGGCTTCCGTTGGCAATCCTCGCCATGTCCAGGCGTTAGGCCGTTATTTGGTTGAGGCATTGAGGAAGGATAAATATCAGATTGTTGGTGTAGAAGGAGAGGGTGACGGCAATTGGATCTTGATAGACGCAGGGGTAACAATCATACACATCATGTTGACTGAAGTTAGAGAGTATTACGCAATTGAGGAACTGTGGAACAAAAGTCCCGGTAGTAGCCGCAAATAGATTTTCTACTTAGTTAGTAGTGTCTTCTATCATGTCTTCGGTTCCTATCAGGCCATCAACGTAATCGCAGGCGCTGAATGGGACAAGATCGTCTACTTTTTCCCCTACTCCGATGAAATAGACCGGGATTTTAAATTTAGTCGCGATAGCGACTATAGTCCCCCCCTTAGCAGAGCCATCTAATTTAGTTACTATTATACCAGACAGCCCATTCATGGTTTCATTAAATGTTTCAATTTGGCGGAGTACGTTTTGACCCATGGTTCCGTCGATTATTATGATCTTCTCTTGAGGAGGTTTGCCGAGTGATTTTTCAGCAACACGTGCTACTTTTCCAAGTTCTGCCATAAGGTGAGACTGTGTGGACATTCTGCCTGCAGTGTCAACTATCACCACGTCTATATTTTTTGCCTTTGCTGATTGGATAGCGTCGTATGCAACCGATGCTGGTTCTCCTTTTTCCTGAGAGATCATGGTTACCTGGGTACTGTTAGCCCAAATGTCTAGTTGGTTTGTAGCGGCTGCACGAAAAGTATCCCCAGCTGCTAGAAGGACGCTTTTGCCTTGATTTTGGCAAAACTTAGCCAATTTGCCGATGGTAGTTGTTTTTCCTGAGCCGTTGACTCCACACACGAGGACAACAGTCGGTGATTCATCAAGAGTAAGGCTCTTTTCTAGTGGCAAAACTTTATCACGCAATGCGTCACGTAGGAGATTGTGGATACTAGTTGATGAATGTTTGTTCTGAGTTGCCTCAAGTTTAGATAAAATTTCCTTTGTTGTTTCATGGCCACAGTCAGCTAGTATTAGGGTTTCCTCTATCCTTTCATAAACGTCTACATCTAAGGATGTTTTGGAGTACATTCCTTTGAGATTAGAAAGAATTTTATTTCTAGTTACACTGAGGCTATTTTTGAATCTAGCCCACGTTGATTGTCCATTTTCACCAGTAGCCGGTGATTCTTTGCCAGTGTTGCTGCTTTTTAGTGAGGAGACTTTTTTTTTCAAGAAAGTTAGCATCGACGATTAACCTCGTATATATCAGACCATATCTCTAACAGTGGGGGTTTGATCTGTTACCATGCAACATGTTTATGCTACTGACTAACGCTCCTATTCTACCATTAGAATAAATACACCGCATTGAACAGTATTGCTAATTTTAGGAAATTTTTATGATTAAGCTAAAATTAATGGCCGTATTTTTTGGATCCATGTTAATAAATTCATTTTTATTTGCCGAAGATTTATCAAGTTTGTCTGGTAGTTTTTCATTATCCAACGGTATGATGGTAACAGTGGTTCATGATAACCAATCTCCAGTTGTTTCTGTCGCCCTATTCTACAGAGCTGGTAGTATTGATGAGGTGGGAGGGGTTACAGGTGTTGCTCATGCATGTGAGCACATGATGTTTCGCGGGACTCACACTTATCCAGGGTTGCAATTTGTTAATCATCTGAAAAAAGTGGGTGCCATTTACAATGCTGGAACCGACCGTGATTTGACTGTGTACTACGAAAAAATTAATCGGTCTGACTTGGGGTATGTTTTGTCGTTAGAAGCAGATAGGATGAGAAATGCTACCCTTGATAAAGATGATTTTGATAAGGAACGTCAGGTAGTGATAGAGGAGCGTAGGCTGCGTGTAGATGATAATTCCAAAGAGCTTTTTGACTTGCAGTCTTATGCAACCGCATTTTTGACCAGTCCTTACCGTAACCCTGTTATTGGTTGGCGTGCGGATCTCGATGAAATGACAATTGATGATGTACAGCATTGGTACAATGAATGGTATGTTCCTAACAATGCGTTATTGGTTTTGGTGGGAGCGGTTACAGTGCAGGAGGCGCGTTCCTTGGTTGAGGCCTCTTTCGCTGATATTCCGCGAAAGGATCTTCCTGTTCGTAAATCACAGCCAGAATTGCCCCAAAGGGGCGCTAGGTATTTTGTATTGGAATTGCCTGTAACTTTTTCTATGGTTTCTTTGGCGTGGCCGGTTCCTTCATGGAAAGTGGGTGTTCCATTGATTGATACTGTAGCTTTGCAAGTTTTGGATTACATTTTGGGTGGGTATTCTGGGGCTCGTTTGAATAAAGAGCTTATCAAAAGAAGAAAGTTGGTGGAGTATTTATCCATTGACTATTCTCCTGTTAGTCGTGGTCCAGGCTTATTTAAGATTTCTTTGGTAGCAAGGGATGGGGCTCAGTTATCTACTATTCGCAGGGTGGTTTGGTCGCTTATTTCCGATATTCAGACGCAGGGTCCTACAGAGGATGAAGTTTATTCGGCGAAGAGATCTTTATATGCTAGACACATATTTGATCAAGACTCTTTGTCAAACCAGTCCTTTGATATAGGATATTTTGCAATGTCAGGATGGAATTTAGCGGCGAGGGATAAATTTTATAAATCATTTCAGGAAGTAAAAAAAGAAGATGTACAGCGTGTTGCTAAAAAGTTTTTCCAACGATTTTCTATGACTTGTGGTGAGCTTAGGCCTGTTCTGAACAGAGATACATCTAAACACAGTAGTGAGAGTATGCCATCAGATGAATATAACGAGGAGGTTTTGAATGGGTAGGGTGGTACGTTGCTTTATTATGTCAATGTTTACCGTGGTTAGTTTTCTTGCTAATTCCGTGCCACTTACTGTTCAGCATTGGTATGTTGATAACGTTCCTGTATTGTTTGTTGAAACGAAGCGTTCTCCAATACTTGATATTTCCCTGTCTTTTGCTGCTGGGTCAGCCTATGATCCCCAGGGATATTCTGGATTGGCTAGTCTTGTTGCTTCGCTGTTGTCTATGGGTTCTGCAGAAAAAGATGAGTTTCAAATAGCTGATAAATTTTCTGCTTTAGGGGCTTCTTATAGTGCTACTGTGGATGCCGATAGATCTGTTATTCACTTGCGAACTTTGTCCGATTCAGCCGCTATTGATGATGCTCTACGTGTTGTGATCAGCTTCATAACTAATCCATCATTTTTGCCAGATGTTGTTGAACGCCAGAAGCGCTTGATGATATCACATCTAAAAACTGAGAAGAGTTTTCCTAGTTTTTACGTTAAGCGTTCCCTGTACAGACAGGTTTATTCTGGACATCCTTATGGGGTTATGCCTACAGAAAGTAGTATCGCCAGTATTTCTGCCGCAGATATAAAACATTTTTATGATCAGCACTATAATAAGCGTTCATTGTCGATAGCTATTGTTGGTCATGTGTCCAGGGAGACTTCGGATAGTATAGTTAGTCGTTTGTTGTCTGGGCTACATGCTGGGACTAGAAAATATTCTCTTCCCAGAGTAAGGGTTTTACGTGGTCATGTTGAAAAGACAAACTTTTTATCGCGTCAGACTCATATAGCGATGGGTGTTGTTGCTGTTTCCTATGATGATCCTGATTACTTTCCGTTGTTGGTTGCTAATCAGGCTTTCGGCGGAGACCAAATATCTTCCAGATTGGCTCTCAATATTCGCCAACGTAAGGGTTTAGCCTATTCTGTAAGAACTTATTTTTTGCCGCAGCAGAAGAAGGGATTATTTGGCATTTCCTTGCAGACGCGCGACAATAGGGCGGGTGATGCTATATCTGCTGTTAAAGAAGAGTTGAATCGACTTGTTAAAGACTGTTTTACTGACGTAGAAGTTAGTGAGGCCAAGGAACGTTTGATAAAGGATTTTTCATTACGACAGGACACTAGTTTAGGATATCTTCATATTCTATCTCTCATGGGCTTTTATCGCCTTTCTCCTAGTTGGATCGATTCCTATGGCGCGCATGTTAACTCGGTGACAAGGGATAGTGTTTGTAAGGCGGTTAGATCTCACATTAAGTTACGTTTCTTATCAACTGCTATTGTTGGTCCTGTAAACGATAAAAATTCTCCCATTGACAGCAATATGATTAAGTCTTTGGGTCATTAGTGTGGGGCGTCTAGTTATACACGGGGGTCGTTGGCGTAGCAGAGCTATTAGTTTTATTGATGATACTTCTGTGCGTCCAACTCCTGTGAGGTTGCGTGAGACACTTTTCAATTGGCTGGGTCAAGATTTGTCTGGATTGCAGTGCTTGGATTTATTTGCTGGAAGTGGCATTTTGGCCTTTGAGGCACTGTCTCGTGGAGCTGCTGGCGCTGCTTTTGTGGACAACGATCCTCGTGCTATAATTGGTGTCCATAGGGCTGTTGTAGATCTTCAGACGGAAAATAATACGAAGATCTTTAGGAGGGATGCCACAAGTTTTTTGCGTAGCTTCAAGGATTCTTCTCTCCATTATGACATAGTATTTCTTGATCCACCTTTTGGTATGGACAGTTTATTGCTGGATTCCATTCTCCTTCTGGAAAAGAAGTTGATTTTTGGTTCAGTTGTTTATGTTGAGTCACCAATATCTGTTTGTTTGAGTAATGTTTGGCATCTTCTCAAAAGAAAGAAAGTGGCTTCGGTTTTCGGGTCTTTGTGGCGTTTGGGTTGTAGGGGTTAGGCGGTGTTGTCCATGATTGCCTGCTGTAGTCGTAATCGTGTCATCGGTAGGGATGGTAAAATACCATGGCGTTTGCCTGCTGATTTGTCTTTTTTTAAGCGCAAAACAATGGGGTCTGCTGTCTTGATGGGTAGGTTTACCTGGGAATCTCTTGGGGGCTATATTCTTTCTGGACGGGATATGGTTGTCGTAACTTCACTTCCCAAATCAATGTCTCCCAGTGGTGTAAACTTTGTTTCTTCTCCAGAGGATGCAGTGATTCTTGTAAACGGTGCTAAGCCAATTTTCATAATGGGTGGGGCACGTTTGTATGCGTGGGGATTGATTTATGCTAAAGATTTATTTTTGACAGAAATTCACGAAGATTACGAGGGGGATGTGGTTTTTCCTGCTTTGACTGATAGTTGGTACGAGTGTAGCCGTGAAGAGGGAAGCGAGCCGTATTTTGAGCATAAATTTGATTTTGTGCATTATCATAATCGTTCTCCTCTGCCTGTCTGTGGTGGAAGGCGGTGAGTATTATGTGGTTCACTAGAAATAAGGATTACGATCGTTTTTGGATTAGGAGTATCCTTCAATTAGCCGCTTTTGGTTTATTGTGCATGGTACTGTTTGCGACCGCAATTATAGTGGTGGTTTCTGATAATTTTTTCTACCAAACTAGGCTGCACACTTTTGATAACTATATAGATATCTCCAGACTTATTCGAGTTGAGGATTTTTTTCTACAAGTTGAATCTGGTGCTAGTTCTGATGCAAGTAAAAAAGAAATTTTTGAACGGGTTCTTGGAGAGAGTCAAATTGAGTTATCTCCTTATTTGTACAATGGTGAAATATTTAAAATAGACTCACTTCAAAGGAGAGCGGAAACGACACTAAGTTTAAATCCGGTTGAGGTGGGACACTACGTTTCTGATGATTGGCTGCAAGAAGCGTTTCGCAGCATTTCTCTTCAGACTTATGTTTGGCACGTTGTTTCTCCTTATTACTTTGTTGTTGGGATGCCTGTTCTTAGTGATGTCGACCGGGTTGATCTGAATGTTCATATGGCGCTTTCTTGGATTGTTCCAAACTATAACTTCTCGTTGGATTGGGTAGGTTTGGTGGTAGTTTTTATTTTGTTGGTGCTCTTATCTTCTGCAATTTTTATATTTATTTTTATTCCGCACATAAAGAATGTTTATGAACCTGATATGAGGGTTATAGAGAGAGGCCAGGACCGTTTTGATGCTGCTTGGCGTCGACTTAGGAAAGCTCAAGTGTTTCTTTTGCAACTAGAGGATGATTAATCATGAGAGTGTCACGGGTCACTCTGTCGGTTTTTTTGGTTGCATTACTGATGACAGGGTTTTTATTTCGTTATCTTTTTGTAATCCTAACTCCTATTTCTGAACAAATTATAGAAACGCAAAGGGATCTTCTTTTTCGTAATGTTTTCAGTTCCTCCCAGAGAATATTGCTACATGAAGATGGTTTGCGCATGCTTAAATCCTACCTTAATAAATTGCAAAATTTTTCTACGGATGAGGTAATTAATGTTGAGATAGAGGATGAGAATCACAATTCTGTTTGGTCAGTGAGACAGGGCAAGTCTGAATATTACAAAATTGCTAAATTACACTTGCCTGGTGGTTCGTCTTCCAGTAAAGGTTATTTTCTAAGAATGTATTTTGTTCCCGACAGTATTGTTTTTTCAGTTCCATTTCTTGTTCTGAGTGTGGTGTTGTTCTTCGGATTCTTTGTGATATACGAGCTGATGTTGAGTTTGATTAACTCAGGATTATGCTTAAGTCGTTGGTGTTATAGAAGAAATCTCAATTTTTGGGCTCAGGGAGATTTTTCTCAGCTGGCTTTTGTTCCATCCAGATATTCCGATCAATCAACACAGCAACAGATGTTTTTGGTGCAGTCTATAAATGAAATTTTTTCTTTTTTGCAGAGGCGTTGCCATGTTTTGCAAAACAGTACAGGTTCTTCGGAAATTGTGGATGCTTGCCATCAGCTAATTCAAGATGCTCAATCCCACGACAAACTTACATCGCGCTATATAACCATGCTTACTGCTTGGGCTCCAATGACAGAGCTGCGCTGGATGACGATTTTGGTGGCATGTCAGTTGAGTGTGATGGTAGAGTTGTCTAGAATTTCATTGCCGTTAATATTGTTTTCTGTTGTTTTTAGTTTGTTACTTGGAATTATTTTTGCCAATACAGTTACCTATCGGTATTCACGTCGCTTTGTGGGATTTTTAGCAATGGGGTGTTTGTGGACAGGGGTGATGTTGTTTTGGAAGTACCGACTAGTTGGTACTTCAGTGGCTGCTTTTGCTGTTGGTCTTTTTTGTCATTCTCTTTCTTTGTTGCCTGATAGTAGAAATGAGCTTATCAGGTATATTATACCCTCACATGAATCGCTACGTTGGCCGATTCGGCATCTTATTAGCGGATTTTTCGTGCCGATACCGCTTTTTTATGTTCTTCTAGAAAGAGTATCTGGTGATGTATTGAGTTCCTTCCCAGCCGTTTTATCTTTTGTCACTTCATATTTTTTGTGGAGATACATTCATCGCAATCCAGTGTGGCGTTACTCTTTGGTCCCAGTTAAAAGTTTGTCTAATTTTTGGTTATCATTTCCACCTATTATTGTTTTGTTTTTCTGTTTTGTGGGTGGCGGATTATGCTGGGTGGCTTTTTATCAAACTTCTCACTTTTTGGCGGCATGGTTTATCGCTTTAGCTTGCGGACTAAAACTATTTTCATTAGTGAACAATAATTTTACCATCAGGCGTTTGATGTTTTTATCTTTAGGTATATTTCTGTTTCTAATTCCTTTGCTGTCTGGTGTTTGGGTGCGATTTTTGTCTAGGGATGCTTTGATTTTTGTTCTGAGTTTAATTGAGGGCATTTTTATAGATATATCTGACAATAATGATAATTTGGTGAAGCACGTATACTCACCATTATCGATAGCTGCCTTATTTTTGGGGGGGGGATTTTTTTATTTGATGGATAATTGGGGAAGCTTAAATTTGACTTTTTCCATTATTTCTATATTTGGCGGAATAGCTGTTTATTATTACGGTGAAAGATTATATGATCATTAAAAATAATTTTATTTTCCGTATTACTATTGCCGTGATCTTGATTTATATTTCTGGATCCATATTGTTTTCTTTGCAAATTAAGCGTCGTATAAGAGAGAATAATTTGCAAATTCTGTATTTCCAAGGACATGCTTGGAATAATTTGAAGCAGCGAGCATTAACTAGACTTGAATATTTGTTGAATTCTATGTCTATGTCCAAGGATAAGGTTGTTCTATCAGACGTTCCTCAGGCTTTTACCGATACGCTTCTTGGTGGTCAGAAAATTTACTACTGGAAAACTAATGTTGCTCAATTGTACGGGTATTTTCGTCTCAGTAAAAAGGAGTTGCTGCTCTTTAATAAAAACAAGACTTGTGGATTAATTCCTGATAAACAAAACCATTTGGCATGGTTTTGTTCTAGTTCTAATAAGTCTGGAGAGGTGGAGATAGTTTTCAAATTTTTATCCGGAGATTTGAAGGTTATTTATGGAATTTTAGGATGGAAGTCATTAATTGTTGATACAAGAAACCACCTGTTAGAGGGAGATCTTTTTGATTCTGAAGTTCCCAACATCAATGATATTTACCCTGCATTTTTTGATTCATACACTAATGGCAAACACTACCTCTTTTTAACACAACCATTGCTCAACGGCAATTCGTCTCATTTAGCCACTTTGGTATCACGTATAGATCAGACGGATTTTTATATGGAAATCAAACAGGAATTGGCTGTTTTCTTCGTACTATTTGGTGTTTTTTTGGGAATAATTTGGGTGTGGTTGTTACTGAGTGTTCATGAAGGATTATCTTGGTTATCTAACGTATATGACCTATTAGCCTCTTTATCGAGGGGGGAGATTATTCCACCTATAGCTGGGGATTTGCTTACCCACGAAAATGAATCTAGTCAATTCTTTCAGTTAATTTATGAACTGCGAGAAAATAGGTTACGGTACGACATGTTTATTCAGGAGCGTGATCGAGTTACTGAAAAAAGGGCGCGATTAGTTAGGAGACAACTGGAGATTTTGGCTCAAACTCTTGATCAAGAGTCGGAAGAACAGATTATTCAAGAGTTGAGGCGTACTCAGCAAACTACTCGCCATAAAAGCGTTTTGGGGGGGGGGTTCTTTTCAGATTTTGCTAGTTTTACCTCACTTTTTAAAAAACTGACACACATGGTTGTAGATCAGCAGAGTCGTCTTCGTGTGTTATTAAAGCAGTTACAAGTTGCTCTTATTAATGAAGCCCAACTTCGAGTTTTGCAGCAGGAACTTGATATTGCTAGAAGTATTCAGGAGGCTAAATTACCCAAGAATCCACCATCATTTACAGAAATAGACCTATTTGCCAAAATGATTCCGTTTAGTGATGTTGGTGGGGATTTTTACGATTACTTTGAATTATCACCTTCTTCATTATGTTTTGTTGTTGCCGATGTGTCTGGTAAAGGTATTCCTGCCGCTCTCTTTATGGTTATTACACGTACTCTTCTTCGTGGATTAGCAACGCAGAATAAAGCGCTTAATGAGGTTGTTGATCAACTCAACGAGCTATTGTGTGCAGATAATCCTCAAGCTATGTTCGTAACCTTATTTCTTGGTGTGCTTGATTCCAGTACCGGGCATCTGTCTTATGTCAGCTGTGGTCATCCTCCGCCTATTATGGTGGATAGTGATGGTTCTGCAAATTTTTTGCCTATAGAAAAGAATATTGCTCTGGCTGTATTGGAGGGGTTTAGGTATACATGTAAAAGTGTACAGATGAACCCTGGAGACGTGATTTTTGTTTACACAGACGGCCTGTCAGAGTCTTCCTCTGATGCTGGAGGTTTATATGGAGGTGATCGGCTGAGGAATGTACTCTCTGGACATACTGGGGGGGAGTCTGCCCAGTACTATGCAGAATTGGTACTGAATGACATCAAGTGGTTCTCTGGAATGCTTGCAGAAGGTGATGATACTACCTGCTTGGTCATTCGGTACCTGGGACGTAATTAGCCACGAATGGCATTGATTTGAGCTGCCGCCGGATGAGGTCCTGATGAGTGGCTGCCTTGTCCCTCGTGAGCTCTCGGCTCTTCTAGGCTCTCTAGGCCTCTTTCAAGCCGGCTGCGCCAGCGTTCGACTTGGTCCAAGAAAAGCTCCAAAACACCCATGAGGTAGTGCGCATTAGCTACTTGTAAGTCAACTCTTCTCCACAGGATGATTTCGTGGTGAAGCTCATCCCAGGCAAAGCTAGCCCCAGACGTTTCGTTTCCGTAAGCGTTTAAGGCCATTAGTTTGCGGCAAATAACATCAGATACAGGACCATCTAGGTCCATAACTTTAGAATAAATGTGTATTACCCCATCCACGGACGAATGCTCAAGATTGACGGAGAATTTTTTGTCTGCAATAAGGCTTGCTACTCCCTGTTCATTGAGCTTAAGACCAGGAAGTTTCAGCAAGGACCCTAGCTCAACCACTAAGCTTTTAGCATCGACCATAGTATTCATTTATGCACCTTTCTGTTCTTATTCTTCGTGATAATACCACTTCCGTCTCCGTGGTGATGATGCACCATACCGTTATATATCCATTCCCCACAACAAGTGTAATATATTACATTGTACAACTCACCGGGTTGGAGATAAATATTTTTTAATTACATTCTTTGAATGATAGCTTTGAATAAATCACTAATGTCTTTGATTATTGCACTTGTGGTTTCTAGTATTACTGTCCAGGTGTGGATATACATTTGTAGCGATAACATATCTGTGGCAGAAGGGTCGGGCTTAGACCCAATTTTCTTGATCATTTCCCTAAGTCTGGTATCAGTTGCTTCAATTGCGTACGACATCAGTGAAGCGGCATCTTCGAATCCTAGTGCCGATGTTCCAAAGTGGTTTTGCATAGCGACTCCTTTATTTTTATTACTCCCAATCGAACGATATGGACTTTACTTTATCTAACATCCAGGCGATTTGTTGTCTCTATAGCTTTGATACTTTGTCCAAGAAAGAGATAGCTGAACATACTGCATTAAAGCAGCAGGTATAAGACTCAAAATCTGTCTTTTTTGTTCCCTGACGAATAACTTTTTCCAACCGTTGTCGAGATTTATGCAGTACTGACATATAATTTTCCACTTTTTTGCTATTGCCAGCACTTATTTCTCGACCAAAATCGGTCATTTTTGTAGTTTCTTTCATCATATGTCATCTTCTCAAAATTAATTTTTGAGGGCCGTCGAGCACGATCTCGTTATCATTAATTTCAGCTAAGCGAAAATTGCCTACGCGGCCGCCCACCATAACACGTCCACCGCCTTCAGTAATAATGTACTTATTGGCACCATTGATAACCCCATATATGCCGTATGCACCATAGTCTTTTGTAGTTTTATAAATGGCATTGGCATATTTACCTGGTGTTGTGTTTTGGGGATGTTGCGTTTGTTTATCTGGAATCTCTACTATTTTTGCAGATACAGACAACAGAGTTTTATATTTAGCGCTGAGCTCACTTAGTAGTTGATCCCATACATGCATAGACGAAGAATTAAGTGATCCGCTAACGTAGATATTGTTTTCAAGATAACGAAAAGACAGAGTGTCAAACCCGAGCTTGCGAGCCTCTTTTTCGAACTCCTCCGCTATGTTGGCTCCTGATTTTACCCCTCTATGGTCTACTGATTTTATTCCCATAACGGTAGTTTCAAGTGAAGAGTCAACTTGTGCTAGATCGTTGTCAGATCCAAACCCAATTAGCGTTACTACTCCCTTTAGAGAGACATCTTTTAGCCGGATGTTGGCAAATTTTTCTTTAAGAATTTCTTGAACACTTTCCTCAATTTCAGATATTACAAAAATACGAAGAACAACATTTCTTGCTAGAGAGGATAGTTTTCTTTCAATATGGTGTATGTCTGCTCTTTCAGGTACGTATCCAGAAACAATTACTTTTTTGAAATCTGTTTTTTCAATAGAGAGGTTAAATTTTGCAAATTCCGGAGCAATGAGAGCACGTACACTGAATTCCAACTCATTCATGTGACTTATATTTTTTTGACGATCAGTAAGTTTTTCCCGGTGATTAATCATGAGGTAGGAGCCAGTAGATATCAGTACTACTAGTGCCACCACAATGCCGCCAATTACGGTCTCTAAGCGTTTTTTTGTGATTGTGTTTGCCGTCTTTGAGTTAACACTGATAGCGCTTCCTGGATCTTGTTCTTCTGCTTGCCCTTCCTGTATCGTGTCCTCTAGGTTTTCATCGTCGTAATCATCATCATCCTCATCGTTCTCATCAGATTTGGAATATTGCTTGGTCTGTTCTGGGGAGGGTATGTCCTTGGGCCATATTTGTGTGCTCAGTGCTACACTAATTGGTACGATACCGATCCAAAAAATATCACCGAAAGACATTGATAAAGGATAGTTTTTATCAGCCAGTTTGATTGACCAAGATGATTTATCAATGCTGATAAAGGCTGCTTGCGGTAGTATTCCTGGGTCGTTTAGTACGATGTCACAGTTAGAGTCTGATCCAACAGTGATTGAACCAGATACGGCTACTTTTGCACCAGCATGGAGCCCTGCTAGTATCCTGATTTCATGAGACATTTTTTCCATAATTTGTTCCATATTATTACTTTGCAGGTCGACGTCTGTATTTATTAACCTGCATCATGTATATTACTTCCTTTTGCTTATAGGAGGGGAGGTTACCGTGGGTTGGACTGAGGGTATTGAGGATGGTGCGTATGTCGTCCATCTCAGTGATCGTCTTGATGGTGCTTCTGCTTCTGATTTCGAGAGAGTTGTGACTTTGGTCGCAGATGGCAACCATACTAAGGTTATCTTGGATATGTCTGATCTTATGTATATTAGCTCGGCCGGACTTAGAGTCATTCTCCTCTTAGGTAAGAAGGTTCGCTCTATGAAGGGGGTTCTCGTTTTGGCTGCTTTATCTAACATGGTTCATGAAATTTTCGATGTAAGTGGTTTCTTGTCTCTTTTCCCCATCGCAAATAATTTGGAAGAAGCCAAGAAGATTTGCAGTGATGATGGGGAATAATAGAGTGTGTATTACATTTCTACTCTTCCTAATGGCTGTACGGTTACGTCCTGTGTCAATTCTTGGTAAGACAGGACGGGTATCTCGTACATTTCTTGCTCGATCAGCTTTCTTATGTATCTGCGGATATCCATAGAGGTAAGTAGTACTGGTTTTTTTGCAACACTTTGTACGTCACCGATGGTTTTTTTGATGTTTGCTACCAGGCGCTTGCTGGATTGTGGATCTAGTGCCAAGTAGCTTCCAGCTGATGTTTGGCGGATGGCGTTTCTTACCATGTCTTCCACTGTTGGTGAGAACAGGTAGGCTGGAAGGGAGTTCTTTTCCTGCGCGAATTTGTGGCTGATCTGCCGTTTCAGTGCTGTTCTCACGTATTCAGTTAGTAGAACGGAGTCCTTTTCTTTTTGCCCCCACTCGATCAGTGCCTCTACGACTGTGCGGATGTTTCTTATCGAAATATCTTCAGACACCAACCTCTGTAGGATCTCGGCTATTTTTTGAATTGGCATGACACGCATTATTTCTTTAATCAAATCAGGGAATTTTGATTCCATCGATGTTAGTAATGCCTTGCTTTCTTGGATGCCGAGGAAGTCGGTAGCGTATTTTTTTAATATGGTTGCCAAGTGGTAAGTAAGGATTTGGGTTATACGCATACAGGTGATGTTTGCTTGAGTTAGCGTTGGTTCAAGCTCTTCTCTTACCCATATGGTTGCGATTCCACCCAAAAAGCTTTCTCCTTCAATAAAATCAATGTTTAGGGTTTGCAGGGTTTTCTTATTTTCACGAACCAATACATGGCGAGGTTTTAAATTTCCTTGAGAAATAGGAACCTCATTGAGCTGAATAACGTATGTTTCTTCAGGTAATCTGTCCGTGTAACGTAATTGTATTCCTGGAAACGGAACGCCCAAATCCAAGTACAAGGCGCGTCTGATCTTGACTAGTTCGTCATTTAATACACTTGTGCTAAATGTTTGGTCTAAACCCTTAGAAACTTCTAGAATAAGAGGAACAGTAGGAGCGAATTCTCGATCTTCTTCTGCTTTGCTATCTGCAGCAGCAGATCCGGCAGCTTTTTCTGCCTCTTTTTGGTCCATAGATTTTTGGGCTTTGACGATTTCGTCATGACGAGTCAACAAAATGTACCCGATGAGACCTATTACTGCCGCTATTAAGAAGAACACCGTTGTTGGCATTCCTGGTACAAATCCCAGACCAAGCATGATAGCTGATCCGATGATAAGAGCTCGTGGTTGTGCAAAAATTTGCTCACCGATATCCTTACCAACGTTACTTGGTCCACCTTCTACAGATGATACTCGCGTAACTATCAGGCCGGCACAAATGGATATGAAAAGAGCCGGTATTTGGCTGATCAGACCGTCACCGATCGATAGCACGGAATAGGCACGCATAGCATCACCGGCAGTCATATCTTTCTGCAACATTCCGATTATTATACCGCCGATTAAGTTTACTGATACTATGATTAAGCCAGCTATTGCGTCACCTTTAACAAATTTCATGGCACCATCCATGGCACCATACAGCTGACTTTCCTTCTCTACTAAGAAGCGCCTTCTTTTGGCTTCTTCCATGTTTATTGCCCCAGCTCGCATATCACCATCGATGGACATTTGTTTTCCCGGCATAGCATCTAAAGAGAATCTAGCTGCTACTTCAGATACCCTTTCAGCACCTTTAGTAATAACAATAAACTGGACAACGGTAAGAATTAGGAATACTACCAGACCAACAACTAAGTTACCTCCTACTACGAAAAATCCGAATGTATAAATAATATGTCCGGCATCGCCATTCAAAAGAATCAAGCGAGTTGTAGCTATGGAAATACCTAGACGAAATAGGGTAGTAATTAGCAGTACAGATGGAAATGAAGAAAATGCTAGAGGATTCGGTAAGTACAGAGATACCATGAGAAGAATAGACGCTACGCTCATATTAACTGCAATGAGGATATCCACTAAGGAAGTTGGTAGCGGAATAATCATCATGAAGACGACCATGACGATAGCTGCCGCTACGACCAGATCATTTCTCTTAGTTGCGGTTGAGATGAGTCTTATGAGCATTGATTGCATAAGGACTTTCCAATCGATCGGTATCAGTACAGGTTTATGTTAAGCTAGAATGAGCGAAATCAGTAATAGCCTGATTTATTGCTAGTGTTAAGGGGCATCCTAGCCAACAGTTTCGGGCAAATGTCTCTTTTGACTTAATTTCATGCGAACGTACTGCTTGTAATGGCGACGTGACTCCTCTGTGTCTCCAATTTCTTGTAAGACTTGTGCCATTAGTAAGTAATACTCCGGGCTGTTCCAGTCTCTTCTTCTCAGTTCGTACATTATCTTTAATGCATTTTTCGGCTTTTTGCAACGAAGTTGTGCATAGGCCAATAAGGGTAGCACTGATAGATCGCGAGGCCTAGATGTATGTACCCCTACTAGTAAGTCTTTTGCCTGACTAAACTTACCATAATGAAGATACTGATAGCTTAGCAAAAGGATAACATCGCGCTCATCTCGTGAGAGTCGAATAGGTTTTTTCTGTGTATTTTTCGTATCGTTCTGTGCGTTCATTGTTGCTCATTTTTAACCTATGTTATACGGAAATAAGTGCACTTCTAGAATTAGAAAGTAATTCTCGTAAAGCCATTTCTTCTATAAGAACATGAACTGCTTTGTTGAAGTTCTTATTTTTAGTTCTTTTTGCCAATTTTCTAAAATTTTCATCAGCTGATTGCATGTGCATGAGAAAAACATCAGACAAAAATAACTTATCGTTATCAATCTTTGGTGCTAAGGCCTTCAGTGTTTGATCAGCTAGGTGTCCTTTGAAATCTAGTGCTGTTCCAGAGTACGGGTCCAGTAGCTTATCAGAAGGTAAAACGCGTAATTCTTCTGGTATATTGACAGATTCATCAGCGGGTATGTTCTCTTCATGATGATCAATTGATAAGAGACCATGGTTGAATGAGAGTAGATTTGGTGTTGTTAAGCCTAGTGATTTATCCATCGTACCTCCTTCTATATGTATTTATCATAAAAGAAGGTGATGATTTTTTTCTTAAAATACGCAACGATAAGTGGTTATTTGGCTAGCTTATAATAGCAGTTAGGAAGCGTTGTAGTTTAGCAATACTGTCATCAATGACATCAAGTGATGCTTTTTGGGGTGATATCCTCATAATGGCAACGACCCATTCCTGATTATTGATGTCAGAAACACTAACGGCAAGTCCCGGTGTATTTCGTTGTCGTCTTATATCAACGGAAACAAGAGCTCTCTCTTTTTTTTCTGCATCAAAATATATAGCCGGTATTGCGTAAAAGGGAATGACGTGGATTCGATCGCTGTCGAGTCCAAACAACCAACCACGTGAAGGATCCTCTAGCTGAAAAGCTGATCCTTGTACCTCATCTGGCAAGTCCATGCCAATGTACTTTTGATATTCCGCTATGACAAATTCCGGAGACATGATTTTCCTCTTTGCTTATTTGCTAGTGTACTTAATTTTCTTCAGGGCGCAAAAAATCAACTGATTCAACCGTGGTCATGTCGTCGTCTAGAAGCTCTTCTGTTTCTGCTAACCCATCAAGAACAGATACTCCTTCAGATATTATTTTTAGACGACTTTCTTCGCCATCAGGCATCATTGCTTCAGGTACTTCTCGTACACCACTAAGCATAGCATTCATGAAACATATTGCTAAACGTGTTCTGTCGATGTTTTCCTTGTCATTTGAGCCATGGTCATAAACTTTATGTTTTACTAGAATTTGATGATAATGGTTTGTTGTTACCCAAGATTCAGTACTGAGCAATACACACTCGTCGGTCATAGTTGATTGAGATACCTCAAACTTGTATTGTTTTTTCATTAAGTCAGTATAGTCTTTACAAGAATCATACACATTTTTGGTTGCGGCCAAAAATTTGAAATCTTTCAACATAATGGTTAAGTTAGCTGAACCAATGGAGGGTTGTGAACTATTCATATCTGCTGATATAGCTGATACGACTTCCGAGAAACCTTTCTGAATGTTTTCTAGTCCAAATCGTTGTTTTATCATCAAGTAAAGCGAGCGCAGAGAAGCATTTTGTAGGGCTTCTTCGTGTAGGGCTTGTACCCCGCTTTCCGTATCTGGGGAGTATGAGTCAGCAATGTTAGAGTAAACTGCTTGGAACGTTTTTATTCCCGATTTAAGTTGTTTTCGGTCTTTTTCTGATAAATCTGAGCTTTTGATGGATTCAGCAAAGCTTCTTGCAGCAGATGCTATGTTGAATTTTGCTCGTATTGCCTGGCCATTCTCTACGCGGTGTTCTCTAAGCTGCTCCATTAAGCTAGAGCGTATTTTTTTTAAATCGCGAATCTTTTCCTCAGAGGAATTAGGGTCTGATTCAGCTTCTTTTAGTTCACCTTCAGCAAGGTTAAGAGCGAATTGCAGAACCATATCTTGTGAAACTTCGTCTTCTGGGTACTGTTGTTCTGTTAACTGACGAGCATTTTTGGGTCTTTTGGACAGCTTTTTAGACAAGCTCATAATTCCAGAAAGGTCAGATAGGGTAACTTCAGCATATTTTTCTGCTTCTGTTTCTGATAGTTGTTCTGGGCTCTCGCTTTCTACTTCAAACTTGCGATCCTTTAGGGATTTTACCCGCTTACTAAGTGTGGATGCTGCTAGGGATAATTCCTCAACATTAGCAGAGGCAGTTGCCATATCAATGTCAGATAGGTTTCCCACGAATTTTGGTGAAGCAAATGTACGTGAGGCATGTGCTTGTTGAGAAACGGGGTTGCTGCGCCTAGTTTTTTCGTTTCTGATGCCGCTGAGATCGCGATCTTCTTCCGCGAGTTCCGATCCTTGTTGTCCTCCACCACCCACGGGAAACTTTACGGCTTGAGTTGATACAGTTCTTGCTACACGACCTATGTGAGAAGGACCCATTGGCATTTCTCCTTTGTATAATCTGTAAGCCACCACTATCATCGCACCACTATTACCGTCACGGATGACCCTGTAATTTTAGGATGATGCGATGATTTTGTCGGTTAACAAGTTCCCTATCATGGTAATTTCTAATGACTCCCTTAATTGGTATTACACTTTATAAGATTTGGGATTGGCGAACACCTTTAGATTGCTAGTTGGTGTACAATTATGGCACATGCATTCACGAGCCATATGGGATTATATCCTTGTTTTATTGGTGTTTTCCTGAGTAGGGTTTTAAAAAATATTATGAACATCATTGAATTGATTTTTTGTTTAAATTTTTGAGGTAGGATCCTGGTTTGTTCTTAGAGATTGGGATGGACTAGGGGCATTTCAGGGAAGGATGCTATGTCAACGGATACATTGGAAATAGCGCAGGAAATAAAGAAGAGAGAGAAACTGGTTGATGAGGCGCGTGTTCTTGTTGAGCAAAATGAGAAGAGTTTGGAGCTTGCTCTCAAGGCTGAGGGTGTTAGCTACGACTTTTTGGATGTTGCTAAGCGTCATCTTACCGATAAGGAGCGTGATACTCTTAAAAAGATGTACGATACTATTCAGCGGGAGATTTGTCGTATGGCTGAAGAAAAGAGTGGGTCTTCTTTTGTTCCTACAAGGGAGGAAGGAAACGATAAGTCAAAGAATGAAGGGGGGATGGGTAATGTTCCTCTAGATGTTGTTTTGAGTGGCGGTGGTATTGAGGGCAAGAAGGTAAGAAAGAAGAAGAAGAAGGACTGGATTTAGTAGTGGTCCTTAGAAAGTGGTTTGTGGTGGTTTGACTGATGGAGGATGGTGATGCCTGCAAGTGATCCATGGTATGTGTCGTATAATTTTGCTTTTCAGACGCCGCAAATTCAGGCGTTGTTTGCTCAAGATCCTGGTGATGTTGCTATGCAGGTGTTGGTTTTGCTTGTGGGTACTATGAGCATGCAAAATCAGAACGATACGGTTCGTCTGCAGCTTTTGGAAATGGATAAGAAGAACAAGCAGCTTGCCTTGTTGAACAAGACATTGGGTGATTTGCAGAGCTATAAAGCTAAATTTCCAGCCGATACTAAGCCGGATAAGTCTGTTCTTCCTCTTCCCCAAGAAGTTATAGATGATCTTAATGCCCTGCAGCAAGACCCTAACTCTATTAAAACATACGGAGATTTGCTTGGTGCGATAGAGAAGGTTCGTGCGTCCATCGATCAATTGAATTCTCTAAGTCAGCAGGATGCCACGAGACTGCAAATGGGTGTCAACCAATCTCAGGTGTATTCTGATATGACCACGAATTCCATGCAAACGTTTTTCAATTCTCTCAAGGCCATTGTTCGTAATCTTGTTTGATGGTTTTTTGGCTGTTGAGAAGTATGTTGTGATGTCTTGTTTTTGCTTTTTGGTGCTTTTATCGGTTTTTTGGGCATAATCTGATACTAAAATAAATAAATATAGAGGGATTATGGATAAAGCTAAGCAAGATGGTGAGAATGCTGAGAGTGAGTTTTCAGATGGGGATTTATTTATGTCTCATCTGTTTAATGGTGGGACATTGGCAGAGTGGGAGGGTCGTTCTCCAAAATTGGTAGAGATGTTTCACTATGCCGCCGTTAAGTTATATAATTCAGGTCGCTATGACGAGGCACATAAGGTTTTTCACGAGTTAGTTAGATTGAATCACCTTAATCCTGAGTACATGTTTGGATTAGCCGCGTGTTTGCAAAAGAAGAAGAAGTACATAAATGCTGCTAACATTTATTTGTCGTCAATTTTACTTGATCCTGGTGTTTCTAATATAGAGTCGTCGTTTCGTATAGCCGAGTGTCTGATAGTTGCAGACAAGTCTCTCGACCAAGCAGAGCAGTATTTGGAGCATGTTATCAAAAGTTGTTCTGGAATGGATGATTTGAAGAATTTTAAATCTGTTGCTGAAGCAAAGCTAGATTTACTTAGGAGGAACCGCTCTTCGAAAGAAAAGTCTGGAGGTCAGGAAGAAAAGAATAAAGAAAGCTGAGGTGATTATGCAGTCTAATGTTAATCCCAAAGAAGCTGGTGATGTTTCTTCTTTGGCGCATGCTGATGTTGTTTCTGAGCAAGTTGAAGAAGAGCAAGCTAAACTTGATAAGGCTAGTGATGATTTGAATCTCACTAAGCTTTTGGAAAAGATTTCTACGACCCAAGATTCTAGCAAAGGTACAGAATATAATGTACGTACTCTTGGGCAGCTGATGGGTGATCTAAGTTCTGATGATACTGGTCCAGGGCAGTTAAAAATGCCAAGCGGGTATGAGTATCTGCAAAATATGTCGCCAGAAGATGCTGTTGTGCTGATAAAAGATCGAAGTTCTTCGCAAGTTCGTGAAATGGTGGCTGCATCTGTAACTAGACTTAGGGGTGCGCAGGATGATTACAAAAAACTGCATGAAAAAAATGTACAAAAAGTACAAGAGTACATAGAGGCTGGTAGTAGCAGTGTAATTGATCTTATATTTAAAATTTTATTATTTATTTTTTTGATAGTCGTTGCTGTAGTAGCCATTGCAGCTGCTGTTTTAACTGCTAGTCCACAAATGATAATAGCTGCTATTGCAGCTGTCATGGGTTTGGTTAATTCTGGATTATCTATCGTTAGCGAAGTTACAGGGGAGGATGTAACCTTTACTGGTGTGCTTCGGAGAATGGCAGAAGGGATTGAGGAGTCGTTAATTGAGGCAGGGATGTCCATAGAAAAAGCTGAGAGTGTGGCTAAAATGTTGGCTGGTGCTACTGGTATCGCAACAGGTCTTTTCCTGGGTGATCCAGGAGTAATAGCTCTTTTCTTTGAAGGAGCAGGTCAAAGTGCAGGTATGTCAGAATCTTGGGCCAGGATTTTTGGGGTAGTCATGAGTTTTATTGCGATGATTGCTTTGGCTGGAGCTACCATGAATGTTGGTGGAGTTGCGGCATCCACAGGTACAGTTGTTTCTTCTGTGGCAGGTATTTTTGGATCGGTTGATGATGTTTCTAAGTTGGCCAGTATTAGTGATGATATAGCAAAAGCAGTTCAGGCTGGGGTGCAGGCCACTCAGGCTGGATATGGTATGTATCAAGCTAAGCGTCAGCACGATGCTACACTTATTCAAGCTGAGGTTTCCGAAATAAAAGGGTTTTTAGAAGCTTTGAGAAATATACAAACACTAGAAGAAGATATGTTGGAAGATCTTGTTTCTCATTTAAAAGAGATGCAAGAGATGGCTAATGAGTCTGTACAGAGTATTCTAAGATCTTCTGGATCAGCGTTTCGTAGTATGGTGTGATGAATACGGAAAAATTTAAACATTAGAACAACTATAAAACTGGGAGATGCAAAATGAATATTAATACAAGTGTAAATACTCCTGCCCAGGGTGCTCAGGGGCAAGGTACTGACGAGTTGATGACAAAGTTATCTCAGATTTTAGCTAACAGAGGGGCTAGTACAGCTAGTGGAGCAGAGGTAAAAAATGAAGATCTTGCTTTA
The DNA here is from genome assembly GCF_001460935.1 of Candidatus Ichthyocystis hellenicum. Lineage (GTDB taxonomy): Bacteria > Pseudomonadota > Gammaproteobacteria > Burkholderiales > 2013Ark19i > Ichthyocystis > Ichthyocystis hellenicum. Next base: position 236,203 of record NZ_LN906597.1, on the reverse strand, counting down.
AGGGAATCTTTGTCTATGGCTATTCAGGAGCAAATGGGAAGTCCAGAAGCACCTGAAGTTGGCGATGAACTTAGAGCATCTGCATCGTTAAATGCTGGTCTTGCCAATGGCGAGAATTTTCAAGTTTTGATGGCCAAAGTTTTGAATGTCCTGATAAAGTCATCTGCTGAGCAATCTGCAAGTAGGAGGGAGCAGCGTATGACGGAAGCAGGCCAGGGCCTACAAAATAGTTTGGATGCGGCTGGTGAGATGAGAGGAGGGGCTACTGCAGCTTTTATTACCTCTATGGCTTCTTCAGGGGTTAGTCTTGGTATGGGTATTGGTGGTGTAGGGGCTTCTGTTAAAGCTATGAAGTCCAACGCAGCAGCAGCAGACCTAAAATCTCAGGCTTCTAAATTAACAAATCCGGAGATGACAGGTCTTGCAACTGCCAGTAATCCTAAGCTGGCAGATAAGCCTACAGATGTAGCTGAAGCAGGTGGTGGTTCCATTGATGCATTGAAAGATACTTTACTGAATCAGGCGCGCCAAAAGGATATGCAAGCCCAAAAGGCTACCATAACTGCGGATGCTCTGGGGAAAATAGGTGGGGCCACAGGAGCAGCTGGTGCAGCAGCAGCTAGTGCTCAAGTGTCTCATGCTACAGCAGCTCAATCTGAGCAAGAGGCATTTGCTCGCCGGGATCAATCTGAAGCTGAAGTTGCCTTAGAGTGGCAAAATAGGATGGGTGGAGTTAGAGAGCAAATATTGCAGGTTTTGCAAGAAGTAAATCGTGCTAATACCGCAGCTCAAGCATCGGCCTTTAACAATATGTAGAACAATTTACAACAAGAGGTGAGAAATGGATACAAAAGCTGTCTTAGAAGAATCCCAGATGGATCAGTTAGAAGAAATAGGAAAGGGTGCTTTCTCTGACGATTCTGCTGAGATGATTTACTCTATTGCCTTAAGTTTTTGGCGGAATAAGCAATTCGAAAAAGCTGATGGTATGTATTCATTTCTCTTAACTGTGAGACCCCGTTCACCAAAGTACTTATCTGCTGCAGCTAGATGTTTCTACGATATGGGGGACTACAGAAGGGCTTTATCTTTGTACAGTTATGCCGGAATATGTGGTGCTGACTCAGCAATGTCTTTGTTACGTGCAGGCCAGTGCTATATTATGATAGGGGATATTGAAAGTGCCAAGGCCATATTTGACTATGTTATCAGAGGTGAAGAAATTGATCCTTTTTTTGCTGACGAGGAAGTTGTTAGTCAGGCTAGAGCTTTGTTAAACATTTTATCTGAAAGAGATGACGAACCGGATGACGGAGATAGGGAAAGAGTAGAGGATAGTGATTAATGTCGTTAATAAAAATAGATCTTCAATAAAAAAGCCCCTATTACGGGGCTTTTTTATTGGGTAAAGTAATAATTAAGGATTTTTAATGTCTATACACATCTTTTGTGTTTTTGTATCTTGCCTTACATCGTGTTAATGCCATAGTTGTTTTTTCTTAGGGGATAACGATTACAAAAAATAAAATTTTTATTCATTCTATTCTTTATAAACTGCAACTCCTTTAATATAGGGAAACTGTTTTTTTGTTAGTTATATGGTTTGGTTAATGAAGAAGTTGTCAATAAAAACGAGGTGCTTTGAGACTTTTATTTGTACTTAATATCAAGTAGTTCACATGAATTAAGATGGTAAGAAGGATGTTAGCACCTAAGTGTAAACCTGTAATAAAAAGCAAGAGAATAATATTAACATATAATATATATTAATATTATTCTAGCATTATATTTATGTATCTCTGTAGTAATTATTTCATATGTTTTTTTGCACGCTAACGTCATTAGGATTTTCTCTTACATTAAGTAACTATAGAAAATTATCTGCGTAAATTCTTTTTTTCCTACGTAATGGAATTCATTTAGCTAATTGTTCTTATTGGATAAATTGATAATTATTGCTAGTATAAAATTCGATTTTTCCTTAAGTCGGAAAATATCATGAGGGTTCCGGTCTATTAAGTTTCAGAATTACCTATATCACTATAATTTCCTCTTACATTGAGCAACAGTAGGAAATTATCTGAGCAAAAATATTTTTTTCTTACGTAATGGGATTCATTTAGCTGATAGTTCTTATTGGATAAATTGAGAATTATTGCTAGTATGAAATCCAATTTTTACTTATTTTTCCTTAAATTTGAAGATATCCTGAGGGTATTGTTCTATTGTCTATTAAGTTGCAGGATCCCATATTTGTAAAGTAGTGCTGATAGAGCCATGAGTGTGATGGTGTAGTTTTTTCTGCACACGTAGAGATTTCTGGAATAGGAGATTTTCGTGCACAATAATGATGAAGAGGAAAAAATTAGTAATACCTCATCGAGTAACGACGAGTGTGGTGGTGATGTTCCGCAGGATGATGGTATTGCCTTTCTTAATCACATCTTCAACGGAGGCACTGTTTCTTCTTTTGAAGGTAGATCTAAAGAGTCGTTGGATGTTATGTACTTTTTAGCTATACGACTTTATAACGGTGGTAAGTATAGTAAAGCTCATCCATTATTTCACGAGTTGGTGCGGTTGAATCATACTGAGCAGAAGTATGTTTTTGGTTTAGCAGCTTGTCTTCACAAAATGGGACACTATATTAATGCTGCTAACGTTTATTTGTCTGCTTTGCTATTGAATCTAGAGGCAGATAATATTGAGATTTATTTTCATATGGCACAGTGCTTAATTTCTGCAAATCAATCACTGGATCAAGCTAAGGAATATTTGCATTACGTGGTTGATAAATGTCCATGTGATGGTGAGCTAGGAAAGTTGAGGTCAGTTGCTGAAGTGCAACTGAAGTTGTTAAATAGGGATAACGACTCTGAAGAAGAGAAATAGGTTTTGGAGAAGATCATGGATATAGCTTCTGTAGAAGAGCTTGGTGCGGTTATTAATTCTGGTGGTGATCAACAAGGTGCTGACGAATTCAAAGTAGATCAGGGCACTGATACTGTTGGAAGTAGTAGTGATCTCACTAGTAGAAAAGCTGGAGATAAATCTAAGGTTGAATCTTCGTCTGATGATATGAGGAGTGATCCTGATGGCCATAATAAAGGGAAAGATGAAGTTCTTTACGGAGATAGAGAACGTCCAGGTGTTAAGGATTTGTTGGGAAGCATAGGTGACATATTAGGTAAAGGGGGGCTTACTTCGGGTCCACAAGGGATTCCATATCCAGATGATTTAGCATGGCTAAAGAATGTTGATGTTCAATCTTTGATGTTGATGGTTAATGGGGAAACTAATCACAATATGACAACGCTCATTCAAGGTATGAATGTTCGTATTCAAGGACAAGCAAATGATATGAAGTCATTGCATGATAAGAACATAGAGAACATTGTAGCAGCTACTGAGGCGGCAGCTAAGGTTCATAGTCCTTTTGGTATTTTCATGAAAGTTATAACTGCGGTTGTTATGTTTGTTTTGGCTGCACTGTCTATTTTGGCTTGTGTAGTTGCTCCTTCGCCCTTAACTATTGTAGCTGCCATTGCAGCTGTGTTAGCTATGGTTAATTCGTTTTTGGCAGTTGCCAGTGTGGCCACTGGGACTAGTTGTACTTTGAGCAGTTTATTTTTGATGCTAGGGCAATTAATTGCGTCTGCTTTAGAGAGTAGTGGTATGGATGAAAAGAAGGCCAAAGATATAGGAGATACTGTTGCAGGGCTTTTTGGTACCATCTCTTTGTCGTTTTTGGGTGATCCCGCTATATTGGCTCAGTTCTTTAGTGGTGTTGGTCGCTCTTGTGGAATGAGTGACGATTCTGCGTACATTTTTGCTGCAGTCATGGCTGCCATTGCTATGGTTGTAATGATGGTGGTTTGTTTCAGGGCTGGGGGACTAAACAGTCTGAAGTCCATTGTTGATAAGCTAGGGGGATTTGAACAACTGTCACGGGTTGCTGGTGCCATTGATAGTGCCGTCAGTAGCGCTGTTTGTGCTTCGCAATTAGCCCAGTCTAGTTACGGAATTTATTCATCAAAAATGCAATGTAATGCTATGACAGCAGAATCAGTTGTCTCTAGGATTCGAGCATTTATACAGCAACTGCGGGGTTTGCAGGATAATGATACCAAAGATTTAAAGGAATATGCGAAGGCCTTAACGGAAATTACCAAGTGTGCTAATGAGACTGTTAAATCTATGTGTAGAGCCAAGGATGTAGCTTTTCAGCATATGGCGTAAGTTACTTTTACTAATTTATTGATATTATTTTTATTATGAGGAGATGAAAAATGTATAACCCAACTGAGGGTGGTACCCGTGCTAAGCATCATTTGGACGGAATTGTTGTCACTTCGGAAGAGTCTGGGTCTGTGGAAGGTGCTAATGGAGAGATACTTTCATCTGCAAATGTCAGAAAGCCTAAAAATGAGGATACAGCACTTACTATGATGGATGAAATGTTCGGTGAGGGTTGGAAGGGTAAATTTGGGGATGGGTTTTGTCAAGGATTGCTTGGAAAACCGACTGAAGCTGATGACTCAAGCGACATCTTTGGAGGCTATGGTGGTGTAACCGATTTCCTTTCCTCTCAAGGAGGCACGAGTTTCCTTGCTGTTTTAGCCCAGGTTCTGATGGTGTTGGCTAAAAGCTCTGGTCAGCGGGCCGCTGAAGAGAGAGAGTTCAAGATGAAGGAATTAATGAAAAGCTTAGAAGAAAGTTTGGGTGCTGCAAAGGACTTAGCAAGTGGTGCTAGGAGTGCTTTGGTAGCTGGTGTTGTCGGTGGTGTGATTGGACTTGTCGGTGCTGGTATTGGTATGGGAGCTAATATTTATGCTGCTAAAGTTAAAGGAAAGTCAGCAGATTTAAGCAAACAAATGAAAGATTTAGAAGAGACTGATTTTACTGATCTTGTCCGTGCTGATTTACCTGGGGATGGTACATCTACTCCTCCGTCTGCTGCGGATATGCTTAGGGCACGAAAGGATGATATGGCTAATCAAATCGAAGTCCTTGAGTCGAGAGCAGCTAAAGTTACTAGTATTGGCGAAGGAGTTGGTCGTGTGTCAGGGTCTGCTGGAGGTATGAGTTCTTCAGCTTCTACTATGGTTCTAACTCAAGCTCAGGCAGAGCAGTCCATGAAGCAAGCAGTAGCTTCGCAGCAAGGTCAAGCATTTGGGATAGAAGATGAATGGCAAAGGGGTATGGTTAGTCTTCGTGATACTGTCTTAGGTGTAATAAATGAAGCAGTTCGTGCTATGGCTCAAGCTCAGAGTTCGGCGTTTAAGTAATATTGGTTGCTTCTGTAATTTCATTACTAATATTATGGGGTGGTCATTATGGATGATGTTGTCGTGCAGTGGTTTGAAGAAGAGAAGAGGCAATTGGATGAGTTGTCTGCTTCGGTTGAGCTGACGGATGATGCTGTTGAGGTTTTGTATTCCATCGCTCTTAATTTTTGGGAAAACAAGCAATTTCAGAAGGCAGCTGATACTTATGCTCTAGTTTTTATGGCACGACCGCATAATCCTAAGTATTTGGATGCGATGGCTAGATGTCGTTACGACATGGGTGATTATGAAAAAGCAGTAGTTTTGTATAGCTATGCAGGAACATCAGGAGGTGATCCTGCTACGTTCTTGCTGCGTGCAGCCCAATGTTACTTGATGATGGGTCATGTAGATCGAGCTTACTCTATGATCAAATATGTTGTTGAGGGAGCCAAGGTTGATCCATCTTTTGTGCCGAAAGATGTGCTTCCACAGGCTATTGCAATTCTTAAGCTTTTGGATGTTGAACGAGAAAAGCTTTTGTCAGCAAAGAATAAATCATCTTCTGCTGGAATAAAAAAAGACAGAAAAAAATAAGGGTTTTTGCTTTTGTCAATTTATGAAAAAGGGACTCTTCTGTGTCCCTTTTTTTGTTATACGCATTTTGCTCTTCGGGTAATTAACTATCAACGAGTTTTTTATGACATATAATTAATTCAATTCAAAAAATAATTTTGATAAAAATGAATAATAACTTGCTTGACAAAGAAGAAATACATATTTTGGCAGAGATTGCTTATGCTGCCCTTGATTGGGGAGATCCTCGTTATGCTGAGGTTATTTTTTCGGCATTGCGGTTTGTTAATCCCCGGGAGCCCGGTGTTTATATTGGCTGGGCACTTTCTTTTTTGCAGCAAAATAGACGTGAAGATGCTTTAAGTGTTTTGCAAAAGGATGCTGTGGAAGCAGGTGCGTACAATGAAGAAGTGGAGTTGTTTACTGCTATGACTTTGAGACAGTTGGGTTTGGTAGTTGAAAGCACACAACGGTTGCAACGTCTTAGTAGAGAGGCAGCTGCTTATCCAGTTAAAAATGTTGCTTCGCTTGTATGTCAGGATAGTTTACCGTTATAAGGACAGTTAATATGCCAGTTGATATGTTGTCTATGAATGCGCAGTCAGCTTTAAACACTGATCAGAGTAGGAATGTTCCGGTTGTTAATGGAAATGATGTTCAGCGTTTTCAAGCTGCACTAAAAAGCTTATCTTCTCCCGTGAATGTGGACATGGTTGCTAATAACATTAATGTTGCTGCTGCCGCTGCTGAGTCTATGGGTGTAGGGGAATCTCATGCCAATCGCAAAAAATCTATGGTTGACAAAATATCTGATGATATTGAAGAGAGTTTGGAATCTGGAAGTGATCAATTACAAAGTTTGTATAGACATATTTCCAAATTTTCATCCGCAGACAAATTATCACACGGTTCAACAATGTTATCCATCCAGTTAGAACTAATGCGTGCTACAGTTATCATCGATATTATTACTAAAATTGCCAATAAGGCTGCAACAACTATTGATTCAATGATACGTTTGCAATAACTCTAGGAAATGTCATGTCAGATTTTTGCTTGTGCACATTTAACCGTAAGGGTGATTATTACTACCGTGCGCTGTGGCTGAAATTTCGTCTCTTTTTTATCGCACTCTTGTGCGTTTTTTTGGCTGGATGTGGGGAAAATGTAGAAATCGTTTCTAACATCCCAGAAAATGATGCGAATGAAGTTTTATCTGCATTGCTAAGTTCTGGAATAGAGGCCACTAAAACCTTGAATAAAGATGGGTTGGCAACAGTATTCATTAATTCATCTCGTGTTTCTGAGGCTATTGATATTTTAAAATCTAGGGGGTTGCCTCGAACGGATTATCGTGGGCTCGGGGATGTGTTTAAGAAGGATGGGATGATTTCTTCTCCTCTAGAGGAAAAGGCTCGATTTTTGTTTGCTTTGTCTGAGGAGTTGGCGAAAACGATATCTCATATCGATGGTGTTGTTTTTTCTCGGGTTCACTTAGTTCTTCCCGATCATGATCCGTTTACTGATGTGTCTATTGCCTCGTCGTCTGCTGTTTTTATAAAATATCAGAAGGAATATAATATAGATATTCTTATTCCTCAGATTAAAAAGTTGGTGGCACGAAGTATTCCTGGACTTACAGAGGATAGGGTGAGTGTTGTGTTGGTTCCTGCTGATGATAGTGCTAAATCAAGTGTAATGAGACAAAGCATGGATGTGAATGCTGGGGAGGAAGATAGATCAAGCTCTTCAGCTGGTAGCTATATAACCTTTGTTGTCTTGGGTGTGTTTGTCACAATAATGTTACTTTTGACGGTGGGATATTACTTAGTTTGGACGAAGAAGGTTTCATTGCCAATAAATATTCCTGGTTTTAGATCTGGAAAAAGTGAAAAATCTAAAACATAGGATTTAAGGTATTAGGGGTTATGGAAAATCAGACTGTTCAGCATAAGGTTGTGGAAAATAAGACTGCTCAGCGCAAAAGGTATTCAACAGCATATTTGTCGAAAGTATTTTTGTGGTTTTATTGTCCAAGTCTTTATATTCACCGTAGTCATGTTGACAGCAAGATTCCATACAAAATTTTTCACAGGTTGTTAGATGGTGACGGTTTAGCGCAGCGTAATCATTTTCGGCTTTCGAAAGTTTTTGCCGCAAAGGATCCCGATAGCCTTGATATTAAGACTGATCTATGGTCGTTTGTTACCATGAGTAATTATCACCTAGACTATGTTATTCGTATGGTAGCTGCTTTGGAGGTTGGTAGGCGCATCAGAGTAACTATTTCTAAGTCTGAGATTAATCACCTTCGTAAAATATTTGGGAATGATGTTATAGGTTTTGTTTGTAGGCGATATGCTGGTTTTTATGACGGAGGCAGCCGTTGGAAAGAGGCAGATTTCTCTGAGTTTAATGAAACTTTGGTAAGTAGGTTGGGGTGGGCTTTTCTTTACCATGCAAGGACAGTGTTACCTCCCAATATGTTGAGTATTTGGTTAATGCGATTACCTAAAACGGTTGATCTTACCTGTATCGATAGCCGACCTTCATCAGAAGAGGCTTTTAGATTATGTGTTTCTCTTTTTGAAGAGGTAAGTAACGTATGAAGTTTCTTGTGCCTTGTAAGGTTTCTCGACCTGAAGATTCTAGGAAAGACGAACAGATATTTCGTGTTGATACATCTCGTAAGGTGATCAAATCTGAGCAAGTTGCTGTTTGGAAGTCTGCAGATGAGGTGCTTAAATTGGCTCAGGAAAGATCTGAGCAAATTTTGCTTGATAGTAAATTAGCATTTGAGGAAGAAAAGAAGCGTGGGTACCGTGATGGATTGGAAGCAGCTAAGGAAGAACAAGCTGAGCACATGATTGAGCAGGTTGCAAGAGCAGTTGATTATTTTGAAACAGTTGAAAAGCGAGTAGTGGATTTGGTTTTAGCTTCAGTTAAAAAGATAGTTTACGATTATCGAGATGAAGAGAGAACTGTTGCTGTGGTTAAGAATGCTTTATCCACTGTTCGCAATCAGAAACAAGTGGTTATTCGTGTTCATCCCAGTGCTTTGGATAATATGAGAGAACAGGTTAATGATCTGTTGGCAGAGTTTCCTGGTATTAACTATATAGATGTAACATCTGATAGCCGTTTGGAGAGAGATGGGTGTATGTTGGAGACTGACATAGGTCTAGTTGAGGTCAATATTACACATCAGCTTAAGGTCATTCGCGAGGCTTTTGAGCGCGTTTTGGGTAAACAGCACGGTCTATAAGCGCAGGAAAGTTTGTTATGCGACCATTTGATTATATTGCAGACCTGATGGAACTTGTATTAGAGGATTTACAGCCTCTTAATATCAAGGGTCGTGTCGTTCAGGTTATCGGAACCATTATCAAGGCAGTTGTTCCTACAGTTAAGATTGGTGAAGTTTGTATTCTTCGTAATCCCAATGAAGATTTCGAAATGCGAGCAGAAGTTATTGGGTTCATTCGTGATGCAGCGCTGATGACGCCAATAGGTGAAATGCATGGTTTGTCTTCCGCAACTGAGGTTATTCCTACTGGTCGCATGTACATGGTTCCTGTTGGTAATTCTTTGTTGGGACGAGTTATTGATGGATTGGGACGTCCTTTAGATTTGGATGAAAAAGGTCCCTTGACTACAGAAACATTTTATCCAGTATTTGCAGATTCTCCTGATCCTATGACTAGGCGTCTTATTGATAAACCGTTATCCCTTGGAGTTCGTGCTATTGATGGTATGTTGACCTGTGGTGAGGGGCAGCGTATGGGCATTTTTGCTGCTGCTGGTGGAGGTAAGTCAACTTTGCTTGGTATGTTGGTTAAAGGTGCTGATGTTGATGTTATTGTCATTGCTCTTATCGGGGAGCGTGGTCGTGAGGTGCGTGAGTTTATTGAAAGAGAGTTAGGTGAAGAAGGGCTATCTCGTTCTGTTGTTGTTTGTGCAACTTCAGACAAATCTTCTATGGAGAGGTCAAAGGCAGCTTTCGTGGCTACTGCAATTGCTGAGTATTTTCGTGACCAAGGGCAGAAGGTATTGTTTTTGATGGATTCTGTTACTCGTTTCGCTCGTGCACAGCGTGAAATAGGATTAGCTGCTGGGGAACCTCCTACTCGACGAGGATTTCCTCCTTCTGTATTTTCAATTCTACCTCGCTTGATGGAGCGTGTAGGGATGAATGAGGTTGGCAGTATTACCGCTCTGTATACCGTTTTGGTGGAAGGGGATGATATGACTGAGCCTGTTGCTGATGAAACGCGTTCAATTTTAGATGGCCACATTATTTTATCACGCAAGCTTGCCGCTGCTAATCATTATCCTGCTATTGATATTTTGGCGTCTAAAAGTCGTGTTATGACAGCTATTGTTCCAAGGGAGCATGTTGCCGCAGCCGGGCGTGTTCGTGAATTAATGGATAAGTATAATGATGTTGAGTTGTTGATAAAAATTGGTGAGTACAAGTCTGGAAGTGATCCACTAACTGATGAGTCTGTTCGTAAGAAGGATGCCATCGCTGCTTTTTTGCAACAAGGTGTGCACGAATTATATCCATATGAACAGACTGTTTCTGAGTTGATTCAATTATCAGCGAAGTAATATTATGTCTGTCATAGATCGTTTGCTGAAAATAAAAGAGTTTCGTGAGAAAAAAGCGGAGATTGATCTTTCAAATGCTCGCGCCGAAGTTAGAAATGCAGAAGATAAAGTTGCGCAAGCAAAGAAAAAATGGCGAGATTATCAAGATTTTGTTATTGAAGAAGAGAAGAGGCTATTTTCTGAGTTATATAATAAGTTAGTTAAACGTTCTGATATCGAAGATGTAAGGTCTGCTGTTGGGGACATGCAGAAGAAAGAAATACAATACGAAGACCTTTTTGATGAAGCTACTGATAATTTGTCGAAATGCAAAGATGTGTTGAAACAAAAACAAAAAGAACATCAAACTGCTATGAGGGTAAAGCAGAAATTTGTGGAGTTATCAGATATTCTTAAAGATGAATGGGAAGTTGAGCAAAATCGTAAAATTGATGAAGAAATGGATGAAATTGCTTTATCACTCAGTGTGCGACAAGAGAGTCTTGAAGAACGAGCAGAAGAAGGTGCTTTGTGACTACCAGATTTAAGGCTGTATTACTTCAGGGAGCTTCTGAGGCTGTTACGGATGACTCATCTGAGCCCACCTTTACTGCTCCTGCTGTTAATCCCAGTGAGAAGGTTTGTAGTAGCTTTCGTGCCGCGCTACGTTACAAGTCTTCCGATGATGATGATTCGTTACCAACGATGGCTGATACTTCATCAGATTTTGTGGATCATCCTGACGTAGGAACTTTGCATGATTCTCCTTTAATTAAAATGCCTATACCACATCGAGCAATATACGGCTTAACTTCAGATCAGTCTGTAGAATGGTCGAGGATTGTTGATTTAATTCGTGTCCATGCCCGGCATAGTGGTAGTAATCGTAGAAGATTCGAGATCACTTTGAGTCAAGGGGTTTTTAAGGGGACATTGATAAAAATATTTTATGATGGTAAGTGGTTCGTTGTTGATATTCAAACAACACCGATTATTGAGCAGATTATTGATAGTCAAATTGACAATTTGATTAATCGTCTTTTTTCATGCTCTGTGGATTGGGTTCGTGTTTTTCTTAGGCGTTACGATCAAGATTGTTTACACGGACAACTTTGGACAGGCACGAAAGGTGTAATTCGTTGCTGCAGAAGTAGGGTTAGGAATTGATAATGGCTGGATTGCCACTTAAATTACATCGATTGACAAAGCGTGACAGGGCGTTAACTAACGTCATTTCTGGGCGGATTTTTCCTGTACCTTTTTCGTTACAGGGTGATTGGACTTTTTCCTTTTCTACCCCGCGTCCTAATGTTACGTATAATCCTGACGGGTATGACTGTTGGGTGGTGGATTTTTTTTGGAGCAAGGGATTTTTTTCCTTGGCTATTCCTGAATTTGTTTTTTGTTCCTGCTTAGAAGATTGGCTAGGTGATAAATCTATTAACATCCCGTCTCTAGATGGACAGGTTTTATTGGCAGTAGTTGATGCTGTTGCCGATAAAATTATAGAGACCCTTTCTCGCATGGGATTTGGCTCTGTAAGGTTGAATTCTGTTACCAATGTTCCCAAAGGAGAGGTTCCTAAAGTACCACCTGGTGGAAAATGGTTAGAAGCAGAGCTTAATCATATCAGCAGTGGTCAATCGCGGGGAGTGTTGTTGCATGTGGACAATGAGGGGGCTGTTTTTCTGAAGAAAGTTCTCTCTATGTTTCCGTTGGTAGAAAACGGTGTCTCTATAGATGATGTTCCAGTGTCATTGAGGTTTTTGTTGGGGGCAACCACTTTGTCTTCTCAGGACTGGAGGCAAGTGGAAAGAAATGATGTTATTTTATTTGATGATAATTATTTGCAGGATAATATTTTATTTGTTCGTGTGGGAGAGTACATGGGGTTTAGAGCCCTGTGGAAGGATAATCAACTAATTGTTCAAACAAAGCTGGGAATGGTTATGGGTCAAAAATTTGATGACAACTTTGATGATTTTTGGGATGACGATGATACAACATTGTTAAGTGATGATGATGATGATGAGATCGATTTTGATGACGATGATTTTGACGACGACGATGATGATGATCTTGACCGAGATGATGATATAAGTGAGCGGCTATCTACACGGCAAACACCAGCTATTTCTACAGCAGATTTGTCTCCTACTGCTAGAATAGATTCTTCTCTTCCTACTACGACTCCTAATCAGAGCGATCTTCCTGTGCGGCTTACTTTTGATGTTGGTGGTAGGCGCGTGAAATTTAAAGATTTGGGATCTATTTGTCCCGGGTATGTTTTTGATTTGGGTAGGCCATTAAATAGTGCTGTTTCTATTCGTGCCAATAGCAAGGTTATTGCTGAGGGTGAATTGGTAGATATAGATGGTCATTTGGGTGTGTCAGTAACGTCACTGAAGAATTGAGTGAGAGTGTGTTATGGGAAATGATCCCCTCGTACTGGGTCTTATTTTTTCCGCATTATCGCTAATTCCATTTTTAGTGGTTTCGTCCACTTCTTTTCTTAAAATATCGGTTGTTGTTAATTTAGTGCGTAATGCTATTGGTGTTCAACAGATACCGCCAAATGTTGTTGTGTATTCGCTTTCGTTAATTTTGAGTGCTTATGTAATGGCACCGGTTGCTACGAAAATATACGATGAAGTTATTGTTCCTGGCACTTCAATAACACGTAGTTATCCCCAGTTTTTGCATGCTTTTAGGACGTCGGTTGAACCTGTTCGTCACTTTTTGAAGGTCAATTCATCTCCTCATCAAGTGTTATTTTTTTTCTCAACAGCTAAACGTCTATGGACGAAGGATGCGATGGGGGATACTAAAAAAACTGATTTTATTATTCTCATTCCTGCTTTTATGGTTACTGAGTTGGTTGAGGCTTTTAAGATAGGGTTCTTGCTTTATTTGCCGTTTCTTGTGATTGATTTGGTCATATCAAATCTTCTGCTTGCAATGGGTATGATGATGGTTTCGCCTGTAATGATTTCTTTACCGATTAAGTTATTGCTTTTTGTAATGGCGGATGGTTGGACACGTGTTGTACATTCCTTAGTTGTCAGCTATGCCCAATAAAAAGAAGGACTTTTATGGAAAATGGTAGCAGTTTATCGCACTATGTTATGCAGGCTTTGTATATCATGTTGTTGATCTCTATGCCTCCGATTGTTGTGGCGTCTGTGGTTGGTGTTTTGGTTAGTATTTTTCAGGCCTTAACCCAAATTCAAGAGCAGACTCTTAGTTTTGCTATCAAACTCGTTGCTGTTGGCGCATGTTTGTTTTATACCTCTGGTTGGATGGGAACAATCGTGTATCGATTTGCTGTTGAAATGTTTAATAATTTACCTGTTTTGATTAAATAAGTGATTGATAATAATGCCTATAGAGAAATCACTGCTCTTGCCGGATCTATGGCATTTTTTGTTGGTTTGGGCTATTACCCAAGGTCGCTTGTACGTTTTTTTTTCCTTTTTTCCTGCTTTTAGTGGTACCAACTTACCTTTTACTGTTCGTACAATTGTCAGCATGGCTTTTGGTCTTGTTTTGATTCCATATTTAATTCCAATGATCCCATCTCATTTGGATGGGGGAATGGTTTTTTCCATGATGTTAAAGGAAGCTTTAATTGGTCTTGGATTGTCATTCATGTCTGCTATTCCATTCTGGATTTTTGAAGCTATGGGGTTTTTTGTTGATAACCAAAGGGGTGCTGGTATTGGTGGTCTTATGGATCCACTGACTGGTAATGAGTCCGCACCTTTTGGACAATTTATGCATCAGTTTTTTATTGCAACCTTCTTTTATGTTGGTGGAATAAATGTTGTTTTGGGAATGGTTTACCAGAGTTATACAATTTGGTCCGTAATGGAACCGATGCATCACCTAAATTTGTGGGGTGCTAATGTATTTGGATCGGAGCTTAATCGATTAATGTATCAGGGGTTATTGTACGGATCGCCAATTTTGTTGGCTATGTTTTTAGTTGAGTTGGGATTGGCCCTTATCAGCAGGTTTGTTCCTCAGATACAAGTGTTTATTTTGGCAATGCCATTAAAGACTGCTGCCGGATTTTTTGTAGCTATTCCGTACATGATGTTTTTAGAACCTCACATTTTGGGTGAAGTGTCGAGAATGGGATACATTTTACATAAAGTATCTTTGGCTTTTATTTAGGAATGTGAAAATATGGCAGAGCAAGGCGGTGAGAAGACCGAGAAACCGACCCCTAAGCGGCAACGAGATGCCCGAGATGAAGGTCAAGTTGCATACAGTAAGGATTTTAGTGCGACAATTTTGTTTATTGCTATTTTTTCTTATTTTTTGGCCAAAGGATCAGAAATATTTCAAGAAATGACGGTATGGGTAATTCGTGCTGTAGATTATGTTGATCAACCATTGCAATTATCATTATCTACCCTAGCCCCAGCGATAGTTTATCGGGCGATTGTCATGGTTATTCCAATTGTGCTGCTGGTTATTTTTTTTGCGTTACTTTCAGATATATTACAAGTGGGTTTCAAAATTTCTCCTAAGGCGATGAAGATACGTTTTGAGAAATTTAATCCTGGTGAGAATTTAAAGAATATTTTTTCTAGAAAGAGTTTTGTTGAAGTTATTAAATCCATTGTTAAAATTTCTATTTCTAGTTATGTTGTTTATTCATTAATTAAGGCCAATCTTCCGCAGATGTTGCTTATTCCGAATGCAGATTTGGAACATGCGGTTATGATTTTCAGTGAGCTTGTTAAAAAATTTACCATTATTATTGCACTGGTTTATTTTGTAATTGCTATTTTTGATATGATTTTCCAAAAAATGAATTTGCAAAAGCAGTTAATGATGTCTATGGATGAAATAAAAAGAGAATTTAAAGAAATGGAGGGAGATCCTCGTATTAAATCTAAGCGGAAGCAATTGCACCGTGAGATGATGTCAAATAGATCAGTTAAGAGATCAAAACAGGCAAACGTTGTGGTTACTAACCCTACACACTTGGCAGTTGCACTATACTATAAAGAAGAAGAAACACCTTTGCCCATGGTAATTGCAAAGGGTGTGGATGAATTAGCATATGCTATGGCAGATGCTGCTCGTGAATCTGGAGTTCCTGTTATTCAAAATGTACCTTTGGCACGCTCCCTAATGGAGCGTGTTCCGGTTGATGAGTACATTAGTAGCGATTTGGTTGAGCCAGTAGCAGAGGTAATACGTTGGGCGGATGATATTAGGAAGAGGTATAAGGAGGTAATTGATAGTGACTCTATCGAATGAATTTATTAAGACCTTTTTGAGTCAGAGGGATATTGAGTCTACTCATTCGGAAGAAGATGGTGGTGTTGTCTGCATATTTGATAAACGATATCGTGTGCATATTACTCCCCTGGCATTTGATCGTATTTTATTGCGTTCATTTATAACTTTTTTCCCTGCTCAACAGTCTAAGAGAGAACTATTTATACAAAAAGTGTTGAAAGTGATGCAGGCTAATTTATTTACTACTCAAACGTCTTTGTTTTGTGATCCAGATCAACAAGCCATTTATGCTCAGTGTGATGTTTTTGATATTACAGCAGTTGATAATCTGGAGTTTGGCTTAGAAGGTTTTTTGAATGCAGTTGATTTCTTTAGACAAATTTTTAAAGATGATCAGTAGAGCAATTAGGTTATAAGGGTTTATTAATAATAAGTAGTACTCTTAGTTAAACTAGATGTCTGGTATTTCCAATTTTCTAGTATTTCCAATTCCATGTTGTTTAGTGTAAGGCGGGAATCATGTCTGTTTTTTCGAAGCGCCTTTTTGTTATTGCAGTCATAGGAATTTTTGGGAGTTTTCATTCTTTTGCTGGCCGTGTTACTTGGCCAATGGATTCTTATAGTTACTACGCCAATAATTCTTCGTTGAAACAGGTTTGTGAAGATTTTGCTGCGGGCTTTGGTCTGTCTGTTCGCATTACTCCCAAACTGCATGGTGTTTTGTCTGGGAGATTATCTACGAGTAGTCCCACGGCATTTTTGAATCGTCTTTCCAGCATGTATGGTTTAACTTGGTTTGTTGATTCTGGAATTCTGTACATCAATTTGGCTGAAGAATCTTCTAGTCGTTCTGTTCGAGTTCCTAGCGGGACAGCTCCACAAATTTATCAAGCGCTTATGAGTTTAGGAGTGCTTGATCCACGTTTCGGTTGGGGAATATTGTCAGATCAAAATATTGTAATGGTGTCTGGTCCGCCGCCCTACCTGGATTTGGTAGAACGTACGATTAAGGCGCTTCCTATTGTTGCCGGAGGGATGCAGATAGCTGTTTTTAAAGTAAAAAATGCTTCTGTTGTTGATAGAACAATTTATTATCGTGATCATCAAATTACATCTCCTGGTTTGGCAACAATTCTTCAACAATTGCTTACTAATGCTAGGGATGAGAAGTTATCAGTGGCACAGAGTCCAGAGGTGCGGCGAGATGCTCAACAGCTTAGGGATGCTATATCAAATGCTAACCATGGGGTTAGTTCTGATAAATCTCCTTCTTCTGGCGCAAGCAAGGGGAGGAGACCAGGTGCTAGTAAAACAGATATGGTTCATCCTAAGTCATACAGTGGTCCCTCCATTCAGGCTGATCCTCGTACTAACTCCCTGGTTATTAGCGATTTGCCAGAACGTATTCCTATGTATCAAAAGCTCATTAAAGAGCTTGATATACCTATATCATTGATTCAAATTCAAGTAACAATTATTGACTTGAATACAACACACGATAGGGAGCTGGGGGTTAACTGGTCGGCAGGGTACGATAATGCTGCTGTATCACGTGGTTTATTGCCAGGAGGTATTAGTGAAAGTGATATCGGCCTTGCTTTTGCACCTAAAGGAGCGAGTGTCAATCCAACAACTTTAGTTATGCAGTCAGCGCGTTATTTCTTAGCTAAAGTTAGGATGTTGGAGGGCAAAGGTGATGCTACGGTGCAATCACGGCCATCGATTTTGACCACAGAAAATACAGGTGCTGTTCTTGATTATAGCGATACTTTCTATATTCAAACGACAGGGGAGAGAGTGGCTTCTGTAACTCCGGAGACAGTTGGTACAGCTTTACGAGTTACACCGCACTTAATCCAAGATGGTTCGCAAACTGGTATTAAGTTGACAATAGATATTCAAAACGGATCTATCTTAGACAAAAAAATAGGTTCTTATCCTGTTATCAGGAATAGTACTGTTAGTACAGAGGCTATTGTTCATGAGCATGAAAGTTTGTTGATAGGTGGTTTTTATTACGATTTCAATGAAACCGGTAGTGAAGGGGTTCCTTTCTTGAGAAATTTACCAATTATTGGCCACTTATTTACTCATTCTCACCGTAATGTTCAAAGGCGTGAACGAATCTTTTTGATTCAACCAACTGTTTTGGATCCATCTCGTGTTATGAATCAACCAGGTGCCCAATCTAGAGATGAGGTTGTTCCGGCTGAAGATGTTATGTTGCCCGATAAATTGAAAAAACAAGTTATGTCGTCGCGAAAAAGTTTTTCAGTAGAATCACTTGATACTCCTAAGAAGGAATTGGATCAAGACAAAAAAGAGGCTATGGTTCCTCAACGAGGTCACGTGTTTTCTTCACGGAAGCGATCTTCTAAAAAGCCAGAGCACAAGGTTCTCACTCATTTCAAGCGATATCACTCAGCTGGTGATTATTCTCACAAGGATTGGTTTGATGAGAGGGCGAGTAATGACCACAGAAGAACTTGGTCTAAGTCGCCAGAAGTTTCTAGTGATCGTTCTTACAATTTGGAAAATATTGAGGATAAGCAACATAATGATCTTATGTTGTCTGAAAAAAATCATGATGATAAATCCTACGACCATGTCTTGTCTTTCTTGCGTGCTCATGGGGATGGACACGTGAAAGATGACTGCCCTGGATGTGGTAATGTTCCTCCTCCAGCTCAGTCCGATAAATTGTCGACAGATAATGATTTGCCAGTGGTGAAACATATGCTTGTTGTGCATCCTGATATCAATACGGAGAAAGAGGTAACGGCTAAATCGAGTAAATCAGATGTAGATCATTCCTATGACTATGAGTTGTCATCATCAGAAAATTGCGAAGCATCGGAACATCAGGTGGTTGATGCAGAAAAGGATTACGGCAATAATCACAAAGTTTTTGCCAACCCTATTCTTAATCTGTAGCAGGTGATTTGCAATTTTTGTGCAGGGATGAGATTGCTTGTTCCAGTTGGCCGTTTTGTATGATATTCCAGTAATTATCGAAGAAGTGTTGTGCTGTTTGGCAAATTTCGGTGCTTTCCTGGTGCGAAAAGCGCCCGAGAACGAAATCCGTTACAGTCTGGTTTTTGATTATTGGACGACCTATTCCTACTCTTAGGCGCCAAAATTTGGCCCCTATCTCATTTATGATATTTTTTATGCCGTTGTGTCCAGCGCTTCCTCCACCAAATTTTATTCTCAGTGTAGAAAACGGCAAATCTAGCTCATCATGTATAACAAGTATTTGCTCGGGAGCTATGCGTTTGAATTTTGCTAACTTACAGACCGCCGTGCCGGATAGATTCATAAAAGTTTGTGGCTTCATGAATACCAATCCCTCGCAAGCCATGATGTCAGAATCGAAACGAGGCTGACTCGAGAAGGACATAGAGAGCTGACGCGACCACTCATCAAGCCAAACGAAACCGATATTATGCCGAGTCTGCGCGTAATTACGCCCTGGGTTGCCCAAGCCAACCACCATTCGGAAGTTTTTGGGGTAGGTTGGATCAGCCACGATTCGTGCTACTTTTTAGCTGAGCTTTTTGATGAGGCAGATGGTTCTGCTGCTGCTGCAGTAGTTGCAGTATTCGTCTCATCAGCACCGCTTGCAACAATGGTAGCTATCGGCAAGTCTTCACCTTTCGTTAAGCAGGTTGCTAGTACGTTTTCTGGTAGGGAAACGTCGGATACTAATATAGACCTGGATGCACGTAGCTCCTGTAGGTCCACAACCAACTTGTTAGGTAGATATTTAGGTAGACACTGAATCTCCAGTGAGGTCATGACGTAATTTACTATTCCTCCATCAATTTTTACTCCGCCACAGGTTTCCGCGTTAATAAATTCAATAGGCACGGATATAACTAATGCTTTATCTTCATTTACCCGTTGAAAATCTATATGGTAAATCTCAGATTTGAATGGATGCAGCTGATAATCTTTGAGCAGGGCTGTCTGTTTTTTTCCATTCATTACGAGAGTAATTAAAGAGGCGTAGAAAGACTGGTGACGCATGTTCTTAGCTAGTTCTACATGGTTTATAAGTACGGGTACATTGTTTCCGCCAACACCGTAAATTATCCCGGGGACCATACCATTGCGCCTGAGTTTTTTCGAGGCAGTTCGCCCGAACACGGTTCTTTCTTCGACAGAAAGTTCAAATAACATAGTTCTCTCCTTTGTTCTATATGCTAGCTGCTAAATAGGGTGCTAACGGATTCCTCTGCATGGATTCTAGCTATTGCCTGAGCTAGCAACTTAGCTATAGAAATCTGCTTGATTTTGGTACATCTCTTCGCGTCTTCACGAAGTGGAATCGTATCTGTTACAACTAATTCGTCAAGGCATGAATTGGTAATAGTGTCGATTGCGTTCCCAGAGAGAACTGCATGGCTACAGTAGGCAAGTATCCTTTTAGCGCCACGGTTTTTCAATTCTGATGTTCCCCGACATAGTGTTTGTGCCGTATCAACCATATCATCAATGATGATGCACGATCTTCCATGCACGTCCCCAATAACGTTCATTACATCTGCTTTGTTATATTCGGTTCGTCTTTTATCGATGATTGCTAGATCACATGACAACAATTTGGCAAAAGCACGTGCACGCAAAACTGATCCCACATCCGGAGCTACAACTATAGTGTCGTCAACTGTCCTGCTGCGCATATCGTCCAATATAACCGGTGTTGCATAAATGTTGTCAACAGGAATATCGAAAAAACCTTGAATTTGGTCCGCGTGCAAATCAACGGTTAGTACTCTGTTTATGCCGGCACAAGTTAACATATTTGCAACAACTTTGGACGAAATAGGAACGCGCGCAGATCGAGGCCTGCGGTCCTGGCGTGAATATCCTAGGTAAGGAATAGCTGCTGTTATGCGTCCAGCAGATGCACGGAGCAAAGCATCAGCGAGAATGACAACCTCCATAAGGGTATCATTTGTTGGGTAAGATGTTGATTGTAATATAAAGACGTCGTGTCCGCGCACGTTTTCACAGACTTCTACGACAACTTCACCATCAGAGAAACGCCCCACTGTGGCACGACCAAGCTCTACCCCCAAACAATCAACTACTGATTGGGCTAGCCATGGGTTAGCAGTGCCAGTAAAAATCTTCAAACTTCCCTTTTTAGACACAGATCACCTTGAGAAACTCTGATCAAACAGCCACTGCATTGACCAAATAAACTGATGGCTGGGGTGGAAGGATTTGAACCCTCGCATGTCGGAATCAAAATCCGATGCCTTAACCACTTGGCTACACCCCAGTCATTTGATTGCAACTAAGTACATAAGACGATAATGATAACCAAACTATTCAAGTATTCCTAGTGACGGATACTAGATTGTTTAATTTTACTCCAAAAACGGCAGACCAAACACCTTTTTGGACATTGTATCAAAAAGGATTGGGCAGGTTGTTGGTCATAGTGCTTTATTTTTTTACATTAGGAATAGGATATGTCATTTCCTGTACACCATTAAGTGTCAATTTTTACCATATTAATTACTACATTTATTGAATTTATATGTGATAAATATGTTAGTGCAGAGGGTATTGTTTTTACTATTTGTTTGATAACTAGTAGCCTCGGTTAGCATTTTGTATTGTCTGCTGCTATGGATAAAAATATTGTTAGTGCAAATTTACGTGACTTGGATATCTTGGATATTTTGGATTTTCCAACTACTACTATATTGGCTTATGCTGCAAATATTTTTGTTTATTTAGTTTGCATGATTTCTATATAGGATATTTATTTTCCATTAATGATTCGAAACAGAAATCGTAGTTGAGTTGGTTGTTTTTGCCCAAAAGACAGAGGCATAATAATTGATGATTGTCATAGTTGTAATTCCCAATTTTTGCCACACTAATCCGTTAGTTATTAGACTTAAATCTACAACTGTAGTACTGTGAGTAACTAATTTTACCGTGTTACGGCGGTTTGTTTGGCTTGGTAGTTGATCTTTGTTTATTTGTTCTTTCTGTTTATGCAAATGTTGTTGTGAGTTCGTGGGTGTTTTGTTGTCTCTACTTGTATGGGGTGATTGTTTTGAATATCGGTCGGTATGTGGTTCGAATTTGTTTTGTGGTACTGTTAAGCTTGGGTTTAAGAGGTGGGGTTGTTTTTGCCCAACCTGCTTGTTTACTCATCTACAATGATCCAGTGGGCGGTGTTAATAATGTTCCTGTTAATCACCAAGTAACTGTTTATTATCAATCATATATTCCTAATATTTGTAAAAGCATGGTTGAGATGGAAACGTACCCGGGAGGTGATATGGTACCCCTTCGTATTGTTTCCAGTCGCGAGTGGAATGGGGTAGTGGGTGGCAGGCACGTGATTTGGGGAAGAGTAGTCGTACAACCCAAGGATGGGTTCATATATGGTGAAGGTTATAGCGTTATATTCGATGGTAAAGGGGTTTCTAATTTCAGGGTAAGTACCAGTAATTACAGCGCAAGAGGTCATTTTATATCCTCCCGAGATCTTTTCCTAAACTTTAAAAATTTTCCAAATGTTTCTGTGGTGACTCCGGATCTAGTAAACAACATGTTTGAGGACATTGTTACGGGTCTGATTGCTTCGAGGAAAAATTATTTACCTGATGGAGATTCCAAATTTTTCTCCAACTATATTGATGATATTACTAACCTGAAGTCGTCTTCTGCTGGTGATGGTTCTAGGCTGAGTGATTATAACGTCATGGGTGAGTTGGCAGATATATTTTATAATTTTGATAGTTATCAAAAACTTGTGAGCTATAGGTATGGGGGCAGTTTTGGTGATCAAATAATTTGGCAGGGATTGATTTATTATCTTAGAAGGCAGTTTCCTCGTTTATTTTCGCCTGATGCGATGTACCCTGTTAAGTTAAAAAAAATAGTGTACTCATCTGTATCTCCTAATGGTCGGCCTGTAAAATTGTCTTCTGTCTTGATTTACCCAGAGGGCAATATTTCTTCCCACCCTTATTTAGTCAGTATTCACCATCCTACTATGCCATCTAATTCTGCCCAAACAGATGGTGATACGATAGATGTTTTTTTGGGAGTGTTGTTGGCTTCACGTGGTAATGTGGTAGTGATGTCGGATTTGTTGGGTCACGGAGTAACTTCTGGTGAGATGGAACCTTACTTGATTTCCTTGCCGGTTAATTATGAATACTTAGACGCTCTTGAGGCGGCAGAGCAGTATTTTAGAGAGAACTTTGGTTATGATATTGCCAAGTTACCTCTTGCGTTGGTTGGGTTTTCTCAGGGAGCGCATGATGCCATGGAGTTTAGTCGCTTTATGGGTGAGCATGGTAGGCATAAGTTGTCTCATCTGATGGCTCTGTCTGGTCCTTACGATGTTCATAGCACAATTATGGGGGCCGCTTGCGTTGTTTCTGGAAGTAGGCGTTGTTCTGGAGGGTATGCGAAATCCTACATCGGATATGAAGGTGGTATTCACCAATTCGCTTACAAAATTGTCCAAGCAGCAGTTTCTTACCGAGGTCTTCATGAAGGTACAATGAGACAATTTTTTGATGAGAGTGGTAATGTTAGTTCTTTGGCTGCGAGATCATTTTATTCTCACGGAGATTATCCAATACTGCATAATATTGCTGCTATGGGTTCTTTGCCAGGTAGCGATGAGCGCTTTAATAGCCCAAATTTGAATGTAATGCTATACCACCCAGAGGGGGACCGAATTGCTCCTGCCCAAAATACTTTTGATACCATCGAATTTCTGCGTTATCCAGGTAATGTTTTGTTGTCTGTGAAGAAAGGTGATTGTAGAGAAGGGTCTCTTTTGTCGAAGTTTGTAAGGAGTTTTTGGGTACGATTCAAGGGAGATATTTTGGCTTCTCATGTTGTATGTTTGCCATATTTTTTTAATGATGTTTTGGTTGAGTTGGGGTAGTTTTTGTGTGTAGCAATTTGTCTAAGGAAGTTCCAGGTCTTGCTGTGCGTAAAGTGGTCGTTTGTTGATTGGAAGTTGTTATTTCCCCTTGTTTTCCACGTGTGCTAGTTGTGCTCATGATAGGTGTTTGCAGGTAATTTTATGATTACCTATGATAATTGATGACATCAATTATCATAGTGTTTTAATCAGAAAGTGGGTTGATACATTACCTAACGGGGTTGTTTTCCCGTTTGTTTTTACCCGATGCCAATGCACCTCATCTCTGTTAGGTTGAAAAGGTAGTGTACTAATCTATGTTTGCCCATGTCCTGCCAATAAAGGTATCTTCAGATTTTTCTTTGTGCGACTTTATGTTTGCATTACTTTTTTGATGAAGCCATTGATGAATTGAGATAAAAATTGTGAGACATGTGGTAATGAGGATGTTGCCTCAGTATCTTCGTTACGAATACATCTCCCAGCTGGCTTGTTTTCGGATTTCTAGCTATTTCTATTGCTGTTTCTAGTTTTTCTAGTAAACAAAATATGCTGCCCCCAGATCCACTGATTTGAGGGATACCCCAGTTGCTTAACCATGTTTTGGCGTCTTTGATGTTAGGGTGTAGGTTCAGAACGGTTTCTTCTAAGTCGTTGCCATGTTGATAGGCTTTTTTATCGAATAATTGGTAAATTTTTCCTCGGGGTTCTTTCAGGTTTTCATAGATTGTTGCTGATGTAACATGGATTCGTGGTGCTATTAGGATGCAGTATTGTGGTATGAGGAAGTTATTGTCCGGGATTGTTTTGATTATGCCCCCTTTTTCAATTCCCCAGCTGGGTTTTCCTGATATAAAGAACGGTACGTCTTGCCCTAATTGCAGGCCTATGTGCTGAAGTTGTTGGTTGCTGATATTTATTTCCCACAATAAGTTTAGTGCTATTAGAGTTGTTGCGGCGTTTGAACTTCCTCCTGCTAAACCAGATCCTGTTGGGATAGCTTTTTTCAGCGAAATACGGCAACCTCTGGAGGTTCCAGTTTTTTCTTGCAACAACTTGGCAGCTTTGTACGCTAAATTATTTGTTGCTGAGCAATTAGTAGGGAGTCCTTGTACATCAATGTGTATGTTTTTACTTCTTGTTACGTGGTAGCTCATGGTGTCGCACAGTGTAATGTTTACAAGCCCTGTTTGTATTTCGTGGTACCCATCTGAGCGTTTGTTTACGACGTTTAGGAACAGGTTAATTTTTGCTGGTGACCACCATCTGTTGATGTGATATTTGCAGTCGTTCATCTGTCTACTGAAAGGCTTATGTTTACACCTGGTACCGATATTTGAACTATTTTTTTCACAATTTTCTGCGAGTCAGTTGGTTGTTGTATGCAAACTAGCCACTTGTTTTCCAAGAAACACTTGCGCTTCCTATTATCGGTGTCCATGAATATTGCATGTTTTTCATCGTAAGGGTGACCCTTCACCCACGATAGGGCAGCCGCCATGGATGTACTTATACCGAAATTAGTCCGCATCCAATCTCTAAATAATTCTACACGTGGTGGTTTGCTGCCGCGACGGAAAAATATTTTATTGCCAGCCACAACTACATCGGCAAGCAGATCATTACTAGGAGAAACGATGGTTACACGATCATCATGACTTCCATGAATAATCTTTATTTTTCCAGTAACAATGCCACGGTAAGAAACTGCAGTTACACTCCCAGATATTTCATATATCGGGATCGACGAATCTGTTACTGCAGGAGAAGATACTTCTGGTCCATCGAATGTAGAATGGATTGGTTGGTTAACAAATGTTCTGTTACCCACTGATACGCACGCTGAAAGCGCAAAAACCCAGCCAATCAATAACAATCTCTGAAATAAAACTCCTATCTTGTCCATGGATAGTCCTTTTTTCCAGTAGCATACGTTGATAGTATAATCTTGACCCTTAACATTCTATATCATTGAATGTTCCAAGGGTAGAATTTTTACATCGTGTGGATATGATTGGGTGATTAGTATGCCGGAGCTTCCAGAAGTTGAGGTTGTGTGTAATGAGTTGAGGAAAGGTTTCATAGGTGCTCGTCTTAGTCGAGTTGATGTGCGTCAGGCGTCTCTTCGTTACCCAGTTACCGATGGTATTTCTCAATTATGCAAAGGTTCACGTGTTAGTTACATTACTAGACGTGCTAAGTATTTGATACTAGGATTATCCAATCGAGGGTGCATTTTAATTCACTTAGGAATGTCTGGATGTTTGCGAGTGACTTCATCCAAAATTCCACCTGGTAAACATGATCTTATCGATATTGTTTTGCAAAATGATTTGGTTTTGCGTTTTCATGATCCTCGTCGGTTCGGGTGTTTTTTGTATGCTGCTAAACCAGATGATTTTTTATGTTTGCACAACTTGGGATGCGAACCTTTGTCGAGAAAGTTTTGTGCCAAGTATTTTCGTCAGGTACTTATTGGCAGACGTTCTAGCATAAAAGCTTGTCTGATGAATTCCGCAATTGTAGTTGGTATAGGCAACATATACGCAAATGAGAGTTTATTTGATGCTAGAATTCATCCTCTTCGTCAAGCAGACTCTCTGACTCATAGCGAATTATTACGTTTGGTTAAATCAATTAAATCTGTTTTGAGACTTGCTATTGCAAGAGGAGGGACTACTTTACGTGATTTTTTAAGTGTGTCTGGGGAGAAGGGGAAATTTCAAAATAGCTTGCGTGTTTATGGCAGAACAGGAATGCTTTGCTCGTCTTGCTCATTACAAGAAATAGAGGTCATTCGTACTAACCAGAGAAGTACCTTTTTTTGCCCAGGTTGCCAAAAGTAGTTTTTAAATTTAAATAGTAGTTCCGGTTGTTCCGGTTTTTTTTGAATTTAGGGAGTTGTTTTTGAATTTAGGGAGTTGTATTTCTTTAATAATTGTTCTTGTGTTTCGTTGTGATTAGGATGAACGGTTATACAAGCAACCGGGCAAACTTGTACGCACTGAGGTTCTGAGAAATGACCAACGCATTCGGTGCAACGATTTACATCTATTTCATAAATCAATGGTCCTTCATATATTGCTTGGTTTGGACATTCTGGCTCGCATACATCGCAGTTGATGCATTCGTCTGTTATCCACAAAGACATACTACTTTCCTTTCCTGATGTTCATCTTCTGTTTTAATTTATCTGCTACGTATGGGTCCACAAACTGCGCAATGTCACCACCCATGGCGGAAATTTCTCTGACTGCAGTTGAAGATGTGAACTGATTACCCTCTGAAGGAATGAGAAATAAAGTTTCATGACTGCCGTGCAACAGTTTGTTTATGTGGGTCATTTGGGACTCGTACTCGAAGTCGGAAGTTATTCGCAATCCTCGCAAGGCCACGTTAAATCCAGATTGTTTCATGAAGTCTACTAATAGGCCGTCGAATTCTACTACGTCAACGTTGGGGTATTTTCCCGCTACCTTTCTGACCATATCTACTCTCTCATGAATGGTGAAGAGGTTTTTTTTCGCGGTTGACTGTGTTGCAACCGCGATTGTAATATGGGCGAACAGTTGTAATCCCCTTTTAACCATGTCCTCGTGTCCGCACGTAAAGGGATCGAAAGTTCCAGGGTAAACAGCACGGTTTCTAGGTGTCGTTCCGCTTCCGTTGGGGTTGATATCCAATGCCTTTCCTTCTTCCTAAAAGATTGCGTTCGTGGGTTCTATAATATACGGGAATTTTGTATGGAGCAGTATTTGGAGTTATTGAAAAAAGTTATGACTCATGGTGAGGAACGTTTTGATCGTACTGGTATTGGCACGGTCAGTCTTTTTGGTCAGACTCTCTTTTTTGATTTTTCCGATGGGTTTCCCTTGATTACAACAAAGAAGATCCACTTGGTTAGTGTGGTGTCAGAGTTGCTTTGGTTTTTGTCAGGAGGCACTAATGTGCGGGATCTCCATCAACATGGGGTTACGATTTGGGATGAATGGGCAGATGTGGATGGATCATTGGGTCCAATTTATGGTTTTCAGTGGCGATCTTGGCCTAACCGTGATAGTAACGGATCGATAGATCAATTGTCTCAGGCTATTGATAAGATCAATAATGCTCCCCATTCTCGTCGTATTGTGGTTAGCGCTTATAACGTTGCTTATTTGCCAGATGAAGGTCTTTCTCCTCAACAGAATGTTGCTATGGGTATGATGGCTTTACCGCCGTGTCACGTATTTTTTCAGTTTTATGTCCGTCAATCCAAGTTCCTAGATTGCCTATTTTTTATGAGGAGTGTTGATTGTTTTTTGGGGCTCCCTTTTAATATTTGTTCCTACGCGTTGCTGACATCAATGGTGGCCCAACAGACCGATTTAACTCCGGGAATGCTTATTGTCAATATGGGGGATACTCATATATACAGTAATCATTTTGATCAAGTTAGAGAACAGTTATCGCGCAATCCATATCCGCGACCTACATTGGTGATTAGGCGTAAACCAGGTTGCTTATTTGAATATGAAAAGGAAGATTTTAGTTTTGTTGATTATCAGTTTCATCCAGCGATAAAAGCCCCTATCGCCGTATAACGAATCTACCTTATTGTTATTTTTCGTGAGAGAATCATCGGTTGTTTTTGCTCTTGCAGGTGTTTCCGATGCCAACCAACTGAAAAGATGCTTGCATAATATGATAAAAAAAGAAAAATCATTGAAAGTTCCTGAAGGTGATGGTGGGTTATTTGGTTGCAGTGGCGTTAGCTTCTCTATGCAGGGTGTTAATTTTTCCTCCCTCCTTTTGGATTTAAAAAAAGCCAGAAAAGAGCTGCGTCAAGCACTATCTGATGGTGGAAAGCTTGGTGTGCGTATCAAGCGTATATTTTCTTCTTCTGTTGCTTGCAGTGTTGTTAGATTATGCATGATATCTCTGAATTCTACCTTGGATGGTGATCGCAAAGAATTTTGGATGGAGGGGCGTGCTTATTTTGATGACATTGATGAGGCCGTGTCCGACTGTATCGATTCTATTCCTGATGATGCTCCTAGGTTGAATTTGAGATTGTGCAGAGAATATATTTCTATCATGAGGATGAAGTTTTTGTGGTATGCAGCTGATTATCGTTCAGTGTCGAGTGAATGGTGGGTGCACTGCGTAAAAGTTTTTAGATTGGTTTTTGATACCGTTTCCAAGATTGATTCGGCTCGTACTTCGAAGGCTACAGGGCCATTTTTGAGTGCTTTTATTCGTACGATTACTTGTGAAATTTGTTCCCTCCAATCCCTTAGTCCAGCTGAAATGTTAATTGTTGATGCTGTACTTGATAGAATTTCTGACTATATCAATTTGGTATCATTTCCTACAGATTCTTGTCGTTTTTATTTTAATTTGAGTGATCCAGGTAAAGGTGTTCGTCTGATCAGTGAAAAAGACGCGGAAGAACAAGGAGAAATACTTTACTTGTGGCTTGATGATATCTCTGGGAATATTGACAGGGTATTTTGTGATGATGTTTTTTCCGAGATTTTAGATGTTCAAAAGAATAGATTGAAGAGACTGCTTAAGATTCAATGGGAAGGTGCTGGGCACAGTCGTCGTTTGCACGAGCGTCATTTGGCTGGTTTTAGCGCTTTTGGGATATTCGGCTACGACAATATTTTAAAAATAATCAAATCTAATCCTAAAGATTATCTATCTGAGGTTGACCCCGAGTTATGCTGGAATATAGAAGATATGAGCATCAATGGTTTTGGTGTGATTATTCCCAAAGCTGATGATAACCCTATCGTTATTCACACTGTTTTTGCTTTGGCTTTGCCTGAAGCTATGTCCTGGCGTGTTTGCTTGGTTAGGAGATTTAGACGCAAAGAGGACGGACGTGGGTTTATTGGTATAGAGGTACTTTCCTCTCAACCTGTTGTTGCTTTCTTTGAAGGAAGCAAAGGAAAAGATCCTGTAGTTAAGAGAAATATACTTTCGCTTCCTGACTATGATTCCCTTAAAGGTAAGGATAATTCTGAACATAATGCATTTTTGGTTCCAACTAGTATTATTAGTGAGTCGTTTGATCAGTGTATGGTGTCGGTTATGAGCAGTGACTTTAATCAAGTTTTTTCTAATCCTAAAGTTGATGATGTTTTTTCTGAAACTACGTTGGTTCGATGTTTTGTTCCTGCAGAGGAGGATATTTCTGCCTTTTCGTCTGCTATTGATGGGTGGTTTGTTGATGGTTGAGATATTTTTGCCGATTGAAAAAAAAGGAATCTCTACTTATATTTACTGCGCAAATCTTTTGAAGTTGTTATGATTCTCTCCTGCGGTTAGTGTACAAATGCGGGAGTGGTATGTCTAAAAAACAATTAGAAGGTGAGTTTTTTCTCAGTCAGCAGTGTTTGTCTGGTTTGTCGTCTCAAGTTTTGGATTTATGTAAGGCTGAAGGTGCTACACAGGCTTCAGTTGATGCATCTGAGTCCTACGGATTATCTGTTACCGTTCGTCAAGGTGATAGCGAGACTGTTGAATTTAACCGTGATAAATCTTGTTCGGTAAATGTATATGTCGGGCAAAGAAGGGGATCAGCTGCGACTTCTGATTTTTCTCCGACTTCTATTGATCAAATGGTTAAAAAGGCTGTATCTATTGCTCGGTTTACTGAGAGCGATACTGCTGCTGGGTTGCCAGAAGAGGATGAATTGTTTTCTGGGGAGATTCCTGATCTGTCACTGTTTCATCCATGGGATCTAACACCTGTTGCTGCTATGGAGTTAGCTTGTTCTTGTGAGGAGGCGGGTTTAGGTTATAGCTCGGAAATTCGACAATCCGAGGGAGTAACTGTTTCAACCGTGCAAAATCATTTTATATCTGCTAATTCCAGCGGGTTTCAGGGTGGATATTCGGCGTCACGTCATTTACTGTCGTGTTCTTTTTTGGCAGGTGTAGCTGAGGGAAAGCAGAGGGATGGGTGGTTTTCTTCGCAACGAGATTGGATCGACCTTGCTGATCCTGTTGAAGTGGGAGTTTATGCTGCCAAAAGAACTTTGTCCCGTTTGGGTGCTAGGCAAGTTAGTACCCAGCAAGTTCCGGTTATATTTGAAGCTCCTGTTGCTATAAGTTTGCTTGGACATTTGGCTGTTGCTGCATCGGGTCACCAACTCTACCGAAAGATGTCGTTTTTGAATGATTCTTGTGGTCAGCAAGTGTTTCCTGATTTTATTCAACTGGAGGAAGATCCGTTTATTGCTAAGGGATTGGCTAGTTCACCATTCGATGATGATGGTGTCGTAACTAAGTCTCGGCTGGTTGTTGATCGCGGCATTTTGACGGGGTATTTCTTGTCTGTTTACTCTGCTCGTAAAATGGGGCTTAAGACCACCGGAAATGCTGGGGGAACTCATAATTTGTGTTTGTTGGATACAGGACAATCATTGGAGGAGTTAATTAACTTGATGGGACGAGGGTTATTGATTACGGAGCTGATAGGTTTTGGGGTTAATTATTTAACTGGCGATTATTCTCGTGGTGCCTCAGGATATTGGGTAGAAAATGGTGCTATACAATTTCCAGTGGAAGAGGTTACTATTGCCGCTAATTTGAGAGATATGTTCCGACATATAGTTGCTGTGGGCACAGATCAGGTAGTGCGTGGATCTAAGAGGTGTGGGTCCGTATTGATTGATAGAATGACTGTGGCTGGATCTTAGATTTATTTGGAGTTAAGTTATGTCTTTTGCTTTCCCCTCCCCATGTTATGATGACGAAGTTTGGGTTTCCATTCGTAAGGAAGTTTTGCGCCAGCATCAACATCTAGAATTGATTGCATCAGAGAACTACACTTACCCTGAAGTTATGGTTGCTCAGGGATCACAGTTGACTAACAAGTATGCTGAAGGTTATCCGGGTAAGCGCTATTATGGTGGGTGTGAGTTTGTTGATGAAGTAGAGTCTTGTGCTATTGAGAGATTGAAGGAGTTGTTTGGATGTTCGTACGCTAATGTACAACCTCACTCTGGTTCACAGGCTAATCAGGCTGTTTTTTTATCCGTCCTAAATCCAGGCGATTGTGTGTTGGGTATGGCTCTGTCTGATGGAG
Source organism: Candidatus Ichthyocystis hellenicum (assembly GCF_001460935.1). GTDB lineage: Bacteria > Pseudomonadota > Gammaproteobacteria > Burkholderiales > 2013Ark19i > Ichthyocystis > Ichthyocystis hellenicum. Next base: position 204,519 of record NZ_LN906597.1, on the reverse strand, counting down.
GGCATTTGACTCATGGGTCATCAGTTAATGTGTCTGGCAGGTATTTTAATGCTGTGTCCTACGGACTTGATTCGAAGACTGAGCTTATTGATTACGATCAAGTAGAATTTTTGGCTAAGAAACATAAGGCAAAACTGATTATTGCAGGAGCTTCGTCCTATTCTAGGGTTATTGATTGGGTGCGTTTTCGTGATATTGCAGATAAAGTTGGTGCGTATCTTATGGCTGATATTGCTCATTTTGCCGGTTTGATAGCAGCTAAATTATATCCGTCACCAATTGGTATTGCTGATTTTATTACGTCGACTACTCATAAAACTCTTCGTGGTCCTCGTGGCGGTGTAATTTTGGCATCATCTGATCATGAAAAGTTACTAAATTCTAGTATTTTTCCAGGATTACAGGGCGGTCCATTGCTCCATGTAATTGCCGGAAAAGCAATTGCTTTTAAAAAGGCATTGACGAAAGAATTTGCTTCTTATCAAAAACAAGTAATTGACAATGCGAAAATTTTAGCCGAAGAACTTATGATTAGGGGGTTTCGTGTTGTTTCTGGAGGCACTGACTCACATATGCTTCTGATTGATTTGCGCGAATCTACAGATCTTAGTGGTAAGGAAGTAGAGAAAATTTTGGGGCATTGTTATATAACTGTTAATAAGAATACTGTGCCAAATGAGACTAGGAGTCCTTGGCAGACGTCTGGTGTTAGATTCGGTACACCGGCTTTGACTACGCGTGGTTTTGGTATTGAAGAAATGCGTCTGGTGGCTGGATTTATTGCAGACGCTATTAATTCTTCTGGGGATGAATTAGTTACAAAGAGTGTTCGTGGGAACGTGATAGAACTTTGTGATCGCTTTCCTGTGTACGACAATACATGGGTTGGGTATCTATCCGGGATGTAGGTATGCATTGTCCATTTTGCAATGGAGAATATACGCAAGTTTCTGATTCTCGAGTTGTAGCTGGGGGGACGGTAGTTCGGCGTAGGCGCAGGTGTTCTTTGTGTGGAAAGAGATTTACTACGCATGAGCGATTGAGTAAAAAGTTTCCGCAAATTGTAAAGAGAAGCGGTGTACGAGAAGAATATGACCGCAAGAAACTAGAGTCAAGTATGATGATTGCTCTTCGAAAAAGGTCAATTTCTGCCATACAGCTTGATGAAGCAATTATGGATATAGAATCCAGCCTTGTTCATACAGGAGAGCGGGAGGTTTCGTCTCGGTTTGTTGGGGAGCAGGTTATGCGGGTTTTGTTTCATCTAGATAGGGTTGCGTGGGTTCGGTTTGCATCTGTTTACCATAATTTTGATAACGTGCATGATTTTCAAGATTCTGTGGCTAAGTTAGGAATGACAGATAGTTATTTTTGTGGAGAGTGACTTTATATACCGCTGTTAATTTATTCATGCAATATCTAAATATTTATTTTATTAATTAATTTTTTGGAGATAAATATGTATTACTGCACGCGCTCTTGTAGACCGCGAGCCTTGTTATTTTTGAGCGGATTATTTTCTTTGGTAGGGTTATTGTACGCGTACTTCATGCAGGAGAAGTTTTTTTTGATGCCATGCCCATTGTGCGTAGTTCAACGTTACTTTGCCTTTCTAGTGTTGTTTTTTAGTGTTTTTTCATGTACTTCCTGTAGCCGTGCTCATTTTGTGGCCTTATTTATGGGTTTTTTGTCTGCACTTTGCGGTTTGTGTGCTGGTATTTATCAGGTGTACTTGCAGGTTTTTCCTTCTGCTGTATCTCGGTGTGGGCTGGAGTTTTCGAACTTTATAAATAAAATTTTTTTTGCGAAATGGTTTCCGAAAATGTTTTCTTCTGCTGGTGATTGTGCCGTCGTTCAGTGGCGCTTTCTTGACGTCGTAACGATTCCAGAGTTGTCTGTTGTTTTCTTTTTTTCTTTAGCTATGTTGTTAGGTTTTGGTATTTTTCGTGCCATTTGTGCAATGCGTTGTTCGGATGGTGGTAAATCAGGCGGATGTCATTCTTCATAACTTTGGTATTGATCAGGTCAAGTTGCTGGGCTTCGTGTAGTTTTTCTAACGATAGATGTAGCATCGGTTGTGCTTGGTGTCCGAGTATCTTCCCGCCTACGTAGCATATAAGCTCGTCATACTCTTCTTGGTGAAGGCTGGTGCTTACTTTGGTACCAGCTTCGACTATGACTTCGTTCATTTCTTCTTTTTCTCCTAGATAACTTAGCAGGAATGTCATGTCTACAAGACCGTTCTTTTTTGGACACAGCACTGTAGAGATATTATTCTCATGAAGATCATTTTCCTTAGCCTTGTTGGTCGAGGAGTGGGCTATTATTATTTTTCTATTAGGTACCCCTAAACAGTTGGAAGACAGAGGTATTCTGAGCTTAGAGTCAAGAATTATAAGTGTTGGTTGGCGAGTTGTTTCTTTATAACGTACGTTCATTGATGGGTTATCTGCTAGTATCGTCCCTATTCCCGTTATTACTCCGCAACTTCTAGCTCGCCAATGATGTACATCCTGTCTGCACTCTTCGTTGGTTATCCACTTGCTCTCTCCTGAGGATAGTGCCGTTCTTCCATCCAATGAAAAAGCCATTTTTATCCTGATCCATGGCTTACTGCACATCATTCGTTTAAAAAAACCGCAATTGATCATTAAAGCTTCGTTAGCCATTAATCCAGTATGAACGACAATGTTGTTAGCACGAAGCTTTTCTCGCCCTTTACCACTTACCAAGGGGTTTGGGTCAAGGGAGGAGATTACAACCCTCTTTAGGCGATTTTCTACTATGCTATCTACACAGGGAAGGGTAAGTCCATGATGACAACAAGGCTCAAGGGTTACATAAGCCGTAGCATCAATTAAATCCTCTTTTTTTATCTGATTGAAGCAGTTAATCTCAGCGTGATTATCACCTGCACGTTGATGCCATCCCACAGACAGAACTTTGTTTTCTTTGACCAGCACGCACCCAACGCGAGGATTAGGTGTTGTCGTATACATGCCATTCTCAGAGGCTGATAATGCTAATTGCATGTACTTTCGGTCAGCTTCTGAGAACGTATCATTATCTTTTTTCATTTCTAGCAATGTCAATAGTTTTGCTAACAGCAGGTAATAATTCTTTTTCAGATCCTATTGTTTCCACGGATACACGATAACGACCGTTTATTACAAAAGCAGGAACCCCTTCAATGCCGTAATTTTTAACCAAATCCTCACTTCTCTTAACTCTAACCGTTACCGCAAAAGAATTTGAAATTTTCTGATATTTTTCCCAGCTGATTCCGTTCTCTATCAAAAATTTCTTTAAAACGTCAGGATCATATAGGTTGATGTGAGATAAATGTTGAGCATCAAATATTTTTTTGTGTAATTTTGATAGCTGTCCTAGATCCTGAAGAGTATAGTACAGCGTTGCCATTTTTCTCCAATAGATGTTTGCAACAGCTGGTATGATTTCTACTTTCACATCTTTAGGTAGATTGTGCACCCACTTCTCAAATTCAGGATCTATGCTGTAGCAGTGAGGGCAGCTGTACCAAAAGAATTCTTGAACAGTTATGACTCCCGGAGCGGTATGCATAGGTCTTGGTACCAAGGTGTATACATTAGCCTCAAGCGTAAGAGGTAATGATGCAATAACGATACATAAAATACCAAGTAGTTTTTTCCTAAATCCAGACAGCATTAGTATCCTCCATTTTTAGTGATCGCCGTGGGGGTCACCAGTATATCTTATTAATGTTAATCAGTGCAGGGTGGTAGTATATTGGTAAGCATTTGTATATTTTAGTCTGTTATTATTTCACCCGCTAGGCTGTGTGAGTGAAGTTGTTCTTGTGCATCTGCAGCTTGTTCCTGTGATTTGAATGGCCCAATACGTAATTGATGGATTATAGTTTGAGATTGTGGGTCTATTGCTCCGTGTATAGACGCAGAAATTCCTGCTAGTGCTAAATGAGCTCGAGCAGCATCTGCTTTTTCTATTGATCGAAAAGATTCGATCAATACGTAGAACAGGTGTTCATTGTTATTATCTAGGTGATAAAGATTACCCGCTTTTTGTCTATAAACATGTATTTCATGGTGGCCATTTTCAGTTGAAATTTGTTCTTCCTTAGCCTGATTTTTATCTTTGGTCGTGTTTTCAGTTTCTTTTTCAGGAGCGGGATGGTTTTTTTTGTTAGCGTTGCTTTCATAAAAATTGAGATGCTCAACCGGTGCCCCGATATTTGATTCGGGATCTGAGTCAGCACCTTCAGATGGGAATGCTCTTCCCCCAAGAATGTCTACCCCTTGAACAAGATTTGCCGAGCTTCTTTCGTCTACCTTTTTTTCTGTACCAACTATATGGCCAACAATTTTCGTGAGAAACGGAAGTTGGCTAAAATTTATGTATAGGGCAACTGTCAGGGCAACACCTAGCCCAACCAATATGCCGATAAAAAGCGCCACAATGGTTTTACCTCCGTGTTCAGAGGTATCGCGATGGGATTTAATTTTGGTTCTGCAGTGCCGGTGTTTCATCTCTATCACATTTGTTCAGGTGCACTAATGCCTAGCATTGTAAACCCTATTTTCAAAACCTGCTTGGTTGCTATTACCATGCGCATGCGAATTGCACGCATAATACTATCTTTCACGAGGACACGTTCCGCATTATAAAAACCATGGAATGTTGCTGCCAAATTTCTTAGGTAATTTGGCAGCAAGTGCGGTGATAACTCGTCTACGCATTTTTTTAACATATCTGGAAATTCTGCTAGCTGATTTATGAGAAGACATGCTTGCATGCTGAGTTCAGGTAGTTCTGCTCCACTGAGATTACATGTTGAAACTCCCACTTTATGAGCTTGGTTAAGGATCGAGTGAGCCCTTGCATGGGCGTACTGAACGTAGAATACAGGGTTATCTTCACTTTTCTTTAGTGCTAAATCAATATCAAACAGTAACTCAGAATCTGGTTTACGAGATACTAGAAAAAATCTAACGGCATCTTTTCCTACCCACTTTATAAGGTCTCTGAGCGTAACGTAGCTTCCAGCTCTCTTCGATATTTTCACTTCTTTGCTATCACGGAAAACTTTTACCATACTGTGCATTAAATAAGTTGGATAATCTTCGGGTATGTCGTAACCAAGACCTTGTAGTCCAGCGCGTACCCTGATCATCGTTCCATGGTGATCTGTGCCTTGAATATTTATGGCTTTTTTGAATCCTCTTTTCCATTTTTTCAAGTGGTAAGCTACGTCAGGAACAAAGTAAGTAAAAGACCCGTCAGTCTTACGCATAACTCTGTCCTTGCTGTCACCGTACTCAGTGGTTTTTAGCCACAATGCGTTTTCGTGTTCGTATGTCTTATTCTGTTCCATTAGCCTGTTTACGACTAAGTTTACTGTTCCCTCTTTGTAAAGCGAAGATTCCAGATAGAATTGATCAAATACTATGTCAAACAGGTCCAGATCCGCATTTTGTTCTTTTCTGAGGAAAGAAACCGCAAAATTGCAAATAGCCTCAATATCATCAGGGTCCGCTTTGCCTTCTACTGTGATGCCATCCACTTCTATGCACTGGCGATTCATGTAATTACTAGCAATATCAATTATGTAGTCACCTTGGTATCCATCATTGGGCCAATTAGTGTCTTCGGGAGAAAATCCCTTGATTCGTGCTTGTACAGATATAGCTAATTTATCTATTTGATTTCCGGCATCATTATAATAAAATTCGCGATGAATTTCCCAGCCTTGATTTTTCATTAAGTTGGATAGAACGTCCCCTATGGCCCCTTGTCTGCCATGGCCAACGTGGAGAGGCCCTGTAGGATTAGCGGATACAAATTCAACTATAACTTTTCCTTTTTTATCCTCAACGCATCCGTAGGAATCTTTTTTATTGTCTATGATTTCTAGAAAATCCATAAATGCAGAAGAGGACAGCTTAAAATTGATAAACCCGTTTTCAGCTACGGATACGGAAGCAATAAGGACATTGTCTACCAGGTAATTGACAATATTTTTTGCTATGGTCTTAGGTGGTTGTTTGAGTTGTTTTGCTAATTGTAAGGCAATGTTAGAACTAATATCTCCCCATGATGGATCTTTTGGGCGGTCTAATATGATATTGGACACACTACATTGAGGGTAAGCGGCAAGCAGTGCTTTGTGTAGCAGTGGCACCACCGCTAGTTTTAACGGATTCAACATGGTTACGAATCAAGAGCCCGAAAAATTAACATTCTACCACATAGATGCTTAATTCTAGAGCAAATGTTTTCTTATTCTTTGCTGAGAGATGTTTCGCCCTAAGACGTTTAATACCTGTTCAAATGATGCCGATTGAGTCGTTCCCAGGAGGCAAAGTCGTAGTGGTATAGCTACATCTGATAGCTTTAATTGGCTATCTTGAGCTATCCTTTTAATCAGCTCTTTTAGTTCTTCCCTTTGCCAAGGGATTGAATCTAGTTGTTTATCTAGGGTAAGCAGTATGTCTTGTGTTTTTTTGCTGTGGATAATGGATAAATTATCTTCCTCAAGTGGACGAGGAGAATAGTAACAAGCTATTTGTTCTGCTAAATCAACAATCGTTTGAGATCTGGATTTGTTGATTTCTACCAATGTATTTATATTTATCGAATCATTGGTATTTATATTAAATCTCGACAAGAACATACCAATGGTGTCTACGAGTTTGGGCGTTTCAGTATGGTGTAGGTAGTGCTTGTTAAGCCACATAAGTTTCTCAGGATCGAATTGTGCAGGAACTCCAGATACATGAGATAGATCGAACCATTCAATGAATTGTTCTCTGCTGAATATCTCATCATCACCGTGAGACCAGCCTAATCTTGATAGGTAGTTAATGATTGCCGCAGGGAGATAACCGTCATCACGGTATTGCAGGACTGAAGTAGCACCAAAGCGTTTGGATAGTTTTTGTCCAGTTTTTGTTCTTATGGTCGATAAATGTGCATACTGCGGTATGGGAGCACCCAGAGCGCAAAGAAGGTTAATTTGCTTAGGGGTATTGTTTATGTGATCGTCTCCTCTGATGACGTGTGTTATTTCCATATCATAGTCATCAACTACAACGCAAAAATTGTAGGTTGGTGTGCCGTCTTGTCGTACTATTACGAAATCATCAAGTTCTTCATTGCTGATAGATATGCTTCCCTTTATTATGTCGTTCCACTGAACTGAGGATGTGTCTGGATTACGGAAGCGTATAACCGGCTGGTAACCTGTTGGAACGGTTAGTCCAAGTTTTGCCCTGTTTTCTGGTCTCCAACGGCCATCGTAACGAGGTTTTTGGTTGTTTTGTCGTTGTTGATCCCGCAATGAATCTAGTTCCTCTGTAGTCATGTAGCAGTGATAGGCTTGACCATTTTCTAAAAGAGTTGCAACAACATCTTTGTAACGGTCTAGTCGCTTCATCTGATAGTAAGGGCCCTCGTCGTAGTCAATTTCCAACCATTCTAAGCTGTTTAGTATTACTTGGGTTGCTTCAGCACTAGAACGGGATGTGTCAGTATCCTCTATTCGTAGTATAAATTTTCCTTTGTGATGACGGGCAAAAGCCCAAGCATAAAGGGCGGTTCTGATGCCGCCCAAATGAAGCAACCCAGTTGGGCTGGGTGCGAATCGTGTTCTGACCATAGTGTTAACCTTGAGAAAAGTTGATATGGTTAAAGTTTTTGGCGCGCCTGGCGGGAATTGAACCCACGACCTTTGGCTTCGGAGGCCAACGCTCTATCCGCTGAGCTACAGGCGCAGTTCTTTATAAAATCGAGGTGGTTGAGGATATAGAAACATACAAAGCACGTCTATATGATATTATACGGCGGTTTCGTTGGGATGTTACTAGAAAAAGGAGAATCTTAGTGTCTGCGAAGAAAGTAAAGCCTGCTAAGATAATTATTGCTACGGTTTTGAGTTTTGTTATTCCCGTACTTTTTTGTATTTTGGCCGCACGATTTTCCATTCTTGCGTTGTCAGATCATATGATGGATAAACCAGGGATTATTGAGGGGACTAAGCAGCGTATCGAGCCAGTGGGAAAAGTTAAGGTAGTTGCAGATAATGTATCTGATACTAGTTCTGGGACTAAAGCTACAGGAAAGCCTCTATGATACATTTACTAAGAGTGTTGTTTTATGCCGGTTTATTCCACTGTGCCGTTTGCTTTTCTTCTATGACTGGGCAGCAAGTCTATCAGAAGGTGTGTATGGTGTGCCATGCTGCTGGTGTTGCGGGGGCGCCACGGTTTGGACAAAAGGCAGATTGGGAGAAGCATAAGCGGCCGCTTTCTGAGCTTTATGCCCATGCAATAAATGGATACGGGGTTATGCCTCCCAGAGGTGGAGCCTCTATTACAGATGAAGAAGTTAAGGCTGCGGTTGACTACATGCTTAAATCTAGTGGTATGGATCTGAAGTAGTACAAACAACCTTTTTTTTCTGAGAGCCTGAACTGCGCATTCTTTTTAAGTACTGTTGTTTTTCCTCATTTGATGGAATTTGGTTGTTCGACGTTTCTTTTGTGTTTAGTCCCATTTCTTCTATGAATCTTGATGGCGTGCTTTCTACTGATTCACCGCCTACCCGTCTTTTTTCGGTAAAGCTTATGGTTAATTCCCTTCGAGCTCTTGTTATTCCTACGTACATGAGACGACGTTCTTCATCTAGCAGATCGTTGTCAATGCATTCCTGGTGAGGTATTACGCCTTCGTTGCATCCAACGATGAATACATAGTCGAACTCCAGTCCTTTTGCTGCATGTAGTGTACTCATCTCTAATAATTTTTCCTTTGAGCTATTTTTTTGGGAAATTATGTTCATAAGAGTAATATTTTGTGTGATGGTGGACAGGTTGCGATCATCTTTGTTTTGTTGTCTCTCTATGAATTCACAAAAGCTTTTGATGTTTTCCCATCTTTTTGCAGCATCTCTTTCATTGAGATGCTCTAATAGGTAATCTTCGTAACGAATACTATCTATAATTTCACGTACTATGGTACCAGCCGGTTCAGATTGAGCGCGAAATTCAAGGTCATTGATGAAATTACCAAATAGTTTCAGTGTTTCAACTGCTTTTTCGTTTAAGTGAAATGTAAGTCCAGTCTCAAATACAGCCTCGAAGAGACTTATTTGTCGTTCTGAAGCATATTGGCTCAATTTCTCAAGCGTCGTCGGTCCTATTCCTCTTCGTGGCTTTGTGGCTGCACGTATAAATGAAACATCGTTGTCGTTGTTTACCATAAGACGTAGATAGGAAAGAATGTCTTTGATTTCTGTTCGATCGAAGAATGATTGTCCCCCAGAGAGATTATATGCAATGCCATTTTGTTGCAGATAGTTTTCAAATAGTCGCGATTGATAGTTGCTGCGATAAAGGATAGCGTATTGTGACCAGTTGCTATTGGTTGATAGTTGATGCTGTATGATATTCTCTATCGTTTGTTTTGCTTCTAGTTCCTCTGTTCTGTGAGAAGTAAGCGTGATGGGTTTTCCTTCCCCTAGTTGTGACCACAAGGTTTTTTCAAATATGGTGCCATTTTTTTGGATTAGGTTGTTTGCTGCTTTCAGTACAGAATTAGTTGAGCGATAATTTTGTTCCAATCGAACTATTTTAAGTTGAGGGTAATCTTGTTGTAGTAGTTTGATATTGTCGCGTGTTGCCCCGCGCCATGCATATATCGCCTGATCATCATCTCCAACGAATGTGCAATCCCCTTTTGGGTAACTTAATTTTTTAATTAGTTGGTACTGCACTAAGTTGGTATCTTGATATTCGTCTACTAGAAAATAACGAATGCGGTTCTGCCAAAATCGTAGACGTTCTGGATAATTTTCGAAAAGTTTTAATGGAAGGGTAATTAGATCATCAAAATCAACTGCTTGATACCCTCTTAGAGCTTTTTGGTAACGTTCATATATTAGTGCAATTTGGGTGTCTTCTTCTGTTTTAGCCGATAAAAGTGCTTCATCAGGAAAAATATTATTGTTTTTCCAGTTTGATATTTTGTTCTTAATTTTGGACAAATGGCTTTGACGGTTATTGGATGTTATATCCTGTAATGTCACAATGGCATCATGGCTATCAAAGATGGAGAACTGATTTTTTAGTCCCAATAATGACGCTTCATGGCGCAGAATTTGTAGGCCCATAGTATGGAAAGTAGATATCATGGGAGCAGTACGTGTACCCAAAGGAACTAATTTATTCAAACGTTCCCGCATTTCTCTTGCGGATTTGTTGGTAAATGTTATGGCGGCTATTTGGCTTGGGTTGCAGTACTGAATGTCTATCAAGTGTTTTATTTTGTACCCAATTACTCGTGTTTTTCCACTTCCGGCTCCAGCAATGACCAGCAACGCTCCTCCTAGAAAGTCTACTGCTTCTCTTTGCTGTGAATTAAGTTCATTGGTCATCTGTGGTCTTTCTGTTACGATACTGTGGTAAAAATGCCTATTTTAGGGGGTAGGCCAAGCATTTTCCCTTTCCTTTTAACCAAATCTCTTGAGGTTCATCAAATAGATCAGGACTTTGGCAAAGATTGTAGGTGGTTTCGTCGACAAGTATGCTCTGAGGATTTCCTTCATTACTCAGCCGGCTAGCTATGTTGACCGTATCTCCCCATACATCGAATATAAATTTCCTCGAACCAAGAACCCCAGCTACTACGGGTCCAGTGCTTATTCCAACTCGTAGCTGAAGTTTATGTGGATTTTGTCTGGATAGCTCCTCTATGATAGTTTTCATTTTGAATGCTAATTCTACTGCTGCCAAGGATGGATTATTGGGGCTTTCTGGAGATATTCCGCCGGCAACCATGTACGAGTCACCGTTTGTTTTAATTTTCTCTAGGTACTTTTCGTTAGTGATTTTATCAAATTCGAGAAAGATTTTATTTATCATCCTAAATAACTGAGACGGCGCAACTTTGTGTGCAATTTGTGTGAATCCCACCAAATCAGCAAATAAAATTGTTGCATGGCCGAAACGATCAGCAATTATTTGCTCACCCTTTTTTAACCTCAATATGACGCGTAATGGTAGGGTATTCAGCAATATCTCTTCTGTTTTTAGTCTTTCTTCAATTTCAATGGATGCTTGTGATATAACTTTTTTCAACTTAGTGTTTTGGTTTTTTGCATGTGTTGAGTACATGAGTAGAGAGACGGAGAATAATAAAATTAGATTTTGTTGATATGGGCTTTGCCACATCATAGTGGCGGTTGTGCTGCTTGGTGAAACATGTAAGTTTAAGTACCAGGCGCTTATGAAAGCTACTAGCGATAGGGTGTACGCCCACAACCATGCAATTTTGTTGCGAAAATTATGGAATAAACTGCTATAGGTTACGAATAGCATGGCCCATGGTACCGAAAATGTGAGATGGATAAATGACATTTGGTTGCTGCATATGGGTACTAGTGGGGTTGACCATAGGATCAGTAGGGCTATTACCTGATTGGGGGAGGAAACTGATTTTTTCTGCCAATATATTATCAAAGCAATTATCGTGTTAGTAACAGATAGCACAAAAAGTCCTTCTGACGTGCTTTTTACTGACACTGAGACTTTGTCAAGGTCATTAAAGCAGACTAGTAGCAGAGCTTGGGTAGCGCTTGCTATAGATGATAAGACGTGTAGGAGAACGTGTGGGGGCTTATGTCGGCGACTCAGCATCAAGGATATCATTGTTTTTTCAGGATGAAAGTACATAATTATAGGGTTATGGTATGGTAATATTTTTCCTGCGTCGCGTGTATAATAATACCTTTTGTGGATAAAATGCACAGAAACCTGTTAATAAAAACTCTGAACGAGGGAAGGAGATGATTTCATGCGTGCTTTCTCCTACAGAGCTATATATTTATCAGGTGTAGATTTTTTCCGTGGTCAAACAAAAGTTTTGTCCGATATAGGCTTTTCTGTTGGGGCTGGTGAGCTTGTTGCTGTTATGGGGCACAGTGGATGTGGTAAAACAACTCTTCTGGAGCTGGTCTCTGGGTTGTTGTTTCCAACGAAGGGTGTTGTTGAAATTTGCCATCGCAACTTAAATATTTGTACTACAGGTGAATTATTTGGTATCCGTCGCCAGATGGGGATACTATTTCAAACGGGTGCTTTGTTTGGTGATTTATCTGTGTTTGATAATGTAGCTTTTCCTCTTCGTGAGTTAACTTTTTTGCCAGAAGATGCCGTTCGTGATTTGACTTGGATGAAATTAGAGGCAGTTGGATTGAGATCAGCGGCTCAGCTATTTCCTGCTGAGCTATCTGGGGGCATGGCGCGTAGGGTGGCTCTGGCCCGTGCTGTTGCGCTCGATCCGCGTGTTTTGCTTTGTGATGAACCTTTTTCTGGCTTGGATCCTGTGTCCGTTCGTACTACCGCCAATCTTATTCGTTCCGTAACTGATATTTTTCGTTCAGCAACAATGGTGATTACTCACAATATCGGAGAGTCTATCCGCATATTTGACAGGATTTTTCTTCTGATGGGAGGTTCCTTGGTTTTTGATGGGTCTTCGGAGGATATGTTCTCTAGTGAAAATGAGATGGTTAAAAATTTTATAAGTGGTAAATTTGACAAATCACCATCTAAATCCGTTCCATTAAGTGATTTGACGTTGGCAGAAAACTTGAGGATTTCATGATATCTGCATATTGTTCTAGGATGATCATGAAATGGGCTGGAAAACCAGCCATATTAGGCCAGAGCGTTCGTTTTTTATGGGCCATTCTAGAGCAGTCAAGTTTGATGTATTTGCGTAGTTGGATGGAGCAGATACATTTTTGTGGGGTTTTGTCGTTACCAATAATTTTTCTATCTGGTTTTTTTGTTGGAATGGTTTTGGCCCTACAGATGTACTATGCTCTAAGCTACTATGGTGCTGTTGAAAGTGTGGGCTATTTAGTGGCATTGTCATTGGTTCGAGAATTGGGGCCTGTGGTGACGGCACTTTTGTATGCAGCTCGTACCGGGTCTGCCTTGACGGCATCTATTAGTATGATGAGGTCTCGTGAGGAAATTAAGGCCCTATCAGCGATGGGAATTAATATTTGGGAGAAGATTTTTTTTGTTCGGTTCGCATCTTCTGTTTTAGTTGTTCCAATGTTGGCAGTTTTGTTTTCGGTTGTTGGTATTTTAGGGTGTTATATTGTTTCAGTTTCTTGGTTCCATATAGATTCAGGGGTTTTTTGGCTGAATATTACTAATTCTTTGCTATTTATGAAGGATGTTGGCAACGGCATATTGAAGAGTTTTGTTTTTGGTATTGTGGTGACTTGGATATCCCTATTTTTGGGATATGTTTGTCCGCCAACTGTTGTTGGTATGTCTAGGGCTACAACACAAACAGTTGTGATGAGTTCACTACTTATTTTCATTTTAGATTTTATGATGACTTCATTTATGTTTTCAATTTGATGATTGGATTATGTAGTCTCAAAATCACAAGAAGATCAGAGGGGGTGATTTCTTATGGAATACCGTCGTTATGATTTGACCGTTGGTTTCTTTTTCTTGCTGGCATTTGTTGGGCTTTTTTTCATTTCTGCTATGGCTACTAGGGGTGTTTCTTTTTGGGAGCGGGAAAAATATTATGAGGTAACGGCAGTTTTTCAAAATGTTGGGCAACTGAGCGTAGGATCGCCAGTAAAGAGTAGCGGTGTTTTGGTTGGTAGGGTTGTTGACATTGATCTAGACCCTAAGACTTACCAGGCTGTTGTTCGCATGCATATCAGTGATTTTTACCATTTCCCCATAGATTCAACGGCATCGATTTTGACTACTGGTCTGCTGGGGGTTCAATTCATAGGGTTAGAAGCTGGTTTAGATTCCAATTTCCTGAAAGATGGTGATAGGATTTTTCATACTCAATCAGCTTGGTTTCTAGAAAAAGTGTTATCACAGTTCCTAGTTAATCACTTAAACAAGTAAATGTTACATATTACGAAAACTTTATTTCTGTGGTACCTGGTGGCAGCGCTGCTGGGTAGTAGAGTGTCTTTTTCTGCTCCTTTCTCTGACAAACCGGTTAATGGAGATTCTGTTGCTGTTGTCAGGAGAGGGTACGTTTTGATGGATCCATGGGAGAATTATAATAGAAAAAATTATAGGTCTAGTTGCAAGATTAATGATGAGATTGCGCGTCCATTATCGATAGCGTATGTTAAAAAATTACCTTCTTTTGTGCCGCTAGTAGTAAACAATTTTTTCGAAAATGTAAATGATGTTAGAACTGTTGTTAATGATCTTTTACAGGCAAGATTAGGAAAGTTTTTTTCTGATTTTATTCGTGTGCTGCTCAACACTTTTTTTGGAGTGTTTGGGTTGGGAGATGCTGCTGGTGTGTTGGGGTGGTCAAAAAATTACCAGGATTTTGGTTTGACGTTAGCGCGATGGGGTTTTTCTCCTGGTCCTTACTTGTTTTTACCTATTATCGGTCCAGCTACCATGCGTTCAGGCATAGGATCCTTGGTTGATCAAGTATGGGATCCGGTGTTGTATCTTCCTGGTAGATTTTTTCTTTTATTTTTATGGGGTGTAAATAATTTATCCAATTTAGTTTCCGTGGAATCATTGGTGCTTTCATCAATAATAGATAGGTATACTTTTATTCGTTCTGCATATTGGCAGCGACGTGTGTATCTGATGACTGACGGTGATTTTTACAAAAATGTTTTGTCACAGTTGGAGTTGGATGAAATTATGAAAGATCCACTAAAATAATTCAGTTGCAAAACAAGAAAGGATGAGTAATGATTTTAAGAAGGCTGTGCGGTTTGTGTTTGGTGTCCTTACTGTTGCTGCTGGTATCAGATGTTTTTGCCAGAACTGCTGGTTCTTTTTCTGATCTGGACAAGAAGGGTGTTAAGGAAGTCAAAAAGGGAGTTGTTTTAGCAAATAAGCCATCTTCCGAAAATTCGATGCTGTGGTCGGAGTTGTCTCATTGTCAGGATGAAGATGGTGGACAGTCTGCTAAAACTCCTGCGTTGCTTATAGAGTGCCTTTCGGATCGTTTTCTTACTTTGTTGAAAAAAAGTAAGGTCGATAGGTCTTTGCAGCGTGAAGTGGTTGATCACGGCCTGGAAGTTTCTGCTAGGTATTTTGATTTTTCGCGCATGACAGCGTTGGCTTTTGGTCGCAATTGGGGAGGGTTGACCATAGATCAAAGGCGCAAATTGATAGATGAATTTCGGGGGCTGTTGTTTCAAAATTATTCAGCTGGGTTGTCGAGATTTTTAGGATTCAAATCTTCTGTTGTTAGTTCCGATACTAATGATCGTCAGTCTATTGTTCGTACGTCTGTTAGTGACGGACAGCCTGATCATGCCACAAGGGTTGATTATTACCTTTTGCGTATTGATGGTAGGTGGATGATATATGATGTTTCGGTATCAGGTATAAGTTTGATTTCCAGTTATCGCCAGCAATTGGAGTCTGTTTATCAAACAAAAGGGTTCGATGGAGTTATGGTGTTTTTGCGTCAAATTAAGAAGGAGGGTAGTGAACGTGTGGTATCTTAGGGAGGATTGTCTTTTCCTAGAGGGACAATGGACCATGCAGCTCGTTGCCCATGAATTGTCTGTCATCACCGAGCGCGTTTCTTCACTAGAATTTTCCTGCGTTGATGGCGGAGGATTACTGGTGTGGGACTCTTTGGTATTGCTGTTTTTGCTCTCATGTCGGCGACAGCGCGACGTCGAATTTTGCAATTTTTCTGATGAGCTGCTTTCACTGTCGGATTTGTACGGCGTCCGCGCTCTTCTTTTCGATAAAGCTTCTACCCATCATAAGAACGTCACCGTATGACTGATTCTACAATATTGGAAGTTAATAATCTAACCAAATTTTACGGTTTATTTTGTGCCTTGAATGATGTTACGTTTTCTATACGTAGATCTGAGGTTTTTGGGTTGTTGGGTCCTAATGGTGCTGGTAAAACAACCATGATTAGCCTTATGGCGGGATTAGTTAAACCTTCTTCTGGAACTATTAAAATTGATGGACGTTTGGTTAGTGTTTCCTCTGTTGATACTCGTTGGTTGTTGGGTGTTGTGCCGCAGGAATTAGTTTACGATCCCTTTTTAAAGGTTCGTGAAGCTTTGGAGCTTCAGAGTGGCTTGTGTGGTGTTAGATCTAATGGTGCTTGGATCGATGAGCTATTGTATGAGCTTGGTTTGTCTGAAAAAGAAAAACAGATGATGGGTCGTTTGTCTGGGGGGATGAAACGCCGAGTTATGGTAGCGTTGGCCCTTGTTCATCGTCCACCTGTTATTGTGCTCGATGAGCCAACCGCGGGGGTTGATGTAGAGCATCGGTTGTCATTGTGGAAATTCATAAAGCGCCTTAATAAAGATGGCCATACTATTGTTTTGACTACACATTATTTGGCTGAAGCAGAGTTGTTGTGCGATCGATTGGCATTTATGCGTAATGGTTCGTTAATTAAAGTAGGTTCCCTTGGTGATCTTAATGAGGGTGGATCGATGTCTGTATCGTTTTTATTGCCAGATGGAGTGTTGTTGCCTGAGCAGTGGAAACATTTTTTGAAAAACCATGAAGAGGGTCGTTATCATTTGATTTTGGACCAATATGATCAGCTGGTCTCAATGTTGACAGATTTAGTTCCTCTTGGGATTTATCATCTTCTAGTTAGGCGTATGAGTTTGGAGGATTTGTATGTGCGGATTATGCAACCCACGATGAGGGATGTATTATGATGAAAGTAGGTACACTATTTTATAAGGAATGTTTGAGGTTTTTTCGCGTATTTGGTCAAACAGTTTTATCTCCTGCTTTTAACTCTGTTTTATATTTAGTTGTTTTTTCTCAAACTAATGCCTACAGCAGTTTCTCATGGCAAGGATGGGGGTACGTAGATTTTCTCATCCCTGGATTGTTTATTATGACAATGTTGCAAACTTCTTTTATGAATTCTTCAACTAGCTTGATATTAGCAAAAGTAACAGGAAATCTACACTTTTTGTTGATGGCTCCGATAGGGCCGTGGGGATTTTATTCTGCTTATGTTTTAGCCAGTGTTTTTCGGGCACTGATAGCAGGACTTTTTGTTTTGTTATCTTCCATGATGTTCTCTAGTATAACGATAAAAGAGCCATTTTACCTCATAGGGTTTTCTCTTTTGGGTTCTGCCATTATGGGTGGATTAGGTCTTACCGCGGGGATATGGGGTAGGGATTTTGATCATCATGCTTTTTTCAATAGCTTTGTCGTATTTCCGCTGACCTTTTTGTCAGCGGTGTTTTTCCCTTTTTCAAAATTGCCATCCATTTTTCAGCGTTTTTTGTTGGCTAATCCTATTTTTTTCATGGTTGATGGGGTAAGATTTGGTTTTTTAGGTGATTCTGACTGCGATCCTCACCGTGGTTTCGTTGTTCTTTTGGTTATTTTTGTTTGCATCTCTATTTTCAATTACTGTATCTTGGCGTCTGGTTACCGTCTGAGGGAATAGGATTTTTTTATGACTCCTGAGGATGTTCGCTCTTGTATAATGCAAGTTTTGGAAGATGAAGATTCTTTTGTGACTGTTGATGGTGCTGATGGTCGTCATTTTTCTGCTGTAGTTGTGAGCAAGCGATTTGATGGATTGACCTTGCTTCGTCGTCACCGCTTGGTCATGGTTGGTCTAGGTGATCGTATTGCAGCAGATGTTATTCATGCCCTTTCTTTGAGAACCTTTACGCCGTTAGAGTGGGAGAGAAGTGCTAAATGAGCTGTTTTTGCGTGAAAGGTGGAGTGAATTTAAAGGGCGAGATTGATGTTTCTGGTTCTAAGAATGCGATTCTTCCACTGCTTAGTTCTTGTTTGCTAACGTCATCTTCCGTTGTTTTTCATGGTGTTCCTCGATTGAGGGATGTTGAGACAATGATAGCTCTCTTGCGTGCCTTGGGTGTTGATGTGAGGTGGCAGTCGGCTCATTCGTTGAGTTTGTCCGCTAAAGAACTGACTAGCTGTGTTGTTCCCCTTTCTTTGGTTCGTGACATGCGTGCTTCTATTTTGGTCATAGGTCCTATTTTAGCTCGTCTAGGTCGCGTGGAGTTTCTCGAGCCAGGTGGGTGTGCTATTGGTCAGCGTCCAATTGATCAGCATCTGAAAGCTTTGTCTCGAATGGGGGTGATTTTTGATCACTTGGGCGATAGTATATTGGGTTCATGCACCAAATTGTCTGGTTCCTATGTTGTATTTGATTGTGTGACAGTTACGGGAACAGAGAATTTGATGATGGCTGCAGTTTTGGCCGATGGGGTAACTGTTTTAAATAGGGCAGCTTGTGAACCTGAGATTGTTGATTTAGCTAAATGCCTTAATCAAATGGGTGCTGACATAGAAGGTGCAGGCACTCCTACGATTCGCATTAAAGGGGTTTCATCACTATCCGGTGTGGAGTACAAAGTTATGCCAGATAGAATTGAGGCAGGAACCTATTTGTGTGCTGTTGCGGCTACCCGTGGGGAGTTGGTGCTAAGAGATGCTTGTCCATACCTTTCAAATGATGTACTTGATGCTTTTCGTGCGGCGGGTTGTGTAGTTAAAGTTTATGATGAGAGTACTATCTACATGAAGTCCTCTATGAAACTTTCTGGTGTCGATATTGTAACAGCACCGTATCCTGGCTTTCCTACGGATTTGCAGGCACCGTTCATGGTTGTGAATACAGTTGCTTCTGGTTTTTCTCGTGTGACAGAGAAAATTTTTGAGGGTCGGTTCATCCATGTTCCAGAGTTGCGGCGTTTCGGTTGTCGTGTATCTATTGAAGGGGATACTGCTTGTATTAATGGGGGGTACTTGTTGAGAGGAAGTATTGTTAATGCTCCTGATCTTCGTGCAGCAGCGGCACTTGTTATTGCTGCTATGTGTGCAGAAGGTACTAGTACTATTCAAAGAGCGGATTTTATTGAGCGGGGGTACGAATCTATGCCAGAAAAACTGGCGGCCCTGGGCGCTGTTGTGAAGAAATACGAGATGGAGCAGTGCATTCCAGGATGATTGGCTACTTTTCAATTACAAACCTTATGGTAAATGCTATGAATGCGGCGGATAGGATGGCTATCACGATGATAACCATGAGTATGGCGCCTGTCTCAAAGTTTGGGCACATTAGCTTTCTTGCTTTTTTAAGTAGATTCATTTTGTGTGATGGGTAGTGCTCAGATACTTCTGAAAACGAGAAAGTATCACAATATTTGTCTCCTAATAACCTCTCTTTGCTGTCTGTTTTATCTTCATATGGCGGGAAGGGGCACATCTTTTGAATGGAAATTGCATCGCAATCGGTACTTTCATTACTGCTTTTACTTTTTTCTTGCTCTTGTTTCCCCATGTATTTGTGCATAAATGATTCTGATTCTACCGGTGGGGCTAAGTTCTCCTGTTTTTCTTCCATAACGACTATCGGTTTATCCTGGCATGCGCGTGCTCTCTCTCTGCTTATATGTTCCAATATTATTGATTGTAAGGTTTGCTTTCCAAGCCTGTGTTTACTGTGTTTATGTACCATCCTATCCATGTACTCTTGCATTATGCAGTCTAAACTTTCCAGTTTTTCTGCAACGGATTTAGGGTTACCTTGGCCATCCTGCATTTCTTCCTGCATATAGAGTTTTACCATTGATTCCAAGATTTCCAGTTTTTTTCTGAAACTTTCTTGTTCATCACTTTCATCATCGGCATAGTGTCTTCCCTTCTGCAAAATGGATAGGCACTTTTTAGCAGTTTCTACAACTATACTTTCATCTTCCAGGTGCTCTGAGGGTATCTCTCTTACCAGGGTTAATACTTTTTCAACCTTTCTGGGGAGTAATTCTAACGAGATTTCGTCGCATAGATATTTCTCGCTAAAACTATCACTTGAAGAAACTACCAAGTTTTTTATCGCACTTAGCAGTATTGATTTCGGGGATGAGTGGTTAAGGAAAGATCCTTCTTTATGACACAGTGAACGGAGTTTTTCGATGGCTTTAGTAGATGGTTCTATAGAGCATGTTGTAGAGGTGTGTGATCCTATAATCGCAGCTCCGTGATAAACCCTATAATGGGAGAGAGTAATTTTTCGGAGCCATGACAAACTGAATTGCCGCACAGCATCTCCGATATTTGCGGAGTCGCTTTCTTTTTTGGGGTTTTCATTTTTGACTACCACATTTGCTTCTATAGGATAAGTTTTCCCATTACTTGCCCAAAGGGACTGTGTTTCTTGTTCCACATAGCAGCTGTCATCATGGCTAGCTTCTTGAGAATCTTCCCCCGCCGCCGCACAGTCATCAAAAGAATAACAATTACAGGTTATCATTAGATCCCGATCTTTCTGTTTCCTAAAGGTGTTTTTTCTTAAGCGGTCAATCATATCACTCTGACACTAAAACAGCATTACATACATTGATAACGTGACTAATTTATTGTTTTCATATGGCATTTTAACGTATAGATAGTGACACAATGTTTTGATTCAACAGTCATCACTATATGCTGTCTTTGTCATTATTATTATAGGGGTGGGATCAGTGATTTTCCAAGCATGTAGTACCATTCCATCAGTTATTGTTTACTCATCGTAGAAATTAAACCATTTATTTATTGTGTGTCTATATGCATTCTCAGTCTAATATTTCCTATGTTGACAGGATGGTTTATTTGGACCGTTTGTTGCAAACAGGTCAACTTGTTTCTACGTCTTGGTTTATTACAGTACCTTTGATTATAGGTATGTGCATACCAATGCTGGAGAGTAATCACAAAATTTCGGTTCTTTCATGGGTGGTGTTGGCTATTTTGTTGGCAACTGCTAGGGTTTTTGTCGCTATTTCCTTAAAACGATGCACTTTGGAGAGTAATTTGCAACGTTTTGAAGTTGTGCATTCTGTAGTTGGCATGGTCAGTGCTCTAGCGATCAGTTTGGGGTTGGTGAAATTTTCAGCCATATTACCTATTTCTTGGCAAATGATGTACACCTCTATAAGTGCCGTTTTGGCTATGGGTACGGCATTCACTCTTTTGTATACTGCAATGGGTTTTTTCTTCTATATGCCCAGTGTAGTTTTGCCTATAGGCATAGCCCAAATTTTTCATCCCGACAAAGCTGTTAGAGCTTTGGGTGTTATGAGCATAATCATGGTTCCAATTTTGGCTGTGTATTACCTTAGGCAATATAAAGTGGTAGCAAAGGGAATGCGTGTATTTTACGAAAACAAGGCGTTGTTTGAAAGGCAAAAATCTATTTTTGATGCGGCTCCAAACGGGATTATTGTTTCCAGAAAAGGAATAATAGTAAATGCCAATGATTATGTTTCAAGAATGTTTGGTTATGAAATGTCGGAGATAATAGGAAAAAATATCGATAAGTTATTTCTGGATTCAGATGTTCTACATAAACTCTATTCGGCTATGATTAAATTTTCCGACGATAGGCGTTCCAATCAAGAAACAATGGAGGTAGAGGCTGTTTATTCTGATGGTAGGAATTTTTGGGTGGGGGTAGTTTGTAGTCCAATTAAGGATTTAGGTGCAAAGGAGGAAGAGGGGATTGTTTGGATTATATCCGATTTGACAGAGAGGATGATTGTTGAAGATCGTGTTCGTAAACAGCAAGCTATGTATCAGGGGTTGGTTGAGGCCTCCAAGGATTTGGTATTTTATCTGGATAACGACTTTTGTTTTGCCTATGCCAACCCGCGGGGTTCAATGAGAGTTTTGGGGAGATATTCGGATGATTTGATTGGATCATATGTCGGAGATATTATTAATCACGATGGTGAAAACTCCTTTGACGAGAATGTGTTAACTAAAGTAATTGAATTAGGAACAATGTTTGAACAAGAAGTAAATATGCTTCACCCGGATGGGGATGTAAAGTTAATTAAGTTAAGTTTGTCCCCAATTAGGTCTTTGGATGGCGCTTTGATGGGTATTGCGGGAATGGCGACTGATATTACTCCCAGTAAAGAAATAGAAGATCACATGTTATATCTTGCAATGCATGATGAGCTGACTGGATTGCCTAACCGGCGCTTATTTACGGATCGCCTGCAACAAGCAATTCGTCAATTTGATCGCTATGATGGTGAGTTGGCTGTTTTAATGCTTGATTTAGATCGTTTTAAGCTTGTCAATGATACTCTAGGACATAGTGTTGGTGATCGTGTTCTAGAGATGACAGCGTATCGTCTTCGTTCTGTTCTGCGTGCTTCCGATACTGTGGCTCGTTTAGGCGGTGACGAGTTTATTATTCTACTACCTAGCATACTGAATGTTGACCATGTTAAGGATGTTGCTCAAAAAGTTGTTGATTCTGTCGGTGAACCGCTCATGATCAGTGGGCAGCATGTGCAGATATACGCCAGTGTTGGAGTAAGTTTGTACCCGAGAGATGGAAGCACTGCGGAAGTTTTGGTTGGGGTTGCAGATGAGGCTATGTACAAATCTAAGCAATCAGGGTGTAATTGCTATACTATGTATAGTGAAATGACAAAAGATAAAAAGCCAAAGCTCGATGATGTTGCTAAGCGTGGTTTTGATGGTGATGTGGAAAATTTTGGCGATAGAAAGCAACAGAGTGAGTCTGCTTGTTGATAGTTCACGGATTTGTGGTTGCTAGGGGCCATCTTGGTAGTACTAGTGGTTGTTTGGCAATTGAACATCGATTCCACTCTGTGCCGATTTTCATGTACTGTGCTGCTGCGTGGGCAATCATGATTCCGTTGTCTGTGCAAAGGCGGTTTTCAGGGAAGAAATACTGCAAGTCATTTTTTTCAGCCATGTCTTTAGCTTTATTTCGTAGGGTGAGATTTGCGCTTACTCCTCCGGTAACCGCAAATTTTTTGAGACCGGTTTGGTCACAGGCTTTTCTTATTTTTTCTATAATTGTTTCCACACAAGCTTTTTCAAATGAATAAGCGATGGATATTTTGTGATCTTTTGTAATGGGTTGTGGTAGTTTCTGTACTACTAATCTTACGGCAGTTTTAATGCCACTGAAACTCATGTTGAGGTTAGAGCTGTGTATCATAGGACGTGGTAACTGTATTTCTTGATGCACTGATGCTGTGAATTCTTTTGATAAGGTGCTTATTGCCGGTCCTCCGGGGTAGCCCAATCCAAGTAATTTAGCTGTTTTATCAAAAGCCTCTCCTATAGCGTCGTCTTGTGTTTCACCAAGTAGGTCATACTTACCAAGACTGATTACGGAGAAGAGTTGGGTATGCCCCCCAGAAATCAGTACCCCTAGGTATGGAAAGGACAGAGATGTGTTATTGATCATGGGGCTCAGGAGATGGGCTTCTAGATGATGTATTCCCATCAGAGGGGTTTCATTGGCCCAGGACAAACCCTGAGCGAATGCAGCTCCAACCATTAAAGAGCCGGCTAGTCCAGGACCGCGGGTGTAAGCTATCATGGATATATCTTTGAAAGAAATATTTGGTGCCATAAACATGCTGTCGAATAATGATGTGATTTTATTTGCATGATCTCGTGATGCAATTTCTGGTACTACTCCACCATACTTAGCATGTATGTCAATCTGTGATGATAGGGCTTCTGCTAAAAGTCCTTTTCGTGTATCGTATAGTGCTAGTCCGGTTTCGTCGCACGAGGTTTCGATGCCTAATATTATGTGGGATGTTTGCGGGTTTTTTGGGGTGGATTTCATGGATTATCCTGTCTGATAATTTGGTTATACTTGATTGCAATTTTTGAATCAGTCTTCCATACTAACTGAGACTGAATGGGGTTTGTATTTTTTTTCTAGGAAGGTTTGCATGCCAGGGGTACGTGTTAAGGAAAATGAGCCGTTTGAGGCTGCTGTTAGGCGTTTTAAGAGGGCAGTGGAGAAAGCAGGTGTCTTGACTGAGCTTCGGTCGCGCGAGTATTACGAGAAGCCGACTGCAGTTCGGAAGAGGCGTTTTGCTGCTGCTGTTAAGCGTCATTTCAAGCGATTGCGTAGCCAGGCGTTGCCTCCGCGTTAGGGAGGGCTGGTGTATGTCATTGGAAAGTTCTATACAGGTTGATATTAGGCGGGCCATGCGTGACAAGGATGTTGCCACCTTGGCCGTGTTGCGTTTTTTGTGGGCTGCTGTTAAGCAGAAGCATATAGATGAGCGAGTTGAATTTAGTGATGAGATGATAGTTTCTGTTTTGCTGAAAGAAAAAAAGAAAAGAATGGATTCTATAGATTGCTATCAAGCTGCTGCGCGTATCGATTTGGTCAATAAAGAGAAATTTGAACTGGAGATTATATCTCGTTATCTGCCTGCCCATTTTTCCGAGGAAGAGCTGTCGGAAAAGTTAGATGAGGTTTTTTCGGCAGTTAATCCTTCTAAGATGGCTGATCTTTCTTCTTTGATGTTGGCACTTAGGCCCGTTCTGTCTGGTAGGGCAGATTTTGGGAAAGTGTCTCTTCTTGTTAAGGAAAAGTTAGCCAAATATCTTGATGATGGTAATAATAAGGGTATTAGTTGATCAGCGAAGCTTTTATACAAGAGCTTTTGCGCCGTGTTGATATAGTTGAGGTATTGCGAGCGTGCTTAGATATTAAAAGGGTTGGTTCTAATTACGTTTCTTGTTGTCCGTTTCACTCCGATAAAACTCCGTCTTTTACTATTAGTCCGACTAAGCAATTCTACCATTGCTTTGGTTGTGGTGCCCATGGTACTGCTATCGGTTTTTTGATGAAGCACTACAATTTATCCTTTCCAGAGGCTGTTTCTAGACTGGCGTCTTCTGTTGGTATGTTGGTTCCCACCTCGACTTCTGCTTCGTCATCGCAAAAGGGCGATCCTGAAAGTGTTTTGAGTCCATTACTTAATAAAGCTGTGATCTTCTATAAACAGCATTTGTCTAATAGCAAAAGTGTGATTGCTTACTTGTCTGATCGAGGTCTTAGTTCTGATACTTGTCAGCGGTTTGATTTGGGATTTGCTCCGAATTCGTACCAAAATTTGCGGGCAATTTTTGGCAAGCAGTATTCATCTCCTGATTTGAAGGAGGCAGGTTTGGTTTC
Organism: Candidatus Ichthyocystis hellenicum; assembly: GCF_001460935.1. Taxonomy (GTDB): domain Bacteria; phylum Pseudomonadota; class Gammaproteobacteria; order Burkholderiales; family 2013Ark19i; genus Ichthyocystis; species Ichthyocystis hellenicum. Next base: position 179,494 of record NZ_LN906597.1, on the reverse strand, counting down.
AGAAGGACGTAATGGTAGCCTTTATGATCGTTTTCGTGGTCGGGTTATGTTCCCCATACGTTCTGTTCGCGGTAATTTTATTGGATTTGGGGGGCGAGTATTATCTGAAAACAAGCAGCCGAAGTACCTTAATTCTCCTGATACGACTTTGTTTCATAAAGGACATGAGCTGTATGGTTTGTACCACAATATGTCTTTCATTCGTCATGAGAGGGCTGCTATTGTGGTTGAGGGGTATATTGATCTGCTCTCCTTGGTCCAAAATGGAATAAATAATGTTGTCGCTAGTTTAGGCACGTCTTGTACTACGGCACAAATGAAACTTCTATTTCGGTACGCGGATACTGTTTACTATTGTTTTGATGGTGATGCTGCCGGTAGAAAAGCTGCTCTTCGTGTTGCAGAAAGTATTTTGCCCATTTTGGTTGACGGTAAGCAGGTGTATTTTTTATTGCTTCCGGAAGGGGAGGATCCTGATTCATATGTTGCTAAGCAAGGTTGTGATGATTTCCGTAATATTCTATTCCAATCTAAGCCTCTCTCTTCTTTTTTAATTGATGATTGGCGGGTTCGTTTTCAGCTTGATACAGTAGAGGGCCGTGCGATTATGATTCATGGTCTGCGGGAAACTTTATTAAGTATTAATGCCCCCATTTTCAAGATTTCTCTCATGCGGGAATTGTCGGTTTTGACCAACATTCCTGAGGAACAGTTGTTGTCGATTACTGATGCTGGAAGATTTTCTAGCAGTGACACATCAAGCGTAGTTGATTACAGAGGAGATAGTAGTAACAGTAAGTCTTATTCTGCCAATATTCGAGATAATAATCGTTATCGTGTTCCCTCTTTAGCTCAGCGCATAGCGCGGTTGCTGCTTTCCAAACCGAGGGAAATTTCTAATTTTGCTTTTCCTATTCAGTTTTTGGACATTCAGGATGAAGATTTTTGTTCTTTGAAGGATCTTATATTGGTACTGTCAGAATTATCTCCGGGAAGTAACTTAGATGATATCCATAGTTTGTTAGTGTCACATCCTCGAGCGCGTTGGTTTTCGAAGGTTCTTTCCCTAGATAGGATAGAATTGAGTCGTGATGAGTGGATGGCAGCTTTTAGGGAGTCATGTTTAGCTCTTGAGAAGTATTACTTAGAGAGTAAGTGTGATATTTTTTTGGAAAAAATTAGTAAAAAGACGATAGATAGTTGTGAAAAAGATCAATTTTTTTTAATAATGAACCGGTTACAAGATTTAAAGTCGCGCTAAATTTGGGTGAGAGTTTAAGTGCAATGTCTAGCAGCCTTTTTTTTATTTGTGCAGTATAATATTCACCCTATTCTCTCTTTCCGAGGTTGATATCTATGCCTAAATCTTTTTCTGGAGAATCTTCTGTCAGTGTTTCTTCTGATTCGCAGAGTAGTGAATCTGATTCAACTGTGTCTGATGATAGTGGTGAATCGCTTTCCTCTGACAGAGGGAGTAGTGAAGTGAAATCTGTTTCTGCTGGGAAGAAGAAGAAAAAAACATCTTCTAAAGCTGATAAAAATATTACAGTTGCTGTTGCTCCACCCGAGCAAGATGTGGTGGTTAATGCTTCTGATGGTGATTTTGATGCAGATACCGATAGTGATTCGGATGTCTTGTCTGATATGGATGATTCATTCGAAGATGCTGGGCTGTTGGTCGATGATGATATTTATCTCGATGATGATGTTGAAAAAATTTCTGATGATGCTGATTTTTTGTTGGTTGATTCAGCTGAGACTGAAGTTGAAGTGGAGACATCATCAGCTGGTAGTAAGAAATCTAAAAAGGTTTTTAAGTCTGTTCGTGCTGGAGCAATGGAGATTGAGCGGGCGATGTCTCGTTCTACCGGAGAAGATTTGGAGTTGAGTCGTACCCGCCTTAAGCAGTTGATAGCTATTGGTAAGGAAAGAGGTTTTTTGACTTGTGCTGAGGTTAATGACCATCTTCCTGATAGTTTAGTTGATGCCGAGCAAATAGAGTCGATTATTACGACATTTCATGAAATGGGCATAGTCGTTTATGATGAAGTGCCCGATGTTGAGTCTCTATTTATGTCCTGTCCTTCGGTTGTAGAGGAAGAGGAGGCAGAGGAGGTTGCTGAGGAGGCGTTAAAATCTGTTGATGCTGAATTTGGTCGTACTACAGATCCTGTGCGTATGTATATGCGTGAGATGGGTGCGGTAGAACTTTTGACGCGAGAAGGTGAAATTGAGATAGCTAAGCGTATCGAGGATGGGTTGAGCGCCATGATTCAAGCAATATCCGCTTGTCCTTCCACGATAGAGCAAGTTTTGTCGATTATTGATCGCATACGTGACGATGAGATTCGTGTTGATGAAATTATTGATGGTTTAGTTGATTTGTCTGATGAAGTTGAAGAGTTAGTTTTATCAGATGATGAAAGTTTGATGGTAGCTGAAGATGCAGGTTCAGCTGTTGGTGATGGGGAGGCTATTGCTCAGTCTTTGTTAGAACTCAAAGGTAAAATTCTTGCTCGTTTTGAAGGGATGCGCGAGGATTTTGATCTTTGGGTTGAGCTGATTACAAATGATAAGGAAAACTTAGTTGCTCGTTCCAAGGCTAGGGAAAAGATAGCACAGTACCTTAGTGCTGTTCGTTTTTCAGCCAAATTTATCGAGCGCTTATGTGATAACGTGCGCTCGCGTGTCGCTGATATTAGGTCAATTGAGCGTAGGATGATGAAGGTGTGTGTTGATAAGTGTGGCATGACTAGACAGCACTTCATCAATGTTTTTCCTGAGAATGAAACTAATCTTTCTTGGGTAGATAAGGAAGCTGCCAATACTGGATACGGCCCTATGATTGAAAGAAATAGGGCGGTTATCATGGAGCTTCAGCGTGAGTTAATTGTTTTGCAGGAATCGTCACGTATTTCTATACAAGAGTTGCGGGATATCAGTAAGCAGATGTCTATGGGTGAGGCTAAGGCTAGGCGCGCTAAGAAAGAAATGACAGAAGCAAATTTGAGGTTGGTTATTTCTATTGCTAAAAAATATACTAACCGCGGTTTGCAATTTTTGGATCTAATTCAAGAGGGGAATATAGGATTGATGAAGGCCGTAGATAAATTTGAGTATCGTCGGGGTTACAAATTTTCTACGTACGCTACTTGGTGGATACGCCAAGCCATTACGAGATCAATTGCTGATCAGGCTCGTACAATACGTATACCTGTGCACATGATAGAGACAATTAACAAATTGAATCGTATTGCACGGCAGATTCTTCAGGAAACAGGTCAGGAACCAGATGCTTCTTTGTTGGCTGAGCGCATGGAAATATCTGAAGATAAGATTAGAAAAATTCTTAAGATTTCTAAGGAGCCGATTTCGTTGGAGACTCCTATAGGAGATGATGAGGATTCTCATATTGGTGATTTTATTGAGGATTCTGTTACGCAAGCTCCGTCGGATGCGGCAACGTATGCTGGGTTGAGGGAGGTTACTGAGTCTATTTTGGGAACCCTTACTGAGAGAGAAGAAAAAGTAGTGCGTATGCGTTTTGGTATAGGTGTTACTACAGACCATACTTTGGAGGAGGTAGGGCGGCAGTTCGATGTAACTCGTGAGAGGATTAGACAAATAGAGGCTAAAGCTCTTCGCAAGCTTCGACATCCTTCTCGTTCTGAAAGACTTCGTTCTTTCCTAGATGGTAATGAAGGTTAGCAACATAAGTAGGTGTCATGCTTGTCCAGAGATAGTGTATTTCGGTTAGTTGCTACATCACTATCCCCGATTTTTGAGTGAGTGCCTCAGTTTTGTGTGTCCGTGCCGACCTGGCACGGATGTTTGGTGTGCTTTCGCTTGATATTCCAATCTGTGTTTGTTCTCGAAGTGGGATACTGGATCTCGGTACTATACTCCATTCATTGCAACCGTTCTGATAGAAGGTAGAATGTTACAAAAATAATTTGCAAAACACTTACTGATAATATTATTTTTATTGGTTTAGGGGGCGATATTTGCTCGTCATGGAAGGGGTATTATTTTTCAGTTGATGTGATCGAGAATTTTACGGTGTGTGCTTTTTTGTTACGTATACTCTAACTGAGATGTTATGCCTTACTAAGGCAGTAAGGATATTTAGGTGCACATACATATTTTAGGAATTGCCGGGGTACTGATGTCCAATGTAGCCCGTTTGGCTATCCAGTGCGGTCATACAGTCACCGGTAGTGATATTAAGTTCTACCCTCCTGTGGTTGATGCTCTAACCCAACTTGATATTCATCTGATCGATAACTTTGATATTGGTCAATTAAATTATGTTAAGGCAGATCTTTACTTGGTTGGGAATGTTATGTGTAGGGGAATGCCGATAATTGAGGAAATTCTGAATAAAGGTATTCCATATACATCTGCACCTAAATGGTTGGGTGATAATATTTTGATTGATCGGCATGTTTTGGCTGTATCAGGGACACACGGCAAAACGACCACAGCGGCGATGCTCACTTGGATTTTACTGGAAGCCGGGTTGGCTCCAGGATTCTTAATAGGAGGTATTCCTAGGCAGATTACGTTTTCTGCGGATAAGGGTGAATCAGATCTGTTTGTTATTGAAGCTGATGAGTACGATACGGCTTTTTTTGATAAACGTTCAAAATTTATCCACTACCATCCCAAGACATTATTAATTAATAATCTAGAATACGATCACGCTGATATATTTCGTGATTTGGAAGATATGACTCGTCAGTACCACTTCTTAATCCGCACCCTTTCTGGCAGTGCTACTATTATTTATCCCAATGACAGTAACCAGGTAAATTCTTTATTGAACGGAGGGTGTTGGAGTAATAGGGTTTCTTTTAGCAAAGATTCGTCTAAGCTTGCCTCTTACTCTGATTGGACCTGGACTAGAAATCAGAGGCAGGTGATTTTCAGGACACATTCTGGAGAGTGTTATAGTGTTTCCCCAATTACTGGAGATCACAACTGTCATAATGCGTTGGCAGCCTTTTTGATGGCTGTCAATGTTGGTGTTTCTCCTGAGCAAGCAGCTAATGCGCTTTCTTCTTTTCGTGGTGTTAAAAGACGTTTGGAATGCATATTAGAGAAGAATGGAATTCGTGTTTTTGATGATTTTGCCCACCACCCGACGGCATTAAAAGCTACTATTTCTGCTGCCAAGGAGCTATGTTCCGGAAGACTATGGGTAGTGTTTGAACCATCATCTAATTCTTTTAAGCGAGGATTATGGGCCGATATACTTGCTGAGAGCTTGGTTGAGTCAGATTACGTTATGTGCTACCTTCACGGTGTCGAGTGGGATGTCCGTGGCTCTCTATCGTTGCTGGGTGAGGGGAAGTTTTTCTTGTTCAATGATATTGAGGCACTACTGGATGATCTTTTGCCCAAAGTTTTGCCTGGGGACGATATTATCATCATGAGCAATGGGTTTTTTGCTGGAATTGGTAAGAGAATAATGTCCCGATTATGATCATGAAAAATGGGATGTTCTGTAGCCCTTGGTGGTATCGTACGATAGAGTTGGGTGTGCGATTTTTGTCACAGGGATCTGTATGTTGAATCGATGGATGCGTATTTTTGGGTTGGTTTTTTTTTCCTTTTTTGCACAGTGTGGGTTTTGTTCCTCATCTTGGCATATGGATCTTCAAGAGCCGGTTACTTCGGTGGCTCGGCAGCAATATCATCTTCATGTTTTGACAATGGTGATAATTTTAGTGATATTCATCGTTGTTTTTGGGATGTTGTTTTGGGTTGTTTTTGCCTATCGTAGTAGTCGTGGACACAAGCCTTCTAGATTTAAGCATAGCAATGTTTTAGAATTAATATGGACGGTGATTCCACTTGTAATAGTCGTCTATATTGCTTACTCTGCTACCCAGACAGTTATTGATATGCGGGATACTTCTAACCCTGATATCACCATTAAGGTAACTGGTTACCAGTGGAAGTGGGGATTGGATTATTTGTCTGGCCAGGGTTCTGGTATTTCCTTCCTGTCTACTCTTTCTACTCCCTATGATCAAGTTTTGGATGATAAGTTGGTAAAAAATCCGTACTACCTTTTGGAGGTTGATCATCCCCTCGTTGTGCCTGTACACAAAAAGATACGAATACTGACAACTTCTGCTGATGTTGTTCACGCTTGGTATGTTCCTGCCCTTGGTGTGAAGCAGGATGCTATTCCCGGGCTTTTGCGTGATGCATGGTTTCAGGTAGATAAAGAAGGTATTTATCGCGGAGGGTGTTCTGTCTTATGCGGACGTAACCATGCGTTTATGCCAATAGAGGTTCATGCTGTTAGCCAAGCTGATTATGACAAATGGGTTAAAGGAACGCTTGGTGCTATGACTCCTAAGGAAGATTTGAATAAGAAGTATACGAAAGATGAGCTTATGCTCAAGGGTAAGGAGATGTATCAGGCCTGTGTTGCTTGTCACCATGAGAATGGTAAAGGTGTTCCCGGTGCTTTTCCTGCGTTAGACGGTAGTCCTGTTGCCACCGGTCCAGTTAATGTTCATATTCATCAAGTTTTATTCGGTAAGGCAGCTATGCCAGCGTTTGGTAGTGTATTGACAGATACTGAGATTGCTGCTGTCGTTACTTATGAGAGAAATTCATGGAGTAATCATACCGGTGATTTGGTTCAACCTTCGGAAGTACATGCGTTACGTTTGAAGGGTGCTTGATAAAAAGGGGTAAGTATGTCATCTGTTGTTTTGGGTGAAGAGTCTCACGGCGATCATCATGGTGCGTCCAAGAAAGGTATTGTTCGTTGGTTGACTACTACCAATCATAAAGATATTGGGTTGATGTATCTTATCTTTGGTGGTCTGATGTTTTTTGTTGGTGGTGCTTTCGCCATGTTAATACGATACGAACTCCTAAGTCCTGGTTTGCGCTTGATTCGTCCCGAATTGTATAACCAATTGGTTACTATGCATGGTTTAGTGATGATTTTTGGCGCGGTTATGCCCGCTTTCACTGGGTTTGCAAATTTGAATCTGCCGATGATGCTAGGTGCTTCTGATATGGCTTTTGCTAGGTTGAACAATTGGTCTTTTTGGTTGCTCATCCCCGCTGCATTGTTGTTAGTGTTGGCTTTCTTTGTTCACGGCGGTGCTCCTGCTACAGGATGGACGTTGTATCCTCCGCTGTCGATTCAGATGGGGCCAGGTATGGATATGGTTATTTTTGCTGTCCATATTTTAGGTATATCGTCTGTTTTAGGATCAATAAATATCATCGTTACGATTTTGAACATGCGCGCACCTGGTATGTCTATGATGCAAATTCCCATGTTCGCCTGGACAATGTTGGTTACGGCGTACTTACTTGTTGCGGTTGTTCCTGTTTTGGCTGGCGGGGTCACTATGCTTTTGTTTGACCGTCATTTCGGTACATCTTTTTTTAATGCCGCAGGTGGTGGAGATCCAATTTTATATCAACATATTTTCTGGTTTTTTGGTCACCCAGAGGTTTACATTATTGCTTTGCCAGCTTTCGGTATAGTTTCCCAAATTATTCCTGCATTTTCTAGGAAACCGTTGTTTGGATACAAATCTATGGTATTTGCTACTTTGGCGATTGCCATTCAGTCATTTTTAGTTTGGGCTCATCATATGTTTACTGTTGGAATGCCAGCAGCTGGACAGCTGTTTTTTATGTATGCCACCATGATTATTGCAGTTCCTACTGGGGTTAAGGTGTTTAATTGGATTTTTACAATGTGGGGGGGGAGTTTGACTTTTGAGTCTCCTATGTTGTTTGCGATAGGATTTATTGCATTGTTTGTAACAGGTGGTTTTTCTGGGATTGTGTTGGCAAATACCCCTGTTGATGTTCAGGTTCACAATACTTACTACGTCATAGCTCATTTTCATTATGTTTTGGTATCAGGTGCTCTTTTTGCAATATTTGGAGGGTGCTATTTTTGGTTTCCGAAATGGTCTGGGCGTATGTACAATGAGTTCTGGGGGAAGTTTCATTTTTGGTGTTCTGTCATTTCTTTCAATATAGCTTTTTTTCCAATGCATTTTTTAGGATTAGCTGGAATGCCTCGTCATTACCCAGATTACAATCCTATGTTTACGGACTTTAATCAAGTGGCCTCAGTGGGTTCTTTTATGTTTGGTTTGAGTCAGGTCATATTTTTGTTGAATATGGTTTATTCGTATAGAAATGGTCCTAAGTCTGTTAAACGCCCGTGGGAGGGAGCTAAGAGCTTAGAGTGGTTGCTCTTGGACTGTCCGGCTGAGTATCACTCTTTTATTCAACCTCCTGCTATTCCGAAGGAGTATTACGAAGAGTTTTGATGTCTGATATATCGAATAGGAACGAGCGACTTAAGTTTCGTAATCGAGTTCTTTTTAAGCGACTCCTGGTGGTTGTGGTTTCTATGGCTGGGTTCTCGTACGCCCTAGTTCCAATTTATAGAACGATTTGTAATGTTGCTGGTCTCAACGATGTCGATCGGGCTAATGTTGTTGGTAATATTTCTGTTGATAAGGACCGTACGGTTCGTATTGAATTTGACTCTAACACTGCTGCTAAGTTGCCTTGGAAATTTAGACCTCTTCAGCGATATGTTGATGTGCATCCTGGAGAAATTAGGAAAGTTTTTTACGAGATAGAGAATATAACAGATCACGATGTTAGGGGGCAGGCTATTCCTAGTTATGGTCCTAATTATGCTCAGAGATATTTTTTGAAGTTACAATGCTTTTGTTTTACTCAGCAAACGCTGAAAGGTCATGAAAAGAGAAGAGTTGCTATTGTTTTTGTTATTGATCCCAAGCTTCCAAGAGCTGCTAAGATTATTACCTTGTCCTACACATTTTTTGGTGTGGACGGTATTTCGAAGAATTAATGAAGGAGTGATTGATGTTGCCGTCATCAAAACAGACTCAACCCTATTATTACGTCCCAGAAGAATCAACTAGTCCGTTGTTAGGTACCGTGGCATTGTTTTCTATGGCTATGGGGGCGACATTTTTGTTCAATAACATGCCTTGGGGTTGGCCTCTGCTTTCTTTGGGGTTGGTTCTCATAAGTATAATGATGTGGCTATGGTTCGGTGATGTTATCAAAGAGGGTTTGAAGGGATTGAATAGTGAGCGTGTTTGTGCTTCGTTTCGTTGGGGTATGGGTTGGTTTATATTCTCAGAGGTAATGTTTTTTCTAGCGTTGTTCTTCGCTCTGTTTTACGTGCGGCTTGTAGCGTTGCCGGATTTGAGCACTGCTGAAGCTAGTTCGTATCTATGGGGTTGGTATGGTACTGATTTCTCTGGCCATTGGCCTATGGTTGGTGCAAAATATGTCTTGCCATTTTCCCCGGTTGCTGCTTTTGGGATACCGGCTATTAATACAGCGGTTTTGTTGATGTCTGGTGCTACTTTGACTTTGTCCCACAATGCGCTGTGTGATGAAGAGATGACTCCTGGGCTTGTTTGGTTGGCTTTTACGGTACTTTTGGGTATGATTTTCGTGGTAAGCCAGGCTGTTGAGTATCACCATGCGGTTGCAGATGGACTGTTTCTATCTTCCGGGGTCTACGGGTCATTGTTTTATTTGCTAACTGGTTTTCATGGCTTCCACGTTAGTGTTGGTTGTATTATGCTGTTTGTGATTTGGCTAAGGATGTACAGGGGTCACCTTTCGGCAACCAATCATTTCTCCTTTGAGGCAATTGCTTGGTATTGGCACTTCGTGGATGTGGTGTGGCTGATTCTGTTTGTTTTTGTGTACTGGATGTAATCTCCCCCGTTACAATATGTGATTTCTGATGATTCCCATTTTGTACATAATCATCAGCGCTGCAAATAGAGCTATGGATAATATTACCCTGGTTGCTAGAATGCGAACCATGCTCTTTGATTTAACTTGTTTTGACAACTGCATTAAAGCTGATCCCAAAGATCCAATTATGGCAACTATCATTGCTATTACGATGAATTTCATTGTTTTTCCTTCGGTCATTCGTGACCCATTCTAGCGACTCTTTTTATTTTCAGCAATTTATTTGATTGGTTGAGGAAATGGTTACTGATTATTCTGGTGATATGTGGAGAAATTTCTTTTTTATTACCAAATTGACTGTGGTATTTATATCTTTGTGTGCTAGTGCTGCAATTTGGCAAAATTATCGGTATCACTATAAAAAATTGATTGTGAACCGAATTGAACAACAAAATGAAAATGCGTCCAAGGGATACTATCCTTCATATTCTTCAATTTCTTCCGCAGAGCGGGAGTTTAAGTTGGTATCCTCAAAGGGGAGTTATTTGCCAGAAAAGTGGTTTTTTTGGGAAGCTCCTACACAAGAAGGAAGGCGCATCTATGTGTTTATGGTGCCATTTGTTATAAAAGAGACGGGTCGAATTGTAATGATTGACATGGGGTGGATTCCGGTCAATGATGCTTTTTATTCCTCAACTCAGGCCTGTCTGAATGCTGTTCGTAAAGATCTTTTGAACAAGAGCGATGTTTTTGGAGTAGCGCGTAGATTGCCACCAAAAAAGTGGTTTCTTCCTACCATTTCCTCTCACGACGGTCGAGTTTGGTCCTGGGTGGATCTTTCTCGTATTTCGAAAAATTTTTCTCATCCTATGGATTATTGGCAGATTGTGGTAAATAGATTAGGTTACCCTTGTCTTAATTTTGATGATAAGAGACAGCAACCAGAAGTGTATCCTGACAGGCACCTCGGGTATGTTTACCAGTGGTTGACTTTCTTAATCTTTTCTTTGGTGTTTTATGTTAGATACGCGTATAAATTCTTCAGTTCTGTTAACAAAAAAACCTCTGTTTCAGATCATTAAAGTCATATTGCTGTTGCTTGTTTTTTTTCCAGGATTTTTGGCAGCATTGTATTCGTTCTATAGTCACCACTCTTATCACGAATTTTCCAATTATGGCACTTTGTTGCTTCCTCCTTTTCAGCATATTAATTTTTCTGATGAGGTCAAGGTGAATCCTTGGAGGCTTTGCGTGGTATTACCAAAAAACTGTGATGATTTATGCCGTGATCAATTATTCTTAATTAGGCAGATGCGTTTGGGTATGGGTTCTAAGTCGCTAAATTTAGGCAGAGTTGCTTTCTCTTCTTATCCCGTTTCTTGGCCAAGCGACGTTTCTTTGTATAAAAATGTTGAATTTGTACCGTTAGATGCATTTAATATAGGTAAACTTAGTGTTGTGCGGGGTATTTATTTGGCTGATCCTAATGGATTTATCGTTATGGCCTGGCCGGCGCGACCAGATCCGCAGCTAATTATGAAAGATCTTGATAAAATAATGAAATTTTATTGATAATCGAGGAAGTATGCGGGCACTTAAGATTTACAGATGTGTTTTGGCAGGGGTAGTTTTTTTAGCTGCTGCTGGGATTTTTTTGGGATCCTATGTGCGTTTGTCTAATGCTGGGTTGGGGTGTCCAGACTGGCCCGGGTGTTACGGTCATTTTTGGATTCCTGAAACTCCGGTGGACATACATCTATCCGAGAAGTCCTATGGTTCGGCTTTTTTTTCCGGATTGGCCTCAAAGGAAATGATTCACCGATATGTGGTTTCTACACTTGGTCTAGTTATTGTTGCCTTGTTTTCGTTGAGTTTTTGTTTTTCTGAGCTAACTAAAGAGCGACCATGGGCTGTTTTTCTGTTGTTGCTTGTTGTGGCTCAAGGTGTGTTTGGCATGTGGACCGTTACATTGAAGTTGCGGCCGATTATAGTAACCACACATCTTATCGGCGGTATGCTTACTTTTTGTCTTGCTGTGTGGATGTTATGCCGAGTTTGCTATTTCCAACCTGAATTACTTCCCATTCCTTCCAACCTAAGGGTAATTTCTGTTCTATCATTGATTATGGTTGTTATACAAATTGTTTTGGGTGGATGGGTGAGCACAAATTATGCTGGTCTGTCGTGTGAAAGTTTGTTCAAGTGCGGAGGTAAGTTTGTACCTGATATGAGTTTTTCTAGTGCCTTTGGATTTAGTTCTCGTTCTTCTCCTCTCATGACTATTTATCCTATGGGACAGGTTACCGTTCTTTGGCTTCATCGTTTTTGGTCTATATTCGTTACTGCTGCTATAGTTTTTTTGTCCACTAAGTTATACCGCCAACGTTATGTTATAGCATCGTTAGTTTTGACGTCTTTAGTTTTTGTGCAGGTGATATTAGGTATTAGTAATATTGTTTTTCATTTACCGAAGTTGGTTGCTGTTTCCCATACTATATGTGCTGCTGTGCTATTAGCGTCCGTGCTGGTGGTAAATTATGTAATTTTTTATTCTTGTTCAGGTAAGTTGCATGATGATTATTACCAAAGCACCTAGTGGTGCTGGTTTTTGGGTTCGACTTCGTTCTTTTTGGAAATTAACGAAACCAGGTGTTCTTTGTTTGATTGTGTTTTGCGCATCTATAGGGATGCTGCTATCGGTTCCACCTGGGTCAAGTATAAATTGGTTTCTGTTTGGTGCCTCTATTTTGGGTATTTGGCTTGTTGCAGCTTCGGCGGCTGTTATTAATTGCCTGGTAGAACATAAAACTGATGCCATAATGAAGCGGACTAACCGTCGCCCATTACCTCAGGCCCTGCTTAATCCTCTTGAGGCGCTTTTGTTTTCTTTGTTGGTTGGGGCAGCAGGGGTTCTTGTACTTCATTTTTTTGTAAATGATTTAACTTTGGGTTTAACGCTACTCGCGTTTGTTGGTTACGCTTTTTTTTACACAATTGTTTTGAAACCAATGACACCGCAAAATATAGTTATTGGTGGATCGTCAGGGGCTATGCCTCCAGTTTTAGGGTGGTCTGCTATGTCTGGTACTTTGACTGTTCATCCATGGCTTTTGTTTTTAATAATATTTTTATGGACACCCCCTCATTTTTGGTCACTATCTTTATATCGTAGAGATGAATACGCAAAAGCCGGTTTTCCGATGTTGCCGGTTACGCATGGTGTTGATGGTACCATTAGAAGTATTGTTCTTTATACGTTTGTATTGGTTGTTTCATCTTTTTTGCCTTGCTTGGTTTCACTCTCTGGTGAACTATACGGGGTTTGTGCTGCCATTTTGGGAGGATATTTTCTTAAACTGACTGTTTGTTTGGTTGGTGATTACTCTGATGAAAAAGCTAGGTATGTATTTTTTTATTCTATTGCCTACTTATTTTTGCTTTTTTTATTCATGTTGTTAGATCATTATTGGTTCTTTTACTTGACTAGAATGTGATGAATATTGTGACTTATCGTTTTGTTGCGTTTCCTTTGGGTGCTTTGGTTGTCTCCTCGGCTTTGTTGTGTGGGTGTTCCTTTTGGGGATCCAGTAGCACGCCTGCAAATAGTATGACTTCTTTTAATTCAGTTGATGTAACTGGGGTTGATTTTGCTCGATCCATGTCTTTGCGATCTGCTCGCACCGGAAAAATGGTTAGCCTGTCTGACTATCGAGGAAAGGTGCTGATTGTGTATTTCGGTTTTACCGGATGTAAGTCCGCGTGTCCGGTTGCTATGTCAGAGTGGAAAGCAATATTCCATGCATTGGGAAGTGACGCCAATAAGCTGCGATTGTTATTCGTTACTATAGATCCAGAGCATGATCATCCCGATGTGCTGAAGAGATATATTTCCTCATTCGGAGAGAGTAATTTTGATGCTTTGTATGGTTCTTTATCTGAGATAAATAAGGTTGCAAAGGAATTCCATGTGTACTTCGAAAAGATGACTATGCATGGTAAGAAAAACGGCCACACGATGAGGATGCCCTACACTATAGACCACAGTGCAGTGAGCTATGTATATGACGGAAACTCTAGGCTGAGGTTATTGGTAAGGAACGGCACCGTTCCAGTTGAAAAAGTTATAGAGGACATGAGGAAAATGATCGCGGGAAGCTGAGCGAGCACCTGCTGTGAGCAAGCACCCGCTTGTTTTCTCCGCTGTTTAAGCAAGATTTTTTAGATAAGTACGAAGCTTGGAGAAGGACTGGGATTCTATTTGCCTCACCCGTTCAGCTGAGATACCCATTTCTTTTGCTAACTCTTGAAGCGTAAGTGGTTTTCCTGCTACTAACCACCGTGCTGATATTATGCGACGTGCTCTCTCGTCCAATTTTTCCAGCGCTTCCTCAAGGCCAGCGGATCTTGTGTTGCCGTCACGAGTGGCTTCAACAGACTCATCGGGAGTTTGTCTTTCGTCCCTTATGAGATCTTCCCAGCACATGGAACCCTCGCCACCTGGAGATAACTCTTGACTCAGTGACAGGTCAGGGCAACTCAGACGGTTATCTGCTTCAATAACGTCAGACTTTTTGACTCCTAATGTCTCAGCGATATCTTCAGCTTCAGCTTGAGTTAATGGGGATAAGGATTTCTTTAATTTTCGCAAATTAAAGAATAATTTGCGCTGAGCTTTGGTGGTGGCAATTTTTACTAATCGCCAATTTTTTACTATGTAGCTTGTAATAGACGCCTTTATCCAGTAAGTAGCGAAAGTTACCAGTCGTACTCCTCTTTCTGGATCGAAACGTTTAACCGCATGCATTAGGCCGACCGTTCCCTCCTGAATCAAATCAGCTTGAGGCAAGGAGTATCCGGCATATTCCTTAGATATAGACACAACCAAGCGGAGGTGGGAAAGAACCAAGCGCTGAGCAGATTGCAAATCGTTTCTTAATCTGAAACTATATGCACACTCCCTTTCTTCTTCCTCAGAAAGCATAGGGTAGCTCATGACCCTTTTTATGTATTTCTGCAGGCTGTTGGGCTCGCATGAGGCACCTGCAATTGAAAGCGCGAAATCCATATTAACCCCCCGGTTACTGTACTAACTACTAACAACAATACAAAGCTAAAGACCGTAAATTGTACCATTCTTGAATTAACCATCCAATAGAAGTTTTACCTATAAGTGTGATACTTTTACTATCTATACAGCAGATATACTGCTAACACCAGATTGGTAGAAATCGATATGGTCAGTATAATTGCCGGCATTGTATTTGATGTTGTTGGCTTTGTTTGTGATAAATATGCACCACTTTCCAAGTAATTGTGCAGCAATCGTGGTAGTTGCGGCATTATTTTTGACCATCTTACCCCTTCTTTTCTTAGATTTTTACACAAAGCTCTTAATCCCAGTTGTTCTGACATCCATTTTTCCAGATATGGTTTCCCTGTTTTCCATAGATCTAGATTTGGGTCTAAATCTCTTCCTATGCCCTCAATATTAAATAACGTTTTTTGCAGTAGTAGCAGTTGAGGTTGAATTACTACGTTAAATTCTCTTGAGGTATGGAAGAGACGGGCTAGTAGTTTTCCGAATGAGATATCTTTAATGGGACGGTCAAAAATAGGTTCACAGACAGTACGGATTGCACTTTCAAAAATGTCAACTCTCGTTTCTGGAGGTGCCCATCCGGCCTCTATATGTGCCATAGCAACACGGCGGTAATCTCTATTGAAGAAAGCAACAAAATTTTCGGCTAAATAATTCTTATCAACTTCTGAAAGGGTTCCAACAATACCAAAGTCAACTGCAGCATATCGTCCGTCATTGAGGATAAAAATGTTTCCAGGGTGCATGTCTGCATGGAAAAATCCATCCCTAAATACTTGTGTGAAAAAAATTTCTACACCAGTAGCCGCGAGTTTCTTAGTGTCTATACCGTGTATTTTTAGTAAGGATTTGTTTCTTATAGAAATGCCTTCTACCCAATCCATGACTATTATGGAAGAGGTACAATACGACCAGTAAACCTGGGGCACAAATAGTTGATCAGACCTTTCAAACAGACGGTGAAATTGTACTGCATTGGCTGCTTCATTAATCAGATCCATCTCACTTTCTAGTGCTCTTGCGAATTCGTCTACTAGTTCATGTGTACGCAGTCTTTTGCTATCGTAGTAGAAAATATTGATAATTGTTGCTAAAAAATGTAGTAATTTAACGTCTTGGTTGATTTGCTTGCGTATGTTTGGACGTATAATTTTTACTGCAACTTTTGTTCCATCTGTAATATGAGCACGATGTACCTGCGCAATGGAAGCACTAGCAATGGCGGTGTACGAGAAGCTGGAAAATATGTTGTCTATATCTCTTCCATATTCTCGCTCTAGAGTTTTTTTTACTTCTTCCTCTGAGAATGGCGGGACATTGTCTTGTAGTATTGCTAACTCATTTATGATTTCATCTTCTAGCATATCACGGCGAGTAGAAAGAAGCTGTCCAAATTTTATAAACACAGGGCCGAGTATGACTAACGCTTTGCGTAACCTAACACCATACAGTTCGTTTTTTTTTCTGCCTCTTAGGAAAAAATATTTTGCTTTTTTATTTTTGCTTTCATGTTTGCTAGGTGCTCGTAGAATTTCAAAAATACCAAACTGGTAAAAAACCCAAAGTATGTGAATTATTCTTAATAATGTTTTCATGATAAGTGTTGCTTCATCTTGTCAAATAAGTTATCTATACGTTTCTCTATATTGCTTATCCTGGAAGATAACTGCTGTGCTTTATCCATGGTATTGCGCCATTCTTCCTCTGACACAAAAAGTTCTCCCTGATTAGTGCCGTAATGAACTATAGTTTCGACCGTATTTTGAGCAAATGAAGCACATTCGTCGGAAATTGATGATAAAATTTTCATGATAATTTGTGTTGCCGTGGGTCCTATCTTAGTAGTTAACAGTTCTTCTACGGGAAGAGAAAGGTTTTTTGCAATAAAGTCTATATCCTGAGCAAAGTGAGTTTCTCCCTCTATGACGATCTGTTTGCTAAAGCTTTTCTTGCCTAAAGATAGCTGCGTAATTATGTCGTCCGGTACACAAATTTTTAAATTAGGTGATTTGCCTTGAGGGTAGTAGGTGAGCTGACCATCTACCACTTTGTATTGACCCAACCAATCCTTCCATGATACGGCAAGGATCTTTTGGTCGTGTCTGCTGAGGTAAGAGCGCAGAGTTTCATCTTGACGAAGACTCAAGTTGATGACGCTTAAAGCC
Organism: Candidatus Ichthyocystis hellenicum; assembly: GCF_001460935.1. Lineage (GTDB taxonomy): Bacteria > Pseudomonadota > Gammaproteobacteria > Burkholderiales > 2013Ark19i > Ichthyocystis > Ichthyocystis hellenicum. The sequence goes on along the minus strand of NZ_LN906597.1, from coordinate 162,481 downwards.
AAGGTAGATGTTAATCCCATTGTGACCTATAAGAGTAAAACAAACTATTTTATACCAACGTGCAGCGCAACAATACCGCCCATGATGTTGTGATAGCAAACTTCGTTAAATCCGCTACTGTGAATCATATTCTTGAATGTTTCCTGACATGGATGCATGCGAATAGACTCTACTAGGTACTGGTAACTATCTCGGTCATGAGCAACTACCTCACCTAGCCATGGTATCACGTGCCAAGAATATAGGTTGTACCATCTTTTAATCCAGTTATATGGTTTGGAGAATTCTAATATGATCAGTTTTCCTCCCCGTTGTAGTACTCGATAAGATTCGCTTAAGAAAAGGTCTTTATTAGTCATGTTTCTTACACCAAAGCTACAACTTACAACCTCGAAACATTTATCTTGAAACGGGAGTTTTTCTCCACTGCAGAGAACAGATGGCAGTATCACCCCTTGATTAATGAGTCTACTTTTTGCTATTTCCAACATGTGCTGGTTTATGTCCGTAACTATTACTTGATTAGATTTTTCGGCCCATAATAATGCCAAGTCACCACTTCCTGATGCAACATCGAGTATTTTTGTTTCGGGATTATAGATATTTCCTGCGCAAACTGCTATTTTTTTCCATAGGCGATGAAGTCCTAATGACATTATGTCGTTCATGAGATTGTACTTCGGCGAGACATTTTGAAAAACTTGTTTTACCCTCTCTGTTTTCTCTTTTTCAGTGACCTTTTTGAATCCGAAGTAGTGATTTTTTCTCATTGGTGATTACCTAAGTGTTTTTCGCTCAGGAAGAATAGTAGTTGCTCGAAGTTTTATCAAGTGATTGAATATGGTGATTAGGTGGATTTGGAAGGTTACAGTTGTGATTTTGCTACTTATTTTCGTCTACATATGTGTCGTTATGTCTATTAGTATTTTTGCGGCTAGACGTGTTAAGAATTTGTCTGACTATATGCATGCCAGCGGTAAGTACAATTTACCTACTGCTGTTGCTACAACTTTCGCCTCTTGGTTTGGTGCCTCTTCTATGCTAGCGGCTCCAGCTGTGTTTATTTCTCGAGGAACATCGGGGGTAATTGCTGATCCTTATGCTTCTACAGCATGTGCTATTTTTCTTGCAATTAGTGTGGCAAAGCATATTTTTCGATCGAAGGTGTATACCATTGGAGATTTTTATCGCAAAAGGTATAATTCAACCATAGAGGCAATGAGCTCATTCGTGATTGTTTTGTCATATTTGGGGTGGATTTCTGGTGTTATTACTTGTATCGGATTGGTTTTGGATGTCCTTTCTGGAAGGAAGATGGGGATACCACTTGCTAATACTTTGGCCGCTATAATGATTTGCTTGTATGGAATACGTGGGGGCATGTGGTCATTAGCGTTGGCTGATTGTTTTCAGTTCATTGTTATTGTGTCTGGATTGTTGTTTTTGATGGGATATTTTTCCCATAAAGTAGGTGGGTTTGGTGTTCTTGTTGGTCATGCCATTGAACAGGGGAGATATGTTTTTTTCCCTGATCATTCTATTTCCAAATTGTTGCTGCAATTTTCTGATTTTATCGGTCTTTTTATCGGTCTTATTCCACAGCAGGATTTGTTTCAAAGAATAGCTGCTTGTCGTGATGAGAATGTGGCTGCACGTTCTTTCGGTATTTTGAGTGTAATTTATGTGATTATGTCAAATGTTCCGATGCTAATAGCCTTTTCTGCTACTTTGTTAGCTCCTGGAATCATTTCCTACTATACCAAGATCGATAGCCAGCTAATTTTGCCGGAGTTTTTATTGTCACAGACTTCGTTGGTGTTTCAGGCTGCATTTTTTGGTGCATTATTTGCTGGATTGCTTAGCGGAGGGGGAACTGCGCTTCTTGCTCCTGCTACCACTATTGCAAAAAATGTATTTTGCCGGATATATAAAAATTTGACTGATACTCAGGTCTTGTTTATTTCAAGGTGTTGTATATTTTTTCTCGCTGCTTCTCAGCTATTTGTGACTCTTATTGCAAAGAAATCTATTTACAGCATAATAATAGACTCCTATAGTGTGACGTCTGTTGCTGCTGCTGTTCCTCTTTTGGCAGGATTTTTCTGGAAGAAGGCTAACAGTCAGGGGGCTTTTTTGTCAATTTCTCTTGGGTTCATTTCATGGGTGATTGCCAAATTTTATTTTTTAGATTTAGATTTACCCTCTACACTGATTGGAGTATTGGTAGCTATACTTGGTATGGTTATAGGTTCTTCTATGCCTACTGTAAGGTGTTTCCGCGTTCTTGTTTACGATGGTGTTTGATTGTTGTTCGCTATTTTTTGGTAGGCTTGCCAAAGTTCGTCGTGATTTTTTATAAGCCATTTTATGTACTCCCAGGAAAAGATGCCGCTGTTGTGGCCATCGCTGAAGAAAAATCGTACAGCGTAGTTGCCAACTGATTCTGCGTTGGTAATACCTATGTCTTTTTTGTTGGCGGTGAAATTAAATTTTCCTGTTACTGGATTTTTCACATCCGCCGATGGTGCGTGGGTGCGTAGGAATTCGAATGATAGTCTGTAGTTACCGTTGGAGTAGTTGAACTCAACCTCTTTTTTTGTTTGGTCGACTACTATTTTTTGGGGCGATTCTGATCGGTTAGTCATCTTTTAGTCTCGAGGTTGTGATGGGTGAGAATAGGATTCTATTTTTATGAAGCGATTAGTTCTACTATTTTTTGTTGCTACTGTTGGTTTACTGCTAGCTGGTTGTTTTTGGGAAAAGGGAAATGATGATTCTGGTAGTGGACCATTGGTTGTCAAAATTGCCCAAGTTTCTCCTTTGACTGGTAGTATTGCCCATTTGGGTAAAGACTGCGAAAATGGAGTTGCGCTAGCAGTTCATGAGCTAAATAAGCAAAATCGAACTTTGCATGGTCGAAGGTTGAAATTTGAGTTGCTGTCTCTCAATGATATGGATGATCCGCGTCGTGCAACAGAGGCGGCTCAGCGTGTGGTTGATTCAGGAGCGGTTGCTATTGTAGGCCACCTAAATTCAGGGGCTACTCTTCCTGCCTCGCCTATTTATGCTCATCACAAAATTACTGAGATTACAGTTTCATCTAACATAAGATACACGAAACAGGGTTTCAAGACGGCCTTCCGTATTATGGCTGCTGACCGTCAACAAGGTCGTGCCATATCTTTGTTTGCAATCAATAAGATTAATTTAAAACGCGTGGTGGTAATTGATGACCAGACGGCTTATGGCAGGGGTTTAGCTGATATATTTATCCAAGTAGCAAAGAAAAATTCCGTAGAGTCTCCTATTTTGACTAGGGAATATGTTGATTCTTATGCAAATGATTTTGGAGCTCTCTTAGCTAAGATTAGGCTGCTCAATCCTGATGCAATTTTTTTTGGTGGCACGGATTCCCAGAGCGTTCCGTTATTGAGACAAATGAGGCAGTCAAGCATAAAAATACCTATGCTTACTGGTGACATGTCGTGTATGACTTCTTTCATGGATCAAGTTAGCAAAGTGGCAGCGCCCTTTTATTGTTCTACTAACGGCAGTGATTCTTCTCGTATGCCTGGGTACAAGGAATTTTATAAGAGCTTTAAGGAATTTTTTGGCAGTGATCCCTTGTTGTATTCTCCATATACATACGATGCAGCTATGTTGATTGCTGATGCTGTGCGGGATTTGCAAACCTTGGATTCTGCTAAAATTGCCATCTATCTTCATGATAATAAAATCGGAAAGAGATACCGTGGCGTAACTGGTGATATTAGTTTTGATGAGGAGGGTAATCGGCGTAATGTTGGTGTGTCTATTTATACGGCTCGAGATGGAAAACTTTATCTAAAGGATGTGATTTTTTCTTGATGAGGGATCGTATGACACTACCTTACCTGGATTGAATATATTTTGTGGATCAAGTGATTTTTTTAGTAATAGCATCAGGTAATTTTGATTGTCGCTGCGAAATTCTTCTACGTCCTGTAGTTTGGTTTGTCCTATTCCGTGCTCAGCGGCTATACTGCCTTGATAATGTTTTACGATTTGGTATAAATCTTTTTTGATTTGTTCTTCTTTTTCTCTCTGGAGTAAGATGTTGAAGTGGAGGCTTCCGTCTCCTATGTGTCCGAAGATAATGAATGACATTTCTTTGTAGTGTTTATGTAGCCTCTTGGTTTCTTCATAGAAAGATGACCATGACGACAGAGGTAGTGAAATGTCATTTTTTATTATGTAATCGGGGTGATGCTTTTCCGCCAGGGGAATAATATTACGTATTCTCCATGCTTGGGAACGATCCTCTTCTGTGTTATACATGTGGTACGACGTGCTATGGGCGTATTTTTTTAGTGTTTCATATAGGATGTTTCGGTAAATGGTTTTTTGTTCCGGGTGGTATACCCCCAGGTCAATTATTACGTACCAGTCGTACTTGTCTATTTTTGTATCGCATTGATCATCCAGTTTCTTGGCCAATTCTAGGCATTCGTTGGAAAATATCTCTACCGCTGTGATGTTTATTTCTAATGATTTTTTTAGCTCGTGTATAAATTCAGTTGCTGTACTCAAGTTAGTTGATCCAATTGTTGCACCAACATGATCGATTGGTAGGTGTTTCAGTTTCAGTACTGCTGCGGTTATTATACCGAGGGTTCCTTCTGATCCTAAAAAGATGTTTTTGAGGTCGTAGCTGTCATTGTTTTTTTTGAGTTTTCTCAAATCTGAATATAGACGACCATTGCTTAGTACAACTTCTATTCCCAGAACATTATTTCTGGTCATGCCGTTTTGTACTACACAGCAGCCACCGGCGTTTGTGGCTAAGTTTCCACCAATGGTGCAGTTTTTAGATGAAGAGAGGGATAGAGGGAAGTAAAGTTGGTCAGGTTTTGTGATTGTTTGAACGTAATCAAGAGTGCATCCGCTTTCCACTGTTATTGTCTGTGCTAGTGGGTCATAATCACGGACCTTATTAAGTCGACGTAGAGAGAGAACGATGTTGGGAATTTTTCCTGGTATGCATCCACCGCATCCCCCCGTGTTGCCACCTTGTGGTGTTATGGCAATACTTTTTGATCTGCATAGATCAACTATGAATTGAATATCTGCTGCTTGTTGGGGCTCTACTACTGCTAGTGTCTGTCCAGTTATTCTCTTTCGCCAGTCGATTAGATATGGGGACATTTCTTGGGTATTAGTTATAACTGATCCATTATTTTTAATGATTAATTGAAGTTCATTTATAAAATTTTCTTGGGTCATTCCGTGTATTTTCCGTGTTAGTGGGGTAAATCGGATTAATCATACATCAATCATAGTTGATTGCTATAGATACTATGGTTTGTGGTATCATTACATTTTAGACACTATATATTGTATATTTTATTAATTACATATAGGAAGATACGTGAATAAATTTAAGAAATATATTTTGTTGTTACGATGTGCAGGTTGTTGAGTTGTTTATAGAAGTGTGGCAGGGAGAAATTAGTATGCAAGTTTCGGAGTTAGGGGTAACTCGAGTGGTTAGGGATGGTGTGGTTGGTGCAGGGATTGGTTTGTACACAGTTATTCGCAGGAATGGTTCTGTTGCCAAGTTTGATCTTCGTAAAATATCTGCGGCTATGATGAAGGCTTTTATTTCTGTTGAGGGAGTGCAAACTGCGACTTCTGAGAGAACTCGTGACCTTGTAGGTAAAATGACGGATCATGTTTATTCAGTTATTGTTTCGCGCTTGCCAGATGGGGGGGCAATAAATATTGAGTTGATTCAGGATCAAGTAGAGTTGGCTCTTATGAGAAATGAGCAATATGGTGTTGCTCGTGCTTATATTTTGTATCGTGAAAAACATAAACAAGAACGCAATCGTATTGAACATGGCAGTTCAGGTTTATCCGCAAAAGTTCTCCATATGACATGTAAGGATGGTAGTCGTGTTGAGATTGATAGGGATATTTTGGTTAATAAGGTGACTTTATTATCCAAAGGACTCTCATTTGTGGACCCAGAGCGAATTGTAGATGAAACTTATCGCAATTTTTATGATGGTATTACAGATGATGAAGTTTCGAAGTCTTTAGTTTTAGCTACTAGAGTTTTAATTGAGAAAGATCCTGATTACTCATTTTTAGCGGCACGGCTTTTGCTTTCCATGATTCGTCGCGAGGTTTTTGGTGAGGAAGTTTCCCATGAAAGTATGGCTGGGCTATATGTGGAATATTTTCCTAATTATATTAGCAATGCTATTTCGTTGGGCTTGCTTGATCCTCGTATGGATGAGTTTGATCACCAGGCTTTGGCTATAGCTATTGATGCTGATCGGGACATGTTATTCCAGTATCTAGGATTACAAATTTTATATGACCGCTACTTTATACATACTCGTGGCAGGCGTCTTGAGTTGCCGCAGATTTTTTTCATGCGGGTTGCCATGGGATTGTCGATAGTGGAAGAAAAGAGTCTGAGGACAAAGAAGGCGATAGAATTTTACAATATTCTTTCTACGTTTAGATTTATGAATTCTACTCCTACTCTTTTTAATTCTGGTACTTGTCTTCCTCAACTGTCATCATGTTTTTTATCCACTGTTCCTGATGATTTGGCTGCAATATATGATGCTGTTAAGGAAAATGCTTTATTGTCTAAGTTTTCTGGGGGATTAGGAAATGATTGGACCCCAGTTAGGGCGCTAGGCAGTTACATAAAGGGTACTAATGGTTACTCTCAGGGTGTAGTTCCTTTTCTTAAGGTGGCTAATGATACTGCGGTTGCTGTTAATCAAGGGGGGAAACGTAAGGGTGCTTTGTGTTCTTATCTTGAGTTGTGGCATTTGGATATAGAAGAATTTTTAGAGTTGCGTAAAAATACAGGAGATGAGCGTCGTCGTACTCATGACATGAATACAGCGGTTTGGATTCCGGATTTATTCATGAAACGGGTTTTATCCGATCAGCATTGGACGTTATTTTCTCCTTCGGATGTTTCGGATATTCATGATCTTTTTGGGTTAGAGTTTGAAGCTGCATATCTGGATTATGAGAAAAAATTTGATGAGGGGGTAATTACCCTAGGTCGTCGTATTTCTGCTTCTCAATTGTGGCGTAAGACCTTAACCATGCTATTTGAGACAGGACATCCTTGGATTACCTTCAAAGATCCTTGCAACATCAGGTCTCCTCAGTGTCATGTTGGGGTTGTTCATTCCTCTAACTTGTGTACAGAAATAACTCTAAATACGTCCGATAATGAGATTGCTGTTTGTAATTTAGGATCAGTTAATCTTGTTTCTCACATGGTTAATAGTCCTGATAGAGGTACTTATTGTCTTGATTTGCCTAAACTAAAGGAGACAATAAAAACAGCTATACGCATGCTGGATAACGTTTTGGATATAAATTATTACTCAGTTTCTAAAGCAGAGAAATCTAACAAACTACATAGACCAGTTGGAATAGGTTTGATGGGGTTTCAAGATGCTTTATATATGATGAGGATTTCTTATGCATCTCAGCAAGCAGTGGATTTTTCTGATTATGTTCAGGAACTCATTTCTTACTATGCTATCTCAGGATCAGTGGAGTTAGCAAAAGAGAGGGGTTCCTATAAAACCTTCAATGGTTCACTTTGGGATCAAGGGATATTGCCGATAGATTCATTAAAAATATTGAGTGATGTTCGTGGTCCAGAGTATTTTGAGTGTGATATTGGTCAGACTTTAGATTGGGATTATTTGCGGCAAGAAATAAAAAAGTATGGAATGAGAAATTCTAATTGCATGGCTATCGCTCCTACTGCAACTATTTCTAGTATCGTGGGCGTTTCGGCCTCAATTGAACCAACTTATCAGAATCTTTTTGTTAAATCTAACCTATCTGGAGAGTTTACTGTTGCCAATTCGTATTTGGTTAAGGATTTGAAGGAACTTGGGATGTGGGATGATGCCATGGTTTCTGACTTAAAGTATTTTGATGGCTCTATATCAAAAATTGGACGTATTCCTCAATATTTAAAAGATCTTTATGCAACTGCTTTTGAAATTGATCCTAAATGGCTAGTGGAGTGTGGAGCTCGCCGCATGAAGTGGATAGATCAATCTCAATCATTGAACATTTATGTAGCCTATGCCTCAGGAAAGAAATTAGACCAGATATATAAGTTGATTTGGAAGCGTGGTCTAAAAACTTCCTACTATCTTAGAACTTTGGGGGCAACTCACGCAGAGAAGTCAACAACGGAAATTGGTCAATTGAATGCTGTTCCTGTTCCAGGATCAACTATTATGGCTTGTTTTTTGGATGACCCGACATGTGAAGCGTGTCAGTAGAAAATAAAAGGAATGAATATTATGTCGACTATATTTAATGATGTTGTTGACACGGCTCAGACTAATCGTCGTGTGCGCGTTGCTGACAAAAGGATCATTAATGGCAAAACAGATGTTAATCAGTTGGTTCCTTTCAAGTACAAGTGGGCATGGAATAAGTATCAATCTGCCTGTGCCAATCATTGGATGCCTAATGAAATTAGTATGGCTCGTGATATTATGCTTTGGAAAAGCCCAGATGGCTTAACTGATGACGAGCGCCGGATAGTGGAACGCAACTTGGGATTTTTTGTGACAGCTGATTCATTGGCGGCAAATAATATAGTTTTGGGTACCTATAGGCATATAACTGCTCCGGAGTGCCGGCAATTTTTGTTACGGCAGGCTTTTGAGGAAGCCATTCATACTCATGCTTATCAGTATATTGTGGAATCTTTGGGGTTGGATGAGTCACAGATTTTTAATGCTTATCATGAAATACCTTCTATACGCGATAAGGATGAATTTTTGATTCCGTTTATCGATGTTTTAACTGATCCGCATTTTAAAACAGGATCTTTTGATAGTGATCAATCATTATTGAAGTCTCTTGTGGTTTTTGCGTGTATTATGGAAGGATTATTCTTTTATGTTGGTTTTGTTCAAATTTTAGCTCTGGGACGTCAGAACAAAATGACTGGGGCCGCTGAGCAGTATCAATACATTCTTCGCGATGAATCCATGCATTGTAATTTTGGCATTGATTTAATTAATCAAATAAAGATAGAAAATCCGGAACTTTGGACTCCGACCTTTCAAAATGAGCTCTATGAGTTGATGATTGAGGCAGTTGAGCTTGAGCATAGTTATGCGGTTGATACGATGCCTAGAGGCGTTTTGGGTTTGAATTCTGATATGTTTAGTTCGTATTTGCGCTTTATTGCTAATCGTAGATTGGCACAAATAGGACTAGAACCCTTATTCTCTGGTCAAGAAAATCCATTTCCTTGGATGAGTGAGATGATAGATTTGAAGAAGGAAAAAAATTTCTTTGAGACTCGTGTTACTGAATATCAGTCGGGAGGTACTCTCAGTTGGGATTAGAATTTCAAATTTTTTTTGCATAAGTGTCTCACTAACGATACGTTTATGGCATATTGGCGTTTAAAAAATTGACAAGAACCTGTTTTTCTAGTTAATTACACTGGTGTGATTGAGTGTTGCAACTAGAAAGCAGGTTTTTATATAAGAATCAATTTTGCGTTTTGGTAATGAGTTTGTGATTTGTTTCTTCTAGGTTGTTTTTGGAGGGGGCGATAAACGAATATCTAGTTTTGTAAGGGCCTTTTCTAGTCGTTGGGGATTTTTGGGTAAGCCCCCCTTGCCTTCTGTTTTGTTAATGGTGAAACTGTGGAGGTTGGTTATGGTGGGTTTGAAGGGGTCTTCGTCGAAGGCCAAGGTGAAGTTGGGGGCTGGTGGGAAGAAGTCTACCGCTAAAAAAGAGGCTAAAAAAATGAAATCTAAAGTCGTTAAGAAGGTTGTTGTTGGTTCTGAGTCGTCCGCTGCTGCAGAGAAGAGTCCTGCAACAAGGAAAGCTGTTTCTAGAAAATCTACTGCCAAAAAGGCAACGGCAGTTAAAAGTATAGTTAAGAAGCTTGCTTCTAAAAAGCGTGGTCCAGCTAAGAAAGTTGCGGCTGCTCCTAAGAGAGCAGTTTCTACTGCCGCTAAAGCAGCTACAAAGAAAGTTGTTGCTAAGTCTGCGGCTACTGCTAAGAAAACTGCTTCTAAAGTTGCTTCTAAGACTGCGGCTAAGTCTGCTTCTAAAACTGCGGCTAAGTCTGCTTCTAAAACTGCTTCTGCTGCCAAGAGGAAGGGGGCTTCTTCCGCTAAGCAGGTTGTTGCTAGGAAGTCTGCTGCGAAGAAGGTTGTTGCCAAGAAAACTACCGCTAAGAAAGCAGTTGCCAAAAAAGCAGTTGCTAAGAAAACAGCTAAGGGTTCTTCTCTCAAGCGCGTTGTTAAGAAGTTGGCTAATCGTAAGACTTCCACTAAGAAATCAGTTTCTAAGTCTGCTTCGGCTAAGAAACCTGCAGTTGGTAGACCAGGTGGTCGTGTTGGTGCTTCTGGTACTAAGAAAGCAACGACGAGGAAGACTGCTACTAGAGGTAAGGTAGCGGCCAAAGAAGTTGTAGCGAAGAAAGCTGCAACTAAGAAGGGTGCAGTTAAAGCAGCTAAGAAGGGTGCTAAGAGAGTTGCTCGTGTTGATTCTAAGAAGAAAGCTACTACTAGGAAATCGTCTGCCAGAGTTTCCGCTAGTGCTAAGAAGGCCTCTTCTAGGAAGCCAACAACGAGGAAATCTGTAGTTAAGAAAACTTCTGCGAAGAAAATTGTTTCTAAGCGTGCAGATAAGGGGGATTCGTCTCCAGCTTTGAATAGTAAAACTTCTGATTATGCTGTTTTGTCTCCTCAGAATTCATGGCCCTTTCCAACTACGGATCGTCCAGCTAGCTGATGTTTTTTGGTGATTTTTGCACAAAGAGGGGGCAGTTTACTGCCCCCTCTTGTTGTATACGGATGCATTACTGCATTGTTTACTTGCTTTAGATGTAGAGTCAATCTAATCTTTTCTCTACGCCAACCAGTTAGAAAGTTCCCTCTATGTCTTCCTTTTTGGATACTTTGTCTGATTCCTTACTTGTGAGAAATTCATTGTTTATAGATGGTAAGTGGATTGAGAGTAGTGATAAATTTTCTGTATATGATCCTTCAACAGGTATGGTAATTGCTGATGTTTCGTGTTCTACAGTCGACCAAGTGCATATGGCTGTTAATTCAGCTTCTGATGCTTTTGTTTCCTGGAGTAATGAGACTGCTGTTAGGCGCTCGCAGATAATGATGGACTGGTGTAGACTTATTCTTGAAAATACAGATGATTTAGCTCGTATTATTGTTTCTGAGGTCGGTAAAACTTTGAATGGTGCTATTGGAGAGGTTAAGTACGCTGCATCTTTTGTTCAGTGGTTTGCCGAGGAAGCAAAGAGAGTATATGGTGATTGGATTCCTTCGCCGCAAAAGGATCGTCGCTACTTAGTAATAAAACAACCATTGGGTGTATGTGCCGCTATTACTCCATTCAATTTTCCTGCAGCAATGATGACTCGTAAGGTTGCTCCAGCTTTGTGTACAGGATGTACTGTAGTAGTTAAACCAGCAGAGAAGGCTCCATTGTCAACTTTAGCTCTGGCTTATTTGGCGGATAAAGCTGGTTTTCCTAACGGAGTTATAAATGTTGTGATGGGAGATCCTAGTAAGATTGTAGATGTTCTTTGCTCTGATGACAGAGTTGCGCATTTGAGTTTTACCGGATCAACTGCAGTGGGAAAAATGTTAATGGAAAAAAGTGCGCCTACATTGAAGAAGGTTGCTCTGGAGTTAGGAGGAAATGCATCTTTTATTGTTCTATCCGATGCTGTACTGAAGAATTCCGTCGATAATTTGGTTGAAGCTAAGTTTAGATTTGCAGGGCAAACTTGTATTGCACCAAACCGAATTTACTTGCAGGATTCAATTTACGATTCTTTTCTGCGAATGCTAATGGAACGTCTTGAGGCCATGGTTGTTGCTCCAGGCTCAGATCCTGGATCTGAAATCTGCTCAATGATTGATGAAGTGGCGGTGCGTAAGATTGAAGAACTTATTGAAGATGCTTGTTCCAAGGGTGCTGTTGTTACGAAGGGTGGTAAGCGTTTGCCTCACATTGGGCCGTGCTTTTTTGAACCAACTATTATAGAGAATGCAGATACGTCAATGCGTATTGCTAACGAGGAAATTTTTGGTCCGGTTGTGGTTTTGTATCGTTTTCATGAAGAAGAAGAAGTCATTGAAAAATCTAATAGCACTAATTATGGTTTAGTTAATTACGTGTGCACTAATGACATCAGTCGTTTCATGATGTTTGCAGAGAAATTAGAATCTGGTATGGTTATTTTTAACTGCGGAATATATTCTAATCCCTATGCCCCTTTTGGCGGTATTAAATCATCCGGCTTGGGTCGTGAGGGATCAAAATACGGTACTGATAGCTATCTAAACGTTAAGTTGGTATGTGTGGGCGACTTGTGATCATGGAAAGAATAACGATATGACAGGAGAGATGAAGAAGGTTATTTTTGCATCGGCTGTTGGTTCTGTTTTTGAGTACTACGATTTTTGGGTTTACGTTATGATGGCTCCTGTCTTGGGGCCACTTTTTTTCCAAGGGGATAAGGTTGTACAGATTGTTATGGTGTTGTCTGTTATTACAGTTACGTCTGTTTCTCGTCCTATCGGAGGATTAATTTTTGGCTATGTTGGTGATCTTTGGGGGCGCAAACTAAGCTTTCTGATAACGTTAGTAATGATGGGTATCGCAACATTTAGCATAGGGCTTCTCCCCACTTACTCTACGGTTGGAGTTAAAGCTCCAATTTTGCTAGTAATACTGCGTGTTCTGCAGGGGCTTGCTTTAGGAGGAGAATTTATTGGTGCTTCAATTTATATTGCTGAGCATGTAAAGTTTGAACGAAGGGGATTTTTTTCTGCGATTGTTTTATCTACTTCAGGAATAGGTGTTTCCGTTACGGCTTTGGTTCTTTTTGTTACTCGTAGCCTGATTGATGATGAGGCTTTTAACTCTTGGGGCTGGAGATTGCCATTTTTGTTATCTTTTTTTGTTTTCTTGGGGTCATTGCTGGCACGCATAAAGATTAAGGAATCGCCAGTATTTGAGAAAATGGTTAGGGAATCTGCCCTATCTCCTTCGCCGATTAAGGAGAGCTTTTCCACTCCAAAAAACTTGAAGTTGATTTTTTTGGCCTTTATTTGCGTGATGATAGGTGAAAGTGGGATTACCCAAAGTGACTACATCATCTTTTTGTTTTTGGTTAATGTCTTGAAGGTAGATATGGGGATAGTAGATAAGATGCTGATTTGCATTTATTTACTACATGTTCCCATATTGATATATTCCGGATATTTATCTGATAGGTTTGGTAGAAGGGCTATTTTACTAGCGGCTTTTTTGCTGACTGTGTTGTTTTACAGACCAGGGTTTCAGTATCTTGTTCAGGTTAGTTATCCCGCGTATGGAAGGGCGATTGTTGAGAATCCGATAGTCATTCACTATCGACCCACAACTAACTGTGAATTTGGTGTTTGGGAGCATTTCTTATTATCTACAGGTAAGGTTGGATATAAGTCATTTAACACTTGCCAGGAAACTGTACGTTGGTTGGGTGATAATGTGATTAATTTTTCTCGTGATGAGTTGGCTGCTAGAGAATATATTTCTGTTGGCAATCGTTTAATTGAGTTGGAAAACCGCCCGAGCCTAGTACAGGCCTTGAAAGATGCCAAGTATATGCCAGATGGTCGCAGTGTGGGGATGAGTTTTTGGAAAATGGTGCTGATCTCATTTGTTATCATGATTCCCGTGTCTATGGTATTTGGGGTTTGCGTCGCGGCATTGTTGGATATGTTTCCTCCCAGAATACGCTATACATCGGTATCGTTTATTTATAACATGGGGCACGGCTTACTGGGGGGGTTAGTTCCTGTTATAATCATGTACAATGTTTTTCACTTTGGCTCTATTTACTCCGCGACCTATTACACCGTTTTTGTATCTCTTCTTGGTTTGTTGTTTAGTTTGTTTTTTTATCCGAAGCATTGCTGCCGTGATGACTAGTTTTATTCTGGGATAGTGCTTGTTTGAGATAATGTCCAGTAGCACTGTCTTTGTTTTCTGCTATTTGCTCGGGAGTTCCTGTAGCTATTATTTTCCCCCCGTCATTGCCACCTCCAGGTCCCATGTCGATAACCCAATCCGCTGCTTTGATGACGTTTATATTGTGTTCTATTACCACCACGGTGTTATCTTTGTCGCGTAGATGAAGTAGTATGTTCAGTAATTTATGGATATCGTGAAAGTGTAGTCCTGTTGTAGGTTCGTCTAGTAGGTAAAGCGTTTTTCCCGTTTGTGTGCGGGACATTTCTTGCGCTAGTTTTATTTTTTGTGCTTCTCCCCCAGATAGTGTCTGTGCTTGTTGTCCTAGGGGCATGTATCCAAGTCCTACATCTTTTAGTATGCTGATTTTCTTTTGAATTGAGGGGTGAGATTCAAAGAATGTGGCAGTTTCATCGACCGTCATGTTTAAAATATCAGTGATATTCTTTTCTTTGTAGAAAATTTCTAAAGTTTCCCTGCTAAACCTTTTTCCATTGCAAACATTGCAAGGAATAAACATGTTTGGCAAAAATAGCATTTCAACCTTTATTTGCCCTTCCCCCGTGCAGTGTTCACAGCGTCCACCTTTATTGTTAGAAGAAAATCTTCCTGGAGTGTAGGCTCGTTGACGCGCTAACGATGTAGATGCTAGTAGTTCCCTTATGATCGGTAGTATGCCCATGTAAGATGCTAAATTTGATCTAGATGAACGACCAATCGAATGTTGATCTATAACTATTGTTTTATCGAAGAAAGCGGCACCAATTATTGAGTCGTACGGCGACGGAGTATTAGTTTTTAGCTTGAGATATTGTGCTACTGCAGGGTATAACGTGTCATTGATCAGAGTTGATTTACCTGACCCTGAAATACCAGTTACACATACTAGCAATCCCACTGGTATGTGAACATTGACCTTTTTAAGGTTATTGCCAGAGGCACCTTTCAGGATAACCTTCCTGTTTGTACGAGGACGCTTTCTTATCTCAGGTTGGGGCATTGTTATAGACCGAGATAGATACTTACCTGTAAGGGATGGCGATGATAGTATGTCTTCGATGGATCCTTCCGCAACTATTTTCCCTCCATCACTTCCTGCTAATGGACCCATGTCTATTATGTGGTCAGCTGAACGTATTGCGTCCTCATCGTGTTCAACTACAACTACTGAGTTACCTATGTCCCTAAGTCTGGTTAGTGTTTTGAGTAAAAGTTCATTGTCTTTTTGGTGTAGTCCTATAGATGGCTCATCTAGCACATATAAAACTCCAGTTAATCCTGAACCAATTTGTGAAGCTAAGCGTATTCTTTGAGCTTCTCCTCCTGATAATGAATCAGTTGGTCGTTCCAATGTCAAATAACCAACCCCAACGTCAATTAAAAATTGAAGTCGTTTTTGTATTTCAGCTATTATTTTGTTGGCCACTTCTTTGCGGTATCCAGTAATAGATAAATTTGAAAGCCATGTTTTGTTTTCAAGCAATGACATTTTCATGACTTTATTGATAGGGAAATTATTAATTTTTATCGTTTTGGCTTGGTTATTGATCTTGTCTCCTTGACAGCTACGGCAAGAAATGGTTACTCGGTATTTTTGTAGTTCCTCTTTTTCTCGATGAGAGGCATTTTGTGCTTGGCAGTATCTATTTGTTAGAAAATTTAAAAAGCCCTGATATCCAGGATAATTGTCATTTCCATCAAGTAAGGTATGCCGCACTGATTCTTGCAGATTTTGGAAGCTTTGATCTGTTGGTATTTGATAGTGGTTGATAACTTCAATCATTTTTCCAAGTTGTTCCGGATAAGACTTGCTGATCAAAGGTATAGCCCCATTTTTAATTGAAAGTTGGGGATATGTGACAATTTTTTCTATTGACCAGTCACTTTGATGACCGAGACCACGACATCCAGGACAGGCCCCATGTGGGCTGTTGAAAGAGAAAAGAGCTGGAGCTGGAGGCGGAATGGAGTAATCACAAAGTGGGCAATGGTATTGAGTTGAGTAATTTTGGTAAAGGTTTAACTCTGGATAAAAACAGCTGATTTTATTTGACCCGATTCTAATTGCTGTTTCTATCGAATCAGTTAAGCGTTCTTGGCAATTGTTGCGAACTATTATTCGGTCAACTACTACAAATAGGGAAGATTTAATCTTGGTTAATTTGCTAATTTCTTCCTCATAATATATGACATTATCGGCAATAAATCTAATAAATCCTTGTTGGATTAGCTTTTGCAGTGCTTCTTGTATATGTATACCCGGTAGTATTTTGCATGGTGCTAGAACAAACAATTTTTCTTCAGTATGTGTGCAAATTATATCATCCACAATTTGTGTTAAGGAGTATGAACTTAAATCCATGCCGTGGGTTGGACACTGGGGAATTCCAACTCGGGCATAAAGTAATCTCAGGTAATCATAGATTTCTGTAATGGTGCCAACTGTTGATCTTGGGCTTCCGCTGTATGTGCGTTGCTCAATCGCTACTGCCGGTAACAAACCAGATATGCTTATTACATCTGGTTTGTCCATGACTCCAAGGAACTGTCTAGCATAGGTAGACAATGACTCAACATAGCGACGGTGACCCTCTGCAAACAAAGTGTCAAATGCCAGCGAAGACTTTCCAGACCCAGATGGTCCCGTAATTACGACGAGCTTATTTTTTGGAATAACTACGTCAATATTCTGTAAATTATGTGTTTTAGCGCCTCGTATAATTATATTGTCATGCGGGGATTTTACCATGGGGGCTCGTCATTAGAACGGAATGTCGTCATCAATACCGGCAAACTGGGTTGTGCTACTGGCACTAGCAGCCATCATAGTTGCATCAGTTGAGGAATTATCACTTTGATCCTGAGATTTGCTGCTTAGCATATTCATTTCTGACGCTATGATCTCAGTTGTGTAACGATCCTGACCGCTCTGATCTTGCCACTTGCGGGTTTGCAGTCTGCCTTCTATGTAAACCATTTTGCCTTTTTTTAGGTATTCGCCAGCAATTTCTGCTAGACGGCCAAAGAATATTACCCTGTGCCATTCAGTTTGTTCTTTCTTTTCTCCAGTAGTTTTATCCTTCCATGATGAACTAGTAGCAAGGCGTATATTAGCAACAGGGTCACCATTACTTGTAAACCTAACTTCAGGATCTGCTGCTAAGTGTCCAATTAACATTACCTTATTCATTGAAGCCACGGTTTTTCTCCTCTGTTTGTTTGGAATAAGTATTCCATTGTAACCAAATTACCCAGGAGAAAACGAGACATACAAGAGCATTGATAAAAAATATTGTTTTCCTATTAGGTAAGTAGCGAATAATTATCCCTGATAGTAGGCCTCCCATGAAAATTCCCATGAATTGCGCTGTACTGCTAATACCCATTGCCGTTCCGCGTATTTTCTTAGGAGCTAGGCGAGCCATAGTTGCTGGGAGGTATGCCTCCAGCAAGTTAAATCCAGAGAAGAAAACAGTCATTGCTATTATGAATAACAATTTTTTATGTACAGCAAAAAATAATGTAGATTGACCGATGAACATAAGGGTAAATCCACTAACTATTGTCAAGCGCTTACTCTTAGCTTTTTCAGCTAGCAGTACTAGTGCAACCATAACAACGAATGATGAAATCATAACCGAACCATATACTTTTCCCTGCTGTCCAAGGGAGTAACCCAATCCTGACAGAGTTGTTGGAAATACCATCCAGCATGCTGATAAAACGGCGTGTAATGTCATAAATGAGAAAGTAATGAGCCACAGACATGGTGTTTTATGAAATATTGCGACGGAAAGCTTAAAACTAGGTTTTTGAGAAATGTCTTTTATTGGTGGTTCAGGGGGTAGAAATAAGGTGGTTACTATTAGAGATAGAAATGATAGAAAAATTATTATCAAGAATATGTTCTTAATTCCAGTGTGACGAGCAATAAGCGGTGAAGCACTGAATGAGGATATGAATGTTATTCCTATTATTACGCCAATTAATGCTGATGCTTTTGTTAGATTTTTGGGTTGAGTATAGTCTGCCATCAAAGCAGATAGAACTGACGAATAAGCGCACAATCCTTGCAATAGGCGAGCTAGGGCTAATTCACCTATTGATTTTGCAATGAAACACCCATACGTGGCTACTGAGAATATTGACAAGCAGGAAATAATGATTATTTTTCTGCCGACTCTATCTGATAGCCACCCCAGTGGAAGCTGCATGACAGCTTGACCAAACCCAAATATTCCTAGAGCTAATCCTATTAGTAAGGCATTGCTTTCCCCAGATAGAGATCTAGAGTAAGGCTCGAAAAGGGGTAATATGAGGAAATTACCTGATAATCTGAAAACATAGAGAAGCGATATGAAAAATAGGGACTTTTTCTCTAATGCGGAAAAACTCATGATTGTGCCTCTTGGTAGGTACTGGAAAATTTAGTATTGCTAGTGTACGTATATATCGGTCTTTCCTGAAGATTAAAAATTTTGTGCTATCATTGCCTTTCGACTCGATACATTAGGGACATATGACTGAAGGCGATGATTCATCACGACTAGGCGGATGGCGGCCTAGGTTGCTGTGGTTTTTTGTGGCTTGTCTTGCTAGATCCTTTCAGACAAAGACTGCACGGTACTTTATGGTGCGGGTGGTCAGATTCTTCTCAAATAATAACATTATCGGCTCTGATGATGCCCTATTTGTTGAGCGGGCGCTACATGTTTCGGATATGACTGTTACAGATATACTCGTTCCGCGTACACAGATGCAGGTTATCGATATATCTTGGACCAATCAGCAGATTTTGTCTGTTATTCTCGATACCGGACATTCCCGTTTTCCTGTTGTAGATGGCAAAAAAGATACAGTTGTGGGTATTTTTTTGGCAAAAGATTTTATTCGTAGTCTTTCAGAAGATGGTTTTGATCTGCACGACAATGTTCGTCCAGTAGTTTTTGTTCCGGAATCTAAGCCACTTAATTTGTTGCTGCGGGATTTCAGAATGAAGCGGTATCATATGGCGATTGTGGTAGATGAATATGGTGGTGTTAGTGGTTTGGTTACCATCGAGGATGTTCTCGAGATGATAGTTGGTGATATTGAGGATGAGTTCGATTTCGATGAGCCAGGTGATGATATAGTGTGTGACGATGATGGTAGTTGGCGTGTTAAGGCATCCGTTGAGATTGCGGCACTTAATGAAGCTATAGGATCGGATTTTTTGGATGATTCTTTTGATACTGTTGGCGGATTAATATTGCATCATGCGGGTAAGGTACTACAACGAGGAGAGTTAATTTTTGTTGATGGTTGGAAATTCTCTGTTATTCAGGCTGATGCGAGGCGTTTGCATTCTCTGAGGATTGAGCGTGTTCCTTCAAGTTCTTCGTGATTATAAGGAGTCATTTCTATTTAGATGTATTCTGGCGTGCTTATCTGGTGGCATGTATGTTTTGAGTTTTTATCCTCTTTGCTTTTGGTGGTTGACTCCCATATGCATAGTTGTGCTCTACTCTTCCTTTGTAACTGCCTCATCTTTAAAGTTATCAGTTCTGGTATTTTTTACCTTCTGCATTTCGGTTATGTTGTCCGCTTCCTTGTGGATAGTGGATGCTATGCACAGCTTTACAGGTGTGCCGTCGGTGTGGCTGATGATTTCGGTTTGCCTGTTTTTTAGTTTTGTAATTATCTTGTTTTTGCCAGGGTTCGTATTAAGTTTTACCTTAGATCATTCGCCTCTGGCTTTTGCCGCTTCTTTTGCTGTAAGTGAGTACTTGCGCTCACACTATGCTGTTGGTGGCACATGGTTTTCTTTCGGGTATTCTCAGACTCCACCTAGCCCACTTAGCGTATGGGCGCCAATTTTAGGCATGAATGGTATCAATTTTATAATGATATTCTTTTGTGCTAGTTTTTATCGTGTTGTTTTTCGACGGGAGGCTATTTTTCCAAGATCAATTTTGTTTTTTATATTCATTTTGTTGTCTATGTTTCTTAGGGGAGTTAGCTGGACCCACAAAATTGCCGGATCTTCTCACAAGGTTTTGCTAGTTCAACCCAATTTGCCGGTGTCTTCCATAAGTGATGATATTCCACTTACCATTTTTAAAGTTATTCTTAGATATCAGTTGTTGATGAATAATTTCTCTAGTGCTGATTGGGTTGTTTTTCCAGAGGCAGGTATTCCTTTTACTGTTGATGAACCATCAGATGTTTTTTGGTCAAAATTGGTGAAACGATTGTTTCGTAATTTTAATCGTGCTCCATACTTGATTTCAGGAGTACATCAGAGGGTTGATGGACTCTACTATAATTCTATGGTTCTTGTTAATCCCAGTGGTTGTGTGGATAGAGTATATCGTAAGTTTTTTTTGCTGCCTTTAGGAGAGTACCAATGGCCATGGTTGAGGTTATTTTTAAATCCTTGGGTATCAAAAATAAGAAGCTACTCTTCCGGTGATGATCACCAGCCTCCTATGTTTTTGGATAAAGAGGCCATAGCCGGTAATATTTGCTATGAGAATGCATTCTCTGATTATGTTCGCGATCGAGGGGAGGCTGCTACTATTTTGCTGACTATGAGCAATGATGCTTGGTTCGGTCGCTCCGCTGCACCACATATGCACTTCCAGGTTGGGCAAATGCGATCTTTGGAAAACGGTCGTCCCACTTTGTTTATCAGTAATTCCGGTCCAACTGGGTACATCGGTGTTGATGGTAATGCAAAGTCACTGCCATTATTTCAAGCCGCTGTTCTAGAGACGGTCGTGTCAGGATATAGTGGAAAGACTCCTTTTCAGAGGTTCCATGGGGACACAGGTGTGCTAATCGCATCACTGGTTTGCCTTTCAGTTCTTTCTATTAAAAAACTGAGGCGTCAACCCTTACCCTTTATCAACTCTCGAAATTTATCGGACAGTTCTTTTTCAGCAGTGACTTCCGAATTCTGCGATCGAGAAGATGACGAATGATGAATTACACTAATGTTTCCTTGGCAAACCGCCAAGTAGAAACGCTCGCTTTCAATATCAACCGCTATGACCCGTTCACGCGACCCTAGGGAAACACCACCGATGACGCGAATGGGAAGCCTGGGATTTGCACGCAGGGGCTGCCACTTCATCAGAAATAGTCGGAACAGCATAATCAAAACTATAATGACGATAAACGATAAGGCCAAATGACCAACTAATGACCAATCAGGGTCAACATCTATTGACGGCGCCTGTTCTTCTGCCCATGCTGGCCAAATCGCAACAACAAAAGCCGCGATAGTAAACATGAGCTTGAAAAAGTAACTAATCATGGTGTTTGCTTTCTTTTCTAACGGTATAATACTACTTTATTACTTTGTTTTGTAGCAATCGTAGGTACTGGCGTTGTGATGATTTCGTGGCTTGAGAAGACGTCGGATAATACTAATCAAGGCTTTTTTGTTGGTCCACGCCAACAGGGCCGCGCTCTTTCCCAACTTCTTATGGCTAAGTATATTTTTGTTACTGGTGGCGTTGTATCTTCTTTAGGAAAAGGGATTACAGCTGCTTCTTTAGGTTCACTTTTGCGTTCGCGTGGATTGTCCGTTACCAACATAAAGATGGATCCTTACATTAATGTTGATCCTGGAACTATGAATCCATTCCAGCATGGCGAAGTATTTGTTACTGCTGATGGTGCAGAAACAGATCTGGATTTAGGGCATTACGAGAGGTTTACTGGCGTAAAAATGTCCCGTGTAAATAATTTTACAACTGGTCAAATTTATGAGTCTGTTATCTTTAAGGAACGCTCTGGTCAGTATTTGGGTGAAACGGTTCAAGTTATTCCTCATATTACAGATGAAATAAAGTATTTTATTAATCTAGCTGCTAGGGACTACGATTTAGCGGTTGTTGAAGTCGGTGGTACTGTAGGTGATATTGAGTCGCTGCCATTTTTAGAGGCAATCCGGCAAATGAGCTTGGAAGTTGACTCCCATGATGTTTTTTTCGTTCACTTGACTTTGGTCCCATCACTGTCTATTGGAGAGTTAAAAACAAAACCTACTCAGCACTCTGTGCGCCATTTGAGAGAGATAGGGATACAGCCACATGCCTTGGTTACTCGGTCCTCTAAGCTTGTTTCAGACGAACATCGCAAAAAGATGGCGCTGTTCTGTAATTTACCCCAGAATGCCGTTATTTCCGCGTATGACGTGGAGTCGATTTACCGTGTTCCTCTGGTTCTACATGAACAAGGATTGGATGAGCTTATTTGTAAACGGATGCGGCTTTGTGATTCGTCTCCGAATCTGTCATCATGGCATGACATTTTGAACCGAATGAATGATGTTAAGCAGGATATAAATCTTGTTTTGGTAGGAAAGTACATCGATTACCATGAGTCTTATACGTCTCTGCGCGAAGCTTTGATTCATGCGGGTATTCACACTGGATGTAATATATCCATTTCGTATGTTGATTCTGAGGAACTGGAGGATTGTAGTAGTGATTTTTTCTCTGCCGCTGATGCCATCTTAGTTCCCGGTGGATTTGGGTCTCGTGGAATTGAGGGTAAGATATTGGCAATTAAGCATGCGCGAGAAAGTGGGATCCCATTTTTGGGAATTTGCTTGGGTATGCAGTTGGCGGTTATTGAGTATGCCCGCAATGTTTGTAATTTGAAGGGTGCACATAGCGTAGAATTTTTTGCTACTACTCCTTATCCAATGACGACCTTGATGAAGGGAGACAAGTGTTCAGGAATAGGCGGTACGATGCGGTTGGGAGAGCAGATGATTGTTCTGACTCAATGTTCTCTAGTTGCTAATGCCTATGATTCTAAGGATGTTTTTGAGCGTTATCGCCATAGATATAGGGTTAGCGGTACCTACATTCCTGTACTAGAGAAAGCTGGTTTGGTTGTTAGTGGCCGCTCTCCTGATGGGGTTTGTGAAGTAGTTGAGATACCAGATCATCCCTGGTTTTTGGCTTGTCAGTTTCATCCGGAGTTTACTTCTTCACCGTTTTCTAGTCATCCCTTGTTTATCAGTTTTATCAGAGCAGCACAGATTTTTTCATGTACTAGAGAGGGAAGGGTAATGGAGGAAGAGCGTTATGCCCCACAAGATTGCTGATGTTAGAGCACGCCAGATATTGGATTCTAGAGGCAATCCTACTGTTGAGGCTGATGTAGTTTTGGATTCTGGCATTGTTGGTCGTGCTAGTGTTCCTTCAGGCGCTTCAACTGGAATATTTGAGGCTTGCGAGTGGCGCGATGGGGATATGAACTACTATCAGGGAAAGAGTGTTCAAGGTGCTGTTGAGCATATACGAGGTGAAATTCGCGATGCTTTGTTGGGTATGGATCCCAGCTGTCAGGTTCATATTGATCGGTTGCTGGTAGATCTTGATCATTCTAAGGGCAAAGCTAGATTGGGTGCTAATGCTTTGTTGGCTATTTCTTTGGCTGTGTCCAGAGCAGCAGCTGCTGCAAGTAATTTGCCGTTGACCAGGTATATAGGAGGTTGTGGACTTATGCAGTTGCCAGTGCCCTTGATGAATATAATCAATGGCGGTGTGCATGCTGATAATGGATTGCCATTCCAAGAAATGATGATTGTTCCTGTCTGTGGTGATTACTTTCGTGATGCTTTGCACTGCGGTGTTTTGATTTTTCAATCACTAAAAACTAAGCTTAGAGAAATCGGTCTTTCATTTATGGTTGGTGACGAGGGAGGGTTTGCTCCTCACTTGAGTAGTATTGAGCAGGGACTGAGTTTATTGATGGATGCTATGCATCTAGCTGGTTTTGAGCCAGGGAGAGATGTGTGGATTGCTTTGGACTGTGCTAGTAGCCAGTTCTTCAGTGATTGTCGGTATAAAATTTCTGGTGATGAGCTTAGCTCAAGCGATTTTTCTTCATACTTAGTTGATCTTTGTGGTAAATTTCCTATTGTTTCCATTGAAGATGGGATGGCTGAAAGCGACTGGGAGGGTTGGCAATTGTTGACCCAGCGCTTGGGTGATACAGTGCAGCTCGTGGGTGATGATCTTTTTGTTACACAGGCTTCTTTCCTGCGTAGGGGTATTGATACTCACTCTGCTAATGCTATTTTGCTGAAGCTTAATCAGGTTGGGACTTTAACTGAGACGTTTGAGACCTTTTTTTTAGCTCGTCGTTCCGGTTATGGTACGGTTGTTTCTCATCGTTCTGGAGAGACTAGTGATAGTTTTATTGCCGATCTTTCTGTTGCTTGGAGTGCTGGACAAATTAAGGCAGGTGCTCCCTGTAGGGCAGATAGGACTTCTAAGTACAATCAGCTGATACGTATAGAAGAAGATCTTGGTGAAAGTTGTTATTTTTCAGGAAAAACTGCATTCTCGTGGCTTAAAAATTGATGACTATAAGGTGCAATCTAATTACAATTATTTTGCTTGTTTTAATCGCCGTTGCTCAGTACTCTCTGTGGTTTGGTAAGGAAGGGCTTTTAAAGTCTTGGTCTCGCCAAGAGGAGCTCAGCACCTGGATTTCCTATAACGAGACCTTGTTGAGACGAAACAGGAGGCTAGAGGCCGAAGTTCAAAATTTGATGCGTGGTCGACAGGATGTATTGATTGAGCGAGCTCGTTACCGATTGGGTTTAGTGCGTCCAGGTGAATTATTTTACTACGTATATGATGATAAAAATGGGCGTAAATTACAATCATGATGGTTGTGATTTTTGAAAAATGAGTTCTTTATTGGGATATCGATGATACGGATTTAATTCCATTTGTTGTACCATGGGGAGTTTGCCTAGGTTGCAGCTTTGTGTTGTCTGTTGCATTTAGGTATTACAGGCATTTCATGGTCGGTTACCAATTATCTGAAAATGGTAAATCGTGTTGGTCTGTGGCTCGGGACGGTTTTACAATTATAACTTATAATTTTTTACTCTAAGCTCTTGTAATTGCTTTTATGTGCAAGGGGCCTATGTATTTTTTTTACTGATATGTTGTATTATTGCCGTATGTGCGCATGTTTTTGCGTCATTGTACAGGGGGGAATAGTCAAATGCTTGATTTTATTAAAACTTTGTCCTTGTTTCTGGTGTCGTTTGTGGTGGGCATTTCGTCTGCTACGGCTTCATCGTGTAAAAATGTGTTTTTTACACACTATATGAACAAGGATTATGTTATCAGCGTTGATGACCGAGAATTTATGCGAACCTTTCTAAGTGCCGATTACAACATTGGCGGAAGGGGGCAAAAGTGGTCCCTGTTTAACGCGTACAGCTCTATCATACCTGATAGTAGTAAGGCGATGTTCTATGTTTCCCTGGCTGACAATGAGCGTAAGATTTGGGGTATAGAGTTTTTTGGATCATTTTGGTTTCAGGCTGAATTGGTGCCTTTGGATTATTCTCCGTGGTCTATTGTGGAGGCTGTTCCTGTTGAGGGTTTGCCAGATGTAATTACTTTACGTTCTCCCGTGGCCGAGGAGAAGGTACAAACTAGTGTTTGCCTGTCTCCAATTACTGAGTACTTTCATAGAGCCCCAGGCACCGATATTCTTCGTTTCCAATCGTGTTCGGTTCACCCCAAGGAATGGAATTATTGGGTTCCTAAAGATACTGAAACTGGTGAAAATTGCACCGAAGCGGTGTTGTCAAAATCTAATTATCACTCTCCTGTTACGGTTGATCCTCAATCTTTATGTAGTAGTGTTTTCTTGAAACCTGTTTTGTCGGAAGAATTTTTTATCTCTGCGGAAAATAATAGCTCTAATCGTGGTGGTGTGTTTTTAGACAATAAGAATGTTTTCAGCTTTAAACAAGTATGGATACCTAGAGTTGATTTTTTGCCATCTTCGAAATATTTGTTTATTAACCTTGTTTGGGGGGAAGATAAGGATTATGCTATTACCGTAGTGAAAGGAACCAAGCTCGTTCCTGCTCACCTAGTAATTAGCAAGTTCGATGGAAGCGATTCTCAGGCTTGGTTTATTTCCTCATCTCGTTCTAGTCCCGGTGCATTTGCTATATTAGATGCCTCGAATATGTATCAAGCCTTGACTGTCAATAGAGATTTTAAGGTTGGCTCAGTGGTGGAGCTTGATGCGTTCTCGGATGATCCTTCTCAGCTGTGGAGAGCAATCAGTACCCAAACTGGTACCGATTGTTCGTCTGTGTTTGTAAACTCTTTTTCTGGGGCTTCTGTAGGAAACATTATTTCTGCCAAGACCAATCGTGCAGCAGTTCCTGTTGTTCATCATAAAGATAAAAAAGTTGATATTGATTGGCAACCAGGATCTGGAGGCTCTGATGTTTACTACACCATACTCCATAGTGATCTTGTTAGCTCTCCTTCTGGTTTCACTAAAAAGCTACATTATGCTATTGACCCAACAGAGTGTTTTGTCCCAATTTTTTCATCTACCACTACTCCGCATTTATCTCTGGTAGATTGTATGAAAAATTCTTCGTCAGCTTCGGTGTGGCGTTTTGGTAGCCTTGGTAGTTCTGAAGATCATACCTCGCAGTTTTGTATAGATGATCAAGCTATGGGTAAGGTTTGGTGTTTGGCTGATTTGGCTGGGTCTTTTGCGAATCCAGTAGATGAATCAGGACTTAAAAACCCAGATACTATGATGTACTTTAGTGAACGTGTTATTGGAATTCCGACGGTGTTTGCTTCAGGTAATGGACTTTGCTTGGGTGTAGATGAAAATTCTAGTTCTAAGCTCCTTATCTCAATGTCCTGTCGAGAAAATCGTAAAGGGGTCTCTATTGGTAATCTCAGCATAGTGCCTTCTAGTACTAATACTGAAGACCCTCGGAAAAAGTATCTTATAACTTTTAAGGGTTCAGATAAGTCTGTTATGTGCTACGCTGATCGGGGTGATGTTTTATCTTTTGTCAAGTGCGATAAAAATGATCCTAGTTTGCAGTGGATATTTTTACCTCACGGGCGCATCAAAAATATTAAGAGTGAGCTATGTTTGAGTGCCGGTAACACTAATAATGTGCCTGTGTATGCCGTATCTTGTGATTCTTCTCGTGCTCCCCGAGTCGTATTTTTTACCTTGCCGCATTCAGGAATAAGTGCTCCTAATGTGTACATGCAGTTGCATCACTGGGATTTAGTCAATTGGACCGATTATGGTTTGTGTGTGACTGTTACTGGTGAGATGCAGCCCAATTCTCAAGAACCTTGTGCTGATCCTCTTACGGATAAAGGAAAGCACCAGCTTTGGTGGCGCGAGTTTTCTCGTACTGGGTTTGCTCAAGGTGATCTTATTAGTGCTGTAGATGATAAGTTAGTGTTGTCGATGACTGCAGGCTATGTGCTTTCTCATCAGACTGTTTCTACATGGGGTGGGTGGTCTGTGCAGAAATTTTTGATGTACGATACCTATCAGACTGCAGCTACTGATTCCATTGGTATTGTGTACTGCTATTCAGATGGTGATCCTGGTCATCCTAGTTCCTCTAGCATAGTTGCTGATGCTTGTAAGGAAGATTGGGGTGTAGGTATAAACAACCAGACTTGGCTTTTTACTCCGGTCGTTTTGTCTACGTGACGATTTTTAGATTACAAGTGTAAGGCTTGTCCATTTTTTGGGCGAGCTTTACACTTATCCTTTGGTGGAATTTTTCACTAGCGACATGTATATTTTCTCTGTTTTTTTGTCAAGCCACGCCAGATCGTCATCGTTGCATTTGTATTTACAGTTTATTATTGCCGCGAAGCTGTACCAGTGGTTGTTTGGTGTTTTCCAGTATCCCGCTAGCGCTCGCACATTGTTTAGTGTTCCAGTTTTCATGAAGGCGTGGTCTTTTAGCTTGCTGTTGTTGAAGCGATAGGATAAGGTTCCGTCTTTTCCAGCGATAGGCAGGGAATTAAGAAGAACAGGAAAGTATTTTTGATGAAAGGCGTGTCGCAGCAGTTCTGATAAGAAATACACCGTTACGCGGGTATCTTTAGAGATACCACATCCATCTTTAATTGCAATGTGTTTTGTACTTATTTTTTTTTCTTTTAGCCAAGCTAGTAATTTTTTGTGGGCTGCTTCGAAAGTTGCTTTTTTTTCATTAGATGCATATCCCAGCGATAAGAATGTCAGAGATGACATTAGGTTGTTGCTAAATTTATTCATGCCAATCAAAGTTGTTGATAATGGATGAGATTGGTGTGTGGCTATTAAAATGGCATTTTTCTTAGGCACATCATCAAAAACACTCCTGATAAGATAATTTCCAGTAATTTCACGCCAACGTTTTCGAAACAAATTTTCTATGTATTGTCGGTGAGTCATGAACGAAAGATAAATTTCATGATGAGAGCATTTCACCGAGTCAGTACCACGTACAATAATTTTTCCCTTGGATTTATATTTTTCCGGTAGGTAGTATGCGTCTATAGACGCTTGAGAGCACGGTATTGATGATAATTTTATGCGACTGTCTATTGATACACTGTCAGGTAAGTAATTATTAGCAGTAACTAATACCATGTTTCCATGGTGTAATATGTCCACTTCGGTTGTTTTGTAATTGACCACAAATGGAAATGGACCAATGTTGTAAGGGGCAAATATATTTTTATCGCCGAGTGTGTTTAGAAATTTGTGGTCAAAAAGATGCAAGTCAATTGCTAACGTATCTATCTTTCTTATGTTACTTTCATAGATAGAATTTAGCATGAGGTCAAAGTCTTCATCCAGAAACATGGGATCGCCGGATCCTACAATCCAAAGTTTGGATACTTTTCCATCCTTATTTGGTTTGCTGTCAGAGTAAATTTTAGTGGTCCAGCGGTATCCCGGTCCTAGCGTGTCAAGAGCCGCGATTGCAGTTACAAGCTTCATGGTTGATGCTGGTAGCATAGGAGCGTGTTCGTCCTTTTTTTTAATCCAGCGATCATTATCGAGGTCGTATATAGCGAAAGAAAAACTACGGCCGCTACCTTCAGCGGCTCTAGCAGTAAAGCAAGGCCAAAAATATAAAAAGAAAAGCAGTGCCAAACAAATAGCCAACCATCTTTGGCTCACATCAAAAACTCCTAAAAATCACACTGCTAAGCTGATTTATTAACGGGGAAAGAACACACAAAGTTTACTCTAATGTATAGTTATCGCTGGAAATCTCTAGGCGCAATAAACAAAG
This sequence comes from Candidatus Ichthyocystis hellenicum, assembly GCF_001460935.1. GTDB lineage: Bacteria > Pseudomonadota > Gammaproteobacteria > Burkholderiales > 2013Ark19i > Ichthyocystis > Ichthyocystis hellenicum. The sequence goes on along the minus strand of NZ_LN906597.1, from coordinate 133,302 downwards.
ACGAGTTACATAATATACTCCCACAACTATACTACGACTTATGCTGCTACTGTCTCTATCGTACCAAATAAAGTATATGGGTCTTCGAATGTTCATCTTTACACTCTCCCACTAGATTATTGTCTGTGAGAGAGATTATGGCAACCTAATTGACTTGGGTAAATACAGTTATTCCCGAGATCTATGGGAAATACTTATATAAGATGGTATTAATTTTTTCTTTTCATTTTACTATTGGCCGTGTTTTTGTCGATACAAAGGGTTAGTCCGATGTATGGTAATTGTTGCTGTAAAGGTTTTTACCTTGGGGATAACCTGTACGCGTACCTTGCGGTAATAGTAACTTTTTTCAATGATTTTTTCCTTATCACATCACTACTCAGGTATGATGTGTCGGGCGATAATTTTTGGTGGTAGGATGCTTTCTCGCGATCAATTTTTTCATTTTCCTTTTTCACAGCAAGCTCTAGAAAGATTGTTAACTCGTTTTTGTACAACAGAAGAAGTTGCTCTAAAGGATAGTATTTTTTCACAAGTTATAGCACCTAATCCAGATGTGAGTGCTTTGGACGATGAGTTGGTGTCTTTTCTTATTTCTTTGGATGGGAGTTCTTTCGAAGATACTGTTGTTATTGTGCGTCGCATAGTGGATAGTCGACTTTCTTCCTTTATGGTTTCAGATTATCGCGATGTTATTCATGCGCGTGTTTGTCAGTTGTTCATGCTCCTTGGTACAGATACATATTGCCGCTTGGCATCTGTTTTTTCTAAACATGATCTATTTAACTCTATTCAGGATTTGTTCTTGAGTGATCCTTGGCTTGGGTTCATTGCTGTTCATCTGTTTCGTTCTGTGGTTAATAAGTTTCCACGTACTTCATCTGATAAGATTGATTATAAATCCATAGATGATCTCAGAAAATCTTTTAATAATCTCGATTGTGTTTTTCCACCATTTGTTAAAACAGGGGAAAAAAATACAGAGTGGGAGCATGTTTTGGATGCTTATCGAGATGCAGAGCTTTTTTCTTCTAATTTTCAGCACAGATTATTGTTCTTAAAGCGCTTGGATCAAGAGAGCTATTTTTCCTACTGTCTTAGGTTGACCAATGTCTTGCCTTCATTTTCAAGGCTAATATTATTGGCGCAAGCAGTAATTTCTATGACTTCAGTAATGGATGCTGTGACTGATGACCAAGAGAGCTGTTTGCGAAAAAATCTTGTTTCCTATTACGGTAATAGCGAGATTGAGTCACTGTTCTTGGTGTTTCATCATTTGATAGAAAATAGAATGAAAGAATTGCCGTGGGTAAAAGAAGATGATCGTAATGTTTTACTTGTTACCCTGCTGAAGTTGATTCGTTCTAGTGTAAGGCAATATGTTGCGATTACATCTGATGCCGTGTGTAAAAAGTTGAGTGAGGTGTCAGGTATTTTGCCGGAAAAATTTTCTGGTGGATTAATTTTGTCATGTGATCAGTGGATTCCTCATACTGATAGAGAGGTTGATTTGGCGGCAGCTTCTGCTTTATTGTCTAATTCATCCGCTGATGTTCATCATTTTCTGCAGAATTATAAAAATATTGGTTGTAACAATTATCGACTTTTGGTTAGTCGTCTTGGGAAAAAGTTACGATATTCACCGGCGTGGATTACCATTGGTAGTGTTGCTCTTTTGATCGAAGCAATTGCGGATGATAGTGTTAGTTACCCACTCATGATTCGTATAGGATCTTTGTGGTTGATGGTATTGCGAGAAGTAGATCATGATTCAATGAAAGTGTTAGCTGCAAAGGTTGGCAAGAAGAAGTCTAAAAAGTTTTGTAATCAGAACAATAAATATATTCTGTATGATTTTCGTCATGGGGCATCTTACACTTGTCTTAAGCTGCGTCGTTTTATTGAGGTTTTGTGGGCATTACTTGGGGTTCAAATTTGGCGCTCATCTTCTGACTCGGAGACGATTAATGATTCTTTATCATCAGGACAGTCTCCTCGGTGTAACGTTGGTCCTTTTGGTATAACAAGAGTTTGGAATGATAAATTACTAAGGATGGAGTGGTGTGTTGATCGCGCTAATTGGCCCTCTAAGAAATTTTTTGATCCAGTTAGGTTGCGTCGATGGTTACGGGTGGAGTGTGGCATTTACCGTGATGGTGCTATCCTGCAGGAGTCTTTGTACTCGTCAGTTGCTAATGATGATCAGTTTGGTTCAGTATTGGTATCATCAGCTTGTTCATGTACAGATAAAGTGGTGAGAAATTTTCTGTTACATGGGCATCATGCAGATAACGATGAAGAGATGAGGGCTTGGAGTGAGATGTATTCCCTTCCTATAGTTTTTCCGGCATTTACTATTGATACGGATAAACCATATTTTCCAGATGTAGTTTCCGTTAGCCAATTGTTGTTAGGTAGGTCTATTTCTCGCAGGGATGATAGCCGCTTTTTCGCTTGGGGTGGGCTCATGGCCCTATGTTGTCGTCAAAGAGGTTCTTATTGGTGGCAAAACGGTTTGTTGTTACTTCAGAATGCTTTTTATTGTCAAGTTGATCTAGATTTTGTTATCAATGCCGTTACTTTATTGCCGCGAGTGGTTGGTTTCGGTGATGACTCGTCTTGGGTTTACTCTGAGAATTACTTGTCACTTGCAGCGGGTTTGGCTCAACTATACAATTTGCCGCTTTCTGCGTCTGATCTTGGAAAATGGCGGTCATTTTTGGTTGAATTTGTACACGACTCTCCCTTTGACGTGGATTACGATTGTGGGGTGTGTCCGGCTAAATTGTTAGAACCTCATACCCTGTTTCAGTGACCAAAACAGTGTGTTCCCACTGTGCAGATAAGCTTCTGTCCTTTGTGGTTACGGTCCATCCGTCTTTTAGCACCTTGATGTGTCGACTACCTTGGTTGATCATAGGCTCTATGGTGAATACCATGCCGGCGACCAAGGGGATGCCTGATTTGGGTTTTCCGTAGTGAAGTACCTGCGGTGCTTCATGGAATTTTTTTCCTATTCCATGGCCGCAAAATTCTCTAACTACAGAAAAACCTATTTTCTCCGCAAATGATTGTATAGCGTGGCCTATGTCTCCCAGTGTGTTACCAGGTTTAACCTGTTTTATTCCTATCCACATAGCTTCGTATGTTTTTTCAACCAATCTGATTGCATGTGGGGTGACTTTTCCTACGAAAAACATTCTGCTTGTGTCTCCGTGATAGCTATCTTTGATTACTGTGACGTCTATGTTTACGATGTCACCATCTTTTAAGGGACGATTGTTAGGTATTCCGTGACATATGACATGATTTACCGATGTGCAAATGGATTTAGGGTAAGGTGTATATCCAGGTGGACAATAATTTAAGGGGGCAGGTATGGATTCTTGAACATCTACCATGTAGTTGTGACAGAGTTTATCCAATTCCTCGGTAGTTATTCCTGGCTTGACGTAGGGAGTTATAAAGTCCAACAGCTCTGATGCTAACTTTCCTGCTGTACGCATTTTGTTGATTTCGTCGGAATTTTTTATTAAAACAGAATTACTATCACTGCACATATGTTCTCCGCTACAGTTTATCTCTACTAAACATGTAATTACATCATATCCCCTTTAGTGTTTGTTCAGGGACTAATTTTTATTCCACTTACCTCATAAAGTAGTTTGCGTACCGCAACTAAGTCTCGTAGAATGATTGGTCTTTTTGTATCTTAAAATCGCGCATAGGGCAAGCAAAGGGTGCTGGATTCTCTGTCCTATGTTAGTGCCTAACCCTTGCTAGAGGATATTATTAATGAAAGTGACTATTCGTCAAATGTTAGAGGCTGGTTGCCATTTTGGGCATCGCTCCAGGTTTTGGAATCCCAAGATGGCTCCGTATATTTTTGGACAGCGTAACCGGATCCATATCATAAATTTGGAAAAGACGGTGAAAATGTACCGTGATGCCCTCCGTTTTGTTACCGGGTTGTCGTCTAACAATGGATACGTTTTGTTTGTTGGAACTAAGCGCTCAGCAAGAGATATAATTGCTGAGGAGGCGAGTCGTTGTGGTATGCCGTATGTTCACCACCGCTGGTTGGGGGGGATGCTTACTAACTTTAAGACCGTACGTCAGTCAATTAAACATTTACATGAGATGGAGGAGTTGTTTTCCGACGAGGAAAAGGTTCAATCTCTTCACAAGAAAGAGATGCTTATGAAACGGAGGGAATTAGAGAAATTGCGGTGTAGTTTGGGAGGTATATCTGCAATGACTAATTTGCCTGATGCTTTGTTTGTTGTGGATGTTGGATATCAGAAAATTGCTATTGCTGAGGCCAAAAAATTGGGTATCTCAGTTGTAGGGGTTGTTGATACCAATTGCTCTCCAGAGGGAATAGATTATGTTATTCCTGGCAATGATGATTCTGGTCGCGCAATTAGTTTATATGCCAGAGGTATAGCGGATGCCGTTTTAGAGGGGCGTAAGCAAAATAGGGATTCTTTGGTGGCAAGTATTTCGGAAGAATTTGTTGAAGTTAGTGGCGCTGATGAGCTTGGTTCTAGTTCGGAGCAACAGTAAATGATTTTTTTGAAGTGTGAAGGTAGGTGATTATATGGGTGAAGTTTCAGCATCTATGGTTCGTGATTTGCGTCTTAAGACGGATGCTCCGCTTCTTGAGTGCAAGAAAGCGTTGGTTGAAGCTGATGGAGATATCAATAAAGCTGAGGATATATTGCGTGTTCGTTTAGGAAATCGGGCTACGAAAGCCTCTTCTCGTGTTGCTTCAGAAGGAGCTGTTTTGTGCCTTATAGCGGATGATTATCATTCTGGAGTTCTTCTGGAAGTAAATTGTGAAACCGATTTTGTATGTAAAAATGAAAGTTTTGTTGAATTTTCTAATACCGTTGCAACTATGATTCTTAAGTCTCATCCTGATGGATTAGAGCAGCTGATGGGATTAGTTCTTGATGATGGCCGTACTTTAGAAGATATGCGTATTGCATTGATTGGTAGGATCGGAGAAAATATTGCCGTCAGGCGTTTTACATTTTGGGAAAGCGATAGTGCTTTGGCCTGCTATGTGCATGGTTCTCGTATTGCTGTAATGGTGGATTACAGTGGTGATAGTGTTGCTGCTAGGGATGTTGCCATGCATGTTGCTGCTTCTCGTCCTTTGTGCGTTACTAGGGATGATATTTCGGCTGATGTTTTGGATAGAGAACGTGAAATTTATCGTCAACAAGCAGTTCAATCTGGCAAATCTGATGATATTGTAGCTAAGATGGTTGATGGGCGTCTCGCCAAGTTTTTGAGTGAGGTTAGCCTGATGGATCAGCCCTTTGTGAGGAATACTGATCAGTCTGTTGCTGGCATGCTTTCAAAGACCGGCACAACTATTAGTCGTTTCCAGCTCTTTGTTGTTGGTGAGGGTATTGAGAAAGAGCAGATTGATTTTGCAAAGGAAGTGGCAGCAGTTACAGGTCGCTAGTTTCTGGAGTCGTTATGTATGTTGTTCGCCATAAGCGGATATTGCTGAAGTTATCTGGTGAGTCTCTGTCCGGTGAGGGTGGTTTTGGTGTTGATCCCGATGTTCTTTCCCGTATTGCTGACGAAATTGCTTCCGTTTGTAGGATGGGAGTCCAGGTTGGGGTTGTTGTTGGTGGTGGCAACATGTTCCGGGGATCAAACCTTGTGAGCTTGGGAATGGATAGGGCTGATGCAGATTATGTTGGAATGCTAGCGACTGTCATGAATGCTATTATTTTGAGAGAAGTTCTTAAACAAAAGAAAGTTTCTGCTCGCTCCATGTCTGCATTGCAGATCGAGACGGTTATAGAGCTTTATGTGCGAAATAAAGCTATTACTTATCTAGAAGATGGACTAGTTGTCATATTTGCTGCTGGTACGGGTAATCCATTCTTTACTACTGATACTGCTGCTTCTCTTCGTGGAACGGAGATAGGAGCATCTATAGTTTTGAAAGCTACCAAAGTAGACGGTGTTTACGATAAGGATCCCAATATTTATAAGGATGCTGTCCGTTATGATTCTGTATCTGTAGATGTGGCTTTGGCTAAAGAGTTGCGGGTTATGGATGCTACGGCTTTAGCTTTGTGTCGTGATCAAAATTTGCCAATAATTGTGTTTGATATTTTTCGTCATGGCTCTTTGTCTAGGATTGTTTGTGGCGAACCTGAAGGTACATTGGTCTACTGTTAGAAAGAATATTTGCTAAAGGGTTGATTAGTGATTGATTCTGTATATCAAGTTGCTCAAACGAAGATGGAAAAAGCATTGGATAGTCTCAGGTCTTCGCTTTCTAAAATCAGAACTGGTCGTGCTAGTACAGTAATTGTGGAGGATGTGCTAGTTCCATACTATGGCTCTTCTGTTCCTTTAAAGCAGATTGCAAGTTTGACGCTGAGCGATTCTCGAACCATTCTTATTCAGCCTTGGGAAAAGCATCTTCTTCCAGTTATAGAGAAGGCTATTCGTGATTCTGCTGATTTAGGTTTGAACCCAGTTACTAGGGGTGCTGAGGTGTGTGTTCCTATGCCGCTGCTTTCCGAGGAGAGACGTCGTGATTTGGCAAAGGTTGTGCGTTCTGAGTGTGAATTTGGACGCGTGAGTATTCGTAATATTAGGAGGGAAGCAAATTCTTCCTTGAAAGATTCTATGAAAAGGAAGGAAATTTCTGAAGATGAGGAGCGTAATCTTCAGGATAAAATCCAGAAACTGACTGATCGTTTCGTGGATGATATTGATAGAATAATGCAGGATAAGGAAACGGAAGTGATGACTATTTAATTGTTCGTCAGGGGTGTATTTTGTCGCAGTCGTCATTAGTTGGCACTATTCCTCGGCATATAGCTATTGTTATGGACGGCAACGGTCGTTGGGCTGAGCAGCGTTTGTTGTCCCGTTTGTCTGGGCATAGGAGGGGTGTTGATGCTGCTGAGTGTGTTGTGCGTTCCTGTCTTGATTATGGAGTTCCGTGCTTGACTCTGTTTGCGTTTAGCACCGAGAATTGGCGTCGTCCAGATCAAGAGATTGAATCGTTGTTTTCGTTGCTTGTTAGTGCCGTTCGTAGGCAGGTGGATTTTTTGAAACAGCAGGGCGTTAGATTGTCCTTCATTGGAGACAGGGGTTCTTTGACTCCTTTTGCTGGTCTGTTGGACGAGCTCAGCAGGGCTGAGAAAGAAACACAAAATAACGACCGCTTGTTTCTTAATGTTGCCCTAAATTATGGTGGGCGCTGGGATATAGTTCAAGCTTTTAGATCTTTTGTTGCTGACAATCCATTTTTGTCCCCTTGCGATGTTAGTTCAGAGCGTTTGCGACCGTACTTTTGTCTTTCCCATTTGCCAGAGCCTGACCTTTTCATTCGTACTTCTGGGGAGCACCGGATAAGCAATTTTTTTCTTTGGCAGTTAGCTTACACAGAGTTTTACTTTACTCCTATTTTTTGGCCAGATTTTGATGAACAGGCGTTTGCAGATGCAATTGATGTTTTTCAGCGTAGAAATAGGCGTTTTGGGTCTGTGGGGACGGCCTTAAATAACTAAAATACTCCTTGGAGGGTTTACCGTTGTTGGCAAGAAAATCTCATTTCATGGAGCTGATGTTACGTTTCTTGACTTCTGTTTCATTGATTGTGGTATTGCTGCTAGCTTTGAGGTATTTTTCTTTGTTGGCTGTGGTGGTTTTTGTTGGAGTTTTTTTTGCTCTTTCTTGTTGGGAGTGGGGTAATTTTTTTGTATCGTTGACGAGGATGAAGTTATTTATTAACGCTATGATTCCCACATCATTGTTGCTATACGGTATTTTGGCATGGTATTTTCCTAAATCTCAGGCAAGGGAAGTTGCTTTTGTTTTTTCAGGTTTTTGGGCGTTGGCGCCCTTCGGATTGTTGGGATATGATTCCGGTAGGTGGCGGCTTACATGGGCGGTATATTTTTTGGGTATGGTGTGTATATTGTCCGGTTGGTTGTCTGTATTGTGGATATTTAAGTTTTTCGGTGCCAAATTTTTGCTTTGGGCCATTGTTATTGTGATGGTTATGGATAGTTGTGCCTATCTTGTTGGTAAATCTTGCGGTCGCACTATTTTGGCGCCACTTATTAGTCCTGGTAAGTCGTTTGAAGGTTTATGCGGTGCATATTTTTCTGCTGTTGTTGTGCTGATTTTTTCTGATTTCATGAAATTGGGTATTTTTCGCCATGCTACTCTAGGATTGTATTTTTTTGTTGCAGCAATTTTTGTTTTGTATGCTGTAACTGGAGATTTGGTAGAGTCGTCCGTGAAAAGAGTTGTTGGCTGTAAGGATAGTGGAAAATTGTTGCCAGGTCATGGTGGAGTTTTGGATCGGTTTGACTCATATTTTTCCGTTATGCCACTCGTGTTCTGTTTGCTGACTTGTTCTCCATGAAGGGGAAACAGATGATCAAGAATGTTGTGATTGCTGGTTCGACTGGTTCCATTGGTCGTCAGGCGCTTGATGTGATCCAACATTACCCCGATCGGTATCGTGTCGTTGGATTATCGGCAAACGATCAGTGGCTGCTTTTATATGAGCAGTGTTGCAAGTTTCGTCCTGAATATGTTTATGTTAAACATCCTGATGCTTATAGATCTTTGTTTGATGCTCTTTCTGGTCATGATATTCATGTTTTATCAGGTAGTGATCTGCCTTTTCTTGTATCGCTTCCTGAGGTCGATGTTGTTTTGGCATCTATTGTTGGTGTTGTAGGAATGGTTTCTACTTATGCGGCTTTGGAGGCAGGTAAGGTCGTTCTTCTCGCAAATAAGGAGTCACTGATTGCCGGTGGACCAGTGCTAATGGAGGTTGCCCGTCGTTCGGGTGCTACTGTTATCCCTATCGATAGTGAGCACTCTGCCTTGTTGCAGTGCTTGATGTCTAGAGATGGATCTGCTACTCCTGTTTCTGATGCGGTCAATCGTTTGGTTCTAACAGCTTCAGGTGGTCCTTTTTGGCCTAAACCATTTGCTAATCTGGGGGATGTGACTCCAGAACAGGTTTGTAACCACCCTCGTTGGAGTATGGGCAGGAAGATTTCTGTGGATTCTGCCACTATGGCTAATAAAGGTCTTGAAATTGCTGAAGCTTGCTGGTTGTTTGGTTTATCTCCAGATCGTGTAGGTACTATTATTCATCCTGAGAGTGTTGTTCATGCTTTGGTTGAGTACATTGACGGTGTAACGTTGACACATATGTCGTACCCTGATATGAGAACAGCTTTGTCTTATGCTTTATCTTATCCAGAGCGGAGTAATTCGGGTGTGGGTAATGTCGATCTAGCCAGTATCAGTAAATTATCTTTCTACGAAGCTGATTTTAGCTTATATCCCTGTTTGAAAATAATTATTGATGCTGTTTATGCTGGACACAGCGATTGTATCATCGTAAATGCTGCTAATGAAGTTGCAGTGCAGATGTTTTTGTCAGGACAGGTAAAATTTACAGATATTGAAACTATTATTGCTGATACGTACTCCATGATTTCACCAGTTTGTTGCTCAAATTTGAGTGATATCCTGTCCTTCGATCGAGAAGTAAGAGTTATTTCAAAAATTGTTGCTAAAGAAAAATTTTGTGCTTTGGCAGATTTGTGAAAGATGGCTAAAACTGTTTACTGTTTTATTGAGATGTTTTTGTGTTGTAAAGAATATTTTGATGAGAAAACTTTTGTTTGTGTTTTGCTGCCTATTTTTGGTATTCAGTTCCAGCGAAGCAGCTGTTTCTGACCATGTAAATAGCATATCGGTTCGTGGGCTAGTTAGGTCTCAACCTAAGATGGTGATTGATAGTTTGGGAATACATCCGGGGGATGCCTGGGATGATGGGCGTTTTTCCCAAGCGATTCATGATCTTTTTAAGACCGGCTTATATACTGATATTAGGCTACTTAAGGCCAGTAATAATGATTTGGTTGTTGAGGTCCATGAATCGCCTACTATTGCCAGTATATCTTTTACTGGCATGGATGCTTTTAGTGATAAGGCAGTCAAGAAGAGCTTGTCTACCATAGGTATTGCTCTTGGTAATTTGTTCGATCCATCTATGCTCCATCGTGCGGTTCTAGAGTTGAAACAGCAGTATTTGTTCGAGTCGATGTATGCTACTCAGGTTGCTGCTTATACTACTCCTTTGGAAAATAATCGTGTTGCTATCCAATTTGTTGTGCGTGAGTCTAATAAAGCGCGGGTGCGTAGCATAAAATTGTATGGCAACAACAATTTCTCACGGGAAGAATTGTTGTCCTACATGTCTATTCAACCAACCAATTTGTTTAGTTGGTATACGAAGAATGATAGATATTCTGATCTTAAGTTTGATGAAGATATGAATGCTTTAACTAGCTTTTATTATGATCGAGGGTTTATAAATTTCTCTGTAACATCTAGGCAAGTTTCTATTAACCCTGATCTTACTGATGCTTTTTTGAAGGTTGTATTGGATGAAGGATTAGTTTTTCATTTCGGAAAGTTTACTTTTCAAGGTCCACTATTAACAAAGGAATCATTTGAAAAAATGGTTAATATTCGTGCCGGCGAGGTTTTTAGTAGAAAAAGACTTCTCGGTATAGTAAAGAAAGTGACCGATTTTGCCGCAAACAGTGGCTATTTATATGCTCATGTAGACGTGCAACCAAATGTTAATTCAGATTCTCGTGTTGTTGATGTTAATCTGGTTTTACATTCTGGTCCTTTGGTCTTGGTTAGACGTATTGACATAGAGGGCAATACTATGACCAAGGATGAAGTTATTCGTCGTGAACTTCGTCAGTATGAGGGTGCTGTGTATGACCTTTCAAAAGTTAATCGTTCAAAGGAGCGACTAAACAGATTAGGATATTTCTATAGTGTATCTTTAAATACCGTTCCTGTTTTAGGTAGTGGAGATCAAGTTGATATTCACATTGTTGTGAAGGAGAGACCTACAGGGCAGTTTAGATTCAGTGTTGGTTATTCTTCCGCAGAAAAATTGGTATTGGAACTTTCTGTTTTGCACCCTAATGTTTTTGGAACTGGTGATTTTGCAAGTATTCGTTTGAATATGGGTGCTGTAAATAAGCTTATTGACTTGACTTATACTGATCCGTATTGGACCACAAACGGTGTTAGTAGAAGTCTGAGATTTTACCGTAATTCTGTTGATCAACGTATTTTGGGAATTGCCAATTACCGTGCAGTTAGTACTGGTGCAAGAGTTAGGTTTGGTATTCCAATTTCCGAATTTGATACAGTGTTTACAGGCATTGGTGTAGAGAACATAGGGCTTACCATTTACAATAATAGCCCGCGCCAATTTATTAACTTTGTCCGTAGATATGGCCCATCTAACAATGTTTTTACCCAAGATTTTTCCTGGTCTAGAGATTACAGGGACAGCTTGATTTATCCTACTCGTGGTAGCTACGATCAAATTTCCGCTGAAGTTTCTTTGCCTGGTAGTGATCTGAAATATTACAATGCTGATTATCTCCACCAAACTTATTTTCCTGTCGTGGGAGATCGACTTGTCTTGTTGTTGCATGGTCACCTTGCTTTTGGTAGAGGCTTTGATGGGTTTTCACTGCCATTTTTCAAGAGCTTTTATGCTGGAGGTATAGGTACTGTTCGTGGTTATGCTTCTAGCACTCTTGGACCACATGATAGTCATGGCAGTGCTTTGGGAGGAGATACGGAAGTTGATGGGGGGGTCGAGTTTCTGTTTCCAATTCCAGGAATGGGTAAAGATCGGTCGCTTCGCTTAGCAGCGTTTTTAGATTTTGGTCAGGTCTACGGCAAGGGTGACTATCGTCTGCGTTACTCTAGCTTTAGGTTTAGGGATATTAGGTACTCTTCTGGTTTGGCGCTATCTTGGTTATCTCCAATTGGTCCTCTTAGATTTTCCTACGGTTATGCTATCAACCCGGCTTTTGATGATCAGGTTCAAGCTTTTCAGTTTACAATTGGCGCAGCTTTCTAAAAAGTGGGGGTGGGTGTAGTGCGTTACTTTATTTTGGCGGTTTTTTTGCTTTTTTTTACCGTGTTTTGTGCTTACGCTACGAAAATTGGTTTTGTGGATACGCGACGTATCCTTCGCGAATCTCAGTTGTCTCATGATGCAGAGCAACGGTTGTCAAAAGAATTTGAGTCTCGTTTGCAACGAGTTAGTGATCTTGAGAGTAAATTGAACTCTGTTCAGTCTCGTATGGATATTTCTGGTCATAAGCTGTCTTATGATGAGAGGCATGATTTAGAGCTCTCATACAACGAAATATCATCAGAGTTGAGGATGGCTAAGAGAGAGTTTGCAGAGGAGCTTAATCATCGCCGCAATGAGGAGTACCAGAAAATTATTCGTTCTGCTAACGCTGTGGTTCGTAGTATTGCTTCTCGGGAACGTTATGACGCCGTACTGCAGGAGGCTGTGTATGTTAGTAAAAGTGTAGATATTACAGATCAAGTTTTGGTTCAATTACGTCATTTGTCAAGTAATTCGTCTAAGTGATTGTTTCACAATATCTTTCATGGAATTAATATCATGTTAACTATAAGTGGCATAGTATCTAAGCTTCCTCATAGGTATCCGTTTTTGCTGGTTGATCGTGTTATTTCCTGTGATCCGGGGCAGAGTATTGTTTCTATCAAGAATGTTACGATTAACGAACCTTTTTTTGTCGGACACTTTCCGGACAACCCAGTTATGCCAGGGGTTATGATTATAGAGGCAATGGCACAAACCGCCGGTCTTTTGTTGTCTATGTCTCTAGAATGTGAATCAGAGAAAAATAGTGTTTATTATCTTGCTGGCATTGATGGTGCTCGTTTTCGTTCACCAGTTACTCCAGGTGATACTATGGAAATTAAGGTCACTATGCTTATGAATAGGACTTCTATTAGTAAGTATGCAGCTAGAGTTTATTGTAGTGGTAATTTAATGGCAGAAGCTGATCTTTTATGCGCTAAGGTGTAGAAATTTTTATGTTAATTTGCGGTATTGATGAAGCTGGGCGTGGCCCGTTAGCCGGAAATGTTTTTGCTGCTGCGGTTATTTTGAATGAAGGTGATTTTATTCCAGGGCTTGATGATTCTAAGAAACTATCAGAGAAAAAAAGAGAGGCTTTGTTTTCTATAATTAAAGATCGAGCTGTTGCTTGGGCAGTCTCAGAGGCTACAGTAGATGAAATAGATCAGATGAATATACTTCAGGCTAGCTTATTGGCTATGAAAAGGGCGTTCGATAAAGTTAGGCATTTTTCTTGCAAAGATGTTTATATAGATGGATCTTGTTGCCCCCATTTGGACAATCCTTGTTCTGCTGTTGTTGGGGGGGACTCCCTAATTCCAGCTATTAGTGCTGCATCTATTTTAGCTAAGGTCAGTAGAGATAGGTACTGCCGTGGTTTACATGAGTTATACCCCCAGTACAATTTTATCCAGCATAAAGGATATCCTACGCAGCAACACTTTTTTCTTCTTGATAAATACGGTCCTTCCCCAGTACACCGTCGCTCGTTTGCGCCAGTTAAGAAGTATTTACAGGATGTAGAATTAAGAACATAAAGCAGATTCATCTTTTTTAGCTTTTATCAGACTGTCTATCATGTCTGGTGTAACATCTACTAATGAGTGCACGATATTAATTATATCTACAGAGCCATCTTTATTTATCCGTATCTTCATGTTTGCACTTTGATCAGGAATTTTGCTAATAGATGTTGGAGATATCTTAGTAGTATTGACATTTTCCAAATAATCGGGATCGCCAACTTTTGCTGAAGATCCTGGATGCAATTCTTGTAGCAAGTCAAGGGTGCCAGAAATATCGCAAGTAAAAATTAGTTCACCTTCTGGAGTTTTTGTTGCTGAATATATTGTTTTTTTGCTCATGGATGGTAGGCTGCTTATTCTACTTTCTTCTGGGAACATGAAAGCAGATGTTTGTACTAATGCTTCTAACAATTGAGCAGTTGTGTTTTGGTTCATTAATGATAAAAGTGATGCTAGTGCTTCACTAGTTACGTCCATTTTTTTAACTTCATTTAGCAATGACGTAACTAAAGACTTTATAATTTCATTTTGAGTCCGTCCTTCATAATCGTCACCAGCTACTATGGGTTTTTCCTGAATTATAAAGTTGGAACGAGAAATGTCTAGCCATACCGACTGCGGAATTTCATACTCTGTGCCTTCAACTGTGATGCCAACTTTTTCTCCGTTACTGGTATTGGGAAGGCATTGCTTTTGGGCATTTTTTAAAATACCATGTGGGAGTGTACCGCTTACTTGATAAAAGTAATTGTGATTGCTGTGGTGATAAAGACACAGGCTTTCACATATAGTTCTTTTCCACTCCTCTTGCTGTTGTTTTTTTCTCATAGCAAAAAGTTTTGATATCGCATTATCACTAACCCTAAAAGATTTTTTCCACATTTCTATAGAGATCATTAGATCTGCAGCTATTGTAGATCGGCAGTGATTGTCTATGTATTTAAGTGCTGTTCCAGCTGCATCAATGGCAAGAAGTATTTTTTTAACATCTTCCCTTTCTTTAGAGGATAGTTCTTTAACAACTAAATAAAGTATGGATTCCGTGGTATATTTTTCCTCAGGAATGTGAAATGCTTCTATTTCCATTTCTCTATTTATAGATACCCATGCTTTAAATTTTTCATCATTAGTTTTAGAAGGAATCAATTTATTTCTTATATCTTCTAAAACCAAATAATATATTTTATTTGCCGATTTGTTAGCAATTGCATTAGCTAAAGATTTGGCATTTTCTGCCTGTGGGTGATAGAAATTGGTTAAGGCACAACTAATTTCATGTGCTATCTTAGGAGATAAAGAAGAAAAATCAAATTCCATTTTACTAAGAAAATCTTTGGAGTGTATAAATATGGTATTTTCCATATGCATTCCTCCATTGTTTTCTATGAATCTGCTTAGTGCTTTTAATTTATCTAAAGTTGAACGCGTCGCTACTACGGCAGGGTTTTCATCGTCGTTGCTGATATTTCTTTGTTCCAAAGATGATATTATATATCTACACAGTGATTCTTCTAGTTCTGTAGCATACCTGTCCGATTCACTAACATTGTCATTAATGATCATGGATAATTCATCTTTTCTATTCGCAGCTAAATTTATTTCTTCTTCTAGCTCTTCCAACATTGATGTTTTTTGTGATTGATATTTAAGGATGTTAACCATCTCTTTTCGTATTGATTTAGGAACCTGAGAATATAAAACTAATCTTAATTCTGATGAAAACTTATGCCCTGAAATGGCATCTAGTATTTTTTCTTTGATGTCGAATATGGCATGAATGTCCATTATAAAAAGTACAGCAGCATTTGAATGATGAATTTTCCCAATGGAGCTAGCTAGATTGGCTAACAATGATATAACGCTATTCTTGCTAATTTTGGCATAATTGCTTTTGTATAGTCTCCACACGCATTGGGATGAGAGGTTTTTTAGATATGTTAAATTTGGAACATTAGATGATTTTTTGCACTTGAATAGCTCGAGTTTATGAATATCGTTTTTTATTAGTGAATCTAAAATATCCATGGTTAATTTGTTATCCATGCATTTATCATTGACCTCACTTAATTCTTCACAAATAAATGCTACTAATCTTAAAAATTTTTCTCCAGAGAATCCACTAGTATGCGTCTTAATTTTTTCTGCTAAACTTGACATGGACTTTTTACACATATCAATAGCTTCAATAATGAATTCTTCTTTTTCACTTGATGTCCCAGAAAGATTAGTGTCTACCCAATGGGTATAACTGCTATGAACAGTTCCAGGGAAAAGAGTAAAATACATTTTTTCTAATGCATCTTTTACTTTTTGATCTTCTTCTAGTGTTACTGAAGTATTGAGATACACGTTTGATACTGCCATCAAATTAATGTTTAATTTTCCAAACTCTCGATCAGTTATAAAGGTTCTGTATTTACATACTATTGATTTATCTAATAATTTTGATTTGTATAGATTTTCTGCAGATCTGATTAATAGAAAAAATCTGTTTAGGAAATGTAATTTTTCTTCATCTGCAGCATTAGTAAAATTTCTACTAAACCAGAGTTTGGCAAATGAATCTCCAGGAATGTCTTTAGTGAATAGAGAGTTGTATAAATCTGTAATGCAATTCTCAAGTAATGCTTGATCTCTGCCTTCCATGGCTATTTCTGAGTCACTGTATTTGCTAGATAACTCTATTGCATTTTGGTAAGAACAATCAATTTTTTTTATTATTACAGCCAGTTCTTTTTTTGCCTCTTCTTCAGAGTCAGATTCGGAATCAGATAACAGGATTTCGATACATGAAGATAAATGACATTCCCTACTTAAATCTGATCCACCTTCTGTTTCTTCTTCGTCTAAGGTGCTGCAATTACGAGCTCCTACGTCACCAGTGGTATATTGCAGCATGTCTGTATCCTCTGTGTACATTTGGCACTATGTGCTCTGTTTCTATACCATTTATATTTTTGCATCTAATTAAAAGCACGTATTATTTGAGTTTTTGATTTACATTTGGCCCTATGTGTGCTTTGTTTCTATGCCATTCATATTTTTGCGTCTAATCAAAGGTACATATTATTTTGGTTTCCAACTTGTATTTAGCACTACGTGCTCTGTTTTTATACTATTTATATTTTTATGTCTAATCAAAAGTATGTGTTATTTGTGTTTTCAATTATTCATGAAAATATCTTAAGCAACTGCAATATACAGAGCTAATAACTTTTAGTATTTCCCCCATTAAAATGCATATTTGTTGATATTTTATATGAAATATTTCCTATAAATGCGTGATTAATTGCAGATTTAAGTTTTTTCATCAATGTTTTATCTTATAATCGTTGAAAAATATCTTCTTTAATTAAAATAAAATTATCAATAATTTTTATTAAATTAATCTTTGGTGTTTGAGAACGCCATCGTGATAGCTAGTTGTATCATATTTCCTGTTTTTTTGTACTATATGCTACTAATTTTAATTTGTTATGACATAATACCGTGCTTGGGGTGAGATTTATTTAAGAGTAATGTTAGTAATTCTCGGCCTCTATGAGGTTGTTTACTACGGATGGAGTGATGTTTGTTAACAGGTGCCTGATTTCTATTATTTCTACGGTGCCGTCATCATTTATCCTTATCTTCATATTTGCAGATTGATCGGGGAACTTTCCGTCGGGAAGTTTGTTGATGTTTAGTGGTATAGGTTCAGCATCTTCTAGATAATTTTTATCGCCAACTTTTCTGGAAACGCCTTGGGGTAATTTTTGTAGGGCCTTAATTTTTCCCTGTATGCTGCAAGTTAGAATTAATTCTCCTTCTGGTGTTTTTACTACCGAGTAAATTGTCTTTTCGCTCATAGATGGTGAGCTGCTTAGTTTGCTTTCTTCTGGGAATATACAGATGGATGTTGTCATAGCTGCATCTAATAATTGAGCTGCAGTGTTTTGATTCATAAGTGCTAGTAGTGATGATAGTGCCTCACTTGGTATGTTCAGTTTATCAATTTCCTTTATCATGGCTTTGATTTTGGCATGTGTAACTTCATTATGAGAAACTCCTGTTTTGTTATCATAATTAGTTACAATGGTTTTTTCCTGGACTATGAATATAGAACGGGTAATGTCCAACCACACCGAATGGGGAATTGTAAATTCCTTTCCGTTGACTCTAATATGATTACTTACTCCATTGCTGGTGTTGGGAAGGCATTGTTCCTGACATTTTATTAGCACTTTATTAGGAAGGGGTCCATTTACTTGGTAAAAATAATCATGTTCATCATTGTAGTAAAGGTTTAGGATTTCACATATTATTTTTTTCCACTCTGCT
The DNA here is from genome assembly GCF_001460935.1 of Candidatus Ichthyocystis hellenicum. GTDB lineage: Bacteria > Pseudomonadota > Gammaproteobacteria > Burkholderiales > 2013Ark19i > Ichthyocystis > Ichthyocystis hellenicum. The sequence goes on along the minus strand of NZ_LN906597.1, from coordinate 115,434 downwards.
TGAGGTTTTTCAAGAATTCTAAAAAAAGCTAACATCATGCTATTAGTTGCACCAAAAGATTTTTTCCATAAACTTAACGAATTTATAGTATCTTTTATTATTGTAGATCGGCAGCGATTGTTGATGAATTCAAGTGTTGTCAAAGAAGTGTTGATATCGTATAGCATAGTTCTGACTGCATTAAGTTCTTGTGTTGATAGTTCGTTGGCTGTGAAAAGAAGTAAATTTTCTATTTCTTCTTTTCCTTCGGTAACATGGTGTGATTCTATCTCGATTTTTTTTGCTATATGTAACCATGATTTGAATTTTTCTTCATTATTTTTAGATGAAAGCAATCTATTTCTTATATCATCTAGTGCCATATGATATATCCTCTTCTCTGACTTCTGGATAATCTCATCTGATTTTTGTTTAGCGTATTCTGATTGAGGGTGTTCAAATCTAGTTAAAATAGTACTAATTTCGTGTGCTACTTTAGGTGATGAAAGAGAAAACTCAAATTCAATATTACTAAGCAAATCTTTAGTAGATGAGAATATGCGGTTTTCTATGTCTATTCCGCCATTGTTTTCAATAAATCTACTTAGTGCTTTTAACTTATCTAAGGTTAAACGTGTCGCTACGACCAAGTTTTTGCCATCGTTACTAACGTTCTCTTGTCTTAATGATGATACCATACATTCGCATAATAATCCCTCTAGTTCTGCAGTGTGGATATTTGACTCACTGATGTTTTTACGAATAACATCTGATAACTCATCTTTTCTCCTAAGCATTAATTTTATTTTTTCTTCTAACTTCTCCAACATCGATGTTTTCTGTGATTGAGACCTAAGGATATTAAACATTTCTTTGCGTATTGACTCGGGAATCTGTGAATATAAAACTAGGCTGGATTCTTCGGAAAGACTTCGACATGAGATATTACTTATTGTTTTAAGATTTAACGTGACAGAAATTTTATCTATGAAACTTACTGCCTCATTTGAATTATGAATTTTTCCGGCAGATGTAGCTATGATAGATATTAGAGCCTTAACAGTGTCTTTTCCAATTTTATCATAATTGTTTTTGTATAATTTCCATATGCATTGAGATGAAAGATCTTGTAAGTGTTTCAGTTTTGGAATATTAGATGATTTTTTGCATTTGAACAAATTTAGATTATGAATATTATTTTTTATTAATGAATCTAAGATAGATTCTGATAATGTGTCGCTTGTGCAGTTATTACCAATATCATTTAACTCTTCACAAATAAAAGCTACTAATCTTGAAAATTTTTCTCCAGAGAATGAACTAGTGTGAGTTCTAAGTTTTTCTTCATCGTTTGACTTAATGTTTTTGCACATATCGATGGCTCCAGTGACGAATCTAATTTTTCTTTCTGATGATCCGGTGAGATTTCTGTCCACCCAATTTTTATAGTTTATATTTGCAGTATCGGGAAAAAACAGGAAATACATTTTTTCTAAATCATTTTTTATTTCTTCTTCATCCTCTAGGTCTGTTGATAAATTCCTGTATGCGGTTAATGCTATTGTTAAATTCATATACAATTTTTTAAACTCTAGGTCAGTTACAATTGGGCTATAATTGTAAATTTTTGATGTATCTAATGATTTTGATGAGTATAGATTTTCTGCAGATTTTATTAATGAAAAAAATTCATCCAGGAACTGTAATCTTTTTTCATTTTTTGCATTAGCAAAATTTCTACTAAACCATAGTTTTGCAAATGAATTTTCAGGCGTATCTTTAGTGAATAGAGAGTCATATAGATTTTTAAGACTGTTCTCAAACAGTACTTGATCACTATTTCCCATAGTTTTTTCTACGTTACTGTACTTGCGGGACAATGTAATTACATTTTCGTAACAATTATCAATATCTTTAATTATGGAATCAAGGTTTTTTTCTGCCTCTTCTATGTAAGTAAAGTCAGATGATAAGATATCAAGGCACGATAATACGTCATTTTCGTGCCTGCATTGGTTAGTAAGTGATTCTTCTTGATCGCCGCAGCTATTTGAAGTATCGTAACTATAGCCTCCTGTGCTGCTTGTGGGCAATGAAATCATGTTTAGTTTATCCTCTCCATGCATGTGATTTCATATAGTTTGTTCGTGTAAATTATTTGTAATTTTAGTTAAATATGAAATGAAACAGTAACGTTGGCCCATTATACTAAATGAAAAAGTAATTTTGTTTGTAATTTGATAATTGCAATATTAAATCAATTATTATTATCTAGGATATGGTTTTTTGTCAGTACTTTGTTGTATATTGATGCGTATTAATAAGAGTTAGTATAATAAATATTACTCATTAAGTAGTTTGTTTTGGTTGTTTTATTATTAATGGGGTTGATTTTTTTCTAAATTAACACTATCTGCGGATACTATGTGATCGTTGATGTATGTTAGCAAATCAACTTGATACCTATTTTATTTGAATTGTTGGTAATTTATTGCAATTAGGTTTGTAATAATTTTTCTGAATTTATATATAAATATATATTTTTTCTATTTTCTTTCAAATTGTGAGAATTTACAAGCAATTATATCGTAAATTTTTTAACGGTATGTGTGATGAAAATCGCTGAAGTTGGATAAATTGCACTACGGTGAGGATGTCATTGTTAAGTTTTAACCTATGATGAAGTAAAACTGTTATTGCTCGCTATTTTTTTCTTTCACTTGTTGCTTTGATTTTTTTTGTCCAAGGATTCTAATTTATATTATTTCAGTGCACAAATATTTGTGATTCTTATGTTGATTAATCGTCTTATCATGTAAATATAACGAAAGTGGAGACCTCTTATATAGCTAAGACACCAAATAATTGGGTGCCAAATAATTGGGGTAGAGCTGCCACAAATCATTTTATATTTCCTTCTAGGTTGCTTTTTATTTCGTAGAACTAATAATCAGACCCAAGCTATGGAGCATGGCAGTCTTATTAGTATGGTTGTTACTAGGATAAATTAGGTTATATCCCTTATATATAGTACTAACTCTCTTGGTCTGAGGTGTGCCTATACTCATAATGGCAATACTTTTTTCTCGTTTTATTTTTGATTTACTAGGGTTGGTGGTTTTCATAACAACGGCAATTTTTGATTCCGTAGTAACACCTAGGTAAGGAGATTGATGATTGCCCATATTTTCATTAGTAGAGCTCGGTGAATCAGGTGTACTTGTACTCATTGGTTCAGGCTCGTCAGTTGTTTCTTCCTTTACTTTTTCATTAGTAAACGAAGGTGAATTTGTTCTCATCTTTTCTCCAAAACTTATTTTATTTTTTATCAGATATCTGAAGTATTTATACAACATAGGATACAATCTAGAGCTTTAATTAAGAATTAGAATTTTCCTATAGTTATTAATTAATGAAGTGATTTTTTGATGTCATTATGCATGGATAATAGCTTAGTGCTTTTTTGCCATTATTTACTGATGGTTATGTAGGTATAATCATATTCTTAAAGTATTTATGTAGGTGAAGTCATAACTGTCAAGCAATGTTATAACTTGAGATTTCTTGGTATGCTTTGCGTTGGTGAAGTTGGTGTTAATACTGCTTTTGCCTGCAGAATTGCCATCTTTATTAATAATTTTTGTTGTGATGTATATAGGTTTGATTTATTTCCCATGATGGTTGTAATTTTATTATGACTTCATGACTGTCGTAATACTACTTACCCCCGAAGTCGGTGGACATATTTTTGTTGTTTAACTGTTTTTAATTTAATTATCATAAGTATTTTATTTGCAATATTTGTTAATTAAATAAATTTAAATTATTTGCTCTAATACAATCATCTTAATTATCATCTAGCAGTTGTTATGCTCTATTTTTGTTTGTGTAATGCTTATGCATCTATTTTAATTACTCACATATCCTGATTCTTAGAGGACACAATAAGGCCGTCTATTACATCTGGGGTAATAGCTGTTAATATGTGCCTAATGTCAAGAAGATCTACAGTACCATCTTCATTTATCCTTACTTTCATATTTGCTGATAGATTAGGAAGTTGTTGATCATGTAGAGGTATGATATCAGTATCACTTGAATAATTCCTATCATCTGTTTCTTTGGAAATTCCTTCGGGTAATTTTTCTAGAGCCTTAATCTCTCCAGAAATACTACAGGTAAGAATTAAGTAACCTTCTTGTGTTTTTTTAGCCGAATATATTGTTTCTTTGCTAAGAGAGGGTGAGCTGCTGATGCCACTTTCTTTTGGGAACATTGAGATAGAAGTAGGTCGAATAGCAAGTACTAATTGGGCGGCAGTATTTTGATTCATTAACGCTAAAAGCGATGCTAGTGCTTCATCTGTTAAGTATAATTTATTAATTTCCCTAATTATAGCTGTAGTTTTATTAAGTGCTAGTTCATCCCTAGAGATTTGATTTCCATCATCACCATCAGTCATGATGGTTTTGTCCTGAACAATGAAAGTAGAGCGATTTGCATCGAGCCACAAGGCTTCTGGTATCATATATTCTTTACCATCAACGTTAATAGGATGCTGGCTACCATTACTAACGTTGGGAAGGCATTTATTCTTAGCAACCATAAAAGTAGACTGGGGAAGAGTTCCGTCTACTTGGTAAAAGTAATTGTACTTTCTATGATGGTACAAGTTCAAGTGGTCACATATTATTTTTTGCCACTTACTTTGAGGTTTTTCAAGGTTTCTTAATAATTTTGATCTTGCATCACTACTAATACCAAAAGATTTTTTCCATAAATCTAATGATGTTCTTACCTCTTTTAACAGAAAAGATCTAGAGTGCTCTTCCATGTGAGAAAGTGTTTTTTCAGCTTTACTAATGTCAGATAATATTTTTTTAATACCTTCACGTTCTTGTGTAGATAATTTTTCATATATTATGGTAATTATTTTTTCTATGCCATTTTCCTCTTCAGTAATATGAGACATTTCTATTTGCATGTTCCTAGATACAGATTCCCAGTTTTTAAACTTTTCTTCATTAGTTGTGGATGAAAGTAGTTTTTCTTTAATGCTATGTAGAGACATATAAGCTACTCTGCTTAGTGATTCTTCTGTGATTAAGTTGGCTATAGATTTGGCATCTTCTGCTTGAGGATGTTCAAGGTTGGTCAATATACTACTAATTTTATGTGCATGTACAGGTGATAAAAGAGATAAATCAAATGTAATTTCACTTATTAATTCTTTGGAAGATTGGAATAGAGGGTTTTCCGGTTTTAATTCACCATTGCTAACTATAAATTCCATTAACGCCTTTAATTTATCCGATGTTAATCTTGTTGCTGTTACCGAATTTCTATCTTCTGCCCCTATACTTTTTGTTTTTAAAGATGATATTATATTTCTGCAAAATAATCCTGATAATTCATCAGAGTACTGGTATGATTTATTAACATTGTCACGAATAATAGCTGAAAACTCATCTTTTCCATCCATTGCTAAATTTAGACTTTCTTCTAAATTTTTTATCGTGTATTTACCTTGTGATTGCTCACTAAGGATATTGATCATCATTTTGCGTATGGAGCTAGGAATCTGTGAATATAAAAATAAACTTGCTTCTTCAGAAAAATTGCGACCAGAAATATCATCTAGTGTATATGCTTCAATATCAAACCTTTCAGAAATACGTTTTACAAAATTTTCTGCTTCATTAGAATGGTGAATTTCTCCGGTAGAGTTAGCCAAAGCAGATATTAGCGCAGCAACTTCATTTTTTCCAATTCTATCATATTGGTTTTTATACAATTTTCCTATATGGGTAGACAAAAGATTTTGTAATCCATTTACTTTTGGATGATTGGGTGATTTATTGCAATTAAGAAAATCTGAGTTAGGAATGCTATTTTCCAATAGAGAATATAAAATATATTCTGATGTGTCGCTATCTATCATGTTTCCATTAATATTGCTTAGTTCTTCACAAAGAAATGTAGCTAATTTTGAGAACTTTTCCCCAGAGAATCCTTCAGTTTTAATACTAATCATTTTTTCAGCATCAGATTTAGCCTGCTTGCATTTATCAATTACTTGAATTGCAAAATCCATTTTTTTTTCTGATGTTCCAGTGAGATTTTTACTTATCCAATTTGTATACTCTCTTTGATTGGTATCAGGGAAGAAAAGGAAGTACATTTTTTTTAAATTGTCTGTTATTTTTTTTTCATTTTCTGGTGATATTGATTCATCATTGTAATGGCTTAATGATCTTACTAAATTTAGATATGATTCTTGAAATTCTTTTTCAGGTACAACAGTAAGATATTTATCTCTACTTGGTGGTTTTGATGAGTATAAATTTTCTGCAGATTTGATTAATGAACAAAAGGAGTCTACAAATTCCACTTTTTGTCTATTTTCGGTCATAGTAAAATTTCTGCTAAACCAAAGTTTGGCAAATGAATCTTCGGTATTATCTCTAGTGAATATGTCTTTGTATAGTTTATTGAGTGAAAATTCAAATCTTGATTGATCATAGCGTGCCATAGTTGTTTCTGGATGGTTGTATCTACTAGATAATGCTGTTACATCTTTGTATGATTCATCGATGGTTTCCATTACATTTATGAGTTCTTCTTCTGCTTTTTGGGGGGAGGCAAATTCTGACTCTAATATGTTAAGGCACATTTTAAGGCAGGGAGATGAAAAAATTTCATCTTTGTTGAATAATGATTCCTGGGTACCTTCATCACCCAAATCAGTGTAATTATTACTTTTCATATTTCCTGTAGGTGATGAAATCATGTTTATTGTCCTTTTTATGTGATTTCATATGCGTCTTACTTATGTGAATATTTATATTTTCATCTATTAAAAACGATTTTTTATAAAAAAATAAGTTTCAATTTGTCAAGTACAATATTAAATTGATGTTTTGTTAATTAGAAGATTTTCTTACCATTTTTAGGATGGGCAAGAATGCAGCTTCAGCGTAAGAAATGTCAACCATCAGTGCATTAATTTTTAAATCAACATTAGTTGTGATTTTAGGAAAATCATTATCTTTCCAGGCAGATAATGCGTTTTTCATTCTTTCCCACCTTTCTTCCTTAGTTCCTACAAAGCCCCCAACATTTTTTTCATTAATTTCTGGAAGTTCTAGTGAACGGAAGGCTAATTCCATAAAATTTCCTCTGGCAGAATATGTTTTTTCAGTCAGATCGTAAAGGCTATTTTTTACCTCTTCCATAAAGGGTAAGAGTTTTGATTCAAAAGACTTAATTTCTTCATCTATACTACTTTTTAATAAATTTATTTGATTTAATATGTCATCTGATTCCTGTGGTGATGAACTTCTTTTTAATTTCATTGATAGATCATCCATTTTTTCCTTGTCTGATCTTATATTATCACTGATTATTCTAGAATCAGTCATTGTATTACTAACTGATTCTTCAAAATCCCCAGAAGTCATAGATTGATGTTCTTCTGTAGCAAGTTTTAGTTCAACGAAAGCTCGACCAGCACCAGGTAATTTCCCCTCCAATTCTCTTACTGTATCTATGTAGAATTTTGATACTTCTTCTGCCATAAATGATAATTTCTCCATATTACTTTCAAGTAATGATAGGTCTTTTTCTATTTTCACACTATTTTTTTCAATGCTACTGATAATAGAATTTGCCGAAACTATATTACTGGATAATTTTTCACTGTCATTCATAACCTTTCTAGATTTGCTTTTGCCGCTACTTTCTGGCGCTGAAAAATCAGAACTTGAATATGATGAAGAGCTAGTATTAGAACTTCTTCTAGCTTCTGACGCAGAAAGATCAGAACTTGGATATGATGAAGAGCTAGTATTAGTATTGCTTCTAGTCGTAACATTCTTTTTGTTTTTAGGGTTCAGACGTCTGTCTCTTCTTAGCGTTGTTGCAGTTTTATTGCTACTTAATCCATCATTGTCGCTGCTATCAGCGTCTTCTGGTATATAATGGGCCCCTCGGTTTGCAGGTGAACGTTCATTAACGTCACTATTTCCCATATTCTCTTCACGATCTTTTCCGACACCTTTTGATTCTGATAAACCAGAACTTTTTGTAGATGACGAGCTAGTAATAACACTTCTTCTAGCCATAAAATTCTTTTTTTGCTCAGGATTTAGACGTCTGCCTCTTTTTAGCTTTTCTCCTCTCTTATTGCTATTTGTTGCTGTATCGATGCTATCATCTGTATCTGATCTCCCACTTGATGTAGTGTCGAAGGTATCGGTATCTGATATGGTGCTACTACTACTAATTGATAAGGTGTCGCTGTTGTCAATATCTGCTCTTTTACCAAAATTACTTTCCATTGGTGATCTATTAAGGTTGTAATTTATCTCCGCTCTAGGATTTGTTGTCTTAGGTTCATGTTTTGGTATACCGCCGCCGGTAGTTGTTTGATTGGAACTATGTGCTTCAGGTCTTATGCCTGCTAAATTACCTCTATTGGGGCCATGTCTTGTATTGCTACTTGATGCTGCAGATTCTGCTTTACCCTTGTTTTTGTTTGCTCGTGATGTAAATTGGGCTGCATCTGCTTGTTGCTCAATTTCTCGAGAAAAAAAATTGATGCCCTCCGTGCATCTCTAGCCTGTTGCTCTTTCTGTATGCCGGTGTCAGCGCCTAGTTTTGTTCTGGGAGCCGCTACTGGTGGGGTAGACATGGATGTAGAAGGTCGTTGCTGTTGTTCGCGTTCCAATTCTTTCTGTGTACTGCGTGCTTCCGCTGCTTGGGTGTTCAACAATTTCGTCATTTCATCCATCTGTTCTTTATTGAGGTTGTGTGCTTTTCCCAACTCAGATTCTCTATCATGGGATTCTAGTAGTTGTGCTACGAACACCGCCAATGAAAGTAACTCTTTCTCTAACTTCGTTGCTTTTTCCTCCAGAGCAGATTCCGCATGACCAGATTCTAATCTGGCGGGTCTTTTTTGTGCTACTTCCTTAAGTTCTTCTCTTATTTCTCTCGTCAAATTAAGTAATTGCCTTCTAACTCCTGCTCTAAGATTTTCATCACTTTCCAATGCAGATGCTTTTAATCTACCCATTTCCCTTCTAGCGGCAATTTTAACTTTTCCTGCTGCAGCTCTTCTTATTTTATCCGATGATGTCGATGAAAGGCTAGATTCGGACGCCAAACTTTCAGAGCTACTGGATCTTTGCATGGGGTTAGGTGCCTCTTTTGGTAGAGACAGTCTTATTGCACCACGGCGTGATCTTGACGGTGCTTTCGGTAATGATTCTGGGCGTAATCCTGCTCTACTAACATTACTGGTATCACTAGAAACAGAAATTCTTTTATTGCCACTATTGTCTTCTCCTTTGCTGTTACCATCAGCACCAGATGCTCCTTGGCTCTCGCCGTCATTTCCACCCACTTTGTTAGGGTCTATACTGTTCATTTTATCCTCTCACAAACTCAACCTCATCCTATTAATTATTGATGAGAAGTAACACAAAAATATTTTTAAATATTTATCAAATAATAAAGATAATTATTTAACCGATAATCTTGTAAAAGAATCAAAACTAGCTACTTAAGGTACTTCTAGCTACTTAAGGTACTTATACATAGTAGAAGACAGGATTAATTACTAAAAGTGATTCGAGATAATTTATTTAGTTTAGTTCAATTAAATTATTTTTATATGTAATTAGAGACATTAATTACAAGTACTAAGTATGTGGAGTTTTTTAATTAGTACTAGTTACTAGTTTTTTGTTTTATATTTTCATCTTCTTTTTTTATAATTAGGGTAAATTAATCGTTCTTATTCTTTGAGTGGTTATTTTATATGGTTAAATTTTGATATTTAGCATATTTTAATGTAATTATGAATAATTAAATCTTCATCAGAAGATAGTAAAAAGAATAATTTTTATATTTATTTTGGTGAAGTAAAATTACAGATGCTAATATACTAGCGTACAATTTTAGTATGAAGATTAGTATGAAGATAAGTGATTTTCAATGTCATTTGGGAAGTCTTTAATGATATAACGATAGGGTGAGAGTTTTATTAGCCATGATAGTAATAACTACATATCAAAAATAAATTAATTAATATTTAGTTATTTTAAAAAAATTACTCTGCAAATGTGTTCTTGTGTGCGGCATGCTATTTTTTATTTTGGACATATTTATAATGTTGGCGTGTGTAAGTAATAAATATTCTTGCTAATTTAATTTCAATTTTTGTTTTATACTAGACTTTGGTATCGATAATGCGGATATATTTTTGAACTAGTCCTTGGGGGATTACTTTTTGGCGGTAGTATTTGTCGTAGAGTATATTGAATTTCTTGATTGTTAACTGAGCTGGGATATTTTTATAAAATATATACTTATCTGGGGGTTGACGAGATAATTATTTTAAAGCAACGATCGCTTTGATTAGAGGCAGTGATGCTGTAACTAAAAATGTGATTTATGGCTATAAGTAATAATTATTACTTAATTGCTTAATTTTTTAGAATATAATTTGTTATTAAAATTGTCAGTGTTGGATACAAAGGCGCCAATGACATATTAGATTGGTAGCGGTAGTATTTTCAATCTAGGAGTCTCCGTAATTCTCAGTGTTAACTTTAATAACCCTGATTTTTTATGGTTATTGGTTATTATTTCGGTGCTTCATCCTAAATTCGGAGGTTTAGTAGTATGCTGCACATAAATATATATACCACTGTGTTTATGTGCGGATTTCAATGTGTCAACAACCCATGTTTATTTGATCATGGAGTGAATTTTTTACATAGTTTTTACCTCGGGTTTAGGTATGTACCTACCGTATAAAAAACGACCAAACCAACGCTAGGTACATGCCTACGCTTGTCTTTCCGCACCCTATAATGGGTGTTACCTTTTTCTCAGGCGCTGGGGTCTGGGAGACATATCTGGCTTCCTGTTAGCGTTTCTGGCACGTTCTGCTAATTTCCCCTGCATCTCATCCATTAGTCTTCCATGTGCTGCCGACGGTGCTCCTGCTGACGCTGCAGCAGGAGCTGCAGCAGCTTGTCTTCTGCCAGCCATCGGACTTCCAGGGGCAGCCATCGGCCAGCTAGTTTCATTACCTTCATTTTTGTCTCTAATAATACCTTTCATTAATATGTCCAATGACTTTAATATTCCAGCATATTTTATTTGAAAAGAGGTATATTCTCTGGAGCTAGATGCGCGAGGTTGCCGTTCGAGTGCTGCCAGTTCTTTCCGTGTCTCACGTAGCTCTACCGATAGCTTAACTAATGCTTTTGCTGTGTCTTGCAACTGTTCCTTGCTAAGTTTAACATCCCGCGATTTTAGCTTTTGTTCCATGAAGGTCATGAATGAAACTAATCTCTCCTCTAACCTTATTATTTTTTCTTCCGATGCTGCCCCCTCGCCGCCGGGTTTTGTGTGAATATTACTAGCACCTCTGTCTCTCGCTGCACTTTCTAATTCTTCTCTTATTCCTCCCATCATATCAAGTATACGCTTTTTAACTTCTACTATCAGTTTTTTATCATCTCCCTTCCTAGGAAGGGCCTTCAATCTATCCATTGCTCTTTTCGCAGCACCCTTGATTTTTCCTCCTATAGCACCCGTTTTTTCATGTGATGAGATGGGATTAGCTTCTAAGACTTCAGAACTGAAAGCCCTGGACATAGCACCACCCTTAGCACCATTTCTACCAGAATCTCTTGGTAGACTTAGATTTTTCTCCTCACTTGAGTTTGACGGCGCTTTCGGTAATGAATCTGACCTTAATTCTGCTCTGCTATCATTACTATCATCACTAGAAACTGAAAGTCTACTATTTCCGCCAACGGGTTTTCTATTGGCACGAGGCTCATCTATTCCGGCACCTGCACCCGCTTCATTAGGGTTTAAAGGGTTCATTTTATCCTCTCACAAAATCACTCTCATCCTATTAATTGCTGACGAGAAACAGAAATGACAAAAACATACAGAAAGTAAATTGCAAACTAATTTATTTGTTATCAATTTTTTAAAGACAGCAAAATTAATTACAACGACAGTTCAATCCATTGCATAATCAGTAGCTGTAGGTGTTTTGAGACAATTTGTTTTAGTTAGTTCAATGAAATTATTTTTGTATACAATGAATATTGTCAGCTTTTTAATATCAATTTTTTTTATCTAGAAGTTATTATTAATAATATTTATTTAACCTATGTATCACAATCATTATCTATCTGCACATTATCATTGCTTTATAGATTTCGCACCTATTCTATCCTCAATGAAACAGTTTGATCGATGAATAAATTTACATATACTTGTATATTTTTGTGTATTACTGCAGGTGTTTTTTAAAAATAGTGTGCAGTATTATAAAAATAAAACTTTTCCATTTTAGAAATTCCATAACATTCTCATTCTAGTATGTAAATAATCGGCATATTTTATTCTTTATAATTTAATTTCAAATTTTATTTTATGTTAAATTTTATGGTCGCTAACTAGGATAGCTTTTCGGGCGAGGCTTTGATGATGCGTTACTTCTAGACGGTGAGGTTTGTCGTAAAGCTTCCTCGACTTCTCTATTACCAACTATAGCATATCTGGAACGAGGAGTATTTAAGTGGAGCTCCTGTTGTTTTTCGTTTTCAACTGAATTTTGTCTCAGGGGAGCTTTATTTGGATAAGTTGATTGAGGTCTTGGGGGTACGGGAGGAGGAACCGATGCATCTGTTTCTGCTTGTTTTCCTATTATATTTCTTTTTGGTAATTCCGGCGGCAGCGTAGAAAAAAATGTAGTGCTATGTCTTGACTGTATATATTCTGGTGCAATTTTTATATTAACATCATCGTAGATAGGTTCTTCGATATATTCGTATTCATGAATTTTTTCAGTAGAAGCAGGTTTATCATAGAAATCATCACCGTATCCATATAAAGAAGAAGCTGCAGATTCGTATGAAGATGAGATTGTAGACCCATGTGCAGAATAAAATTCATCATCACTATCACTGGTAGAAGAAGATCCTGGCAATATTTCTAGGTACTCAGTATCTCCGCGTAATACTTCTAGGTACTCAGGAATATCAGCATCATTGCCTTCATATACTGATTTAGATTGTGCTTCATTATTCCTTGGCGTTGGATAGATACTAGTTTTTGGTCTTGGGGTTGGTCGAACACCTGGTGGTAGTATTACTTCTTCATACTCATCTGAATCATAACTTGCATATCTTGAATTAGATTGAGATCCATTACCATTTACCCTTGAAGTAACATCGGGGGCGCTACTTGAACGCTGTCTGATGCTATTGAGATTATGTGTTTTCGATTGAGAATGAATATCAGGTGAAGACCTAGATTTTGTAATAAATCCCATCATTTGTGTTTGTAATTTGCTCTTAGCCTTTTTAATTCTTTTTCCTACTTTTCCTAAAGAAAGAGAAAGACTTATATTAGAAGAAGTGGATGATGATGATCCAACTGAAGAGGACAAAGACGCTCTTTGTTTTTTGTCTTCACCTACATCGAGTCCTCGTTTACTGTCTGAAGATTCACCTTTATTGTCAACGCGTTGTGTAAATCCACCTTCTCGATTAGGGTTAATTTTCATTTTGCTCTCTCTTTTTGTTCTGTTAGAGTCCAAAATTATTAAATTCATTCTCTCATATTTACCGTAATTATTTAATCTAATAATATGGTTGTTTTTTTAATTAATCGTATTAACTCACATAAATTACGATATTTATCTGACCTGTTTTAGAGCAATAAGGCAGTTTATATTCCCTTAATACGTACTGACATTTTGCAGTTTTCATGGTTCATTTTTTATTTATTTTTGGGACAAATTGTACAGATATTTAAATATATATCATTTATCCATTCATGAGCAGAGTGCTCATTTTGAACTTTTGTAATCAGCATGTGAATTAATCATATGTTATCAAATTCAATTCAACACAAATGCCGAAGCCATACAGTCTAATTGATACTTACTATGTACATGTTTAATTAGATTGTCCAGGTCTTTAAGCGCGGTCGGCAGTTTTTTTGAGGCATGGTAGATTTCTACTAGTCCCCGAGTTATAATTTTGCATATTATGTTCTGACTCACCATGGTGCATATATTAGTTATTAGTTATGTATAAATGTATAAACATACCCAAATTTTCCTGTAAACTTTTATACCTACTACTCTAGGTCTGCCATGAACCAGGGGTAATGGTACCTATTTCTAATTTTTTCATGCCGTAGAATTTATCTTAAGTGGGCGCTCATTTTAGGTTGATATGACAGAAACTGTTTTTCAAGGTGTGAGTATGTAAGGTTAAATTTTGGTGAAGCTTTTGGTTATGTTGCATCACCTTGTTTCCATTGGTAAATAAAACTGAGGCATATAGTTTTGTGGTTCATGTCACATTTTTTCTACCCCTTTAATTTCTAGATTAATTGATTTTTATAAACCCCATTCTTTCTATATTAGCCACAGTTATTTACGGTATTATTTTTATCTATATTCAATAAATTTGACAATTTTCGGCAATTGCTATATCAATTTTAAATATGTTATGACTAGAAATATTAGTTTTTTTAATATAACTTAACCGGTACTTATAGCTTATTTAGATATGGGACGTGTTATATCTACCTAAAATAACTAGTAAATTTTTTGCTCATAGGGTTATTAAAGTTAAAAGTGTAATCATATATATATATAAATTTAATTTTTATGGTATGTGTTTTGTGATTGATCTTAATGTTGGTAAATACATGTACGATGATCTATTTAGTTCCCATACTGCAATTAATTTTTCTAATCATAAATAGTTAATTATTTTAAATAAATTATTGTGATTATTAATTTTATTTAACTCATAGGATGAAGTAGTGGGTGGTTGCTACATCATAGTAATTATCTTTGTCTTACTTCTCTAAATTTAGATTGTACTGCTTTTTGGTGATTGAGCTTGGATGGACCATAGAATGGTATGTTTTATTAGCGTATGAGTAATTTTATGATTATAGGGTTTTGAGGTAAGCATTGACTCATTATTTTTCTATTGGTGATTATTATTTTCCTGTGCTGTAAAAATTGCTTGCAGGGATTTGTTTTCACTGCAGGCCAAATAGTAGCCACGTGATTACGTGTTTGCGGCATCTATGTGTTTATTTATACCGTTTTTTGGGTATACCCCTTAATTCTCTTTCAGTTCTTTTATAGAATCTAACTGATGCACAATACTAAGCTCACTAAGAAAGTCTGACTTTGCCCTTTCTTCCATGTTGATGATCATCAAAATCACATGCCAATGTCGGGCATATCTAAAAACAGTAAGATAGGTTTGTTAGTTCCCCATCCTAAGATGGATAATCCTATCAGATTATTGTTTGGCTCCATTAATTTGGAGGAAGACTGGAACTTTGTGCACTATTACTACCTGATGATCTTCTTTCTACCTCCATTATTATTTTATGCATAGATGACTCTAGTCCTTTAAGTTCTTTCAGTAAATCGCCTATATTAGCATTTTCCAGTGATATTGGACTACTACTTCTTTCTGCTTCAGCTGTATCTTCCCTCAAGAGTTCCGCTAGTTCCATTTCTAGCTCCTCTAACTCATCACCTTCAATTTCTTCTCCATACAATCCTGAACTTTGACCTATCCCATGTTTTTCTGTAAGGTGTTTTGCATCTTTCAGTAGATTTGACAGTGCATCTTCTAACTCTTCTTCTGTAATATCTTCTTCCATACCGAGTAATTCTGAACTTTTA
>NZ_LN906597.1:0-99056 GCF_001460935.1 Candidatus Ichthyocystis hellenicum | reverse complement strand
GTCGGAAATGGACATATTACGACCACCAGAATTTTCTTCGACATTAGAATTATCTCCGTTGGCACCTGATACTCCTTCATTTCCTACCCCTGTGCTTCTAGGATTTACCGAATTCATATTATTTTGTCCTATTAAAAACAGTTCCATCATGCCAGTGATTAACAATAATCATAACGAACACCGGGACTTAGACTGAATAGCAACTTAAAAAGTTTCCTAGTTTATTAAGTTATAATTTTAATTTCTGATTTGAGCTCTAATAAGGTTTGAGTTTGTTAATGTAATGAAATTATTTTCTCTATATAAAATTATTAGGAAAAAGTAATTGTTCTTATTAATTAAAAAACACTATGCATGACCTACTATATTAGAGATGTTGTTTTATACAATATAGTTAGCACACTGAAGAGTAACAATAAATATCATAATTTACGCATTATTTTGTATTAGAATATATATTATATTGTTGAAGTATTAGATAGATGCTGTATTTTTATATAAAATGACAAAATTATTCTGCTAAGATATTTTTAATATTGCAGTTGAAAATATTATATTGGGTGTGAGTGATCATCATAATTTGAGAGATTATTAGTAGTACGTAGTATTTAAATACTACGTACTACTATCCTTATACGTTTCATAATTGGATCTAGAGTAGGTGATACTACAACTCCGTAGTTCTTTTGATGCCTTCAGTCGGCTTAGGCGGAGTTGGAGGAGGTGTTTTTGACCTTGCTCCATCAGCTTCACCTTTTTTGATACCTTCGGTAGGCTTAGGCGGAGTTGGAGGTGGTGTTTTTGATCTTGCTCCATCAGCTGTTGCTGCACCTTTGAAGTCTTCGGCTTGAATCCTAACTGGAAGAGGAGGAGGTGTTCCTAGATAACGTTGTTGTTTTTTAGTTGGAGGAAGAAGTGCACCTCTTTCTGCTCTTATCTTTTTACCCATTGCTATGCTTTTTTCATGAGAAGGAAGAAGTGCACCTTCTGCTCTTATCTTTTTACCCATTTCCATGCTTTTTTCATGAGAAGGAATAAGTGGACCTCTAATCGAAGCAAATCTTGCTTGGAAGTATCTTTCTGGATCCTTATCCCTTTTTTCTTTTTCCATCTCAATTTTTTGCTCAGACCGACGTTGAAGTTCTTTTAGAATCTCATCTTTGTTTTCACGCGTAATATTAAGTTTTCCACTTTTGTCAAAAAATGACTTGGGTAGTGGGGTTTGAGGTGATTTTGCCTTTTCTAATTTTGGCTCCAAATCTGTATCTATGGGTTCTGGTTTTGATTCTAGCTCTACCGATTTCAAATTTACATCTAATCCTGTAGCACTAATTAGCTTTGGTTCTGATATTTCCACGTGTTTTATTTGTTTTTTAGTACGATCCGACTTTTTAATTTTTTCTTTTAGTTTGGCAGCAGCAATCTGAAGAGAAAGTTCTGCCATCTCCTTTTTACCTCCCAATCCTGGATGACCAAATAATAGGTCGGAGTCAGATCTAGAGGATTCAAAATTTGAGTCTTCGCTCATGAGAGCGCTTTGTACCTCATGGGATAATGCTCTTTTTTTAGCAGCCAATAATTCTTTTTGATAAATTTGGGATTTAGTTGGGTTACTGCTTCGAGAAGATTCTAATTCTTCTCGCATTTTCGATTCATAGGCTAATAATTTTTTATTGGCATCTAGCAATGCTTTTTTGTAAACTTTAGATTTAATTGGTCTAATGCCGCTAGAAGATGAAGAAGAGCTAGAAGAATCAGAATAAGAGCTAGAAGAATCAGAATAGGAAGAAGATTCATCTGAACCACTAACATGAGAAGATAGGGATGATTCACTACCATGGCTAGAACCAGAAGAAGAGGAGCTAGATGATCTGCTTCTAGCACCCTCATTTCCTTTTGGTAGGTCTAGTTTATCCAGTGACGTTGATGATGTTTCTTCGGCTTGGTGTTGTGGTGAACTGGAGCTTGCTTTGGCGGTAGTAGGGGCATTGGAAACACTAACTTTACTTTTTTCTTCAACATTGGAATTGCTTCCTTCAGCACCAGACACCCCTTGACTGCTTCCTGGGCTACCCGATTTATTAGGGTTTATCCTGTTCATCTTATCCTCTTATAAAAGTAGTCGTGAACTTATAGTGATTGCCAAAAAATAGACACCAGAAAATTACTTGTAGCAGTAAAGCAAATTTTATTATTTACTATAATTTCCATCTGTGCGGGCAGTTGGATGAATTTTATGTGTATTAGTTCAATAAAATTATTTATCTATGCAATATATACTAAATAATATAAATTATGAAAGAAAAACTAATTGTACTTATTAATAATGAAAAATATTGAGTGTTATGCAGGCAATCATATATTAAAAATGTTAGAAGATGTATTTACCGGTGGTATTTAAAAGGTATGAGATAAACTAAATGTACTACTGTATCTTATTGAGCATTTGATATATTTTTAGGCAAGTAATCGGCAAGATCAGGACATTTGCAAATTGTTGATATTTTTTCTGGTGATAGTCCATCAGCTTCGTAGGAGAACTTAGTAACTTTTATGTTGCCATCTGGTGATATTTCTAAACATATTGAAGATGATAATTTTATTCCTTCAAGGCAGGTTATAGTCTCGTCATCTGATGGAATGATGGTAGCAGAGTTAAGACGATGAGCTTTCGTGTCTTTTTCAATGTCTATATTTTTTCCTGGTTCTTGTGCAACTATCGCTTTTGCAGTTGCTGAAACACAGCAAGTGATAGTAGCATTTCCAGAAGTTAATCTGTCCAGTGTGAATTCAGTGTTTCCGCTTAATGTTGGAGCTAGTCCTATTCCTGAACCCGGAGGGAACATGTGGTTTGATGCGCGATATCCAGCATCTAACATAATAGCAGCAATACTCTGATTCATAACGGCTCCAGATTGTTCGATAATATCATTTGAGAGTCCTATATCAGCAGCCATAGAAATAAAATTAATCATTAGATCATCAGATATTTGTGTGAGTGATTTATCTTCACAAGAGGTTGATACCTTTATTCCTCCTATCAAGTAACTACATCTATTAAGATCTTTATATAAAGTTTCTGAAAATGAAAATGTTTGAGATTCAACAGTGAATGATTGTCCCATATCTGATCTAGTTGCCGGTATAGAAAGAGTTTTTATATGTTCTAAGTAATCTATAGGTAATTCCCCACACGTTTGGTAATAGTATTTAAATTCAGGATGATAATTGAATCCCATTAATTGGGTAATTAAAGTTTCAATTTTACTTTTCTTGTCTTTACTTACATATGATACAGATCTCGTTAGTTTGTGTTCTGATTTAGTCATTCTAAATGATAATCTTTTCAAAGCCGAAAGTGATTCTAAAACTTCCATCGGTGCTGATGAAGATGTTTTTTTGGCCATTTTTTCTAGAATTTTTTCAGTAGCTAAAATATTATCACTAGAAAGAATTTTTGTTATTAAACTTATCCTTTTTTCGGATGAAATCATATAAATCGCTTTTTGAATTACAGCTGGCTCAGAAGTTATTCCTGTAGGTAGATGTATTAGTTCTACCCTTAATGTTTTTAATATCGAAAGCAGCTTTATTATACTAGTTATGCTGTCTTTTTTTGAGGCTTCTCCCAATTCTACAAGCTCTTCTAGTCCCTTAACAATAATTTTTGCTAGCTCATTAATTTTTAAATCAACTTTTTTTAAAAATTCCGTTCGTATCGATGAATATTGAGCTAGGTCAAAATAGCTAAATACACTAATTGATGATTCGAGTACAGATATAGATGTATATCTAGTATCCCAATAAATGCTTTTTAGTTTTGATTCTAAAAAAACTTGTAATTTCTCTTCTACAGTGGGGTTGATAGAAAAAAATTCTTTCGCCATTGATAATAATGTTATTGATTTTTTATCCAATTTGGCATTAGTATTTCCTGAACTGTCTATAACTGGTGAATTCTTTGTAATTGATAAAATTATTTTTTTTGCAAAAATCTCATTTAAGTGCAAAGATTTTTCTTGGTTTTTTAATGCGTTTTCTTTAATTATTTTTCCTAAATAATCTGTGGTTGATGGTATTTCACATAACAAATATTTAATTTCTTTTATGGACAAAAGATCATAACTATGTTCTTGATATTCTAGGTAATATAGAAAAAAATTAAGAATGTCATCCGTAATTACTGAGCATGATATTAGTTTAATAATTTTAAGTAAATTTAAATTAGAAAATCTATCATATTTTGATAAAAGCGGTAAATTTCTACTTGTTTTTCCTAAATTATCAACAAAAATATTGGAGTAATTAGTAAATCCAATTGATTCCGCAATAGAATCAATTACTAACTCGGGATTAGAAATATCTGTTTTTTCGCATATATATGAAATTTGGTACTTACAAACAAAACAACTAACTATTTCTTTTATAATTTTACCATTATCTGGATGACATGATAGTAGTACTTCTGACTTAAATAGTTCTTTATCAACCAATGTTTCTAGTATTTTTTCTAGTGAACTACAGCTACATGTTTTATCCTTATATTTAAATAAAATAGATAGTAATGTTTGTATTAAAGATGATACTTCATCGCTTATGGGATCATGGAGGAGAAACGATATTTTTTCTAGGGTGAATAGAATGTCTGCCTGGAATAATCCTAACTCATTAGGTTCATTTTCTTTTATTACTTGGTCTGCCCAACATAACATAATTTCTTCGTCTGATATTGCGCTTGTTTTAAATATTATGCTATCTCCATCATTTGATGTGCATGATAATTGGTGGCACATTCCTTCAATAGCTTGCACAATATCGTTACTTTTTTCATAACCAGTTGATAATAATGATGACAATTTTCCCCATGAAGAGCTAATTTCTGATAATTTGGTTTCTAACCATTCACGTGCCGTCATTCTTTCCACGATTGTGGACAGTTTATTAATGCATGTAGTATATGATGGAGTTGATTCACATTCTACTATATTAGGATTTATACTGCAGCAAGGGTTTTCTTCTTCATTACTTAGTGATTCTCCGCTGCTGACTACTATATTTCCGGGTATCATTTTAATTATTCCTTAGTAATGAATATAATCGGAATAGTTGTAGTTCATAAAAATAAAAAATGGCAAGATTTTTTCAGGAATGTTTTCCTATTTATATTTATCCTTGCCATACTTATACATTCTATAGAATGAAAATAAAATATAAATTCGTGAGAGTTCTTATTCAGAACAATTAAATTAATAATTAAGTGAAAATATTTGGTATGGAAGTGCTAAAATTTGTAATTAATAGGTATATCCTCCAATGAGGAAAGCACAAAGTTATGAGATGGTCTGGATTTATAAGTAATAAACTGAGACCAAATTATTTATACTGAGTGTTATTTTCAGTTAGTTATTAGTGTATGTATTTACTATGCAGGTTATTACTAGATTTGTTTTTTATTTCTAAGTTAATTATTGTACGATTTTTCAAGATCAGACATTAGTTGTAATCTGTAAAATCTAGTTGGACGTGTTTTTTTTAATATTGATTGATAAATTTGGATATTATTTGATTTTGTACGTTTATAGTTTAGTAATTATAGTTTTTAACTCAATGGTCAGGATGGTTATTGGTGTAAGTACTTGAAAAATATTTAAGCTATTTTTAATTTTCTATCTTCACTTTGATAATTTCTCGATGTACTATTGGTGTATATAATAATATGTGTATTTTGTCAGGAAGCAGTAGTTTAAAATATTTGTTTTTATAGTATATTATTGCGCGTTTGTAATGGAGGTTTGATGGGTAAGCTCTCAGTGTTATATGTATCTGGGTATCAGTTTTTGTTTGTGGAAAATACAGAAGAGTTGCGTGATTGGTGCTTATGTAATGCTAGTGATGACTTAAAAGGTACCATTATTTTGGCCAGTGAGGGAATTAACTTCTCTTTGTGTGGCCCAGTTGAGATTTTGGAAAAATATTTATCTGCTTTATTCAAAAGAGCTAATTTGTCTTGTGCACTTCGCAAAAGTTATGCTGATATAATTGGTTTCCGAAAATTTTTGGTCAAAATTAAACCAGAGGTTGTTTCATACAGATGTTCTGATGCCAGTTACCAGCCACTTTCTTATTTGTCCGTGGAGGATTTTCATAGATGGTTGAGTAATGGATGTGATGATAGTGGATGTAGGTTGTGTTTGGTAGATGTGCGCAATGAATTTGAGCATAAAATGGGCACTTTTCGTGGGTCAATTAACGTTCCTACGCGGTCATTCAGTGAATTTCACCTCAAAATGGCACACGATTGGGTAAACAAAGACAGTACTATTGTGACCTTTTGTACAGGAGGTATTCGTTGCGAAAAATCTTCCTATTGGTTTCAAACTGAGGGTATACCCGCCTATCAGCTAGAGGGCGGCATTCTCAGATACTTGGAGGTTTTTAGCCAAGGATTTTTCGAAGGTTCATGTTTTGTGTTTGATGAACGTATCTCAGTTTCATACGGGTGCTTGGTTTCTACTAATCCGTGTCATTAGTGGTTGAGTTCAAAATGTAGCTTTGTCCGCAGTAGGGACAGATTGCTTGGCCTGTTTTTTCTAAATCCAGGAATACCCGCGGATGTAAATTCCACACCTCCTGTGACTGAGGGCAGTGTAGAGGTAAATCGGATGATAGTACTTCAATTGGATGTTGCTTTGGAGAAGACATGGTGCATTCCTTTATTTGACCCGGATACTAACATTTTACTTTTTTATTTTCTAGAGCTGAAGATGATATTATCGCCGTGTGGTAGTAGTTTTTGGGGGACCGGTAGTGTCTAAGAAAAGGGTTTTTGTTGGTATTTCCGGTGGAGTTGACTCTGCGCTTTCGGCTTGGTTGTTGCAGAACAAGAACTACGATGTTCATGCTGTTTTTATGAAGAATTGGCGAGAAGATTTTTTCCCATCTGGTAGTGGGGGGTCTTATTGTACTCAGGATGCTGATTTGAATGATGCTATTGCCGTGTGTGAGCATTTGTCAATTTCGCTCGAGGTGTTGGATTTTTCTGAGCAGTACTACGAACGTGTATTTTCATATTTTCTTGATGAGTATAGGAAAGGTAGGACCCCTAATCCTGATGTTTTATGCAATTCTTACATAAAGTTTGATTCTTTTTTGAACTACGCTTTATCTCAGGGAGCAGATGGTATTGCTACTGGACATTATGCTCGAATTGAGTGTGGTGGGGGTGGTGTTTGTCGACTACTGAAGGGAATAGATTCTACCAAAGACCAGAGCTATTTTCTCTACCGACTTAACCAGCATCAACTTAAGCATGCTCTTTTTCCTCTTGGAGACATTTATAAATCAACTGTTAGAAAGCTGGCCTTCAAGATTGGATTGCCAAATGCAGGCAAGCCAGATTCAACTGGAATTTGTTTTATTGGCGAGAGACCATTTCGTGAATTTTTGATGAATTTTATCCCAGCACAGCCTGGGCCAATATATACTTTGGATGGACGGTACCTTGGTCAACATCAAGGTCTTATGTTTCATACCATTGGCCAACGTCGTGGACTAGGAATCGGTGGGGTTCGTGGATGCGATACTAGCCAGGCTTGGTATGTTGTTTCTAAAGATATAGAGCGCAATGCTTTGATTGTTTGTATGGGTGAGCATCACCCGTCTTTGTACCGAGAATCGGTGAATTTGGTCGACCTATCATGGATAAATGATGAGCCAAGTAACCTTCCCAGTCGCTATTCATCGCAGATTAGGTATCACCAGCCTGACCAATTGTGTACTTATCATGGTAGTGACAAATCCGGGACCGGTAGCGTTGCTTTTGTTGCTCCTCAACGTGCAGTGGCACCTGGGCAATCGCTGGTGTTATACGATGGTGCTATTTGCTTGGGGGGTGGTGTTATTTGTCCCTAGAAAGTTGTAAAACAGAGACAACCAACTGACAATGAAGGGCATTGTAAATTGATTTTTATCTATGTGATAGATTTTTATTCCTAAGAATCAGATATGATGAGCTTTCGGGATGATATCGGGCCTAAAATTGACATGGGGAATTTCTAAGGTTGAGGTTGTGGCTGTTATTGTTATAATCCTAGGGTGTTGGTTTATTTTTTCACCAATTTATCAGCGGCACCTTGTAATCCGGGATTTTCAAAGCGCTATTAACGAATTATCCTTTCTAAAAGCTAAGACTTCGAAGTTTGTTTCCAATCATGCTAGTTGTCCTGATGAAATTGGAAACTCGTTTCCAGGCTCTCGTTTGATTTCAGCTTATTCTCTTGTTGTTGCTCCAGTTGGGTTTTCTCATGGATGTCTTATTCGTGCTCGGTTCGGGTCTCTGTCTCATAAGCTATTGCGCAGTCATTTTATAGAGTTGTCAGGTGCCCAAACATCCGGTGGTTTGCTTACTTGGTCTTGTAATACTACCTTTGATGGATTATTTTTGCCGGTGGAATGTGGTAGAGTTCCACTGATAGCATTTCCATGATTACTTAGTAGCTATTGTTATTGGTTTTTGTTTGGCTGTTACATTATGTGTTAGTAGTGGTCATCAATATAGAACTTACGTCGCCTTTGTTTTTCGCTGGTGCTTTCGGCAAATTTTTCGATACTGACGATAGGTGTTACCGGTGGTTTATGGCGTTGTGTTTCCCATGTTCTATGTGAGGGTAATAACTCGTAATGTGTAAGTTTTTGATAGAATCGGCACCGTTTCTATCACGTTTTGTGTGTTTTTTTATTTACTAGGGACTTGATATTATCGCGAAAGAGAAGAGGCAGACTATGGGAATGATAATAAGAAAAGGTTTCACCTTGATTGAGTTGTTGATAGTTGTTGCTATTATCGGTATTTTGGCGGCTATTGCTCTTCCTGCCTACCAAAACTACACCGCTAAGGCAAATGTTGGCGCTGCTTTGGCCGAGTTGGCTGTGTTTCGTCAGCGGGTTGTTGAAGAAATTTCTACCAGGGGAGCTTGTCCTGTTGAAGATAATAGTGCTTGGACTGCCTCTAAGGTTTTGGCTGGGTACTCTTTGAAAGCTGGTGCTACGACTTCTTCTTGCATCATAGTTGCTAAGTTTAAGTCTAGTGGTGTGAGTTCGAAAGTTGTTGATAAAGTTCTTCAGCTAACTGGTGACCAGACTGCTGGTGGAATGTTCTCTTGGACTTGTGTTGCTGATATCGAAGAGACTGTTTTGCCTCGTTCTTGTACTAACGTTGCAACCGCTCCTGCGTTCCCATAGGAGACGGCGTTTCTCCGGTCCTTACTTGGCAAAGGCGCTTTGTGGCGCCTTTGCTTTGTTAGTTTTTGGGGAATTAGAATGCAGTACCAGGTAATGTTTTTTCTTAATATAAAAATATAGTAATGGTATTTTTGTTTTTTGTTCTTAGTTTTTAGACCCCCAAAGACATGTTTTTTTTGGTTGAAGGCTGTATTCAGCCAAGGTATAGTCTCCACTTTGGTGAAACTGATCAGGAGATGATTTGTGCTCCGGTTTATTCGTCGGGAAGATTTGCCGCGTCTTGTTGAGATTGACCAAGTTTGTCATCCGCATCCGTGTACTCTAACCCAGTTTGAGGATTTATTGCGATCTGGTGTTTGGGGTGTACTAATAGATTTGGATGGTGAAATTTTGGGATATACCCTTGCATCTGTTAATGTGGACTATATGGATGTGTTAAACATAGCTGTTTCTCCTACAGCTAGGCGTTCTGGTTTGGGTATCCTGCTGTTATTGGCACTTTTGACACAAGCTAAGGCTTGTGGGTGTTACAAGGTGATGTTGGAAGTTCGCATAAGTAATACCAATGCGTTCTCACTTTATCGGTGGGCTGGATTTGAGCTGGTGGGGCGTCGTTACCGGTATTACTACAATATTACTCCATCAGGACCTCGCAATTATGAGGACGCTTTGGTTATGAAATGTCTTTTGGGTGAGGATCTTGATTTATAAAGATTTTTTCGTGCCCAACTGGTCGTGGTTGTTGTGGCGTACTGTTAATTCTGTTTCTTCCCTTGATCTTTCTTCGTTTTCTCGCGTTGCTGGTTGTTTGTTATCGGATTTGAAGGATGTCATCCTCAGTTGGCGTGAGATAGGTCTTCCTCTTAGATTTACTTCCGATCACCACGTAACATTGGACAGGATAGGTTGTTTTTGGGTTGATACCGCTAGGTTAGCTAGTGTAGTTTCTTCTCCTGTTGTTTCCTGTGTTACCTGCTCGTCTACTCAAGATGTGGCTTTTTCTTATGATCAAAAAGAACCGTTCGTTGTTTTTTGGGCTGAGTATCAATTTAATGGTCGTGGTCGCAATGGTCGTTCTTGGGTGTCTCCGATTGGTCAAGGATTGACTTTTTCTGTTGGTTGGTACTGTACTTATTCTGATAAGTCCCATGATGGTATTTCGCTCATGATTTCTTTGGTTGTTTTGGAGGTAATGCATGCTTTTGGGCACACTCAGGTTGTTCTAAAATGGCCAAATGATTTGTTGATTTCATCAACGATGCAGAAGGTCTCTGGAATTTTGGTAGAGAAGATCAAAAATCGCGTTGTTGCAGGAATTGGAATAAACCTTTCAGTTTTGCTGGGTATTGATTCTGGAAATCAGAGCTCACAATTTCAGCAGCATAGAGAACGTATTGCTATTGCTATAATTAATAAATTACGAGCCTATTTAAGTATTTTCCATGAGTATGGATTCCGCTATTTTAAATCCTCATGGATACGTCACCACATTTTTAAAAATTCCTATTTGGCCATACGTACTTCTCGAGAATATTGCTATGGTTGGTGTGCAGGTATTCATAGTAGCGGTGCTTTGTTATTACATGGAGCTGAGAATGAGGTAAGTAAGTTCTTTTCCGGAGATGTATTTATTTGTCGGAGAGGTAGTAACAAGGGATTTACTGGTTGTTGATGTGATAAATTTTTCTCTGAAATTAGGTATTTATTCTATTTTTACCCATGTTTAGGGATGTTGTTCCGTAACGAAATTTATTAATAAAGTTATCTCATCCTGGGTCTAGTGTTTAAGGCCGTATTTGGGTGCTCTGATCGAAGAATGTCGTTATTTTCCCAATGGTAGTACTCTTATTTTTAGTGTTTTAACACAAAAATTACATTTTTTGGGGTTGAAGGCCTTGTTTAGCCAAGGTATAGTCTCCGCTTTGCTAAAACTGATCAGAAGTTGATTATTGTATGTTTATTCGTGGATAACGTTAGCGCTTTCTTGTTGTGATTGGCAAAATCTGCCATATTCATCAGTTACTTGAGTTTAGTTTTTGTTGTGTTGTCCTATGCTTAGGTATGCTAATAGGTTTAAGATGCCTATATGCCATTGTGTAGTTTGCTAAATACAGCGTTTATTCTGATGTTGGTAATTCTAGTTCGTTTTTTGGGTCCTTACGGCTTAACTAAGTATTGTAGTGCTGCAAATGTATTTTTAGAGAGCTTAAAGTAATTGAGGTATTGTATTACACCGTTTACCGGGATATTTTGAGTTGATAGATGATTATATCCCCGATATTGCTATGATGTTGGTCCGTCTTGGTGCCGTAATTATGATGCTTATTTGGTGAAGAAATGTCTATTGGTTGAGGGCTTGGGTTGATAGGAATTTTTCCTGCCTACCTGATTGGTGGCTGCTGTGGTGTAATGTTAGGCTTATTTCTTTTGTTGATTTTTCTTTGTTTTCTTACTTTTATTATTTACTACGGGTTGATGGACACTAATCTCATTTGTCATAGGATTAGTGTTTTTCTCAGATTTATTTCTGAACGTTGTGCGGCCTCGGGTAAGGTTGTT
The DNA here is from genome assembly GCF_001460935.1 of Candidatus Ichthyocystis hellenicum. Lineage (GTDB taxonomy): Bacteria > Pseudomonadota > Gammaproteobacteria > Burkholderiales > 2013Ark19i > Ichthyocystis > Ichthyocystis hellenicum. Next base: position 87,257 of record NZ_LN906597.1, on the reverse strand, counting down.
GGTTTTTGTGGTGATACAGTTACGCTGGATAATATTGTGTCTTGTGTTTAAGATTTAGACTTTTTCCCATGAGCAAAATGAATTGCTTATTGTTTTTTGTGCTGAGTAATAGTTTAACGAGATTGAATTTAGTGGTTGCCATTTGCTATACCCAATTGGTCAAAGGTTAGTATGTTGGTTGTTGCTGCACTAGTTATGGAAAGTATCATAATGGTTTTTCGCTTATGATTTCTTTGGTTTCGTTGGAGGCAAGGCATGCTTTGCATACTCAGGTTATTTTAGAATGGTTAAATGACTTGCTGTTTTTATCAACCAGGAAAAAGGCGTCTAAGATTTTGGTAGAGGTTATTAAAAGTTGTGATACTGCCAAAATTGGATTAAGCCCATCTGTTTTACTAAATGTTGATTCAGGAAATAAGAGATTAAGATTTAAGCAGTATAAATATCTTATTGCTATTGACATAACTGACAAATTACTAGCTTATTTAAGTTTTTTCCGTAAGTACGGATTCCAGTGCTTTAAATCATCATTGGTACACTACCATATTTTTAAAAATTCCTATCAAATTGTGCATACTTATTGCGAAGTTATTACCGTAGTTGCTTTACCAATATTTATAGTAAGTAACGATACATTGTTGTTTATTGTACGGGAAATGCGGTAAGTAGATTTTTTTCTGGAGATGTATCTCTTTGTCGGAGAAGTAGTGATAATGGATTACTTAGTTGTTGATATGGGAAATTTTTTGACGAAATGGGGTATTTGTTCTGTTTATGAAGATGGTCAGCGATGTTGGCGCGTAACTGAATCTATTCCTACAAGAAAATCATCTGAATTACTATCTAGCTGGGAAAAAGTTTCATTACGATATAGACCAGATTATGTTTCTATTTCTAATGTTTCAAGCATGAATTTGGATGTTGTGGTTCCACTTTTTGAAGAATATTGGGGGCTTCCTGTTAATCATATCATTTCTGCTTCAGACTACCGTGGACTGAGGAGTTTATATAAAAATCCCCGTCAGCTAGGTTCCGATCGTTGGGCTAGTGCTGTGGCTGCGTACACCTTATTTCCAGCAGAATTTGTTGTGGTGCTTAATTGTGGAACGGCGTTGACTGCTGATGTTGTTGGTGATTCCCTGTATTGGGGTGGTACTATTGCTCCCGGATTTTATTGGCTAGAGAAAAGCTTATTGGAGGGCACTACTCTTACGTTGGAAGATATTGATTTCTCTGAGTTGCCACATATGTTGAATGATTTTCCTCAGGATACAACTACTGCCGTTAAGTTAGGTTCTTGTGATTTGGCTATTGGATGGGCACAGCGTATGGTAGAGAGGGCCAGCAACAAGTTTAAGATGACACCCAGGATTATAATTTCCGGTGGTAGTGGGGAATTTCTGTACCGTTTGTGGAACAAAAGTTTCTCTATTCCAGCCCATTATATTGATACATTGGTTTTAGATGGGCTAGTCTATATTACGCAACATAAGACGGGATAATTATTTAATGTTTTGCGTTACCTTAACCGGTGGCATTGCTTCTGGTAAATCTGCGGCATCCCGTTTTTTCTCACAACAAGGTGCTGCTGTTATAGATTGCGATGAAATATCAAGATCTCTAACCGCCTCTGGTGGTGAAGCTATTCCTTTGATTAGAACGTGTTTTGGTGACATCTTTATTGATGATATGGGTTCCATGGATCGTGCTAGGATGCGTTCAGCTGTTTTTTTCGACGATGAAGCCCGTTTGCGATTAGAGAGATTATTGCATCCCCTGATTATGGATAAGGCACAGGAAAGATTTCGTAATTTATCTGGGTTTCCCTACGCTTTGGTTGTTGTTCCTGTTTTGCTGGAGGAGTCGTTTTGGGCAATATCGGTACAGAGAATTTTAGTTATTAGGTGCGATCCTTTACTGCAGCGCGAGCGTTTGCGTGCTCGTGGATTGTCATCGGGAGAGATAGGTGCAATTTTGAAAATACAAGAGAAATTGGTATGGCATCATAAATGTGATGACCTGATCGAAAACAATGGTGAACTCGAATCTTTGGAGAGTCTCGTGAAACACTATCATCGGAGATATTGTATTGCAGCTAGTGAATGGGAGAGGAAGTGATGGGTGAGATTTGGGTATCTTGTCCTATTTGTAGGAAAAAGGTTATATACGATGTCAGAAATGAGTGTCGTCCTTTTTGTTCGGAAGATTGCAGAAAAAAGGATTGGGCACATTGGATGACTGAGTCATATGTCATGGATGCTGATGATCCCGTTCGTGAAACAGATAATGTTGTGCCTACGGTAGATTGTGATTGATTGGTATTTGAGAAATAGGGATATATATTCCCCAAGCTCCCATTTTCCACGCTTTTTCTAGTTCATTCGTACTTAGCGATGGTGATGGCAAGTAGTATGCAAAGGGTATGGTTAGTGTTTTTGTGGTTCTTGTTGTAAAAAGAAAACAGCGATCGTGGTTGGGACTTTCTGGCCATACTTTGTAAATGTTAGGTATGATAGTGATGTCTGTGTTGGGATCTAGCCAGTGGTAGGTGGTGTGGTAGTTGCTTTTTTCCGTGTCATTTTGTGTGTCACTTATTACCAAGCAATTCAACTTACTGCGTAATTCTTCTATTTTGTGCGATGTTTTTTTAGTTACCAACACCTGGTGCGGTATTCTCACTGCTGATAGTGCTTGTTGGATGTGTCCTATTTCATCATCCTCATCGAGGATAACAGTTACGTGTGGCCGAGATAGTACGGCTACTATGGACTTGTTGGCTTCTAGCAATGGGCCAACCTTAATGGGTTCCGTACGACACTGCCAAAACAATTCCTGGTTTTCGAGTCCACGAGGCTCATTCTCCCAGTCAGTGACTCGCCAGAACCTGATCATCATCTCTATTTCGTTGCGGTATAGTTGTTTCGTTATTAACGGGTAGGCTATTTTGACAATTATACCGATCTCTTCTCGTAGCTCCCTAACTAGCGCATCTAGATAACTTTCCTGAGGTTCTTGTTTGCCACCAGGAAACTCCCAAAAACCGGGATGAGATTGATACTGTGATCTGCGAGTCACCAGGTAACTGCCATCATCCCTTTCCACTATGCCGGCAGAGACACAGACAGTTCCAGTTGGAATCTTCCCTCTGGCAGTGCTTTCCCGTTTTATTTTTTTATCCATGGACTATGCTAGACTGATCTAGTCTTTATCTTCTGGATTATTCCTCAAGGTATACCAAACAAGTGCCGCTATGAACAAACAGGCGCCAACGCCCTCCAGGTATAAAAGCCACATGGTAAACTCTCCTTCCCTAGTAGGAAAATGATAGCCGCTGTTCCGGCTGCACTTGCCATACTATATAGCTAGTACTGATTTTTTCAAGGTATCATGCAATATGTCTAAAAAAAGTGATGTTATAATTATTGGCACTGGATTTGTCGGTCTCTGGGCCAGTGTAGTTTTGTCCCAACAAGGACTATCGGTTACCATAGTTGATAAAAATCCTTTGAAGGATATGTCTTTTAGTGGTCCGAGTAATGTTTTCTCATTAACTGATAGCGTTTATCTTTCGTTGTTGAGGCACGGAGTGGATGTTCCCGCATCTCCTGTGAGGATTATGCGAGTAGGTACAGTTGAGAATTTTCCATCGTTGTCATGGGGGGATTATGGTAGTTTTCGTCCCCTTGCTTGGACAGTTAAATCAGATGATCTTTGGACTTCCTTACTAAACAAGGTCAGAACAAGCGACAGAATAGCCCAGAGTGTTTTTTCACCATCACGTTGTTTTATCTCGCGCGAAAGCATTAAGTTGGTTGATGATTACGGTTTATCTGCTGAGGCCGATGTTTCTTTGGCTGCGGATGGTTCCTACTCTTGGTTAAGAAGATATTTGGGTGTGTGTTGTTTGAGAAACAATCAGTTTCTACCGGCAAAAACGGCTGTGTTTTCTATAAAGTGGGCAGGACAGGATTTATTTACTGCAAATCAATGGTTTGGAGACGATTTTGGAGTTATTGCTTTTCTCCCCTCTGCTGTTCCTGAAGAGGCTACTGTTGTTTGGTCATTGCCCGCTAATCATTTCATATGGCAGGAAGATAATCCTTCTTGGTCAGAGTATATCTGCCATTTTTTGAACATTGATCCTTCCTCCCTGATTGTTTCAGGGGATGTTTGTTGCTACGATATAGAGGAATATACGACCCCAATGGTATCACAGAGGTCTATTTTTCTCGGTAATGCTGCGAGCTCTATTCATCCTTTAGCAGGACAGGCACTTAACACAGGATTTAGATGTGTGTTACGTTTGTCGGAGATGTGGAAGAATCGACCTTCATTTAGGCCTCTCTATGATCCAGTAATTCTTAGGGCTTATGCTCGTCAATCTGAGTTAGAGGTTAGGAAATGGTCGCTTATAACTCGGTCTGTTTGGTATGCTTCTTCCAATCGTTTTTCGTTATCGGCGTTCTCATGTGTACTATCTATGACAGATCGGCTAGTATTTGTGAAAAATTGGTTGACCCGTTGTGCTCAGTAAATAGATATGAAAAGGATATGTAATGATTATAGGTGTAAGGCGGTGCCTGCTTGTGTTCATTTTGTTTTTGTATGCGGCAGGTTCTGTTGCTGCAGTTAAACCTACATCATCTCCTATTAGTAGTGAATTGGGGGCAGATACCAAAAGCAGAGCTACTGAGATTGTTAAACGTGTTTTCCCATCGGTGATTGTAGAAAGAGTTTTACCTTCACCTGATCCAAATTGGTTTGTTGTGGCCTCTGGTGATCAGTTGGTTTACGTTAATGTTGCTAGGCGTTTGGTTTTTAGGGGTATTCTTATAGATGAGAAAAATCGTATCAATCTTACAGATGAAGTTAAGTCGCTAATTATGGCTGATGTTGTTAAGAATTTTCCTCCTGAGAACGTTATTTCCTATGTGAATGGTAATGGCTCAAGGCATTTGTTGGTCTTTGAGGATCCATATTGCAAATATTGTCGTGTTTTTACAGAGGAAGTTTCATCTCTAACTAATGCTACCATCAACGTGGTTCTTTACCCTGTTTTGAAGCAAAGCTCTGTTACTATGGCGGCAAAGATTTGGTGTGCCCCTGATCGTGCTAAGGCTTGGCATGATTGGATTGTTAACTCTAAGGCACCGAGTAATGCTGGTTCTTGTAAAACTCCTTTGGAGCAGAATATTGAACTTGGTCACCGCTACAGTGTGACTGGTACGCCAACTATGTTTATTATGACTGGACAGCGTATGTCTGGTGCGCCGAGTGTTGAGGAGATAGATCGCGTTCTTGGGTAATAGGGATTGTTTGCGGGGGGTACTTCATTTAAGTCGGAGCTCTTTTTATGACATTTTGGGAGTGGGGAATGAGATGGTTTCAGGCGCCGACTCCATGGTCTCTACTTGAGTTTGTGGAAATACTGATCTGATTTTTTGTAGTACTTCCGTTATAAGTTCTTCTGGTACGGATGCTCCTGCAGTTATTCCTACGGTGCTGCATTCAGTTAGTAGGTTTGCGTTCAGTTCTTCGTGGGAGTCTATCATGTAGGTTAGACAACCGTGGTTTTGTGCTACGTGTTTAAGCTGTCTTGAGTTCGAGCTGTTTGGTGATCCGATGACGATTAGGCAATCGACTAGCTTGATTAGCTTTTTTACGGATTCTTGTCGGTTCTGAGTGGCATAGCAAATGTCGTCCCGTTTGGGTCCAATTATGTGGGGGTACTTTTCTCGTAGTGCTTTTATGATTTGCTTGGTATCATCAACCGAGAGAGTGGTTTGGGTCACGTAGAATATTTTTTCTGATTCTATCTTCAGCTTATCTATATCATCTATGGTTTGTATTAGCGATATTTTTCCATGTTCTACTTGTCCCATCGTTCCCTCTACTTCAGGGTGGCCGTTGTGGCCAATCATTATTATGTGGAATCCTTTCTCTGAGTGTTTTTTGACTTCTACGTGAACTTTTGTTACCAGAGGACAGGTAGCGTCGAATACTCTGCAGTTCTTTTTACTTGCCTGATTTATTATAGACCTAGACACTCCATGAGCAGAAAAAATTAATACACTGCCGTCGGGAACGTCGTCCAATTCTTCAACAAAGATGACTCCCTTCTTTTTCAGTTCGCAGACCACGCGCCCGTTATGTACTACCTCATGTCTTACGTATACTGGTGGTCCCAGTAACGATATGGCGTTGTTGACGATGGCTATAGCTCGTTCAACGCCTGCACAAAATCCTCTAGGGGATGCAAGGATAATTTTCATGTTAGTTCAGTCAATAAAAGCAGCGGATGTAATCGTACCATGAGGAAGACGTTTTTTATATAAGATCTTATATAGCTGTTTTAACTTACTATTTTATTTATTACCGATTGTAGTCACTTACTACTTGCTTTGCTATTTTTTCTGCGTAACCGACGTATTTTTCAGGAGATAGATTAATTAGCCTATCAATGTGTTCGCTTGGTAACGGTAGCGATCTGATGAATGCATGGAGCTCATCGGGAGTAATTTTTTGTCCACGAGTTAGTTCTTTCATTTTTTCGTAGGAATTTGAAATTCGATTTCTGCGCATAACGCTTTGAACCGCTTCTGCTAGTACTTCCCAGTTTTGGTCGAGATCATCCATCATTATTTTTTTGTTGATATCTATTTTCTGTAATCCTCTCATCAGCATGGAATATCCGAGAAGACAGTGACCAAAAGCAACACTTATATTTCTTTTTAGCGTAGAGTCTGTTAGGTCACGTTGCCATCTAGATGTAGTTAAATTGCTAGAGAGGTGGCAAAGTAGGGAATTTGCCAGATTTAGGTTACTTTCGGCATTTTCAAAGTCAATCGGGTTAATTTTATGAGGCATAGTTGATGATCCAACTTCTTTTGGATTCGCTTTCTGCCGTAGGTATCCTAGGCTAATATACCCCCAAAAATCACGGCATAAATTAATGAGTATATTGTTAAGTTGGGAAAAAAAATAAAATAGTGTTGCCATTGTATCGTGAGATTCTACCTGAGTAGAGTAGAGGCAAAATGAAAATCCGAGTGACTCAACAAAATTTCTGCTGTGTTCTATCCAATCTACTTCAGGATAGGACACGGCGTGTGCATGATAGTTACCAACGGCACCATTAATTTTTGCAGTAATTGGCAGATCATTAATTCGTTTGTAAAATGTTCCCAATCTGTGCACAAAAACACCAATTTCCTTTCCGAGAGTGGTGGGGCTGGCAGGTTGACCATGAGTTCTAGACATCATGGCAGTGGCAGCATATTTTGTAACCATATGGCAAAGATATTCATTAACCTCATTAATTTTTTGTAACATTAATTTTCTGATATCGGTTACCATTATTGCATCTGCCAGATTGTTGATGTCCTCGCTTGTACAAGCAAAATGAACTAACTCTACGTTATTTATCATAGAGGGTCTGGCTTCCAATTTTTTTTTAATCCAATATTCTACTGATTTTACGTCGTGATTTATTATTTGCTCTATGGATTTTATTTCCTCAGCGTTAGCAATAGAAAAGTTACTGCTGATTTGGCGAAGGAACGATACATCATCACTGTTAAATGGTTGCACGTCGCTGATTTGTTCGTTGTTTGCTAAAGAAATTATCCACTCTATTTCTATATGTACCCTGGCTTTGTTAAGTGCATATTCGCTCATTACTTCGGGTATTTGGTGTACATGGCTAAAATAGCGTCCATCCAGTGGACTTATCGTCATAAGAGGATGTAACAAAAGTTCATCGATGCCCATATCACCTCTCTAGTGTAAAATTGTAACATCTTAATTATATGCTTTTGTGATGTTATAAAAAAATAATAACGATGCTGTTTTCAGGAATCATCTATGTTGTTGACCATGTCTATATGAGCGTTACCTTGAAGCAGCCAACTACTGGTTTTGTTTCCTTGTAAATCATTACATTCATAGGATCCACTGCCATTATTATAGACCCAGATGCCGTAATTATTTAAGTGTATTCTGTTCGATTGTACTATAGGGTAGCTACCAGTTTCTACAGCGATTCCAGCAAATGAATTACTGCTTATATCATTATCTTCTATTAATCCCCTTCCGTTATCTTTTATGTAGATACCGCTTTGCTTTCCTGAAAGAATCAAATTCTTTCTTATTATGGGATCAGAGTATTCCTCTATCTGTATGCCAGCAAATGAGCTATCAATTATTTCATTTTCTTCAATTATTCCTCTTCCACCTCCATATACTAATATTCCTCCCCCATAGCTATCATTAATCTTGTTGAAGCGAATAATGGGATCACCCTGAGTTTTAATTTCAATGCCAGCATGTTTGTTCCAGGTTATTTTGTTATTCTCTATTCTTCCTCTGCCTCGATCGTAAATAAATATTCCACTTCCATCAACACTGTCATGTATGAAGCAGTGATGTATGTAAGGATTTGCTTCATTATGAATGGCTATGCATGAATTACAGTCACTCTGAATATGGCACCTATCAATCTCAACATTGTATGGGCCTCGTATGTCTATGGCATACCAATCAATTCCTCCAAATTGTCTGATAGTAAAGTTTTTTAGTATGCAGTCACTATCTATCAAGAAATTGCATGAACCAGAAGAACGAATTTCAATGTCGTCAACGTCTCCTTCTCCAATTATTTTTATAGGTCTACTTATAATAATATTTTCCAGGTATATTCCCGGTTTTAATATTATTGTTCCATTATCAGGACATTTTTTTACAGCATCTACTAGAGTTGGAAAATCTCCAGTGCCATCATTGGTCATTGTTATTACATTACTTGAATTTTTGACAAATACTGAACTATAGCTATTTTTTTTATTACGCGAAAAATCAGTTACAAGTGGTGACAAATGTTTTTTTACTTTTCTGTGATCAGGTTTTTGTTTCGAAAAGTGAGAACTTTTGCTCTTGGAAAAAGTTATCTTAGGGGAAGTGTTATGTTGTGAGTTGATATTGCTTGACTCCATTATTTCCAATATAGCGGAGCCTATCTTTTCTATCTGATCGTTAAAAAACGGATCATCTATAGATATGAATCGTTGCTTTGTCCAGTCTAGAGTAATAAATTTTGGTGAAGCGGGGAATAGTTTGGCAAATGAGTTTCTATGGTAGTGTTGATATTCGATCATAATTATGGCTTGTGGGCGATAGTTAATAAAAGATAATATTTCTTCTCTAAACTTGGAGTCGAATGCCAATTCTGAAGTCATAAAAACCATAAGCATAGAATTTTGGTGATGGAGATTCATGGAATCTTCCCAGGTGTTTTTCCACTCCTTTCCATATTCAAAAAGGATAATGAGATCATGATGAATTTTTTTCCTCAATGTTTCTGTGATACGTTCCAGTATGGATCGCATGCGATCTTCATCGTATTGACTAAGATGGCTATTGTGCCTGACTAAGAGAGATGTAGTCATGTAGATTTCCATTATATTTTGGCAACGATGTTATCGTAATTACCAACCTTACTACCGTAACAAGGGTACATTTTAGGTGATTTTGACATGAGTTTGATTGACATCCTAGAGCACATTGCTACTTTCATCGTTAGCGCACCATTTTTTGTTATTATATTGTTGATTTTAATCGTATATTTATATGATGTATTGCAGAAAAAGCATACTGTTCTCAGAAATTTTCCCGTTATTGGTCACTTTAGATACCTACTTGAGAAACAAGGAGACTATCTTAGACAGTATTTTTTTTCCGGTGATAGAGAAGAAATGCCATTTGATAGATCAACACGTTCATGGATATATCGTATGGCAAAGGATGAGGATAAAGTAATTGCTTTTGGCTCTACGTATGACATTAAAAAAGAAGGTGCTATTATTTTTTCAAATGCCGTTTTTTCCGTGCGTATGCAAGATGTCGTCCCTGTACCGTCTATTTCTATTGGTGAGGGATATTGCGATTCACCATTTGAGACTAAATCCCTTATAAATATTAGTGGCATGAGTTATGGGGCATTATCAAAGCCGGCAGTTCAAGCTTTATCGCGAGGTGCGGCTGAATCAGGGTGTTGGCTTAACACTGGGGAGGGAGGAGTTAGTCCTTATCATTTGGAGGGAAATGCAGACCTGATTGCTCAGATAGGCACTGCTCTGTATGGATTTAGGGATCAGGAGGGGAATTTTTCTTGGACGAGGTTGGAGGAAGTATCTAGTAATCCTTCGGTAAAAGCCTTTGAAATCAAGTTATCTCAAGGAGCTAAACCAGGCAAAGGTGGTTTGTTACCGGCACTAAAGGTTACAGATGAGATTGCAAAAATTCGTTGTATACAAGCTTATAAAGATTCTGTGAGTCCAAATTGTCATCGCTTGATTAATTCAGTTGATACTCTACTTGATTGGGTGGTGAAGATCAGAGAGATAACTCGGAAGCCAGTTGGAATAAAAACTGCATTAGGTGGTTATGGTTTCTTGCAAGATCTTTTTACCACAATTCAACGGCGAGGATTGCAAGATGCTCCTGATTTTTTGGTCATTGATGGGGGTGAAGGTGGCACTGGTGCGGCTCCACAATCTTTGATGGATTTCATGGGTTTATCGATACGGGAGATTTTGCCCATAACTGTTGATTTAATGAATAAATTTGATTTGAAGAAGCGGATAGTATTGATAGCTTCTGGTAAATTAGCCACACCCGCTGATGTGGCTTGGGCTTTGTGTATGGGTGCGGATTTTGTGAATAGTGCTAGAGGTTTTTTGTTCTCTTTAGGTTGTATACAAGCTATGAGGTGTCACACTAATTGCTGTCCTACTGGAATTACAACTCATAATGTTAGGTTGCAGAGAGGATTAGTGGTCGAGGAAAAATACCTGCGTGTTGCCCAGTATGTTAGGAATTTGAATAAGGAGGTGGAACAAATAGCTCATTCTTGCGGTGTTGTTCATCCGCGGATGTTGAGAAGAAACCATGTGCGGTTAGTAAGAAATCAGTCATCCATATCCTATGCAGATTTGTTTCCTGAATCGATAAAAAATTGACGAGTACTTATAGGGTAAACGTTAGCTATTAGTGTAATTAACTAGTGGTTATTTGGTATTTTTGTAATATTTTTAATAACTAATTGCAAAATTTAACCATAAAAAACAGCAACTTTTAACGAGATTAATTATGTATAAATAAATAGAATTCTCTTGCCCTTTGATAAATTAGGATGAGAGGTTTTCTGTGGATGATATTCTCGTTGAAAGAGTTCGCAGGGTTGATTTTATACCCGTTTCTCCAATGTTGCCGGGAATTGATGACGAAGACGAAAGAGGTAACCGAGGAGGTGGTAACCAAGGTGATGGTGATGATAACGGAAGATCAAATGCAGGCAATTTGTCTGTGGAGTTTTATCTGTACACACATAACCAAAACAAAATCGCACACGAGCCCTCCCCTGACTTTGTTACTAACCGCAAACGTTTCAGACGGATGGTTAGGCGTATTTAATTTTTCCACTTTATAGAACAACCCATGCTTGGGTTTTGTTCTTTGGGGCCGGTACCTGTTTCAGCAATGAGTATCATTGCTTCCTGGAGTTCACGCCTTGAGTTTGTGGTGACATTTTTACCGCTTGAGCTGTGACGGCCTCGATACTGAAGTTCGTTATTTTTATTAAACCCAAAGAAATCAGGAGTGCACACGGCATCGTAGGCGTGTGCTACCTCTTGGGATTCATCATGCAGATAGGGAAAAGAAAACTTTTTTTCGATAGCCATTTTCTTCATATTTTCGAACGAATCCTCAGGATAATATTTTGCGTCATTGGAACAAATGGCAACTACCTTTATGCCGTGAGATTCTATTATTGATATATCTTCCAGCAACTGGTTTAAAATAGACATAACGTACGGGCAATGGTTGCATATAAACATGATTAGCTGTCCATTGGTACCCACAATCTCAGATCGAGACCAAACTTTACCGTCTGTTCCCGGTAAGGAGAAATCAGGACCAGACCACCCAAATTCGCAAACAGGTGATTTCATTGCCATTTAGTAATTTCCTTTTCCACTTCAGTTAGGGTTAAATACCCCAGCAGGCTCATTTGATAAAAATAGAGATAAGCAATGTATATCATCGTCTGTTAGATCAGTTACCAAAGCCTGCATAATAACATTTTTGCGCTCCTTTGAACGATAATCTTTCAAGGCGGATTCGAGATAATCTTCGTGTTGGTGTGCCAAAATGGGGTAATCGTTTGTTGCCGGTATTCCAGATTCTCCATGGCAGGCTGCACAAGCTTTTTTCTTATATATTTCATATCCTTTTGAAATATCTTTCGATGAAATTCCATGGTCGGCTGGCATCATACGTATGCGTTCCTGCGACTGGTAGTAGGCGGCTAGGTCTGCCATGTCTTGCTCGCTTAACGAAGCAGCAGCAGCAATCATTGATTTAGTTGGTCTCTGTTTGGAGGCATAAGATTTTAGTGCAGATTCAATGTACTTAGAAAACTGTCCCCCAAGATAAGGCACACTGTACCTTTGCGGGAATGTATAGTGATAGCCGGTCACGTTATGGCACCCTTGGCACATCTGGCTTTTCACGTATCCTGCCCGGGTATCGCCAGCCGATTGTGACAATAAGGGAGCGGCGCAGAAAAAAACAAGCATTGCGAGCGATCTCCAAAACTTCATGAACAGCACTCCTGTAGGGTACGTATCGTATAAGGGTCAGATTCTACCGTAATGTTAATGATAGCGCTAATAATCATATTAGATTTTGCTTTTTATGTGTTTTTATTATTTAATCCCTCCTGCTTGTAGTATTTTTATGATATCGACAAGTGATTTTATCACGGAACTATGTGCTTTCAATCTTTGTCCAACGTCATTCGATGTTGGTCTGACGGCTTTAGGGTAGTATTCTTATGGAGTAGTTTATGTTCTTTTATAGTACGCGTGATTATCAGGCAACAGTCCTCCATGAGTTGAGTGAGCGTACACGCGACTGGGCATCTTTTTTTGGTGATATGGAGTCGCACTTATCTTCTCCCCTTAGAAGTATTACTGCGCCTTTGAGCTTTATTTCTAGGCTGGCTAAGCATTACCCTCGTGCCCCTTTTGGTATTAAGGAAATGTCCATTGATGGTTGTGATGTGGAGATCAATGAAGAGGTTGTTTGTGAGAACACCTTTTGTAGGTTGCTTCACTTCAGAAAAAGTCATTCACAGGATGCTCCTCCTATTATGGTTATAGCTCCATTGTCCGGTCATTACGCTTCGTTATTGCGTCGTAGTATAGCGATGTTTTTTCGTGGATATGATGTTTATATTACGGATTGGTTAAATCCTAGGTACATAGATTCTTCTAAGGGTGATTTTGGATTTTATGATTTTGTGCAATATATTTGTGACTTTATTAGTACAATTAATGCGATTGATCGTCCTCCTCATGTAGTTGCCATTTGTCAGCCTACAGCCCCGGCTATGGTTTCAGTCTGTCACTTAGCAATGTCTGGTGCAGCAGCTCAAGCCAAGAGCCTAATTCTTATGGGCGGTCCCGTTGATGTTAGATGTAATCCTACTGATGTTTGTAGGTTTGCAGACAGTAACTCGTTGTCGTGGTTTGATGCCAATGTAATTGAGTATGTTCCTGCGCGTTATCCTGGGGCTTTTCGTCGAGTTTATCCTGGGTATATTCAGCATGAAGCCTTTATTAACATGCATCCTGACAAGCACGTGGGTGAACATTTTGCTTTTTATAAAGCACTACTTGATAATGATAAAGAAATTGTTAAGCGGCATGTAAATTTTTATGATACCTATCATGCTGTAATGGATATGACAGCTAAATTTTTTTTGGAGACTCTGCAAATAGTTTTCAAAGAGCATCATTTGGCTACTGGTAAAGTGGTATTCAAGGGTAATAAGATTGATTTTTCTGCTATTACTGATGTTCCTATTATGGTTATTGAGGCGGAGTTTGATGATATATGTGCTCCTGGTCAAACGAAAGCTGCTTTTGATCTTTGTAAAAAATTACCTGACAAATACAAAGGGTATTTATTTGTTGAAAAAGCTGGTCATTATGGTGTGTTTAGTGGTAAACGTTGGGAAAATGATACCTACTACAAGCTAAAAGCTTTTACAAGTAAATTTGATTAATTAGTTACTATCGATGATTATTAATTCAACCAGGTTGTAAAGTAGTTTTTCTGCCTTATATTAATATTATTTTCTAGCACTTTCTACTCAAGTTTATTCTCTATTTTTCTTTTTGTGGCATATTATTCTATTTCTATGTCATATTTATATTTCTTTTTCTTATTTTTGTCTCATGTATAATATGGACGATCCTAATTTGTAGGAAAATCTATAATAGTCTATTTTTAATAATTAATTTCATCAAATAAATGTTTAGTTGCATGTAACTTAAGACCAGCTTTGTAAATAATAGATTGATGGTTTTTAAACTTGGAATAGTTGTGATTAAATTTTTCAGATTCTAGTGGTTTCAAATTACGGTCATGTTGTTGACGATTTAACTTATTTTAAACAAAATGTGATTCAACTCGATTTGCTAATAAAAAAGAATTGATTTTTGGGAAAATAATATTATGTCTATAGATGTGTAGATTATTTTCCATATGATTAGAGAGGTATAAAATGCGAGCTGAACTTTTAACTTCACAATTCCGTGATGCTTTATCCGCTTCTGAGAGTCTTGCTGTTAGCAAGGATCATTCTTATATAGAACCACAGCATTTGCTTAGTGTTTTTTTATCTAATCCTCAAAGCTCTGTTGCTGTTTTGTTGCAGCGTTTTTCTTTATCTTTGAGTGACTGGCAGCAGCAAGTATGTAAGTTGGTGGATAATTTGCCTATAGTAACTGGACTACAGGGACAAATTAATGTATCAAAATCTTTATTAGGTCTTCTTAATATTTGTGAGAAGGAAGCACATAAGAGAGGTGATGAGTACATATCATCCGAGATGTTTATTTTGGCTTTGACCGAAGATAAAGGTCCAACGGGTGAGTTGCTCGCTAAGAATGGTGTTTCAAGACAAAAATTAGAGAAGTTTATTCAAGAGATTTCTCAACCAGGTTCTGTTTCTACTCAGGATGCAGAATCTCAGAGAGGTGCATTATCAAAGTATTCAATTGATTTAACTGAGTCTGCTCGTTTAGGAAAACTTGATCCGGTTATTGGTCGTGATGATGAAATTAGGCGTACGATCCAAGTTCTACAGCGACGAACAAAAAATAATCCAGTTTTGATAGGTGAACCTGGTGTTGGTAAAACAGCTATTGTTGAGGGACTTGCTCAGCGTATTGTTAATGCTGAGGTTCCTGATGGACTAAAGCATAAAAGATTGTTGTGCCTTGATTTGGCTTCTCTCTTAGCAGGGGCTAAATACCGTGGTGAATTTGAAGAGCGGTTAAAGAATGTTCTTAATGAAATTAAGAAGGATAATGGGCAGACTATTGTTTTTATCGATGAGATTCATACCCTGGTTGGGGCAGGAAAAACGGAAGGATCTATGGATGCCGGCAATATTTTGAAGCCCATGTTGGCTCGTGGAGAACTTCATTGTATTGGAGCAACAACTTTGGAGGAATATCGGCGCTATATTGAAAAAGATACGGCTCTTGAACGACGTTTCCAAAAAGTTTTGGTTCAAGAACCCAGTGTTGAGGATACCATTGCCATTTTACGTGGTTTGCAAGAAAAATACGAAGTTCACCACGCAGTTGAAATTACAGATCCAGCAATTGTTGCTGCTGCTGAGCTGTCACATCGGTATATAGGTGATCGTTTTTTACCTGACAAGGCCATAGATTTAATTGATGAAGCAGCATCGCGTATCAAGATGGAAATTGATTCTAAACCAGAAGTTATGGATAAACTTGACCGTAGACTAATTCAGTTAAAAATTGAGCGTGAATCGGTGAGACGTGAAAAAGACGAAGCTTCACAGAAACGGTTCCATAACATAGAGGAAGAGATATCACGTTTGGAGCTAGAGTATGCTGATTACGAAGAGATTTGGAAGAGAGAGAAACTAACTGTGGCTGGTGCTCACAGTATTCGTGAGCAAATTGAGCAGCTGCGTTCCGATATTGATCAAGCAAAGAGGCAAGGGCAGTGGCAGAAGGCTTCTGAGATTCAATATGGACGTCTCCCAGAGTTGGAGCGTCAGCTAAAAACTCTTGATGATAATCAATCTAACGCTGATGATACATTGACTTTGGTTAGAACTCAGGTCGGTGCCGAGGAAATTGCTGAAGTTGTTTCCCGTATGACAGGTATTCCTATATCACGAATGATGAAGGGGGAAAGAGAAAAATTATCTCATATGGAGGATGTTATTCATCGGCAGTTTGTAGGTCAAGATGAGGCAGTATCTAAGATTTCTTCTGCTATTCGTCGGTCACGTGCTGGTTTATCTGATCCCAATAGACCATATGGTTCTTTCTTGTTTTTAGGCCCAACTGGTGTTGGAAAGACCGAATTAACCAAGCAGTTAGCTGAATTTTTGTTTGACGACCGAGAGCAGCTAATTAGGCTGGATATGAGTGAGTTTATGGAGAAGCACGCCGTGTCTCTTCTCATTGGTGCTCCACCTGGGTACGTTGGCTATGAAGATGGAGGAGATTTAACAGAGGCTGTTCGGCGTAAGCCTTATTCTGTGGTTCTGTTTGATGAAATAGAAAAAGCTCATTCTGATGTTTTTAATTTATTGCTGCAAGTTCTGGATGAGGGTCATTTGACAGATAGGCAGGGCAGGGTTGTTGATTTTAGGCATACGGTTATAGTGATGACTTCAAATATAGGCAGTGATTTCTGGAATCAACAAGGATCTTCCGTGGCTGGTATTCGCAGTCAAGTAATGGATTTGGTGCGGAGTAATTTTCGTCCTGAGTTTTTGAATCGTATAGATGAAATTATACTTTTTGAGGGTTTGACGGAAAAAGATATGCGTCCAATTGCACAACTACAGTTGCGGCGGGTTATAGAGAGGCTAGAACGTCAGCAGATTTTAGCTAAAATAACTGATCGGGCAGTAGCCAAGATAATGCAATTTGGATTTGATTCTGTATATGGTGCTCGTCCCTTAAAGAGGGCTATCCAGCAGTGGATAGAGAATCCATTGTCTCTCCTACTTATAAAAGGGGAGATTGTTCCCAATAGTTCATTGACTATTGATTACTATGATGAGGAGTTTAAATTTGATTGCGAAAATAAACCTGAGGCTGAAGTTGAAGTTGCTTAAGGGGTAGGTTTAGCTGAGGCTGCTTAAAGTAGGTCTGTTTAATTAGGTTGGTTTTTGAGGTAACCTTACTTATACTTCCTTTTCGTGGGAGTAATCATTGGGCGTACATTTTTCACGAAATTGGAGGATATGTTGCTTGTTTATGTTGATGGCAGACACAAAATTAAGGTTCACCGCTGTCTTAATTCCGACCTATCTCAGCCTTTGGCCTTGACTATTGGTAATTTTGATGGAATTCACTTAGGTCATCAGTCTATGCTAGCTAGGCTGAGGGAGCGATCGCGGGAAAAGGGACTTCAGACGGCAGTTATGCTGTTTTACCCTCATCCGCGTTTTTTTTTCCAGCCCACTACTTTTAGAGAGGTGTGGACGCTGCGTGATAAGATCATTAACTTGGCCCGTTTGGGAATAGAGCACGTCTACATCGCCAGGTTCAATGAGGTGTTTTCCAATTATAGTGCCAGATTTTTTGTTGAAGAGATTATGATTAAGTCTCTTCATGTGAAATACTTAGTAGTAGGTAAAGATTTCTTGTTCGGTGCTAATCGTTGTGGCGAAACATCTCTCTTGCGCGAGTATTCTGACCTTGGATCATTCAATTTCGAGATTGTCCCTGATATTTTTGATGATGGCAAGCGTCTTTCTAGTACCATGTTGAGGACTGCTTTGTCAGCTCATGAGTTTGATCGAGTACACAGTTTACTTGGGTTTCCTTATCATATTTTCGACCGTGTTCGATATGGTCGCCAATTGGGTCGTCAGCTTGGTTTTCCAACGATAAATTTGCGCCCCTCAGTTAATTCAGTTTTACAGGGTACTTTTGTGGTTAAAGTTCATGGATTGGGAGACTCTCCTTTTCCCGGAGTGGGAAACATCGGGAGACGCCCAACTTTGTCATCTACTGACAATGTTGATTGGTTGGAGGTTCACCTGCTTGATTTTTCTGAAAATATATATGGTCGACGTGTTTTCGTTGAATTTTTGGCACACTTGCATGAAGAACGCCGTTATGCTTCTCATAATGAGCTAGCTCTCGGAATTAGGGATGACTGTGCCGCTGCTAGGTCTTATTTTAACAAAAGTTAGATTTTTTAAAAGTTAGATGTTAGATTTTTTTCTAAGGTTTTTAGTATGACTAAGAAGACTGATAAGTATCGCCACACTCTGAATTTGCCCGATACGCCTTTTCCTATGCGGGCCAATTTGGCAAAAAATGAGGTTATCTGGATAGATCTTCAAAAAAAGAACAAATTTTTTTCACGATTACGGGATAAAACCAAGAATTTTCCTTCATTTGTTTTGCATGATGGTCCGCCCTACGCCAATGGCGATATACACATGGGGCACGCAGTAAACAAAATCCTGAAGGATATTATAGTTCGGTACAAAGTTTTGACTGGGTTCAATGCTGTTTTAACTCCGGGATGGGATTGTCATGGTATGCCCATAGAAGTTCAAATTGAAAAGATTCATGGACGGCACTTGCCAACGGATAAGTTGTTCTCGTTGAGTAGGGATTATGCTAAGGATCAGATCAATATTCAGAAAAATGGTTTTATGCGCTTGGCCATTTTGGCTGATTGGGATAATCCGTACTTAACTATGGATTCTCGTGTGGAGGCTAATGAAGTTCGACTTATTGGAGAGTTATACGAGAATGGTTTATTAAAAAGGGGATTAAAACCAGTACATTGGTGTTTGGATTGTATGTCTGCTTTGGCAGAGGCTGAGGTTGAGTATGAAGATAAGATCTCACAATCGATAGATGTTGCTTTTGATGTTACTGTGTGGCCAGATGCAATCAAGGATATTTGTGCAAAATTCAATCAAGCTAGGGTTGTAATTTGGACAACTACTCCTTGGACCTTACCTTCAAATCAGGCAGTTTGTGTGCATCCAGATATGTGTTACGTGGTATTGAGAGCACCTGATGGATTTGTGATCGTAGCTGATGAGTTGTACCGTCAGTTTGTTTTGCGTTGTGGTTGGTCTGATGATGATGTTTTGGTTGAGATGAGGTTTTCTGGTTCAGACTTGAAAGGTATGCTACTTAGACACCCATTTTACGAACGTGAAGTTCCAATTTTGATGGGTAATCATGTTACTTCTGATTCTGGTACAGGGTTGGTTCATACTGCTCCAGCGCATGGTCTTCACGATTATCAGATTTGTCTTGATGAAGGAATAGATCCGCAGATTATAGTTAATGATGATGGTTGTTTTGACCCGTCGGTTGAAATTTTTTCTGGTGTGAACGTTCGCGATGCTGATCCGCTGGTTTTGGCTGTTCTTGAAAAAAGTAAAGCTTTACTTTCTTGTCATTCAATTGAACACAGCTATCCACATTGTTGGCGCCATAGAACTGCTACTATTTTTAGGGCAACTCCACAGTGGTTTATATGCTTGGATGATTCTTTGCCGGGTACAGATGATACTATTCGCTCCTTGTCTCTACGTGAAATAGATAAGGTTGAATTTTTTCCTGCCCGCGGAAGATCACGATTGAGGAGCATGATTTCTACCAGACCAGATTGGTGTCTATCTCGCCAAAGGCGCTGGGGTGTACCGCTGCCATTTTTTTTGCATCGTGCCACTGGAGAACCACATCCTCGTACTAAAGAATTTATTGAGAGAATTGCCGATATCATAGAAAAAAATGGTATTGAAGCTTGGTCCAGCATTTCTCCAGATGAGTGGCTGGATGGTGATGAGGTGCAGTTTTACTACAAATTGACAGATACTGTTGATGTTTGGTTCGATTCTGGTGTTACCCATAGCACTGTGCTCAGGGGATCTCATCGTGATTTATTGAGATATCCAGCTGATGTATATTTGGAAGGATCGGATCAGCACAGGGGTTGGTTTCATTCTGCTCTTTTGACATCCTGTGCTTTGGACGGAAAAAGTCCATATCGTCAGTTGATTACACACGGTTTCGTAGTAGATGCTTCTGGTTACAAAATGTCTAAATCTCGTGGTAACGTTATTTCTCCGCATTCTATTGTAGAGGACAAGGGAGCTGATATTTTGCGCTTATGGATTGCCTCTACTGACTATACTCGAGAGATGTCTCTATCAGAAACTATTATTGGCAATGTTGTTGATGTGTATCGTCGTATTAGGAATACCGTAAGATTTTTGTTAGCAAATACTAGAGATTGTGATTACAGCAAAGATGTACTTCCTATTGGTCAGTTGTTAGAGTTGGACCGGTATATGCTGCTTGTACTAAGGGATGCCGTTTGCGGTATCCGTGATTCTTATGAACGCTATGATTTTTCTGCTGTAGTAAGGGCGATTTATCAATTATGTAGCGAGGATTTGGGTGCGTTTTATCTTGATGTCTTGAAAGATAGGCTATATTCATCTGCTTTGACTTCATCTGCTCGTCGGTCTGCACAAACGGTATTGCATCATATTATTCGTTCTTTGTTGTCCGTTTGTGCTCCGATTATTTGTTTTACGGCTGATGAGGCTTGGCAGTATCTTAACAATGATGATTCGGACTATGTTCTTTTACATGGTTGGTGCGATGTTCCTTCTGTACCCGATGCGGATGTACTCCGTATGAGGTGGGATATGGTTAGAGATATTCGCGCCGAAATTATGAGAGCACTAGAAGTTGTGCGTGAACGGGATAAGCTTGGATCATCTTGGGAATCTAGTGTTGTCATTACTGCAGGTGGGTATAGCTATGATCAACTATTATTGATAGGTAATGATCTTCGTTTTGTGCTGATGGTGGCTTCAGTGAAGATTTTTCAATCAGAGGTTGATGGCATTAGTAATATTGAGGTTGAATCTGCTGTTGGTGAGAAGTGTATTCGGTGTTGGCATGTATGTGAAGAAGTTAATGTTTCTGAGGAGTTTCCGGGTATTTGCGAACGATGTTTGGGTAATATAAAGGGCAAGGAAGAGGGACGTAGTTATGCATAGATTAAGAATTAATGCATATATTCGTTGGGTGTTGATTTTTTCTTCCGTTATTAGCTTAGATCAGTTGTCTAAGCTTTGGGCTATCAGATCTCTTATGTTTTATCACCCTATTTATGTTAATAAATATATGAATTGGAATTTGGTGTTTAACTATGGTGCTGCATTTGGTTTCATGAATCATCAGAATGGGTGGCAAAGCTATCTGTTTGTTGCTATTACATTTTTAATAAGCACGTTTTTTTGCATTCTTATCTACCGTGGTTATTTGCGTAGTTGGGGGGCTGATGCTGCTTTTTTAATTATCGCTGGTGGTTTAAGTAATGCTGTTGATCGCATGTATAGAGGAGCTGTATTAGATTTCGTGCAGTGGCATTTTCATCAGTGGGCATGGCCCTCTTTCAACTTAGCTGATGCTGCTATTACGCTTGGGGTTATTTTGCTAATTTCCTACAATCAGTGGGGATCTTGTGATCGCAATTGAGGAAGGAAGTTTTGTTACTCTTTTTTATCAAATTAGGGTTGACAGAACATCAGAGGTGATTTTTGATACTTTTTCTTTGACTCCGGCTACATTGCTGGTCGGTGGAGGTACATTGAATTATTTTTTTGAGAATTGCTTATTTGGTCTTTTTGCTGGAGATAAGAGGGAATTTTTGCTTTCTCCCGCTGAATCATTTGGGCATCGCCGGGATGATTTGCTGAAAACTATAAATAGAAACTTAATTGATAATGGTAATATTTGTAACGGACAATGTGTGCATTTTGAGAATAATGGAATGTCGTTTGCTGGTATTGTTAGATCTGTGTCTGATGATAGTGTTTTGGTTGACTTTAATCATCCCTTGGCGGGGGAAGATATTAGGTTCTCGGTTCACATAGTAGAGGTTATGGGAAAAATCAGCACCTAAGCTAACTTGGTTGGTGGTACCCTGGTCGAGGGTATGTGTATTACCACAGTATTTACTGGCTTAGTTGGGTTTTCAGTAGTTGTTTTTTGCACAGTTCTTTTATTTTCAACCACCTGAGGTTGATGATGTTTGCAATGAACTTTTTGGATGTATCCATACACTGTTTGGAGTCAAGCCAGACTAAGTTGTTTCCAGCAATTACGGGTGAGTCTCTCAGAATTAAATATATTCTGCCGGTGTATTGAGAGCATATTATCTCAAGAAGATAAAAAAAGTCCTTACTGAATTTATTGATGGCAGCTTCGATGTTATCCTCACCGCAGCAGGATTCTAGCGTTACTTCGTCTAGCATTACTTCGAATAAATAATTCAAATTTTTATCACTAAGGACCATCTCTCCTATCTTATCCTTGGCAATTTTTACTTTATGTGCAGATATTCTGGATATGAAAAAATCATCACATAACTCAGTAAAGAATAATTTTCTTACTGTGTGTATGTTTTGCTTTACTACATCGACTAACTCTTCAACAATTATTTTAGGATTTTTAGTTAATATTTCTACATACAATTTTATGATTTTGTTGCAAACATCATTATTAGTGAATATATCGTACTTTTCTAGAGATGAGCATAAAATTGCTTCTAGTTGATCATATACCTGAGGGGTAAAAATTTTGCCCCATATTCCATTTTGTTTTATTAACTTTGATTTTTTATATGTACTTAGCATTTTTATCAAGAAGGAATCTGCTTTATCTATTTTACATAATGCATTGGTGTTTATAGACACGTTTATGTCATCTAAATACGATTCTAGGGAAGCACTAATACATTTTCCAACAACTGTTACCATTTCTTCTTCTGTTAGTACATTAGTAGAAGAGCTAATGATCGAGTAATCAATTTCATATTTTTCTATATTGTCAGTAATATTTATTACTGCATTGATACAGGAAGTTGATAACATCTCGTTAGAAAAGATGTAGTCCTCTTTGGGTACCGATGGTTGTAAATTTGAATCGGTTTCAGTTGTATTGCTAGGTACATTTGTGCATAAATATTTTTCATGCGATCTTTTTTTTGAACTAATTGTTGAAGATGTACTCTCATTGGCATGCTCTGATAACTCAGGAAACCCAGATGCCATCTTTCTTTTTATTTCTTTTTTTGTGTTTATGGCATTTTCTCTCCTGAAACAACAAAAAATCAAATACTTTTCCTCTGGCAGCATTGATCTTTCTGATTTGCCATCGAAAATTTTAGCTTTTCCCAGTGTTTCCTTGATATTATTGGAATAATTATTTGAAAAATTTGATAGATGATCTAAAAAAACCTCATCTGATCCTAGGTCTACCATAGAGAGCATGTTTTTTGTAGGGGAAGATTTCGTACAATTTTTTGAGAAGTGATTTTTTAATCTATATGTAGCCTCTTTTATGCTTTCTTGTAATTCTGTAAGCAATTTTTTTCTAAAAAAATTGATTTTTTCTGCAGTATTGCTATCAATTTTAGCACCGTAGTAGGTATGAAAAGTGACTTCAGAATTTGTTGAACTATCTTCAGAGGTTATTTCATCGTATTGTATTTCTGGAAAATTTACGACACTAATAGTATTACTAATTTTATTATAGTTCAGTTTATCTTCCTGAGGAGATGAATCTGGTTTTGCTTTATTTTTTATTATACAAATATCGCAATTTATTTTTTGTTGATCTTGTTTATGCTGTTTTATTGCAACTCCTTGTTCTTGTAGTTCGTAACTTTCACAAAGCATGTTTTCCCATGGGTGGTTGTTAGTTTGATCTGTATCAAAATCTGTATATTTTTCTGTACTGATAAATTCTGCTGATCCTCCATTATCATCATTGAAGATTTCACTGAGATCTTTGATACGAGCGCTGTTTTCAAGTGTACCAGCACATGGTTCCTGTTGTTTTTGTTGTTCTAATTGGCATGGCCCTGTTTCTTTGTCATGTGAGCATTCGTCATCATATGTTACATTTCCCCACAAATAAGTCTCATCTATATTTTTTAGCGCACTAACGTCCTCTGATATAATATCTTGATTTGCATAATTTTGGTCACAGTTTTGCTGATTATCTATTTGCAATTCTTCATTTAATAGTTGCGCGTTAAATATCTGATTTCCTAGTCCTAGGTAGATATTACTATGACTCATATGCCGCTCCCAAAACCCATATTCTTGTGATGTTACATTATATGTAAGCTATATTTTTGATAATTTTTTTTGCAAAAATATAATTTTTTTATGACACGTTAACTTAGATACACTGCGTGAGCATATCTCTATATTTATCACATGTCGAATGTTTTAATGATGTTAAATTTTTTTTTAATAATTATTTTCAGAACTGGCGGTACATTTACCGCTACTGCATATCTGGAGTATTTCCAAACACCTAAGTCAAACCAGCTATTGCCGCAATATATAAATTGGTTGTTGCCATATTTTTCGGCCAAATATTTTCCTTTTTTTGATCCGATTAAGTGTATTTTTTCATTGGAGGCGTGGTAATCATCAAATATTTTTATGTGATTAAAAATTTTTTCTACGTAGTTGCTTTGTGATGCACTGGCTAAAATTAGCTTATGTCCATCAATTTTTTTTTTTACTAGCCAGCTAATCAATTCCTCGTTATACCTTAAACCTGAAGGATCTATGGTCACTGAATTGGATAATTTATACTTAAATGAAGTATATCCATGAATAATGTTAAGTGAGATGAGAGCCTGTTCTTTCCATGGTAGATACATCAACCTGGAAAGTGCAATTTTGCCTAAATCTTCGGCTATCAGTGTGCCATCAAGGTCTACACAGATGGTTTTAGGAATTAAACACATAAATTTGTTTTACCGTATCCTATAAGTTCGGTAGCATGTGATTACAGGTCATTTTTCATAGTGCGTTGGTTAAAAAGTATTTCCAATATAATAACTATCAAGTACAGTACATATGTTAACACCAACAAGTAAAACTTATTCCAGCAGGTTTATCATTATTTAAGTGGATTTTTTAAGTAGGCTAGTAGCCCATCAATCCACTCTTTACCCAGACCAATGCTTTTTTTCGCAGTCCATCCAGTTTGATCATTTCTATTAGGGGTGTGATACTTAAACGGCATTTCAAGAGTTATTGCCGGGCAAGAAAATGTTTCTTGTACGTAGCCACGAGCCATAGACATTATCTCTTCTTTAGGATAGTGTCCTGGAGCATAACCAACACTATACTGAAAATCAGTACATTGTTTTTCCAAGCTCTTCAGTAGATGATGTTCCCTTTCAGTCATTATTTCTGTTGCATTGTTTCCTTCTGAATTTTCTAAGCAAGGATCAGTGAATACATAGGGAATGGATTCATCACCGTGTACATCAAAAAAACAGTCTACGCCTATTTCATGCATGTGATTTCTTACGCACAGTACTTCTGGAGAACCATCAGAACTGGGATTTAGCCACTCACGGTTAAGATTTTTACCTGCTGAATTAGTGCGAAGATTTCCATTAACGCTTCCATCTGGGTTCATATTAGGTACTAGATAAAAAGAACATAACTTACACAACTCGGAAGATGATCCATCAGTTGGATCTAATAGTCTCTGAATAAATCCCTCCATGAAGAATTCTGCCATGGTTTCTCCTGGATGCTGGCGTGCTATTAACCACATCTTTTTTTTCCCGCTGTTATTTGTATCATCTACAATTATGGCAGAAATAGGCCTATTTTCTTTAGTAGTTCCCCATGTTTCAACACGAGCAATTCCAGAGGTAGAGGCTAGATTAATAAGCTCTAAGTGTCTGTCCCAGGTGTAAGGTTCGAAGTAACTTACGTAAAAGAAATCTGTTTGTGAAGTGTATGGAATGCAAAAATCATCTTCATCAGTGTGACATTTTACTCTTGTCCAATTTTTGAAGTCTGTTGATACAAAAACATTGTAATCATGAAAGCCATCGGTATAAGTAGTTTCCAGATAATTGCATAATCGAATTAGATAGTTTTGATTTCTTTTTCCTACAACCTTGAAACAAAACCACTGACGAAATTCCGATGCTGTGTCGCAACGAATATTTAATCTCATATTAAGTGGTTCAGAAATTTCAAGAACTTCAATTGCTCCTGAATCAAAATTACTTTCAACTTTTATCATTAATGTATCCCTTAGTCTAAACTGATATGTGTCTGCGAAATATCCATCTTGTATCGTCTGATTCATCAGGACAGAATTGGTAGCCATCCTCATTGAACAGTTTTAGGGTACATGGACGTGTGATCCTATTTTTTACCGCGTAACTGGCCATCATCCCCCGTGCTTTTTTAGCATAAAAACTAATTACTTTGTATGTTCCTTTTGACCAATCCTGAAAAATGGGGCTAATCATTTTTATGTTACGAGAGCTAATTAAGCGTGAATACTCATTTGAGGCAAGGTTTATCACAACTTTTGATGATATTGCGGATAAATCATCCTTAATGTCAGATTCAGCTAGATCTCCCCAGAAACTATACAGATCATACGGTGGTTGCGGAAATTTGGTTTTCATTTCGAGGCGATATGGACGGATACAATCCAGTGGCCTTAAAACTCCGTAAAGCCCAGACAAAAGACGAACACTTTTTTGCATCCAGTCGTAGTTTTCATGCGGAATGCCGTATACATCAAATCCTTCATACACGTCTCCAGAATACGTGAAAATTGCAGGGCGGCTATTTTCAACTGAATGATTAATATCCCACTCTTTGTATCGTTTATAGTTGAGGTCGGTCAATTTTTCAGATAGCGACATTATTTCCTGAAATTTATTTACGGATAGGGTCGATATCATCTTTACTAGCTTGAGCGAGGCATCTAAATGGCGCGGCAGTGATTCTTCTACTTTATTGTATGGTTCATCCAAATTTAATGTTTTGGACGTAGACAGAATAATTAACATAAGAAAATCCGTTGAATCTATAGAGGTATATTAACCGAAGTTTTTACACTGGTGTTCACATAAATCTTGTATGATGCACTCCCGGCACAAGGGTTTTTTGGCCATACAAGTGTATCTTCCATGAAGTACGAGCCAGTGATGGGCATTTTTTCTGTACCTTTGCGGTACTAGTTTGTGCAAATTTCGATCAACCTCCATAACCGTTTTTCCAGAAGCTATTCCGGTTCTTGTAGATACCCTAAACACGTGGGTATCTACAGGGATAACAGGATGGTCAAAGAGGGTATTTAGAATTACTAATGCTGTTTTTCTTCCTATTCCAGGAAGATTTATCAGGTCATCGTATTTGTCTGGTACATTTTCTCCGTAGTATTCGATAATTTTTTCCGAAGTTTTAATAATATTTTTCGCTTTGTTCTTGTAGAGTCCAATGGAGTGAATAAGTTCCGACAGTGCTTCTTCCCCAAGAGCCACCATGTCATGAGGAGAAGGAGCTATTTCGAAAAGCTTTGTTGTGGCTTTATTTACACTTTTGTCTGTTGCTTGAGCGGACAAAATTACTGCTACCATGAGTTGGTAGGCACCGTTATACGATAATTCTGTTGTGGGATTAGGGTTGGACTTTTGGAAACGATCGAAAATTTTAGTTCTTTGGGTGGGATTCATGATTGTTCTCGGCGAAGCCATTTGTACGCTGCTACCATTAAACTAAGACCTAAAAATGCTCCGGAGGGTAGTTTGGCCAGTATAAATCCAGGGTAGTTAGCAGGTAGTACTGACAGGGGATGACAGTTGGGAATTATCCATTCTATTCCCTGTCCCAGGGTACCGTTCCCTATAATTTCTCTTATTCCACCTAGGATTGTTAGTCCTAATGCGCCTCCTATTCCCATCATGAATCCATCAAATGCTCCTTTTAAAAAGGAGTTTCGGTAGGCAAATCCTTCTATTCTTGCAAGTACGATGCAATTTGTTACGATAAGAGGGACGTAAATTCCTATAATGCCGTAAAGGCGATGATAATAGGCGTTCCAAGACAGATCTACGGCTGTAACTAAAGATGCAACAATCAGCATAAACATAGGAATTCTGACATTCTTAGGTATCAACCCGCGTAATGCTGATACCGCGCCACTGGATATAGTCATCACTATCACGGTTGCAATTCCAAGACTGGCTCCATTGATAATGGTTGTTGATACTGCTAAAAGGGGGCACATTCCCAAAAGCTGTACTATTGCTGGGTTATGTGACCATAATCCCTTATAAGCTATCTCTGATAGTTTTGGTTCCACTGTGCTGCATTCCTTTTTTAGGGTAAAAGAAGTTATCACGGTTACTATTGTAGTATTTCAATGCCTTTGATACTGCTTTGATGAGTGCTCTTGGGCTTATGGTGGCACCTGCCATGTATCCAAATGTTCCACCATCTTTTTTTACTTTCCAATTTTGTTGCGATGATGATGAAAACGATCGTTGTTGAAACTGACGAATCCACTGGTATGAAAAAGCCCCGTGTTTCCCATCTATATAATCTCCCAGGCCAGGTGTTTCCTTATGTGATAATACTCGTATTCCAATGATTTTTCCCGAGTACTCAATTGCTATCATTGCGTTTATAGGGCCACCGTATCCGTCAGGAGCCCTGATTGAGAACACAACGGCATTAGGCTTGTTATGATAAAATATGGGGTAGACAGTTTGGGGTATTTTCGTTCCTAGCTCTTCAGTTGCTGGTTTTTGGTAGGAGTTTCGAATAGGGTCGCCATCACTGGCTATGCCTTGTGTTAGATCATGTAGGAGAGTTCTAGTCTCGTATTGTGCGTTGCTATGTATTTTGGATTTTGTATGTTCATACACGCTTGCCATTATCAAGGTGAATACAATACTGAATCCAACCATTTTGGTCACAGTTGAGATAGTGTTGTGCAGTCTACTCATTTGGTATTTCTGCCAAAAACAGGAGGTTGAGTGTATTTGTCGATAATTGGAACGCATGAGTTCATCAAAATTACCGCGAAAGCAATACCATCTGGGTAACCACCAAAATGGCGAATCAAGAAAGTAAGTAGTGCTGTTCCAATAGAGAATAAAATTTTTCCCCGCGGTGTTGTGGCTCCTGAAACTGGGTCTGTAATGATAAACCAGGCTGTTAACATGGTTCCTCCAGCCAATAGTTCCGATGTTATTCCTATAAATTTGTTTGGTAATACAGTATGTCCGATGAGACTTAACAGCGACATAGTTGCCAGAAATGTGACTGGCGAGTGCCATGTTATTATACGTCGGAATAAAAGCAGTGATCCGCCGACAAGATATGAAAGAGAAACCCATTCGTATCCCGGGGTTCCCCATTTGCCGAAATTATGTGGCGATAGACTTATCATCTTGTCAATAGCTATCATTTTCGATGTTAATCCGGTTCTTATGGTGTCTAGTACTGTGCTTTGAGTGATTCCAGCTAGGGGGAGTTTTTGATAAATAATAAGTGACCAAGCCTCCGACCACGATAGTTTTGCGTCAATGGATTGCCACTGACTCATGAATTGAGGGTAGCACAGCAGGCATACCGCGTATGCCATTACTGCAGGATTGAAAATATTATGTCCCAATCCTCCGTAAATGTGTTTGGTGATGATAATTGCTACTACGCTGGCTATCACCAGTAGCCACCAAGGAGATATAGTAGGAAACGAAAGGGCGATAAGCCAGGCTGTGACCAATGATGATCCATCTTTTAGGAAAGGAAGGATTGGTCTAGTGCGTAATGTTAAACTTATAAGCTCTGCTATCAAACAACTCATTGTACAGATGGATATGCTGATGAATATGGCTGGACCGAATAGGTAATAGTAGAGAAGTACACTTGGGATAAGTGCCAGCAGTACTTCTATCATAATACCTGATACTGAGCGATTGGTTCTAATGAACGGAGAAAACATTAGCTTTTGTCCTAAGAAGATGTTTGTGGCGGATTGTTACGAGATTTTTCGCGATTGGCTATTTTCTCTTTTCTTTTCTTGGCAGCCTCAATTATGATCGCTCTTTTTTCCTCGTCGGATGCTTGTGAACGAATTTTGTTTTGTTCGGAAAGTCTCTTGATCTTATTTTCCTCTAGAAGTTGTTGGCGTTGTTTACGCGATTCGAAGCGTTCCTTTGAATCAGTGGCTAGATTTTTTTCAATCTGCTGCGATTTTATCTCATCCTTAGCATATTGGTAGTATTGTACAAGTGGTATGTTGCTGGGGCAAACGTAGCTGCAGCAGCCGCATTCAATGCAGTCAAACAGATGATACTCCTGAGCTTTTTCTAACAGATGTCCCTTTGTGAACCAGTATAATTCGTGTGGTTGTAGTTTTGCTGGGCATACTGGCGCGCACGCACCGCATCTGATGCATGGCATTTCTTTTTGCGGTTCATTCCAGTCCTGTGCTGGTATTAGAATACAGTTGGTTGATTTTACGACGGGACTGCTTAGATCATTTACGTAAAATCCCATCAGTGGACCGCCAATTATTACATTTTGGCAGTTTAATGTATCGTCATGGTATTTCAATAGTTCTTGTATGGGTGTTCCCAGCCGTACGCGGTAATTTTTTCCGTGGGACACGTTTCCTGAAAGTGTGACTATGCGTTCTGTTAGTGGTCTACCATTGACTAGGGCGTTGTAAATGGCCAGCAAAGTGGCAACATTGAAGCATTGGAATCCGTAGTCAGTGGTGTGTTTTCCATGTGGTATTTCTACATTTGTCAGGCATTTTATTAGCTGTTTTGCTCCTCCGGTAGGGTATTTAGTCGGGGTGATGATGATTTTAACTGATGATGACAGCTCATCTTGTGCTTGCTTTAATTTTTTGATGGCTTCTTGTTTGTTGTCCTCTATTCCCAAAATCAGTGTTTTTGCCTCCAGTAACTGAGCAACGATATGAGCTCCTAGTATAATTTCAACGGCTTTTTCTCGCATCAGTAAATCATCGCACGTTATGTATGGTTCACATTCAGCTCCGTTAATTATGAGGGTATGAATTTTAGATTTCATTTTTATGTGAGAGGGGAAAATACCACCACCCAGTCCTACTATACCCATACGTTGAAGGTGGCTACGTACTTCGTGTAGCGGGCGATTTTTCCATGCCAAAGGCTGTGGGTCGGCGCTATCGTCTTTTCCATCACTGTCAATGATTATGCATAGTGCGGGTAAATTGGAGTGATGAGCAATGATGTGCTTCTCGATAGATTTTATGGTTCCAGACGTGCTGGCATGTACTCCAACCGATAAATCTTTTCCTGAGTAGCCGATTAAATCTTCTCTTTTTACGACTTGTCCTTCGCGTACAATTGGTCGGCATGGAGCACCGACGTGTTGCTGCAATGGGATTATAAATTTTTGCACCGGAGGAAGATCTGAAATAGGCTGACAATTTGACTCAAGTTTGTGGTCAAGGAGAAACAGCCCCCCGAAAAAGTCGAACGGTGGTCTCATATCTCATCACTTCCTCGAATATATTGGCACTATCGGGTACTTGCGCTTCCATTGACCCAAGCTATCTTCTGTTGAGATCATTTCAATGCAATCCACAGGGCATGGGGCGATGCATAGCTCGCAACCGGTGCAATACTCTTTGATAACGGTGTGATTCTGTTTTGCGGCTCCTACTATAGCATCAACAGGGCATGCTTGTATGCAAAGTGTGCAGCCGATGCACGTAAATTCATCGATAACAGCCACAGATTTGGGTTTGTTCTGACCATGCGATTCATTGAGTTTCTTTACATCTTTGTTTAGTAACTCGGCTAACTTTCTAATACCATCGTCGCCACCAGGTGGGCATTGATTTATATCTGCTTTTCCGGCTGCGATGGCTTCTGCATAGGGTCTGCAACCGGGGTAGCCGCACTGACCACACTGAGTTTGGGGTAAAATATCATCAATTTCGTCAACAAGGGAATTGTCCTTCTTTTTTATTGCCAACTGGGTTAGCATTAGTAACGCTGATAGCACTCCTACCAGTCCTGCCATTATCAGGATTGAGGTGATAATGGTCATGTTATTTTCACCAGTCCTGCAAATCCGCTAAATGCAATTCCCAGTAGCCCAGCGGTCATGAGTGCTATGGAGTTACCACGAAAAATGTTTGGTACATCCGCAGCCTCTATTCTTTCTCTCATACTACTGAATATAAGAAGTACCAAGGTGAATCCTATTGAATTACCAAATCCGAATATTAGGGATTCAACCAAATTGTGATTAGTCCCACTGTTAAGCAGAGGTATTCCAAGCACTGCGCAGTTTGTCGTTATTAATGGCAAATATATTCCAAGAACTCGATGTAAAATTGGGCTAACGACTTGAATTATTTGTTCTGTGAGTTGTACTACACCCGCTATTACTACTATGAACGATAGGGTGCGCAAGAATTCAACATGATATGGGATGAGGAGATAATGATCTATCATGTAAGAAGTGCCACAGCCAATTGTTAGCACGAAGCTTGTGGCTGCTCCCATTCCAACTGCACTGTCCCACTTTTTAGACAGGCCAAGAAATGGGCACAATCCCAGTATTTGACTTAGTATAACGTTGTCTACCAAGACAGTTTCTATAAGAAGTGATAAATTATGTGACACAGATTTTTCCCGAGAGTAGCTAGTCCTAAAATATGGACCATTCCGAATTATTTCATGATTATTACCTTAGTGGGAATGGAGTTTGATCATCAATGATATGCCTCTTGGGGAGTTATTTTACCTGGTTATGCTAATTGTTATGAGGTTCTAATGAAGAAATCCCTCAATGTGGTAGTTCCTGATCTAAGTGGTCCTTCTAAGGCTTGTGTTATTGAATGTTTGTTATCACCTGGTGATAGGGTAAAATCGGGTGATACGTTGTTGGTTTTGGAAATAGATAAAGCAGCTGTCGAGGTACCATCTCCATCTTCGGGTTGTATCGATAAATATCTTGTTTCTGTTGGAGATGAGGTATCCATTGGTCAGACTGTTGTTACTATTTTTTCAGATCAAGAGTTTGCTGACCAACATCAGGAAAAAGATTCGTTTGTTGCTACTCAGAGGAATATTTCGGTCAATTTGGTTCAAGATGCTAAGGATGATGTTTTTGACCTTTTGGTTATTGGTGCTGGTCCTGGAGGATATTGTGCTGCTTTTCGTGCCGCTGACGAGGGGTTGCGGGTTTTGTTAGTTGACAGGAGACCAACTTTAGGTGGGGTTTGCTTGAATGTAGGTTGCATTCCATCAAAGGCTTTATTGCATGTTGCACGTTGTTTGGAAGAGGCGAAAGAAGCGGAGTCATTTGGGGTTTCGTGGGGTGATCCTTCAATTGATTTGGAAAAATTGAGGCACTGGAAAGACGATGTTGTTGAAAAATTAAGCAGCGGTCTTGCTAAGATGGCAGTAGCTAGGAATGTTACTTTCATCCAAGGTGATGCTAAATTTTGTGATGATAATCATGTCATTATTCATAAGGACGGTGCTACGTTACGGTATGCTTTTAAATTTGCGTTGATTGCCACTGGGTCTGAGCCGGTGAAATTGCCATTTTTTCCTGATGATCCCCGTATTTGGTACTCTACTGATGCTCTGTCCTTATCAACTATTCCCAATAAGATGTTAATCATAGGTGGGGGGGGCATAGGTCTTGAGATGGCGACCGTTTATAGTGCTTTGGGATCAAGAGTTTCTATAGTTGAGTCACAGGACAATTTGTTGAATATGTTAGACGATGATCTGAGGAAGGTGTGGTGGAGTACTAATCAACGACGTTTTTCTGATGTGTTTTTGCAATCTAAGGTTAAAGGTGCCAGTGTATCTTCTGAGGGTGTGTTGGTTAATTTTGAAGGCCCGCAGGGTGGTTTTTCTCATACATATGATATTGTTCTGGTTTGTGTCGGGCGTAGGGTCTCTGCGGAGCACCTAAATTTGCCTAATCTAGTTTGTGATCAAAAAGGTTATATTGTTGTCGATGATCAGATGCGTACTAGCTACGGGAACATCTACGCAATTGGTGATATCGTTGGTGAGCCTATGTTAGCCCATAAATCTACTCATCAGGCTCATGTTGTTTCAGAGTCGATTTTGGGTAATCCGGTTTCATTTGATGCTTATCAGGTTCCTTTTGTGGTCTATTCTGATCCAGAGATAGCTTGGACTGGTCTTACTGAGGCTCGCTGTCGTCATGATGGTCGTGAGATTGAGCTTGGCTCTTTTCCGTGGGCATCTTCTGGCCGTGCTATTAGTCAACAACGTACGGATGGTATGACTAAGTTGATTTTTGACAAGAAAACAAAACGCATAATTGGTGCTGGTGTGGTAGGTGTGCACGCGGGAGATTTGTTGGGTGAATTGTGTTTAGCCATTGAGATGGGGGCAGAGGCAGTTGATTTGGCTCGTACTATACATCCTCATCCTACATTATGCGAATCAGTTGGTCTTGCTGCTGAGGTGGCCCTGGGTATTTGTGCTGATACTTTGCCATCTTCGCGCAGATAGTTGTTTTTTATAACAACTGTTAGGTAAATTATTTCGATAGTTCTATGCAAGTGTTGAGTTTCTCCTGAGGGAGGGGTCCTGGTTTGGAATCAAAGTTAGGCGGGTTGCAGTGTGGCCAGATTATGGATGGCCGGTATGTGTCAGATTTGCTCTGCAAAGAAATATCCGAAGAGGTGTCTTGTCTTTCCTGTAAGCCTGGGTTGGCTGTTGTTTTGGTAGGAGATTGTCCGGCTTCACAGATCTACGTGCGCCGTAAGATAAGTGCTTGCGAGAAGGTGGGTTTTAATTCGAGATTTTTATCCTTTCCGGAAACTCTTTCCCAGAGTAGTTTGCTCGATGTAATAAATGAACTGAATCATGATGATTCAGTTCATGGTATTTTGGTGCAATTGCCGCTTCCTAAGTCTATTCAGGATAGAGTGGTGATTGAGTCTATTTTGCCTAGTAAGGATGTTGATGGTTTCCATCCGTACAATGTTGGTCGAAGCAGTATTGGTTTTCCTGAGTTCTTGCCGTGTACCCCACTGGGGATTTTGTATTTGTTGGATTACTACAATATTCCACTGTCTGGGCGGAGGTGTGTAGTTGTGGGAGCTTCAAATATTGTAGGAAAACCTACTGCTTTGATGCTATTAAGCAGAGGGGCAACTGTTACAGTCTGTAATTCATTGACGCGTGACTTGCCATCTGTAACTCGCGCAGCTGATGTATTGATTTCTGCAACTGGGTGTCCGTTACTGATAAGGGACGATTGTATTGCCGATGGGGCAGTTGTTGTAGATGTAGGTATTCATCGTAGGGAAGATGGTAAAATTGTTGGAGACGTAGATTTTGAAGCCTGCTCACACAAAGCTTCGCATATTACTCCAGTTCCTGGAGGTGTTGGTCCTATGACTATTGCCATGTTGTTGAAAAATACCCTCAAGGCTGTATTAGTTTCCCAAAAGGAGGTTACATGAGCGAGGAATTTTCTGTGGCGGTTCTAATGGGATCACAGTCTGATTGGGATGTGATGCGTTTTTCTGTTTCTACTTTGGATGAATTTGGTGTTTCATGTGAGGCTCGTATTATATCTGCGCACCGTACTCCAAATGAAGTATTTGATTTCGCTGATTCTGCGTACGATAGGGGAGTTAGGGTAATAATTGCTGGTGCTGGAGGTGCTGCGCATCTTCCGGGTATGTTGGCAGCAAAAACGGTATTGCCTGTTTTGGGTGTTCCGATTTCTTCTTCTCCATTGCAAGGAGTTGATTCTTTGTACTCTATTGTTCAGATGCCAAGTGGTGCTCCTGTTGCTACTTTTTCCATTGGCAAATCAGGTGCGATTAATGCTGCTTTGTTTGCTGTTTCTATTCTGAGTTTAGGTAGCAGTAATTTGCGCGTTAGTTTGCTTGATTTTCGCGAGCGTCAACGGCAAAGTGTGATTGATAATTCTAATCCCAGTGGTGATTTAATCTGAGGCTATCCAATGATATTTCCGCCTGATACTGTTGGCGTACTTGGTGGTGGCCAGTTGGGCCTTTTCTTTTTGTGTTCTGCTCGTCGGCAAGGGTATAGAACAGTTGTTTGGGATCCAGATATTAGTTGTCCTGCTCGTGCATGTGCCGATGTTCATATTTGTCTTCCTTATGATAATTCTGATGCTTATCATGATTTTTCTGGTTTATGTAAAGCAGCGACGGTTGAATTCGAAAATGTACCGGTAGATCTTCTATCGTCTTTGGCGACAAAGATACTTATATCTCCATCTGCTGATGCTGTTGAGATTTGTGCTAACAGAGTTTTGGAAAAATCGTTTCTTAAAACCAACGGATTTCCCGTTGTAGATTACTTTAATATTTGCTCAGAATCTGATTGTGAGTTAGCGCCCAAAAATTTGTTTCCGGCAATTTTGAAAACTGCTCAGATGGGCTATGATGGTCGCGGTCAATTACCTATTTCTGATCATAGTAAATTACTTGAATCTTGGAGGTTATTGGGTGTTCCATGTGTTTTGGAAAAAAGATTGTCGTCAGGAATGGCAGAGTTTTCTATAGTAGTTGGTCGTTCGCATAATGGTCAGGTGGTCTTCTTTCCAATAACTAAGAATTTTCACAAAAATGGTATTTTGGTTCATTGTTCTACTGCCTGCTATGACTATAAAGATGTGTTTGATCAGATTTATTCTATTGCGGCACTTATTGTTGAGAAACTTTCATATTGTGGTGTTTTAGCCGTTGAGTTTTTTTACGATCAAGGTGAGTTGTATGTAAATGAAATGGCTCCAAGACCCCATAATACCGGTCATTACACTATGGATGCTACTTCATACTCACAGTTTGATTGTCAGCAGAGAATTCTATGCGGCTTGGACATTTTCCAACCGCGGCAGCTTAGTGATTCGATGATGGTTAATTTGCTGGGGGATGGGTGGTTATTTGATGATCCTATTCAATGGCCATATGTGATGAATCAAAGAGGTAGGTTGTACCTATATGGTAAGACTGAGGTTAGGCCAGGTAGAAAAATGGGGCATGTGACCTGGGTTGGGAAACAGGATGATTTTGTTGAAGAAGCTCTTAAGTTCTATCAATGGTTCTATTACCGAGGCGATAAATGAATTTGCTTACAATCGAGCAGGCTGTTAGGCTTTTGCTGGGTGGCGAATTGGTTGCTATTCCTACAGAGACAGTGTACGGTCTGGCGGCTGATGCTAGTAATGATTTAGCAGTACGAAAGGTTTTTTCTATTAAGGGTAGGTCTTTATCCCATCCTTTGATTGTTCATGTTCGTTCTTTTGAAGATGTTTTTCGATGGGCTATTATTGAGAACGATTATGTTGAATCTCTTTGCAAAGCATATTGGCCTGGGCCATTGACAATCGTTTTGAAAAAGAAAGAATCAGTTTTATCTTCCGTAGTTGCAGGACGGGAAACAGTGGCCGTTCGTGTTCCTCAGCATGCATCTACTGCGCTTTTGCTGGATAAACTCAAAGAAAATGGTTGTTTTGGTGTGGTTGCTCCTTCTGCTAATACTTTTGGTCATGTAAGTTCAACTATGCCTTCTCATGTGTTTGACGATTTTGGATATTCAATTGCAGGTATTTTAGATGGTGGTTTTTGTTGTTATGGCTTGGAATCAACCATAGTTGATTGTTCTGGAAAGGTTCCTCGTCTTTTAAGGAAGGGACGTATACGCTCTGATGCTATGGAAGAGGTTTGTGGTGTACGTGTTGAAAGAGGCATAGTTCACAAATACGAAACTTCTGGTACTTTGCCAGGGCATTATGCTCCTGTAGTTCCGCTATCTCTGGTTGATAAAGGTAATTTTCATGATCTTCTCGATGTGCTTCGTAAGGAGGGAAATGTTGGTGTTTTAGCTAGGACTGTTTTTATGCCAGATGATTTGGACGGTATTTACTGGACTAGAATGCCTGATTTGGCTTTGTCGTACGGATGTAGATTGTATGAAAGGCTGAGGTTTTTAGAAAAATTTGTTAGTAATATCATCGTTGAAGATCCTCCCCATGATCCAGCGTGGGACGATATTAACGACCGTTTGGCTAAAGCATCCTATGGGTCACGTAACCATTGAGTAGGAAATTTATCCTGATACTACAAAAGTGATGAAATACGTTGTAGGTATTGTTGGTGGTCAAATGTTTTTTGGTTATTTACTGCGTTCCATAGTTCGTCTTCCAATATTTCCAGTATGGCATGTCTTGCGGTGTGTTCATCTGTGTTTTTTTTATGTAACTTGCTAAACAAATTACTAATTCCATGTGGCTGGTTAGTGTCAATTTGTTCCGCGATAGTTAAATGTAATGACAAGTGTAAAAAGGGGTTAGCCATTCCAGATTCAGGTACAAATTCGTATTCTAAATACATATGAGGATGACTTAGTATTCTGTGATACTCCGGGTGAAGTGCTATTATGTGTGATGCTTTTTCCTCTAATCCCAAAAGTGGTTTTTGGGCTAACATCTTTGACCAAGTGTTAAAGAAAAAAAGGCGAGACTCATTTCTTGATGGTGTAAACATGTGAATCAACTCTTGAATAAACACTGATTTGGGTGTGCACATACCCATTCTTCTATAGGTAATGTTCCCTCTTCACATGCTAGAGATATTATTTCTATTCCCCTTCCATCTCCAGCAAATATAATAAGTCGGTTGTCAGTGTAAATGTAATTTCCTGGTTTCCCATGCTGATTTGTTAATCTGCTCTGCTGTACCCAAAACAATTTATTTTCTAGGTCAAAAAATGCGCCTTCATGCGGAGGGGAAAAAGCACGAATGAGGTTGTGTATGCGTAAAGCATCCCAATGCCAGTGAAATTGTCTATCTTTAGTACCAAGCGGACGGAAGTGACTGCCATAATCTTTAGTTATAGGGTGGCTAACTACCGAATTTTTAAGTATGTGAGGCATGGTTTGAAATAATATTATCTCTCCTGATACAGTAAGTTTTTTCTCAATGTCAGAGCTAGTATCGTGACTCAATATAGGTATAGGAATTTGATTAATAATACTGAACTCGTTAATTTTGCCAGTGGTGAGGCTTAACGTAACTCCAGTTTGTTTTTCTCCGTTTATTATGCTCCACTGAATAGGGTGGTGTCCCTTGTAGTATGGAAGTAATGAAAAATGTAAATGATATGAAGAAATTCGTACCATACTAAAAAGTTCGGTTGGTAAAACCTCTGGGAAGTTTATGATAAACAAGTAGTCAGGAGATATAGTTGCAATTTTTTCTATTAAAGACTCATTTTTGTGCGGCGCGTAATTACAAACTGAAATATTGTATAAAGATGATTCATCAACAATATTATTGAACCACCCGGCATAAGATGGCTCTTCTTTGGTAACAACAAATTTTATTTTTATGTTGTATTCAATCAGTGTTTTTATACATCTTGATCCAATGTCCCCATATGCCATTACTACAGCAGAGCTCATAAACAATTCCTTCCCAGAGTTATGTTTGTTATGCAGGACAATAAAAATCTTGTATTCATTGTCTCATTAAGTCGTATCATACAGTTAGTGGATAGTTATTTTTTATTGTTTTTTGGGATCCTTGTTTTGTGGTTGGCAGATGCGTAGGATACTTGTTAGTATATTTTTGTTCGCGTTGGTATTTGTGTTGTTGCTGGCTTGTATGTGTGTTTATCTGTTATCGAGTTGGTGATAATTTTTCTGTTTTTATTATCATAGTTGCTGTTGAGGTTGTACATGAAAGTTGGTCAAAAAGTTCCTAATTTTTCTGCTATGTCACATACTGGTGATCTTTGTCATTTATCCGAGTTTATTGATAAACCTTTGGTTTTATATTTTTATCCACGTGATAATACACCGGGGTGTACTCAAGAGGCCTGTGATTTTAGAGATTGTTGGGGTAAGAAGTGGCAGCAGCGTTGTTATCTTTTGGGTGTATCAAGAGATAGTGTTTCTTCCCACAATAAATTTATTGATAAGTACAGTTTACCATTTACTCTCATATCAGATTCGGATGAGGTTTTGTGTGACTTGTTTTCTGTTATGAAGGAGAAAAATATGTATGGAAAAAAGGTAAGGGGCATAGAGAGGTCAACATTTATAATTGATACTAAATACATTCTTGTCCGTGAATGGAGAAAAGTAAAAGTAGAAGGTCACGCTGAGGAGGTTCTTTCTGCTGTCAGAGACCTTACTTAGTGATTATGGGGTGTAAAGCTTTCTTCTAGTGGTTTGAATGGTATCCCGTGCCTTAGGTAAGCGTAGGCGGAGTGGTTGTGTATGGACTCAAAGTTTTCTGATTCAACTTCAAAAAATAAAATGCGCGGATCTCTTGTCAATATTCGGGCTATGTCTCTTACTATATCCTCTACAAACTTGGGGTTATCATAAGCATACTCTGTCACAAATTTTTCATCAGGCCTTTTCAATACGCTAAATAGGTCGCAAGAGGCACTCTTTTCTATAAGCTCGATTAAATCAGTAATCCAAATATGCAAGTTAGTCTGAATGGTGAGCCTGACCGAAGATCTCTGATTGTGTGCTCCATACTCAGATATTTCCCTGGAGCAAGGACACAATGTGCTAACAGGAACGCGCAGCGTGAGTTGTACGCGGGAACCTTGCTTGTTGACGAATCCGGTTAATCCGACATCGTAGTCCATGTGACCGGCAATAGCAGTTATGGGGGCTTTCTTTACTAGAAAAAATGGAAAATCAACAGTAATAACTCCCTCAACTGATTCAAGGCGCTTGATCATAGATTTTACTAAAGGGATGAAAGACTCTACGCTCAAAGGTTCTTCAATTTCCTCGAGCAATTGAATAAAACGCGACATGTGAGTGCCACGTTTCCTGTTATCCAGTCTGACATAGGTCCCAAAGTTACCAATCGTTGGAACAATGATTCCCTTTCTATCTTCGAAGCTTATAGGTCGACGAACAGACCTAACCCCAACACGCTGAATGTCTAAACGACGACTGTCGATCTTATCCATGACATCAGGCATTTTTTCAAATATTTGAGAGCTCATCACTGCTTCTATTCCCAAGAGAAACTTATGTTTCGTGTAAGGATTTGGTTTTTCTACAGGTACCAGAACGAAAACCAATCGGTATTTGCTGCACAACCCAAGCCAATATTTGGCAAAATCTGGAGCTGTCTCCAGGCAAAAGCTCAGCGTCAACTCTAGATTTTTCCAACAGATCCAGGGCGATTCTAGCACATACCTGTGGGCCATGGTAAGAGAGTAGGGTGTTCTTATCTTGTTCTAAATCCTGGTGTGGAATTTTTCCGGTCTCATTAACAAATAAATTATCTCTAAGATCATTAATTATTTGAAATGAAACTCCAAGATTTTTAGCAAACCTTGATAGTGGTTCCAATAGTTCTTCTGACATATGCGGATTTGACCAAGCTCCCATAAAAATAGAAGCAACAATTAATTTGCCAGTTTTAAGGAAATACATATCCAATACAGAGCTTTCATTTCTATAATTTTTATCATTTACTAGATCAATGGCTTGACCAAGACAAATACCAGAATAACCAGAGGCTTGGCTTAGGTATGATAATAGTCTAAGCAGTATTCCAGGATATGATAGCGAATCTATGGTAGATAGCTGCTCAAAAGCTAAGCTTTTTAGACTGTCAGCTGCTAGTATAGCTATATTTTCACCATAGATCTTATGAACAGAAGGATGTCCCCTTCTAGTGGGGCTATTGTCCATGCAGGGCAAGTCATCATATATGAGAGACATAATGTGAATGAGTTCCACTGATCCAGCAATTGCCAGTGCCAGTGGCTGTTCTTCATTTGGTAGCTCTCCTACCGCATTTCTTGCAGCAAACACCAACTGAGGTCTGAGCGCTCTTCCAGGATTGCTGGTAGCATAAAGGATAGCCTTAGCCAACTGGTTATCATCATCAGATATTTTTTTTCTAACTTCACTAATCAGGTGGTTATAAACTTGTGAGCATACATACTGAGCCCAATCATGGTAGCTGCCGCTCACGATTCTAGCTCGTTGTTGTCCATGATCCGCAAGGACTGCATTTGTTCGTCTAGGACCTTGATAGCTTTCTCTGTTTCATTTAAGACGTTTTGACACTGGCGAACTATATCACACCCCTTAGTGAAAGCAGCCATTGACTGTTCAAGCGATAATTTTCCCTCTTCTAGTTCAACTACTAAATTCTCGAGATCATTTAGCATCTGGTCTAGAGGTGGTTGCTGAGATTTTTCTTTGGGCAAGGAAGTATCCTCCTCTGTGTCGCAATCATAGCAATTGCTTCGTGTAAATTATTACGAGCATAAATGCTGCTGAGAGGAGTCGAACCTCCGACCTACTGATTACGAATCAGTTGCTCTACCAACTGAGCTACAGCAGCTAAGTTGACTATTATCCATTATTTCTGGTTGAACTTCACCACCTTTTAGAGGTGATATATTACAAAATTTTGCTGTAACGCCAGTTCGTTATTATGGTAACCTTGATTTTCCGCAGCCACTATTGCTCGTATGTAGATACATGGGATACCAAGTAAAGGAGATATTCTATACTCTTCAAGGGGAAGGCTTTCATGCAGGTAGGCCAGCCGTGTTTTGCAGATTTGTTGGGTGTAACTTGTGGTCTGGGAAGGAAAAGAATAGAAAAGAAGCGATTTGTCAATTTTGTGATACCGACTTTGTTTTACCTTATGGAGATGGCGGTGGAAGGTTCTCTTCTGGTCGTGAGTTGGCTCTTCACATTTCTTCATTTTGGCCGGACTCAGATGCTAAGCGGAACTTTTTTGTAGTTTTGACTGGAGGTGAGCCTCTTTTGCAAGTTGATCAGGAATTGATTGATTCTTTGCATGAGGAGCAGGCTGTTGTAGCAGTTGAGACAAATGGCACTATTGTTCCAGAGTGTGTTTTTGACTGGATTTGTGTTAGTCCGAAGTCTTGTGCTCCTCTTAATCTTTTGCGTGGAAATGAGTTGAAGGTTGTTGTTCCTCAATGTGGTCAAGATTTTTTCTACTATGAGACCTTGGGTTTCGATTACTTTTTTGTTCAGCCTATGTATGGCCCAGATCTGGAGGAAAATACTAGATTGGCAGTTTCTCATTGTAAGCTTAATCCTAAGTGGCGTGTCAGTTTACAGTTGCATAAAGTTTTGGGGATTGCATGAAGGAAAAGGACTGTTTGTCTCCCGTTTTTGAGATAACGAGACGTATAGAGTTTGATGCTGGGCATCGTATTCCCCATCACCATGGACTATGCTCAAATATACATGGTCATAGGTATGGATTGGAGATTACTATCGCTGGGTCTTTAGTGTCTGGTGAGTCTTTTTCTGATAATGGAATGGTTGTCGATTTTCAGGCCATACAAAAGCTAGCTTGTGAGTCCCTTATTGATGAGTGGGACCACGCATTTATCGTTTATAAAGACGATTTTATTTTAGAAATGCTTAAAAAAATCCCTAATCACCGAACTTTCGTCCTAGATCAGCCGCCGACGGTGGAGAATATGGCGGCCTTTGCTTTTCGCCGTCTGCGCAATGTTTATCAGAGCAGGTATGGGAACACGCTTCACCTCAACAGGATACGTCTATACGAGACTCCAAATTGCTGGGCAGATGTTACCAGCGGCTATGATTCTTCTGCTACTTGATCATCTCCATACAGGTGGGCCCTGGATGAGTAATACCACAAGATGTATCCAACAGCTACCAGAGCCAATGCACCTGGCCAGCCACCAAAAGGAGCCCTGGCAACGGCCAAGATGTTGCGATCACCAAATATAACTATAGGAATGGCTGTCAGTATTCCTACCAGTGCTTCACCGGTAACGAATCCTGCCGATACAAGTAACCCCAATTTGATTCCACTCGATACATCTATATTTCTCTTTTTCATCCTTCTGTAGAGAAATTCATTGATTAATCCACCGATGAGGGTTGGGGCACAGACTTCGAGTGGCAGATATAATCCTACTGACACGGCGAGAATGCTTGCACTCCAGCGGGAATTTTTCTTCTTCAGAATTATTCCAATTATCCCAACTACTATTGCAATAAATCCGCCAATGACTATTATCATCCACGGCAATCCTTTTCCAAAAATACCTGTTGTTACAGACATCATAAGTACCGCTTGTGGTGCTGGGAGAGCATCTGTGTGTTCCAATGATGGCGATCCAATTCCATAGGCATGAAGTAGTAGGTTAAGAACAGGAGCAATTACAAACACAGACGATAATGCACCAACAGAAATCATGATTTGCTGTTTCCACGGTGTAGCACCAAGAACGTAGCCTGCCTTTAGATCCTGTAGATTATCTCCAGCAATACTTGCAGCACAGCAAACAACAGCAGCAATCATTATGGCAGCTATCGGGCCTTCTTTACTGCTTGGTCCTAGAAGTGATAGCAGCAAAAAAGATGACATGAGCAAAGTAGAGAGAGTTACTCCAGAAACGGGACTATTGCTTGATCCAATGACTCCTGACATGTATCCAGCGACACAGCAAAATAAAAAGCCAGTTACTACCATGATTACAGTCATTACTGCCGCAACAAAGAACGAGTGAACAATGTTGACGTAAATTACGAATATAGGAATCAAGGACAACACAACTGCTATGATGACCCACTTCATAGAAAGATCACGGGCTGATTCAGGAATAGCTACTTGAGCATCTTTGTTATCTTTACGAATTTTCCTAGAGCTGGCGATTCCCCTATAAATTGGAGG
Organism: Candidatus Ichthyocystis hellenicum; assembly: GCF_001460935.1. Classification (GTDB taxonomy): domain Bacteria; phylum Pseudomonadota; class Gammaproteobacteria; order Burkholderiales; family 2013Ark19i; genus Ichthyocystis; species Ichthyocystis hellenicum. The sequence continues at coordinate 42,504 of NZ_LN906597.1, read as the reverse complement.
TACTAGGGAAATTACAGTCCATATTCCCCCAACCACCATTCCTCCTACTCCCAAGAAGCGCATTTTTTGTGACCATATTGTAGTAGCTATAGAAATTGGGGAAGCGTCAGCGCTCAGGCCTAGGATGCCAAGGTGGCCGTTGATGTAATGGCTATAATAAAATGGTATTGCAAGAAGCCAAGTGAATGCTCCGCCAAGAAAAATGTTTAAACAAATGTTTAGTTCAATGATAAAACCAACCCCCATCAAGGCTGGAGAAACATCTAAGCCAAAGAAAAAAAGATAATTACCAAAAAGGTGTGATATTTGAGCGGCTCCTGACCAAAGACGTAATCCACTCTCACAAAATTTTGAAACGGCTCCAACTACTGAGGTGATAAGTAACACCTTGACAGATCTTCCGCTTTTATCTCCAGACTTTAGAACTTCAGCTGTTGCTAGTCCTTCTGGAAATGGCAACTTCTCTTCTACAACTAAAATCCTACGCAGAGGAGTTGAAAATGCTACTCCCAGTATCCCACCCATTCCACATATGGCAACGACCCACCAGTAGTGAAAGTCTTTCCAGTGTCCCATTAGAACTAGAGCTGGAATAGTGAATATAGCCCCTCCTGCAATTGCTTCACCAGCAGATGCAGCAGTCTGTACTATGTTATTTTCCAAGGTGCTACTATTTTTAAACAGTCGTAGTACCGCCATAGAAATTACAGATGCTGGAATTGATGCTGCCACTGTTTGTCCAGCAAACAAACCTAGGTATGCATTGGCGCTTGCCATGATAATTGCCAATACAACACCAAGGATCACAGATCTGAAAGTTAACTGAGGGACCTTCTCCGACATTATAAACCTCACGACATTTCAATGTACAAACAATAATCATCTTATAGTACTTCGGTACTTTGTGCTCTATCAACAAATACGAACTAAAATTTGCTACTTTTTGATGACTTAAGCGATGCTATCCTATTGAAGCACAATTTCTCGCGAGTGATGTGATCATGTCTGTCCGCAACAAAGTAACCAAGGCGCTCGAATTGAAACTTTTCTTCCGGGTTACTATCAACTAGTGCTGGTTCGACAAAGCACTGATGAAAACTGGCAGAATCTTTGTTAATTAGTAAATTTTCCAAATCATCAACCAGTCTTTCTTCGGAAAATATATGATCATAAATACGTACCTCAGCTGCAAGGGAATTACTTACGTTGAGCCAGTGAATGTTTCCTTTGACTTTTATTGCACCCGTATTAGGTTCACTGTTACCAGATTTTGTATCCTCCAAATAACGGCACAGTAGGGTACTTGGCTGACCATCTTCATTACATACTACTTCGTCACATATGATAATATAAGAATACCTAAGTCGCACCATTTTTCCCACGCTAAGCCGGAAAAATTTTGGTGGCGGATCAATCATAAAATCGGAGTTATCGATATAAAGTTCACGTCCGAAAAAAATTTTACGTTGTCCTAGTGATTTATCCAAAGGGTGATTATCTGCATAGCATATCTCATCCTCGGTATTTTTCGGATAGTTTGTTATAACTACCTTGATCGGGTTAATAACCGCCATCCTTCTTTGTGCTGTTATGTTTAAGTGTTCCCGTAAGCACTCCTCTAGGTATGTGTATTCTACCCAACTATCGACTTTAGTTACTCCGATTTTCCGGCAAAAGTTATTTATGGACTCAGGTGTGAATCCTCGTCTCCTTAGTCCTGATAGTGTTGGCATTCTGGGGTCGTCCCAGCCATCTACTATTTTTTGTTCAACTAAACTTTGTAATTTTCTTTTTGACGTTACTGTGTGAGTTACATTGAGTCGTGAAAATTCTATTTGTCGTGGTAGCTTACGGAAGTATCCTGCATTTTTAAGCTTTGTAAGAATCCAATCATACAGGGGGCGATGATCTTGAAACTCCAGAGTGCACAGAGAGTGGGTGATTCCTTCGATAGCATCAGATATGCAGTGAGCATAATCATATAGTGGGTAAATGCACCAACTATCACCAACCTGGTGATGTGATTTATGCTTGATTCGGTATATTACTGGATCTCTCATGTTCATATTTGTTGATGACATGTCAATTTTTAGACGAAGTACACGTGATCCATCTGGAAATTTTCCTGCTCTCATTTCTCGGAATTGAGATAAGTTAATATCAGCAGATTGGTAGCGAGACGGGCTTTCTTTACCCGGTTGAGTTAAAGTTCCTCTTTGACTTCTAATGTTTTCGTGGGATTGTGCGTCTACGTAGGCTAATTCTTTTTCTATGAAGTACTCAGCGTACTCATACATTTTTTCGAAATAACTAGAGGCGTAGAATGTGTAGTCAGTGCAATCATATCCTAGCCATTTGATAGTTTCCTTTATGGATTCAATGAATTCCTCGCTTTCTTTGCTAGGGTTAGTGTCATCGAATCGCAGGTTGCAAATCCCCCCATATAATTTTGCTAGTGAAAAGTTAAGATGTATGGACTTTGCGTGACCTATGTGTAGGTAACCGTTTGGTTCCGGTGGGAAGCGAGTTAATACTTTACTTAATCCATCTTTTATGTCGCTATCAATAATTTTTTGTATGAAATTAGTAAGCTCAGGCTGATTGTTATCAAGAAGAGACATTAGTATTGGTGCGAAGTTGTACAAGGCGGATCATAACATATAATCTATATATATAAAGTTTAGTTATTTATAATGAACAAAAATGGACCCATTTGGGCCCATTTTCAACGTAGTGCTCACACTCGCGCTCTTAATAGAAAGAGACGTCAGCACCAACAACAATATTTTTAAGATCTTTAACAGCTATCATGGTATTGTCCGCAGGTTGATACCAGTAATCACCTTCAGCACGGATGCGGAATTGATCATTAATATTAAACGCAGCTCCGATTCCAGCGCCAGGAACAAACTTGTTGTATTCACTCTTGGTGTAAACAGAAGAGTCAATACCCTTACCTTTCATCCCATTAGTCTCAAATGAAGGCTTGGTAGTGGTGTACATTCCAGACAAGCGACCGAAAACCGATAAACCACCCTCGAGCTGGTAAGCGCCAACCAAGCTAGCCGTAAAGGCAGTAGTAGCAAAGCTGTAAGTAGTCTTAGACTTGACAGGCGTATTGGTGGTGTCGTCGGTAACGTCAAGGGTTTGGACAAACTTACCAAAATCAGCATACCCAAGCTCAACACCGAAGTTAGGAATAAACATGTAGCCAGCGTGAATTTCATAGCCATTATCTTCATTCTGGAAACTAGCCGTAGCAGTTGCGCCGGTAGGAAGATTTGCCATTGCAAACTTGTTCTGTTCTTGCTCGTCTACGTTGTACATAGCCCTAACATAGCTACCACCAACGTAAAAAGAATTGGTGTCTCCACCGGCACTGCTTTGCGTCATTGCCTGCGCTTGAGCTGCAGCGAAAGCACCTAAGCAAATCAGAAGCGCTTTACGAGAAAATTTCATACCGTTACCTCCGAGTTAATAATGAGGAGTATACCCACTAAAAATCAATAATCAAATGCTGCGTGTTACAACCTACGTAGTTGCGCCAGGCATCGTTGCAATGATGCTACGAATGTTCTTTTTTATCAAGTTTTTGTTAGGATTTGTTGTTTATGTACAAAAAGATGCTTCATACATTTAGTATTCTAAGGTCCTCTAGAACTTCCTTAATGAATAGGTTGAACTTAGCTGCCAGTACTCCGTCAACAACTCTATGATCCCATGATAGCGAAAGGGGCAAAATAAGTCTCGGTTGGAATTCATGGCCATTCCAAACTGCTTTTATGCTTGATCTGCACACACCTAGCATTGCAACTTCAGGTGCACGAATTATGGGGGTGAAGTAGGTCCCTCCAATTCCACCCAATGAAGAAATGGAAAAAGTTCCCCCCTCCATGTCAGATGTTGCCATTCTCCCGTCTCGTGCTTTTTCTGAGAGGCGCACAATCTCTTTGCTTATTTCTATTATACCGTATCGATCTGCGTTTTTTATTACAGGCACTATCAGCCCGTGGGGGGTATCTACCACGAATCCTATGTTGTAATCCTTCTTAATTATTAGATCATTTCCATCCAAAGATGAATTCATCTTTGGAAACTTTTTCAATCCTGCAGCGCATATTTTTACCAGAAAAGACATCAAAGTAAGTTTAATGTTTTCGTTTTTGTTTTTTTGATTTAGATGTTTACGAAATTCTTCTAGTTCTGTGATATCTGCATCTTCGCAGGTTGTCACATGCGGGATTGTAGTCCAATTTTTTGATAAAAAATCAGCAGACAGCTGTTGTATTCTTGATCTTTCTATGCGTATGTCTCCAGGACATTCTTGTGATGATGATGTTGTTTTTTCGTCGCTTGACGCCAAGCCAATGTGACTTTTTACATCTTCTTTGACTATGCGCCCATGTTTTCCTGTTCCATTAACCTTAATCAGATCGACATTGTGTTCCCTGGCAAACTTTCTTACCGCAGGGGAAGCGTACGGTAAGTGGGGTAGGTTAACAGAGCTGGTGTGTGTAGGTGTCATTATAGTAGTTGGAGGTGTGTTATTGGTGGTAGCGCTTGAGTGATTTTTGTTTGGTGTGTCACTAGATTTTTTGTCGTCCGTAGAGCTTCTTACACTGCCAATGCAACTACCAGCAGAGACTTTATCTCCCACCGATATACTGATGTTTTCTATGATACCGCTTACGGGTGAAGGAACTTCTATTGTAGCTTTATCAGATTCCAATACCATAATGGACTGATTTTCAACTATGTAGTCTCCAGCTGTTACTAGTAACTCTATCACTGGAAGATCTTTTTGATCCCCAACTGGAGGAATTATAATGTCCTTTGTTTGTGACATGGTTTAACCCTTTCTGTGATCTTCTAGCGGAGCCAAGGAGCAATATCATCAATGAAAAGACCATATTTTTCACAAGCATCAGATATTGTACTAGCATCAATTTTATTCTCCAGGTGCAACAACGATAACGAGTATATAGTAATCCAATAGCGACTTACTTCAAAAAAATTACGAAGTTGTGCACGAGTGCCTGATCTCCCATATCCGTCCGTTCCAAGAGTTATGTACTTGTTAGGTACGAACGCTCTTATTTGCTCAGCATAAGAACGCATATAGTCTGTTGCAGTTAGAACTGGAGCAGAATATTGAGATAACTTTTCTGTGACAAATGGTACTCTGTTTGGCTTATCTGGGTGCAGGAAATTCCATCTTAGGCACTCCTGACCATCACGAGCTAATTCTGTTAGAGATGGAGCACTCCAAAGAACTGCATCTATACCCCAATCATTTTTCATAATCTCTTTAGCTGCTATAATCTCAGTAAATATTGATCCGCAGCCAATTAATTGAACGCAAAGATCCGTACTTATCTTCTCCGGAGGTGAAAATAAGTACATTCCCTTTATTATGTCTTGTGCGCTGCCTTCTGGCATTTCTGGATGAGAGTAGTTTTCGTTCATAAGCGTTATGTAGTAGTGAACGTTATTTTGCTCTTCGTACATTTCTTTGATTCCATGTTGAATTATTGTGCATAATTCGTATGAGAACGTAGGGTCGTAGCTTTTGCAATTTGGAAGAGTAGTTGCTATAACGTGGCTATGGCCGTCTTCGTGTTGTAATCCTTCTCCATTGAGCGTTGTTCTCCCGGATGTGGCTCCTAGGAGAAATCCTCTCACCAGTATGTCGCCAGCCATCCACAAGAGATCTCCTGTGCGTTGCATGCCGAACATGGAGTAGAATATGTACATCGGTATCATTGGTATTCCGTGTTGGGCATAGCTATTTCCAGCTGCTATCCATGTTGCAATAGCCCCAGCCTCGTTGATTCCTTCCTCTATGAGTTGTCCTTTTTTATCTTCTCGGTACCACATAAGTTGTTCCGCATCTGGAGGGGTATAATTTTGTTCTTTGTGAGACCATATGCCGATTTGTCGGTACAGTCCTTCCATGCCAAATGTTCTTGCTTCGTCTGGTACGATCGGTACCAAAAATTTTGCTATTTCCTTTTGTCTTAGCAAGATTCCTAACATACGCACAAACACCATGGTAGTAGATAAAACTCTTTCCCCCGAGCTTTGGCATAAAGATTTGAACACAGATAAGTCAGGTGCTTTGATGGAAGGTACTTCGGTAATTCGTTGTGGAAGAAATCCGTGAAGATCTTTCCTCTTTTGTACTAAGTATCTGTGAGGTTCTGATTTTGGATCTAATTTATAGAAAGCATGTTCTTCAACCTCAGCGTCAGATAATGGAACGTTCCATTTGTCACGCAACATTTTAAGATGTTCTACTGAGATTTTCTTCTGATTGTGTGCTGTATTTTGTGCCTCTCCAGCTACGCCGAGGTCATATCCTTTGATTGTTTTGGCTAGTATTACCGAGGGCTTTCCGCGTGTGTTAAGAGCACGACGGTATGCATTGTATATTTTAGAATGGTCGTGACCTCCTAGTCCTAGTTTAGATATCTTGTCCAGAGGCCAATTTTCCACGAACTCTTTAAGTTTGGGGTGGCGACCGAAAAAATTTTCCTTAAAGTATGCAGCATCCTTGGAGTTAAAGGTTTGATAATCACCATCCACGCATTCCATCATGATCTGGGTTAATTCTGTTTCTATAGACGGTTTATCAAAGAGTTCATCCCATTCTGATCCCCAGATGACCTTAATTACGTTCCATCCGGCACCGTGAAATATTGATTCAAGTTCTTGAATAATTTTACTATTGCCACGTACAGGTCCATCTAATCGTTGCAGGTTACAGTTAATAACGAATGTGATGTTGTCAAGTTGGTTCCGCGCTGCCATGGCTAGTGCGGCTGTGGATTCAGGTTCATCCATTTCTCCGTCACCCAAAAACGCCCAAATGTGGCTATTGTCTTCCAAGAGTAAGTCTCTAGATGATAAATAGCGGTTAAATCGTGCGTGGTGAATTGCGCATAGGGGTCCTAATCCCATGGAAACGGTAGGGTATTGCCAAAAATTAGGCATTAAGTAGGGGTGAGGATAAGATGGTATACCGCCCGCCGTATCTTGCCGGAACAGTTTAATTTGAGATTCTGATATTCTTCCTTCCAGGAAGGCGCGAGCGTAAATTCCGGGGCTAGAGTGACCCTGAATATACACAGCATCACCACGTGAACCGTTGTGAGGTGCCCTCCAGAAATGGTGAAATCCTACTTCGTAAAGTAAGCACGAGGATGCAAATGTTGATATATGCCCACCTATAGTGCTATCCATGTGATTGGCTCGAGCAACTATCATCGCGGCATTCCATCTTATTGCTTGAGTTATGGTGACTTCAAGTTCTAAGTCACCAGGATAGGGTACAGATTCGTCTGTTGTGATGGTATTTTTGTACGGTGTTTGTGTGTTAATTAGATGAATATTACGTTGTTGCGCGTATTCCGTTAGCTTTGTCAGGATGTTTTGAGCCCGTTCTGGTCCCATATGTACTACGACCGCACGCAAAGCATCTATCCACTCTCTCAATTCATCAGGGTCAGAGTCATTTTGAAGTAACGCATTGCAAAGCGAATCAATCATAGATTCTCTCCAGTTATTGGGGCTAGATACATTAGGATGTTATTTTAGTATGTTTTTTTGAAGGTAATCCATGTAATCTTGGCATAAAAGGTTTTGTTCGATGAGATCGCAACATTTTTCTGGGGTTTTGTGGTAATGGCAGACGATTTTAAGGCTCATTATAAGGAGTATCATGGTGATATTTTGCCAGATTGCTCTGATGCTCCGGGTGATCCTGTGGATTTTTTTCATCGGTGGTTTGATTTGGCTCAGAAAGAGGACCCGCTGAATGCTTGTGCTATGACTTTAGCAACAGTTAGTGATGAAGGCTATCCGCAGGCTCGTATTGTGCTGCTTAAGGGGTGTTCTGAGGGAAATTTCGTATTTTTTTCAAATTACAATAGTAGTAAGGGCCAGCAGCTTGAACAATGTCCCCGTGCTGCATTGGTTTTTTATTGGCCGGTACTTTGTAGGCAGGTTCGGGTTGAAGGCGAGGTTTCAAAGATCTCCGCTTATCTCTCTGATTTATACTTTTCTTCAAGGTCAATTGATAGCAAAATTAGTGCTATTGTTTCTCCACAAAGCAAGACTATTCCCAGTCGGCAGTGGTTGACTGATTGTTGGCAGTTACTGAAAGAAAAAGCTGACGCAGGTGAACCTTTGAGTAGACCAAAATTTTGGGGTGGGTACCAGTTGTTTGCACAAAGGATCGAGTTTTGGCAGGGGCAGCCTTTCAGGCTGAACGACCGTATTTTGTATACCAGAGACGGAGTGGGTAACTCTTGGGTTGTGGAGAGGTTAGCTCCCTGATTGCGGTAACGTATCTGATATGCAACGGTTAATCAAGTTTGGACCCTCAAAAATCAACCCAGAGTAGAGTTGTATTAGGTGGGCGCCGTTATCAAACTTTTCTTGTGCGTCCTTTGCAGAGCATATTCCGCCAACCCCAATTATGGTTATATCGCTGCCGCTTAGTCTGCTAGAAAACTCTTTCAGTACTTTCGTGGATTGACTCATCAAAGGTGATCCACTTAATCCTCCTTTTTCTTTTTGTAGATGCTCATCGTTGATAGGTCGTTCCGTAGTTGTGTTGGTGAGGATAATTCCTTCTACTTCTTCCTCAGATAGTACTTCACATACTTTAGAAATATTTAATTGGGATAAATCCGGAGAGAATTTTACAAAAATTGGAGTGTGTTGCCCGGTTTTTTCTCTCATTTCTTGTTGCTTAATTTTTATTTTGGATATCAATTTTTTGAGTAATTGGTGTTGTTGTAGTTCACGAAGACCTGCCGTATTTGGGGATGAAATATTTATGGCTATATAATCACATAGAGAGTACACTTTCTCAATGCAGGTCAGGTAATCTTCATGGGAGTTTTCTTGCGTAGTTAACACGTTTTTGCCTATGTTAACACCTAAAACACCGCCAGACTTTCTGTAATTACTATTCTTAAGTCGGCGTGACAGGACATCGATTCCATCATTGTTAAATCCCATGCGATTGATTATGGCTCGCTCAGAAAAAGACCTGAAAAGCCGAGGTCTGGTGTTTCCAGGTTCTGGTTTAGGTGTTACGGTTCCTACTTCTATAAAACCAAATCCCAACGAGGACAAGGAATCTATGTGCTTACCGTTTTTGTCAAAGCCAGCAGCCAAACCGATGCGATTTCTGAAAACAATGCGGTTCCTTTTTAGAGGATAGATCTCAGGAGGTGTTGCCGAATCCTTGCAGAATGTTGATAAGACCTTTAAGGACAGATCATGAGCTGTCTCAGGATCAATAAATTTAATTAAAGGTCTTGAGAGACGGTAGGCTTTATGCCAACACATAAGTGTCTTTCCTATTTAATCTTTAGCAACGGCCAGCGCAATTCGATCAGCAGCTTCGTTAAGAACTTCGGTGGATGCCGCAAAAGACAATCTTATGTGACCTCCGAATCCAGAGAAAGTGCCTGGCATCAATGCGACTCCAGCCTCTTCGAGAAGGTAATCGCAGAAAGCTACGTCGTTCGGGGAAGAGATTTTTTCTCTTTTATAAAGATTATTAACGGCATCGGTTACATCTATGAACAGATAAAAACCACCTTGAGCCGGAGAGCAGCGAAAACCTTCAATATTTGCAAACCTTGACAAAACTAGTTGATGCCTTTTAGCAAATGCATCACGCATTCTATGAACACAGTCTTGTGGTCCGTTCAGGGCAGTTTCGGCTGCCAATTGGCTAACAGAACACACGCTCCCAGATTGTTGAGACTGTATGTTGGCCATGGCATCGATAATTTTTCTAGGTCCGGCAGCAAATCCAATGCGCCACCCAGTCATAGCATATGCTTTTGATACGCCGTTTATGAGTATAAATCTGTTGGCTAAATCCGGTGCTACTTGGAGGGGGGAAAAATGCTTTTGGTCTCCAATAGTTATGTGTTCGTAAATCTCGTCAGAAATTACTACTATGTTTGGATGCTTTAGTACAACTTGCATGAGATCGAAAAGTTCCCTCTCACTGTACATGGCTCCAGTAGGGTTAGAGGGAGAATTTATAAGCATTAATTTTGAACGAGGAGAAATTGATTGCTCAAGTTGAGATGGTGTAATCTTGAAACCTTGGTCCTGTCCTGCAACTACTGGTACAGGGACTGCGCCGGACATTACTACCATGTCAGCATAGGATACCCAATAGGGTGCCGGAATTATTACTTCATCTCCTTCCGCTACAATAGTACCTATGCCATTGAAAATGGCTTGTTTTGCTCCCGATGAAATTATGATTTGGTCAGTGGAAAAGGACAGGTTATTGTCACGCTTTAATTTTTCAGCAACAGATGATCTTAGTGATGGCATTCCTTTAACAGGAGCATATCTGGTTGCAGACTTTTTTGTTTTCAAGGCTAAGCAAGCTGCCTCTCTGATATGATCAGGGGTATCAAAGTCCGGCTCACCTACGTTGAGTGCAATTATTTCCTTACCTTCTTCCCGTAACTTGTTTGCACGTAAAGTCATCGCAAATGTAGAAGAACCTTTCGTTCGTCTAGCAACAGGGGAAAGATTGATGTCGTCCATAAGGTTCCTAACATCTATTTTAGCCAAAGTCCAAAGGGTTATACTATATCAGTTTGAGTGTTTGGGGTAATGTATTATTTCTTAAGCTAGTACTAGTTGAGATGATGGTGTGTGTGTTTTATTCATAGGGTATGCGAAGTTTTTTAGTACGCAGAAGGAGAGATTATGAAGAGGTCCATGTTGATTTTGTTGTTGTCGCTTTCTTGTGGTGTTTTTGCTGCGACAAATATGGCGGATACGTTGCATGATGAATCTAATGTAAGTGGTTCTACACCTCCCAGAATGGTTGATCACGGTGGTGGTTATGTTTCCAGTAAATCTGACTATAATGATATTGAAAAAGATAGTGTTTCTGGTAGTGTTGATGGTATTGCGGAGGGTAAAATTGATAGCGCAGTTGATGATGATTTAAATTAAAATAGGACGAGTTTCTAGCGTGTAAGAAGAAAATATTGGTGTTGTTTTTGATAAAGACAGATGTATAACGGTACTTTAGCAAGTGTAGGTTTTATTTTCTTTACTTAGGTGTACCACTTCTGCTGAGAGTAGGGGTAGTATATGGGGTTTTTCTGTGTCTAACTTCAAGTTGGCGGCACCATTTCCACCTGCTGGGGACCAACCGTTTGCTATTGAAGGGTTGACGGATGGCCTGCGTCAAGGGTTTAGATATCAGACTTTAATTGGTGTAACTGGTTCTGGTAAGACCTATACTATTGCTCATGTGATAGCTGAGTCGCAGCGCCCAACGCTTGTTTTGACTCCAAACAAGACTTTGGCGTCTCAGTTTTACTCAGAAATGGCTTCGTTTTTTCCTGATAATGCCGTCGAGTATTTTGTTTCCTATTACGATTACTACCAGCCTGAGGCTTATGTTCCGTCGAGTGATTTATATATAGAAAAAGATTCATCCATCAATCGTCACATTGATCAAATGAGGCTGTCGGCTACTAAGAGTTTACTGGAACGGCGTGATGTTATTATCGTTGCCACAGTTTCTGCTATATATGGCATTGGTGATCCTAAAGAATATCATCGGATGATTATGACGTTACGTGTCAATCAAAATATTTCATCCAAGTATGTTATCGAAAAATTAGTTTCTATGCAGTACGTCCGCAGTGATTATGATTTTTTCCGAGGGCACTTTCGTGTTCGTGGAGATGTTATAGAGGTTTTTCCAGCCGAACATGAAGAGCATGCTTTGAGAATAGAGTTTTTTGATCAACAAGTGGAGCGTTTGACCATATTCGATGGTCTTACTGGAGAGGTTAAAAAGAGGGTGACATTTTTTTCTGTGTATCCGGCAAATCACTACGTTACTCCTCGGGATACAGTTTTAAGTGCTATACGTTCAATTAATAGTGAGCTTGGTGAGCGAATACAGTATTTTCAGGATGCTCAACGTCTGGTAGAGGCTGATCGTATTGAAAAGCGTACCCGTTTTGATTTAGAAATGCTCAATGAAGTTGGTTTTTGTAAGGGGATAGAGAATTACTCTCGTCATCTTTCAGGACGAAAGCCTGGAGAGCCTCCTCCAACCTTAATTGATTACTTGCCCGAAGATGCTCTTATAGTTATTGATGAGTCGCACATTACTGTTCCACAGCTGAGGGGGATGTATCTCGGGGATCGTGCACGTAAAGATAATCTAATTGAGTTCGGTTTTAGACTACCTTCTGCACGAGATAATCGTCCGCTCAAATTTTCTGAATTCGAAGAATTTGAGCAGTCTATTATTTTTGTGTCTGCGACGCCAGCTGAATACGAATTAACTAAGCATCAACGATTCGTAGAGCAGCTTGTTCGTCCTACGGGGTTACTTGATCCCATCGTTGAGGTTCGTCCTGCTTTGACCCAGGTTGATGATCTGTATAATGAGATACAAGACAGAGTTACGAAAAAGGAGCGAGTTTTTGTTACTACTCTTACCAAGAGAATGGCTGAACACTTCAGTCAGTATTTAAGTGAGCGTGATATCAGTGTTCAATACTTACACTCCGATATTAATACTGTTGAGAGGGCAGAGATTATTCGCAATTTGCGTTTAGGCAAATTTGATGTATTGGTAGGGATTAATCTGTTGCGAGAGGGACTGGATGTTCCAGAAGTTTCATTAGTAGCAATTTTAGATGCCGATAAAGAGGGTTTTTTGCGTTCAACTAGATCGTTGATCCAAACTATTGGCAGGGCGGCTCGTAATATCAATGGTCGAGCTATTTTATATGCTGATCGTTTAACGGACTCTATCAACAAAACCCTTGAAGAAACCTCACGTCGCAGATTTATGCAAGAGAGATTCAATGTTGAGAATGGAATTATTCCTGTCGGAATTAAAAAGGATATTGTTAGCTTTATTAATAGATTTTCTAACGAAGATACAAAGGAAACTCCTGTTTTTCTAGCAGCTGATGCTGCGCAAGTAATAAAAAAGTATGAGAAGGAAATGACGGCTTGTGCTAAGAGATTAGAGTTTGAAAAAGCTGCCGAATGGAGAGATAAGATAAACAAGGTTCGTGATTCATTATTAGGAGTATCGACAGATATTGACCAAAAATTACTCCGGGAGCCTGATGACGGCTATACAAAACACGAAAATGGATAAAGATAGGAAAATTTCTGCTATTGCGCACATCTTGCTAATGGGTGATACGTCGGAAAATAACCGACTTAACCCTTCGAATACGTATAGCCATACTAGTAGTGTTGTTGCTTGGAAGGAGCGAACTGACCGTTTTCTTAAAAAAAACAGAGCCAAAATTACCGGCACGCTCTTCAGAGAGAGCCAAAAATGGTGCGGGCGTATAGGTGCTATCACAGATTCCCACAGTATACAATGAACAGCCAATAAGGTTGCACTGACCAAGCAAAAAGAGTAGCTGCTAGGTTTTGTTAATCCAAAAAGAGTTTTTTGGTTATCTTCGCCAATCTTTTTCCTTGCGACAAGCACAGATTTCTTTCCTCCGTGGTTATTGGGTTTCTGCTAGTGGCTCCAGCATAGTGACTTACTCCGTATGGTGTTCCACCAGAGGATGTACTTGAAAGTTCATCCTCTGTCGATGGAATACCGAGAATAATCATGCCATGGTGAAGTAGCGGTAACATCATTGACAATAAGGTGCTCTCTTGCCCTCCGTGAAGGGAGGATGTTGATGTGAAGACTATCACAGGCTTTCCTACTAGCGTTCCTTTGATCCATAAAGGCGATGTTTGATCTATACAGCTTTTCATGGGAGCGGACATATTTCCAAATCTTGTTGGACTGCCTAGAGCAAGTCCCAAGCATTCGGCAAAATCTTCCATGGAGACCAAGGGGTACTTGTCATTTAAGTTTTTACCATCATTCTCAGGTACTGTCCTAATTCTTGCCGTCATTGGGGTTACGGAATTTATCCCCTGTGCAATTAGTTCTGCCAGAGACCTTGTATTGCCGTAATTGGAATGAAACAGAACGAGTATGTCATTCATTTTTGATGCCTAATCTGCGCAATACAATAGAATGCGAGTATTGTAGATGATATTGTTTACCATTGAAAGTCATCGAAAAGATTCGGGTTATTTATATAAGAAAGTTGCTTTGGTTGTAATGTGAAATAAATTGCTGGTTCTTTTGCTATAGAATTATGCGGAAGATTGATTTGCAGCACAAAATAAAAAGAATGGTGATGCCTATGACCCTGACAGAACTGCGGTATGTTGTTGCTTTAGCACGTGAAAGGCACTTCGGTAATGCAGCTCAAACTTGTTTTGTCAGCCAACCTACTCTATCTATTGCTATCAAGAAAATGGAGGAAGAGCTTGGCGTTAAGCTATTCGAGAGAGGATCAAATGAGGTTACATTGACTGCTATAGGTGAGTGTGTGATCGAGCAAGCTAGCAGGGTCTTAGAAGAAGTGGAGACTATCAAGCATCTGGTAAAAGAGGGGCGCGATCCGCTTAAGGGGCCACTTAGATTGGGTATTGTTCATACTGCTATTCCATATTTGTTATTAAATTTGACCCTATTGTTGAGGCAGTTATTGCCGACGATGCCTTTGGTAATAGTAGAGAATAGTTCTTCTCGTCTTGTTGATATGCTTCGCCAAGGCGAGATTGATGCGGTAATTTGTTCTCAACCAGCTAATAGCAGGGGGTTTGTCGAACTCAGACCACTTTATGATGAGCCTTTAATGTTTGTTATGCCCAAAGATCATCGCTTTTCTGGTAGAGAATCTGTAGATGTCGAAGAGCTGGAATCGGAGAAAGTGTTGTTAACTGGCAACTCTTGTTGCCTAAGGGATCATATTTTGCAGCTTTGTCCAGCTATTCATCGTATTTTTTGGCCGGGAATGATGATGAATCGTCTGATTGATGGAAATTCCTTGAGAAGTTTGTATTGCATGATAGTTTCCGGGGTTGGTGTCAGTGTTTTCCCTGCTTTGGCAGTGCGTTGTCAGAATGTTGGAGACGATCATATGATATCAGTGTGTCAGCTGCGAAAGGGAGATGATGTTGTTGCACGTAGGTTGATTTTAATGTGGCGTAAGAGGTTTAGGCGCAAGGAAGCCATAGATGCCATGATAAAAACCATTAAAAAGGTCATAGATTGCAACAGTGATGTTCATTGGATAGATGAAGGTGATGTCAATCAGTAGAGAAATAATTAATTTGTACCAATTAATTTTTCTTGCTGATACTCTGGCGTAGGATTAGAATGGCAGATTGACTACGTACCTGGGATGTTTTGTATGGTTGTGATTCGTTTAGCCAGAGGGGGCTCTAAAAATCGTCCCTTCTACAGGGTTGTTGTGGCTGATTCTCGTTTCAAGCGAGATGGGCGCTTTGTTGAAAAGATAGGTTTTTATGATCCTTTGGGTGATGGTTCTGGCAGATCTCTAAGGATAAACATGGAGCGTCTCTGTTACTGGAAGGGCAATGGTGCTCAGCCTTCGTCTACTGTTGCTAGGCTTTGTCGTGAGTATCAGAGATCGAGTTGTGGAAAAGAGAAATCAGCTTGATTCGTCTTGGATTCCAGTTGGCAGGGTGGCTCGTCCATTTTCCATAGGTGGGTGGTTTTGGCTCTATGATTACGGTGAGGTAATTAGTCACCTTCGTCCTGGTTTATCTTGTAGGCTTGAGAAAGGTCTTGATTTTTTTCAAGCTTCTTTTCTGAGTTGTTTCTCCTGTTCCTCTCGTTTGCGTGTTTTACTGGAGGGAGTTTCTGATCGCACGTCCGCTGAGTATTGGGTTGGTGCTGATTTTATGATTCGTAGGTGTGATTTTTCACCTATATCTTCTGGAGAGTACTACTGGGTCGATTTATTAAATATGTCTGTTGAAAATCGTCAGGGCTGTGTTCTGGGTACGGTTGGACGTATTGTTCGTGGTGTTGTAGATGATTTTTTAGAAGTTAATTCCTCTTCGGGGCAATTTTTGATTCCGACTCGGCATCCGTTTTTTTCTAGCGTAGATTTTTCTCGTTCAGTAATAGTCGTTGATTGGCACCCTGATGGGTAGTGATGATTTTGTTCCTCACTATCGTATCGTGACAGTTTTTCCAGAGATGTTTTCTGCGCTCTCTGAGTATGGTGTTACCGGCCGCGCTTGCAAATCCGGAATTTGCCAAGTTTCTTTGTATAATCTGCGTGATTATGGTAAAGAACCCAGAAGGCGTGTTGATGATCGTCCTTTCGGGGGTGGGGCTGGCATGGTACTGATGCCAGAGCCGTTGTCGTTGGCGCTGCGAGCAGCTTGCTCTGATGCAGGTTCTTGTGATGTTCCTGTTGTGTATATGTCTCCTCAGGGAAAAGTGTTAGATCAAGATTTGTGTTTGCATCTCAGTGGTATGTCTTCTATTGTGTTTGTTTGTGGACGCTATGAGGGTGTTGATCAGAGAATTATTGATAATTATGTGACTGACGAAGTTTCTATAGGAGACTATATTCTCACTGGTGGAGATTTAGCAGCTATGGTAGTCTTGGACGCAGTTATACGTTTATTGCCTGGATCTGTTGGTGATCCTGATTCCGTTAGGCATGAATCGTTCTCTGGGGGGTTACTAGACTGGCCTCAGTACACAAGGCCGGTGGCTTTTGATGGGGTTTCTGTCCCTGAGGTGCTTTTGTCTGGAAACCATTCAAGTATTGCTCGTTGGAGGCTAAAGCAGTCTTTAGGTAGGACGTGGCTGAAGCGTCCAGACTTGATTCGTTGCCGAGGTCTGTCTGAGTATGAAGAAAAACTTCTAGGTGAGTTTTTGTTTGAGAGTTCCCGTCAGGTCTAAGTTCCCGTTGTTTGTATTTTTTTGATGAGAGTTGTCGAGGAAAAGTGATGAACATCATTGAGTCTCTGGAAAAAGAACAGTTGTTGAAACTAAATAGGACAATTCCTGAGTTTTCAGCTGGTGACAGTGTTGCTGTTAGTGTTTACGTTGTTGAGGGTGGTCGTAAGCGGGTGCAGAATTACGAAGGAGTTGTTATTGCTAAGCGTAACAGGGGAATTAATTCTTCTTTTGTTGTACGCAAAATTTCGTCTGGGTTCGGTGTCGAAAGGACGTTTCAAACTTATTCTCCTGCTATATCATCGATTAAGGTTGTTCGTCGTGGAGATGTTAGGAAGTCTAAGCTTTATTACTTAAGGGCATTGTCTGGTCGTTCTGCTCGTATACGGGAAAAAATTGTTTCTAATAACAAGAAATTAGCTTCAATTTAGATTATCTTTGTAGTTTGGAGTTTCTTGTTGTTTCCTAGGGCGGTTTATGTCTAGCGCGAGTGTTGCCGTTGTTGGTGTGACAGGTGTTATTGGTAGAGAGATTCTTAATCTCTTGCACCAGAGGGGTGTTGATAAGTCGTGTCTTGATGTCTATGCTAGCTGGCAGTCTGTTGGTTTGTCTGTTCCATATGGCTGTTCATTTCTAACCGTTAATTCTTTAGACTCTATGTGCCATAAGAGGCATGATGTTGTTTTTTGGGCGGCTGGTTCTTTGTTGGCCAGGGAATTTTTGGCAACGTTGCCGGGGCGATCTAGCTCGGTCATAATCGACTGTTCCGATGCTTGGCGTAATCACGATGATGTGCCATTGGTTATTCCAGAGGTTAATGCAACATCGCTGAGGGACTATAAAGGGATAATTTCTAGTCCAAACTGCTCCAGCACCATACTCGGCGTGGCCCTGTATCCTCTTCATGTTTCTTTTCGTGCTCTCAGAGTTGTTGTTTCTACCTATCAGTCTGCTTCTGGTGCCGGTTTATCTGGTATGGATGAGTTGCTTATGGGTATGGGTGACTATGTTTCCGGTAGGTCTGTGCGTAATCGTGTTTTTGATCATCCCCTACCGTTGAATGTTATTCCGTGCATAGGTGAGCTCGATGAAGATGGTAACTCTAGAGAAGAGCTGAAGATGCGTGATGAGCTTAGAAAGATTTTTGAAGTTCCTGATCTTTTGGTATCTTGCACTTCTGTTCGGGTTCCAACTCTTCGTGTTCATGCCCTGTCGGTAAGTGTTTGGTTTGAAGAGGAGATAAGTGTTGCTGAAGCGTATAAGTTATGGAGAAATGCTCCCAGTATAGTTCTGTACGATAGGGTGAGTGACTATCCTACTCCGCTCATAGTCTCCCAAGATTCACGCATACACGTCGGCCGTGTACGTCAGTCCGCCGCTTTTCAATCCAACGGTTTGGATTTTTTTGTGGCAGGGGACCAGCTCCTAAAGGGAGGAGCCCTGAATGCTGTGCAAATTGCGGAAAAAATGGGTATTATTGAAGTGGCTGGGGAAACCGACCCGACAAAGCCAGTTGATGCTGTTTCTTTGCATTAAACCCCCCCACTGCGTTTAAGGCAGATAAGCACCGACCAACTTCGCCCGGGCCAGCGATAATACTGTATGCCATAGTGATAAAAATGTAAATAACTATTTGAGATTGTTTGTTGAAAAATATTGCTCTGGTTTTGAAATTTTGAAAAATTGACATCAATGGTGTGTTTTTTGGTTCAAAATTTTAGTTAGTTTTGATAGTTTAAGTTTGATTTTTTGTTGAATTGGTAATTTTGTAGTAATGTTGGTCCATACGAGTGAGGGGAGGATTCATGTCTGTTTTGGTTGGTTGTTATGCTCCAGATTTTACTAGTGATGCCGTCTTGGGTAATGGGGAAATAGTCGAGAGTTACAATTTTTATAAAGAAGTTTCTGGGCGGTATGCCTTGTTGTTCTTTTATCCACTTGATTTTACTTTTGTTTGTCCGTCGGAATTAATTGCTGTAGATAATCGTATGGACAAGTTTAGGGAATTAGGTGTTGAGGTGGTAGGTGTTTCTATTGATTCTAAGTTCGCTCATGCTGCATGGAGGAACAGAGATAGGGAAGATGGGGGGATAGGTCATGTTAAATTTACCTTAGTTTCTGATCTTAGACATGATATTTCCCGTGCGTACGGGGTTGAGTCTCCGTCTGGTGTTTCCTATAGAGGTGCTTTTTTAATTGATAAATCAGGTGTTGTTCAGTCTCAAATCATCAATAATTTGCCTTTAGGAAGAAATTTTGATGAGGTGATAAGATTATTCGAGGCAATTCAGTTTCATGAACAGCATGGTGAGGTTTGTCCAGCTGGATGGGCTAAAGGTCAGAAAGGAATGTCTCCAACCAGCGATGGTGTTTCTTCCTACCTTAAAGAAAATTCTAGTAACCTTTAAATTATTGCCGATTTTGCCCCGAAAGATTGAGGAGATATTTTTTGGGGCATTGTCTTGGTTCACAACAATAATACTTTGATTTTTGTGCTCCTAGTTTGTTATAGGGCGGTTTTTTGTGAATATTTTTTAAAGAAAGATGGGTGTTGGCGTGAGTGAAAGTGCTTTTTTTAAAATGGCAAGAGGTTTTGTTTTTGCAGCTTCCATTATGGGCTCAATGACCGCAATTTGTGCTCCTAGTGATTATTGTAGCAAAGTTGTTTTCTCTGTTATTGACCCTCGTAACAATAAGGATCTTCGTGATCGTAATTACTATCTTACTGCTTCGTCAACTGATCTTCGGGTTTTTCTCAGGAGGGATTTTGTCAATAATCCTATGCCATTAACTGATAGTTTGCTCTGGGAAATACGTCAAACCTATCCTGTTCCTACTGATAAAGATCCTCGGCAGCCGGCATGGATAAATATTTTCCTGCTTCCTGATGAAAGTAGTTCTGCTTCCCAAGGTAGAAAATTTCGTAATTTATTTTTGTACTACTCGGTTGAATCCCAACGTGTAAATAGGTCTTTGGTTTTATATCCGGCGCAGCTTGGTTACTATGCAGTTTCTGGTGCTCGTATAGATTTTGAGTCTGCTAACTCAATTATGTCACGTGTGTATTTAGTCCTTAGAGAATCTAAGCTTTATATTGTTCCCAATTGGACTTCCGATGATGGTAAAGAGGTTTCAGTTGCTCTTAGTTACAGTCCAGGAGATTTTCCCGGTTGGGTTGCCTTGAGCGGAAAAGATAAATCCTTAAGCAATAATCATTCTAGTGATTGTACTCGCTATCTTATTAAAAAATATGGAATTAAGATGTCTGGTAAGTAATTTAAATCAGTTTAGTTTTTGGTGATTGACATGGTAATGATGTGTTTTGTGTGATTCACGTTCAACAGTTGTTATTTCTTACTATGTGGCATTGGGCACAGGGGTGTATATTCGATCGGGGTTAGTCGAGATTGTTTATAGGGAGGTGATGTGGATGTAACCGCTATTAGCCGTGCCCAGTTTGCTGCAAATATAACTTTTCATATACTTTTCCCTTCCATAACTATTGCTTTGGCGTGGTTTACGTTGTTTTTTAAGGTCAGATTTAATTGTACTAAAGAGCGAGCATGGGATGCTGCCTATCGTTTTTGGGTGAAGGTATTTGCTATAACTTTTGGTATGGGGGTTGTTAGCGGTATTACTATGAGCTTCCAGTTTGGGACCAATTGGCCCGGTTTTATGGAAAAGGTTGGTAATGTTGCGGGACCGTTGCTTAGTTATGAGGTTATGACCGCTTTTTTCCTGGAAGCAACTTTTTTGGGAGTAATGATTTTTGGTATAGACCGAGTATCGCAGCGCGTGCATACGTTTGCTACTTTTTTGGTGGCTATGGGTACAACTTTGTCGGCTTTTTGGATAGTTTCATTGAGCTCGTGGATGCATACTCCTGATGGTTTTTCTATAGTTAACAATGTGGTATTGCCAACAGATTGGTACAAAATTATTTTTAGCCCCTCTTTACCATACCGATTCTCTCATGTTTTTATTGCTTCTTTTATAACTACTGCATTTTTTATTATGGGTATCTCTGCGTATAGGAAATTGAGAGGCGATGAGTGTCATTCTGTATTCTTAGCGCTGCGTTCATCTGTAGTAGTGGCTGCTGTTTGTGTTCCTTTACAGATGGTTGTAGGTGATCTACATGGGTTGAATACTCTAAAGTATCAGCCGCAAAAAATAGCTGCTATAGAAGGAATATTTCATACTCAGAGAGGAGCTCCTGCTATTTTGTTAGGAATTCCAAGTGAAGACGAGAAGACTATAAATTACGAGGTCTCCATTCCTAAATTGGCCTCTCTTTATCTTACTCACCATTGGGATGGAGAGGTGAGGGGTCTGTCTGAGTTTCCAGATCATCCACCAGTTTTGCCCATATTCTTTTCTTTCAGAATTATGGTTGGAATTTCTATATTAATGCTGATTTTATCGTGGGTGGCACTTTTTAAAACTAGAAAGGGCTGGAAATATTTCAGTAATTGTTTGGCAAATATTATGGTGATATTTACTTTTTCAGGATGGATTGCTGTAGAGTCTGGCTGGTATACAACTGAGATTGGAAGACAGCCGTTTTTGGTTAGTGGGGTGCTTAAGACCGCTGATGCGGTTGCTAAATTGCCAACTCATGGAGAGATAAAGCTCAGTTTTATTTTGTATTTGGTTACATATGGTGTTCTTTTGCTGACATATATATCTACTATTTTTTATATTGCGGCTACTGAAGAGAAAAAAAATAAAGCCAAAGGAGATTGTGCACATGGATATCTCTAGCCAGTGGTCATGGAATAACTTATTGCCTGTTTTTTCTATGGGATTGATGGGTATTTCTCTTCTTGCGTACGTTATTTTGGATGGATATGTTTTAGGCATAGGAATATTGACTCGCTACGTTGCAGATGAAGATAAAGGTGTTTTGATTGATACAGTTGCTCCCTATTGGGATGCTAATCAGACTTGGTTAGTGTTGGGAGTTTCGTTGCTCACTGTTTGTTTTCCCTGGGCACAAGGAATTATACTAGGCAGTTTATATGTTCC
Source organism: Candidatus Ichthyocystis hellenicum (assembly GCF_001460935.1). Taxonomy (GTDB): domain Bacteria; phylum Pseudomonadota; class Gammaproteobacteria; order Burkholderiales; family 2013Ark19i; genus Ichthyocystis; species Ichthyocystis hellenicum. The sequence continues at coordinate 20,633 of NZ_LN906597.1, read as the reverse complement.
CATATTTATAATGATAATAGGATTGATTCTACGCGGAGTTGCGTTTGAATTTAGAATTAAGGCGGCGGAGAAGTATAGACCTATTTGGAATAATTGCTTTCATATAGCTAGTGTGGTTGTTTCATTCTCTCAAGGTGTTATGTTGGGACAGTATGTTACTGGGCTCCATCCTTCCGTTATTGCAACTATTTTTTCTTTTTTAACCGGTTTTTGCTTGATTGCTGGGCATGTTCTTCTTGGGGCTTCATGGCTAATCGTAAAGTCATCTGGAAATGTCCAGAAAAGAGCTATTTTTTGGGCGAAGAATGCTCTTTGGGGTACTGCTTTAGGTGTTTTTGCGATTTCATTGGCTACTCCAGCTGCTAGTATTACTTTGTTTCGTAAATGGTTTAGTTTTCCAAACATTATTTTGTTGGCTCCCATTCCATTTATTACTGTTTCCGTATTTTTGTTCATATATATTCAATTGAGGCGTTTATCTCACGATGATCAGAATACGCATCCAATCATGCCATTTCTTGGTACCGTGCTTATATTTTTTCTTGCATTTATGGGATTGGCTTACAGTATGTTTCCGTATCTGGTTATTGATAAAATTACTATTTGGCAGGCTGCAGCTGCCCATCAGTCGTTAAACATTATTTTTATTGGGGCAATGGTAGTGTTGCCCATTATTTCATTATATACAGTATACGTACATATAATATTTAGCAGGAAAATAAGTAATCAGGAAAATAAGTAAATAGCCTTAAAAAACATATTATTGTTATATTGTTTTATTAACGGTAGTGATATTTATATCTTTACGGCATAAATATTAAATATTAACCGCAATCCCGTTGGGATAAGCTGCCGATTGTTTCATCACTTGCCAGATTTTTACTGTTTTTAGTTTATTTACCCCTATAGAATGGTTAACTATAATAAGGTCTACAATGTTCGGACAAAGATATAAACCTGTGGTATGTCGAAAGAATAATTGCTTTGAGTCTGTTCGTGGGAGGAAAATGTTTATTCACTCAGCTTATGATTTCGGTTTTCAGGTCTTAACGGGGGGTGAGAAGGTTACTTTTTTTTTGTCAGATCTTGCTGGGAAGGTAATTATAATAGTTAACACTGCATCTCAGTGTGCTTTGAGCAATCAGTACAAGGATATGGTAGAGGTGCATGATCTTTATCATAACAGAGGGTTGGTTATGGTTAATGTTCCTAGTAATAGCTTTTTTAGACAGGAACCACGTTCAGATGAGGAAATATCAATTTCATGTGTTAAAGAAAGTAGTGACTCATTCATAACCGTGGTAAGGGAGGTTGTAGTAGGAGATCATGCCCATCCATTTTATCGGTGGGCAGGAGATGTTCTGGGTTTTGCTGCATCTCCATGGTGGAATTTTCATAAGTACATAATAAACCGCAGAGGAGGGTTGGTGGACTACTTTTGTCCTCTTACCCATCTAAACTCAGCTAGAGTTATTGAAGTAATAGAGCGGTTATTAGTTGAAGAATCATAAAGCTAGCCCAGCTTTATAGCTGGGCTACGGACTAGTAGGTACTATTTATTTTTATCAAAGTTAGCCTTGTCGTTTGGCTTGTACTGAGCCTTTTGGTATATTCCGTAAGGTATTGCGCATATCTCACCTTTTGTGGAGCTGATTGCACTTATTTTTCCTTCACTGTCAATATTTACACAAGGAGATACATATGATCTATAGGCCGATGTCTTCTCGTTAATTCTATCATGGTCTGGGAATAAAACGGCTACAGGAACATAGTACCGGTGGTGAGAAACGTGGTCGCACTGTTCGAACAGCACTTCTTCTAGTGTGCTTGTTGATGTTAGACAGTAATCTCCAATGCGAATACGTGATCCACGTTCTAGATGCCAATTTGGATCACCAGAATCGCCTAGAACTACTGGTCCGTCATTCCTTACCTCAGCTGTAATTGGTTGTCCTGCTAATTTTGAGAAAACATTTGGTTGATCTTTCACAAGTAAGTACAGTACATCCTCTGGCAAGATCTCACCTTTCATTGGAGAGAACGCATCAGATGATAAAGAGAACCACTTACAACCATTCTGTTTGTCGCAAGGTTTATGGGAAACTTCACCCATGTAACCCAAGGTTGAACTTCCGTAATAGACCATCGGTGATTCGTAACAGCGGAATCCTTCTTCCCTGTTCATTGATTTCTCGTACTCCTCCGGTGTATCAAGTGAAGTTAAGAAAAGTCCTGTATGTGGATTTCTAATTTGCTGAACAATAGATTTATTTTTTGATGAAAAATCAAACACATCTCCATCTAGAACAAGATTAAACATAGGAGAAGAAACTCTTCGTCTGTGCAATACATGTCTCAATCTTGAAGAAGGCTTAAATATACGCATATTCCACACGTTAGTTTCAAAATAAGAAAAGTGTGTCATTTCTGATTCTAGGACTCCGGAGCATGAACGTTCTCTTATGGGGATGTATCTAAACTTGTTGCAGTCTTTGGGGCTTGGATCCGTCAATGAATCGAGCGTAGTGAATTTAACTAAGGCATAACTTTGACTTTCAACGCTTACACATGCAGCTCTATTATCCGGAGTTGCACCCCATAGCAGTCCATTACATCCTGCTTGCAAATACATAACATAAGAAGATGACGATGTGAGGTAAGCATATTCTCTGTTGAAAATCTCATATGAATAAGATACAGGGAGCCTGTTTCCAGATCCTAATACAGTGAGGCTTGCTAATCTTGACAGAGACTTACCACTACACATGCCCTTAGAAAAAGGATTCCACCTATGAGGGTATTCTATTCCTGAATTTTCTCTTACATCCAACGTATATCCATATCCTGGTAGATTGTCAGTCCTATCGAAGACTACTTCAAGTTTTTCTTCATCTTTGTTAGGTTCATCGGCATTGTTAGATTTATTAGTGTCCATAGCATAAGCTGTATTTATTAGCAGGTATGATGCTATGATACTACTCATGATACGGCAGAGAGTGGAGCACCGCCGCTTGGAATTAACAGAATTTCCTCTCTTAGCTGTTACCTCAAAAGGTGCTTTTGATAATAAGATTCTATCCATAGATAAATTATTCCTGATAAAAAACATGTTAAAAACACCTGCCATGGCAGGATATGGGAATGAAATCATCACTGTTCTCAACTACGAAGAATATGAGCACTATTTTGTCGTAATGCCGTAATGACTTACACATAAATCATTGTATCATTTAATATCAGAATTTGTAATTAATCACAAATTTAAACTTATATATATGATTTTAAATATTTATTGCAGTGATTATTATTGTTCTTCATGAAGATGAGAAATGGGTCGAGTACGACTTACCATTAAATTTATTAGTAAGTAACTGTTTGACAATCTATGCTTTTATCATTTTTTAGAAGTATTGCGTTGTTTCCCAGTATTATTAGCGATTCTGTAGTTCATGGAGGACAAGAAACAGTCACAATGGTACGTAATTTAGTTTGATTGCTTTGTGTTTCCTAGTACTTAACCGTTAATGTTTTTCTGAAACGCCTAATTGATGTGATACTTGTGGCCAAATAAATATTTAACTGACATTTGTCATTTACATAACATTAATTAATTAGGATGAAGACATTCTTAATTTATTTACTTACTTATTGTTTTTGGTCCTCCATTAGGTGTGCGGTACGGTTTTACTTTTTCTTTCATACCTGGTGGAAAATGCCTGGAACAAACCTCATCTCTTTAAGCGTTGATTTATGTAGCAAAATATTGGCGGAGAAGGAGGGATTCGAACCCTCGATGCGATTTTTATTCGCATACTCCCTTAGCAGGGGAGCGCCTTCGGCCACTCGGCCACTTCTCCTAAAAACTCTATTATCCTACCAGTGATCATGTTTCATCAGCAAACACACGTCAATTATCTAAGTATAATTTGAGTTTCCTCCAAGTTAATAGTAACTTTTGCGCCGCACCAACCTCATCCGGTCTTTTAATTACCTGATTATGGGGTGCAGATTTAACCATCTCAGTTTTTTCCTTGGCTTCACGACGTATAGAAATCATTGCGTCAACAAATCTATCCAGGGTTTCCTTAGATTCAGTTTCAGTTGGTTCTATAAGCAAACATTCAGGTACAATTAACGGGAAGTAAGTTGTTGGAGCATGAATATCGTAATCCAGCAATCGCTTTGCAACATCCATTGCAGTTACTCCATAATTTTTTTTCAGATCTGCACACGAAATAATGAATTCATGGCTAGCACGTCTATGAGGAAAAGGAATTACGAACCCAGCTTTTTCCAATTTGACCATCAGATAGTTGGCATTTAGTGTTGCTATGGCAGAAACTCGTCTAAGACCATCCCGTCCAAGCAGTCTGATGTATGAGTAGGCGCGTAACAACACACCTGTATTTCCCGAAAACCCGTTCAATCGACCTATGGTTTTCGGTGTATGATTGTAGTCAGACATAAAAAACATACCATTGTCATCTTTCATGACAACTGGGATAGGGATAAACGGCTGCAACTTAGAATTCACTGCTATGGCTCCTGATCCAGGACCGCCTCCCCCATGAGGTGTAGCAAAGGTTTTGTGGAGATTCATATGCATTACATCAAATCCCATGTCACCAGGACGAGCGCGACCAAGGATAGCATTTAAATTTGCACCATCATAGTATGTCAAGGCTCCAACCTCATGTACGAGGCGATTTATCTCTTCTATTTTGCGCTCAAAAACCCCAAGTGTAGACGGATTTGTTAACATCAGACCAGCTGTTTGCGGGCCCAGACATTTTTTTAGCGCATCCAGATCTATGTCACCATTTTTTAAGGTAGGGATCTCTTTCGTTTTGTAACCACAGAAACTAGCTGTCGCCGGATTAGTTCCGTGGGCAGCATCTGGGACAATAATTTCACATCGATTATCTTCCCCCCGATCTCTATGATAGGCCCTTATTAGAAGCAATCCCGCCAATTCACCTTGTGCTCCAGCCATAGGCGAAAGACATGACGATTTCATACCTGTTATATCAACTAGCATCTCCTGAAGTGACCACATGCAGGACAAAAGGCCCTGGTTGGTATCGCTACTGTCTAACGGATGCTTATCGATAAACCCCGGTAACATTGCTGTTGTGTGGCAAATTTTAGGGTTGTACTTCATTGAGCACGATCCCAAAGGATAGAAATGGGTGTCTATACAAAAGTTATTGCGCGACAGGCGAGTGTAGTGCCTTACGACTTCCAACTCAGAAGCTTTTGGCAACTCTATGGCATTTTTTCGAAGAAGATTATCTGGTATAAGCGTTTTCTGCTCAAAAAGGCGAGGCATCAGATTGCTGTTGGATTGCTGCTTACTTTTTTGAAAAATTAACATATGTCACCTGCAATAATTCTTTGGAGTGTCGTAGCATAATCATCGATCTCGTCAATAGTTCTTTTTTCTGTAACGCATACTAGTAAAGGATTTTTTATCTCTGGGTAGTACTTGCTTAGGTCGTATCCAGCTAATATACCGTGTTTGCTCATAATTTTTAAAACAACTTCTACACTTATAGGAAGAGAAATTACGAATTCGTTGAAAAAGGGCGCAGAGAAAGGTGCGACCACATCTTTTATACTCAAAATCTTATTGAGCAGCATAATGCTCCTCTGGTGACAGGACAGGGCAACTTGGTGTATTCCTTTTTCTCCAAGAAGGCTGAGGTACTGCACTACCGCAGTTACTAATAACCCTTGGTTAGTGCAGATATTAGATGTAGCCTTCCCTCGTCGTATATGTTGTTCACGTGCTTGAAGAGTTAATACATAACATGGATTCTGTTCAGAATCCATGGTGTATCCCACGATGCGTCCAGGCAGTTGGCGTACGAATTCGTCACGAGACGCAATAAATCCTATGTAAGGACCACCAAATGACAAAGGAACGCCAAGAGGTTGTGCTTCCCCAACTACAATGTCCGCTCCTCTTTTGCCCCATTGTCCTGGGTTTTTAAGCAATCCCAAGGAAATTGGATTCGTCAATGCTATTACAATCATGTTTCTTTGATGAGCCCAGTCAGTTAGTTCATCAACGTCTTCTAAGCAACCCAGAAAATTAGGCTGTGAAATGATTAGTGTTTGTGCATAAGGTGCGTCATCGTCTATTATTGCCCTTCCGGTTGTGCTGTCGTATTCTAGAATCGAAAAGGATATTCCCTGAGGCTCTGTTATTGTTTTTATGGTTTCAAAACAGTGGGGATGAATGTTTCTAGGAACGATTACTTTTTTGTTTTTTTGGGTATTTATACGGCATGACATTAATATGGCTTCAGCTAGGGCAGTTGGGGCGTCGTACAAGCTCGAGTTTGATACTGGCATCCCAGTTAATTCAGATATCATTGATTGGAACTCAAACAACATTTGTAGAGTTCCTTGGCTTGCCTCCGGCTGGTATGGTGTGTATGGAGAGTAAAATTCACCACGGCTAACTATGGACCAAATGCTAGCAGGTATGTAGTGGTCATACGCTCCAGCCCCTAGGAAGCAGACACCATTTTTTTGCTGATTCGAGCAATTTGTCATATGAGACAGAAGCTCCTGTTCTGTCATCCCAACCGGAATCCCTTCTAATCTTGCCTTAGGTATAGATTCAGGTATTTCATCAAACAGATCATCAGTATCTGATATGTTTATGACTCGCATCATTTCTTCCAAGTCATCGATGCTGTGGGGTATAAACGGCATGTATATTTCCCAGGTAGTGAGTTCTAGTGTCGGTGGCTAATGTTCAGTGCTTTCGATAAATTTTTCGTATTCATCGATTGAAAGTAATTCGTCCATTTCACTTTTATCTGATAACTCAATCTCAAAAATCCAGCTGTCATAAGCATTGCGATTTACAGATTGAGGATCTGATAGTAACTGAGAGTTTATGGCTGTTATTTTTCCCGAAATGGGGGTATAAACATCTGACGCTGATTTTACCGACTCAATTACCGCACAATCTTCGCCTTTGGATACAGATGATCCCATCTCTGGTAAAGACAAAAAAACAATGTCCCCAAGAACGGACTGAGCGTGTTCGGATATTCCGACAAAAGCTCTGTTTTCTTCGCCTAGCCTTACCCACTCGTGGGTTTTGGTAAACCTCAACTTTTTGATTTCATCGTAAGTCATAGTAACTTCCCATAAGTGTACTCTAAACTGCTACTAAAATTTTACCTTGGCGGACAAATGGCAACGAACAGAGCTTAGCTTCAACCGGTTTGTTTCGGATAACTATTTCAGCCAATTGGTCAGGTTTAAGGTTTTTTGAAACACGGGCAATGCCTATCCCTCTGTTAATAGTCGGTGAAAAACCACCAGAGGTAAGAATCCCGTCTCCTTTGCTATTTGCCCCGTTTTTTACAGCAAATTCCTGTCCTTGACGCAGTACCCCAGGGCTGAGCAAAACCACTCCTAGTCTCTTGAATCGAGGTTTGTGCTTTTCAAGTGCATCTTTTCCTACAAAATTGCGTTTCTGATCTTTGAGATTAACTGTCCATCCAATCCCACACTCCCCAGGTGTAATCGTTGTGTCCATTTCATTTCCGTAAAGATTTAGTCCAGATTCCATACGCAGAGTATCTCGTGCGCCTAATCCACAAGGTGAGGCACCTTGACTGAGTAATTCGTCCCAAAGAGAAACAGCGAGGTGGTTAGGAACTATAATCTCGAAGCCATCTTCACCTGTATATCCAGTTCTTGCTATAAACAATTGTTCATCTTCATCCAGTGCGCACGAAAAAGGAGCAAGTGAGGATCCATTGTCTCGTAGAAATTTGTTTCTCATTCTGGGGATAATCGACAAACTTTCCGGCCCCTGGAGAGACAATATAGCAAGATCATCTGCCGGAATTAGTTCAAATTCGTAACCAGAACATTCCTTCTGTTTTGTGAGCCACTCTATGTCAGTTTTTCTTCCGGCGGCATTTACAACCATTCGCATCCAATTTGGGCTCAATTTGTATACAATCAGATCATCTATGATTCCGCCGCTATCGTTAAGGAGGCACCCATACATGGCTTTTCCATAGCCATTAATAGTGCTGATATCGTTGGAAAAAACATGACGAGTGAAAATTTCAGCATCGCGTCCCTTAACATCGATGCAACACATGTGTGAAACATCGAATATGCCAACTCGATTACGAACCGCATGGTGCTCTTCTATCTGAGATCCATAGTTAAGAGGCATGTCCCAGCCAGAAAACGGAGCAAAGCGAGCATTGATAGCCTGATGACTGGAGAAAAGAATAGTTCTTTTCAGTGCTGTTTTATCCAACTGCGCTCCCAAGATCAATATTAGCAAACTTTTCTAACTAACCGGCATCCAGCTGATGATGCTGGTTTACCTATAATCGGTAGCATTATAAAAGAAAATCATAGTGTTTGACATTAAAAGTTTTGTTTCTTTTAGTTAAGGTTTTTGTAGATGAATTTATAACAAAAGACAAAAGATTTTTATCATGTAGAGTTTGTTGTTGATGTGATCGATGCTGATGCTAATTTCTACTACCATATTCATGTGATTCATGCATTTTGGTGTTTACAGATGGTTTGTTGGGGATTAACTGTAGTTTTTATTTCTACTTATGTTTGTCCAATTATTGACTATGCACTGTTATTTTTTTACTTTATAGATATAGTGTTTTCAGGATCAGATTATAATTTGGTACTATTTGGTTGAAGTTAGGGTGGTCATTTTTACAAATAAGGAATGTTCATGAATCTGGTGGTGGGTAGTGCGGGCATCTATTTCTGAGGCCTTGGGTGCCATTTCTGTTATTTTTTTGCCGGTTGTTTTAGCCTTGACGGGGCATGAAATTGCTCATGCCTATGCGGCTTGCAAGTTTGGTGATGATACTGCTCGGCGTCAAGGTAGGCTGAGTTTTAATCCGCTGCATCATATTGATCCTCTCGGTACCGTTATTTTTCCTATCGTTTTTTATATTCTTCTTAATTCTATGGCTAACTTTCCTCTTTGGTTTGGTTGGGCAAAACCTATTCCCGTGAATCGTTCTAAGCTTAAGGGCGGTCGTTACGCTCTAGCTTTGGTTGCTCTTGCTGGACCATTGGCTAATCTTCTAATGGCATTTATCTGGTCAATTGTTATGCACCTAATTTCTTCTGTTGTGGATGGAAGAAATTTTTGGGTTCAAGTATCTATTGCGGGCATACAGGTAAATGCAGTGTTTTTAGCGTTTAATCTTATACCTATTCTTCCATTTGACGGTGGTAGATTCGTTCATGCACTTTTACCTCCTCGTTGGGCAACTGTGTACAGCAAGACTGAATCTTGGGGAGCTTTTGCCGTTTTATTTATCATAATTATAGGGTATTTGGTTGGTGTAAATGTGATTTATTTTTGGATTGCTCCGTTCTATGAGGCTCTTTTGTGGGTTTTTCACGTAATTTTTTTGGGAAGATCTGGATGAGTATGCATTTTGATAGAGTTATATCTGGAATGAGGCCCACTGGTCGTCTTCATATTGGACACTACCACGGTGTATTGAAAAATTGGATCAAGCTCCAGCAACGCTATGAATGCCTGTTTTTTGTTGCAGATTATCACGGACTCACTACGCATTATAACCGTACTGGCGATATTGACCAAAACACGTATAATATGGTCATAGATTGGTTAGCTGCGGGTATTGATCCCCAACGCTCAATTTTGTTTGTTCAATCTCATGTTCCGGAGCATGCAGAGCTTTACCTATTGTTGGCTATGATTACCCCCTTAGGTTGGTTGGAACGTGTTCCTACCTATCGCGAGCAACAGGAGAAACTATCACATTTTGATTTGGCTACTTACGGTTTTTTGGGGTATCCTCTGCTGATGGCTGCTGATATTTTGTTGTACCGTTGCCACTATGTTCCGGTTGGGGATGATCAGGTTCCCCACGTTGAGTTTGCTCGTGAGGTTGTTAGGCGTTTCAATCGTTTATATGGTTCCGAAGTTGATTTCGTGGAAAACTCCTGCGAAGCAGCTAAAAAAATGGGTAGGAAACCATACTCTTTGTACATGAGTCTAAGGGATAGATATCAAGAGAAAGGCGACAGAGAGGCTTTGGAGCGTGCTCGTGCTCTGGTTATGGAGCAGCAGAACCTTACTGCGTCTGACCGAGAACGGTTGTATGGGTATTTGGACGGTTATTCGCGTGAAGTTCTTCATGAGCCTGAGGAAATTTTAACCGAAAATTCTCGTCTGGTAGGCACAGACGGACAGAAGATGTCTAAGTCTTATAGTAATACTATCTCTTTTCGTGAGGACGCTGCTGTTTTGTCCAGCAAAATACAGAAAATGCCTACGGATCCTAATCGTGTGCGTCGCAGTGACCCCGGAGATCCAGATCGGTGTGCGGTATATAAGTTTCATAAGATTTATTCCGTGTCGGAAGTACAGTCTTGGGTTGAGAGTGGATGTAGGTCTGCCAAAATAGGGTGTGTTGACTGCAAGAAGGCTCTGGTAGATAAAATGGTTAAAGAACAGGAGTCTATTAGGGAGAGGGCCGAACCTTTTCTTAAGGACCCAGGGTTGGTGCGTGGTATCCTGTCAGACGGATGTGATAGGGCCCGCCATATGGCTCAAGAGACTATGCGTGACGTGCGCAGCTCTATAGGTCTGTCGACTAAAACATTTTCTTAATTGGTTTACTTTGGAAGGTTTGCTTCTTGAATGCTAGGGGTTCAGATCAAGAGGTTTGGGTGTATGGTGAAAAATTGGCTGTTCCAGAGGCATTGTACATTCCTCCAGAAGCTTTGGAAGTGCATCTGGATAATTTTTCTGGGCCGTTGGATTTATTATGGCATTTGATTAACCAGTCAAGGATAAATATCCTCGATATTCCCATGTCTCTTCTTACAGAGCAGTATTTATCCTACGTGGATGAAATTAAACAGCGAAGTTTATATTTGGCTGCTGAGTACCTACTTATGGCTGCCTTGCTGATTGATATTAAGTCTCGTTCCCTATTACCAAGTAAAAAAGGTGCAGATAATGATGATGAAGCTGAATATGCGGAGGAAGATCCTAGGAATGAGTTGGTTAGGAGATTAATCGCGTATGAGCAAATTGTTGGGGCGTCGACGTATTTATCAGAAAGAACCGTAGTGGGGCGTGATTGTCACGCGGTGGTCGTTGAGATCCGTTTTGCAACTCCAACTGTCTTCCCAGTTCCTGATATTTCTTATTTAATTGATTGTTGGCGAAGGTTGATTCAGTTTAAATCGTTTGTGCAACCGCACTGTGTTGTTCGGGAAGTCTTGGTTGTGGCAGAATTCATGGATGTTTTGAGAGATAACGTGAAATTTTCCCAGTTTTTCGTTTTTCAAGATCTGTGTAGTCAAAGTATGCCTGTTTGTTACCGAATAGTTTATTTTTTGGCAATTCTGGAATTAGCGAAGCTAAAGGAGGTGGATATAATTCAGCAGGAGCCTTTGGCGCCTCTCTATGTTAGGAGAAAGATGACATGATATGCATATGGTAGAGGCCATCGATGAATAAAAATAATCAAAGTGATAACGATTCCCCTTCACAAGATTGCGAAATGCCAGATATAGTCTGTACCAAGGGGATTGGTAGCCGTAGTGCTGATTTGAGTTCTTCTGCTGAGATTTGTAATTATGATGCTCAGTATGTGGATATGATTGTTGAAGCGGCGCTTTTTTCCTCTCCAGAGCCTTTGTCAATTGATTCTATATCGTTTTTGTTTGATGAAAACATAGCAAAAGATGAATTGAGATCTGTTTTAAACGCTATTAGCACTCGCTACAGCGGTCGAGGTGTTGAGCTGGTGGAGACGGCTGGGGGTTGGCGTTTCCTAACTTCTACGAGGGTTCAGCATCATTTGGATCGTTTGAGGCAGGTTAAGCCTCCTCGATATTCGAGGGCAGTTATGGAGACTCTTGCTATTGTTGCTTACAAGCAACCGGTAACTAGAGGTGATATTGAGGAAATTAGGGGGGTTTCGGTTTCTCTTCATATCATTAGAACCTTGGAGGATCGTGGATGGATTGTGATAAAGGGTCGTCGTGATTCTATTGGGCGACCGGCGCTGTATACGACTACTGTTCAATTTTTAGATGATTTTGGATTGCGGTGCTTGGCTGATTTGCCAGCATTGCAGACATTTGGACCTGTATTGGAATCAATTGATGATTTACCGACAAAAGAGAAAATTTAGCCACTCCTCGAGAACACAGAGAGCTAATAATGTTGATCGTGTTCCTGGGCCCCAGGATTCTGGAAACTATCACGATAACTATCGTCCTGATGTGATGACTTTGCATACTTTGGGAGTTTCTGCGAATTCCACCTCCAATTCTGGTAGAGGAGGATACGATCCGCGTTTCCGTTCTGATGTAGCTGCTCGTTCTGGTCGTTTGCAAAATCAAAATTTCAGGGACGGTAATTTCAGAGCTGGTAATTTTAGGGACGGTAACGTCAGGGATGGTAATTTTAGGGATGGCAACGTCAGGGATAGTAATTTTAGGGACGGCAATGTCAGGGATGGTAATTTTAGGGATGGTAACGTCAGGGATAGTAATTTTAGGGATGGTAACGTCAGGGATGGTAATTTCAGAGGCGGCAGCAGCTCTAGGGACGGCAATTTTAGAGGCAGCGGCGTAAGGGACGGTAATTTCAGAGGCGGTAGTTCCAGGGATGGTAATTTCAGGCCAGGAAATTACGGGCATAGCCGTCGTTCTTCTACTACTGATAATCACCATGGCGGCAGAGATAATTACCAAGGTAGAAATTTTCAGGGTAGGACTCCGCAAACCAAGGACGCTTTCTCCGATTCACAGAATGTATCTCATTCTCGTCATGACAATCGTCGTAATCAATCTGGTAATTGGTACAATTCTAGACCTGTAGACGATAATCGACGTACTAATCATGGATTTCATCCTTCTCGGGTTGCTGCTAAAGAGTCCGTTTTGCCGAGGGGCGGTAATTCTTGTGATGATTTTTCCGGTGATCGCAACTCTCAGAATGGAAACCGCGGTGGTGAGTACCGTAGGCATGAGACTGGTAGAGCTGGTCACGCTTTTCGACGCAATTATATTCGTCGTGACAAGAAGAATTTTTATCAACGAACGCCTGATCATTCAGAAACTGATGAGTTTTTTGATGTTGGTAATGTTTCTGAGGTTGAGGTTGGTGATCAAGATAGAAGAAATTTTTCTAGGGCTCGTACTGCACCCAGGAGGTATCCGCGTTCTGGTTCTGGAGAGTTTAATAAAAATAGGGTTTCTTTATTACCTTCTGCAGATACTCCGCAGCGTCTTCATAAAATTCTAGCTAATGCCGGTGTTGGTTCTCGTAGGGATATGGAGCAGCTCATAATTGATGGTGCTGTGACTGTTAATGGTTCTTTGGCTGAGATCGGACAGAAGGTTTTTACTACCGATGTGGTGTCAATTAATGGTAAGGTGGTTAAGGTTGATCATGCCGTTGCTATTCCGAGAATATTGTTGTACTACAAACCAGAGGGGCAGATAGTTAGTCGTGATGATCCTGATTCCCGTCCTTCTGTATTTGACAATTTGCCAGAATTGGAAGAGGGCTCGTGGGTTCCAGTTGGTAGATTGGATTTTAATACCAGTGGTTTGTTGATGTTTACTACTTCCGGTGATCTAGCTAATCACTTGATGCATCCTCGTTATGAGATAGAGCGTGAGTACGCAGTTAGGATTAATTGTGTACTAACAGAGGACCAGGTTCAATGTTTGTTGAAGGGTGTTGAGTTGGGTGACGGTTTGGCTCGTTTTCGTACAGTTATTGATGCCCATCCTCAGCAAGAAGGAACTGATTCTGATGATAGCGATGCTCATGTATCTTGTAATCATTGGTACCGTGTTATTCTTTCCGAAGGTCGTAACCGAGAGGTACGTCGTATTTTCGAATCGCTTAATATTGTAGTAACTCGTCTTATTCGTGTTAGATACGGTGATTTGTGGTTACCTACTGATCTTAGGCGAGGACAGTCTTTGGAAATGTCTCGTTCTGATGTTTGTGGGTTTTTGACAAAGCTAGAGAAGCGCTTGAATTATTACTTTGATAGGAAGAAATCTGGGCGATCTCCAGTTCATTGTAGGCGTTGGTTGATGCGTCGTAGGGGTTCTTCAGCTACTTAGTGGGTGACTATATGAAGCAAAAAAAGGTGTTCATTAAGAGCTTTGGGTGCCAAATGAATACCTATGATGCCGATAAGATGTTTGATGTTCTCAGTGAGTCAGGTTACGTCAAGACCGATGTTCCTGAGGATGCGGATTTGATCTTGTTTAATACTTGCTCTGTTAGAGAAAAGGCTCAGGAAAAAGTTTTTAATGACCTTGGTCGAGTTCGTAGTCTTAAGGAGAATAATCCCGATGTTATGATTGGCGTTGGTGGTTGTGTTGCTTCCCAGGAAGGTGCTTCTATACTTGATCGTGCACGTTTTGTAGATTTGGTATTTGGTCCCCAGACTTTGCATCGTGTTCCTCAGTTGATCGAAGAGAGGAAACGCTCAGGTGTTCCTCAGGTTGATATTTCTTTTCCGCAGATTGAGAAATTTGATGCTCTTCCTAAACCGAGGGCTGATGGTGTTTCCTCCTTCGTATCCATTATGGAGGGATGTTCAAAGTATTGTAGTTTTTGCATTGTACCGTATACGCGTGGTGAAGAGTTATCTCGTCCTTTTGATGATGTTTTGGCTGAGGTGGCTCAGTTGGTGGAAGATGGAGTTCGTGAAGTGACTCTGTTGGGGCAGAATGTGAATGCTTATCGTACTGTTACTGATGATGGGGAAGACGTGGACTTTGCTATGCTTCTCTCGTACATTCACGCAATTCCAGAGTTGGGACGTGTTAGATATACAACTTCTCATCCACGTGAAATGACTACTCGTCTTATTGACAGTTATGCTTGCTTGCCAAAGTTGGTTTCTCATTTGCACTTGCCAGTGCAGTCAGGGTCGGACCGTGTGTTGGCAGCTATGAAGAGGGGCTACACTGTTTTGGAGTACAAATCTATAATTCGGCGTGTCAGGAATGTTCGTCCGGACATATCAATTTCATCTGACTTCATAGTGGGTTTTCCTGGTGAAACTGAGGAGGACTTTTTGGGAACTATGAACTTGGTTGATCAGTTGAATTTTGATTCGTCGTTTTCTTTTGTGTACAGTCGTAGACCTGGTACACCAGCAGCTTCTCTTCCAGACTCTGTGACGCAAAAGGAAAAATTAGATAGATTGCATCGTCTTCAGTCCCTTTTGAATGAGAAGGCTTGTTTTATAAGTCAGGCTATGCTTGGTACGGAGCAGGTTGTTCTGGTTAGTGGGGAATCGAAGAAGGATCCAGAAGTTTTGACCGGTAGAACTTCTAACAACAGGATTGTAAATTTTTCCGCACCACCAGATGTTAGGGGTAAGTTTGTTGTTGTGCGTTTACTGGAGGCATTGTCGCATAGCTTCCGTGGTGAAATTGTCTCGGTGGTATGAAGAATACGGTCTTGACTTATCAGTGGTGCAGTAATTTTTATCCGCCGCATATTAGTTATGGCCAAGTTAGGACTTTTTTACGTAATACTTCGATGTTTGTTTATGACCGAGTAGGTTATGTTTTGAATGTTGTTGTGGCACGGTTTGTTGATGAAGATGAGGGACGAGAGTTAAATTTGTCGTTTCGCGGGAAGGATTATCCTACAAATGTCTTGACGTTTGGGTATCAGGAGAGTGGTCATTATAATGCCGACATTATTTTGTGTGTTCCTGTTGTTTGGAAGGAGTCTATTTTACAAGGCAAGGTACTTCACCATCACTATGCTCATTTGTTGGTACATGGGTTTTTGCACGCTTACGGTTTTGATCATGAGGAAGACCATGAAGCGAAAATTATGGAAGATCTTGAAAGAAAGGTTCTTCATCAAATGAGTTTTCCGGATCCGTATTGATTTCATTTAAGGGTACGTAGTGGGTGTTGCCTCGTTTGCATAAATGTTCTCTTGCCGTTCCCAGTAGTGTCAGAGTTGACCTGGTTGCGCGGCTACGCATGTTATTGAATAAGCGGCGCATTCCCCTACATCCTTTTGTTCTCCTAAATATCATTGCAAAAAAGTACAACAAAGCAAAGAAAGACATTAAAATAATGACGACTTTAATATACCATTCCGTATCCAGTGAATAGATTTGTTCTTCGTGGTAACCTTTGATAACAATACTATGGCAAGGTTGGTAGGCGGTGTTATTGAGTCTAACAAGTTCTGTAAGTCTACCAATCTGTTGTCTAGATTGTGTATCGAAGGAGGTGATATTTGCAATTCTTTCACTTGCATCTAATATTAATTTTTCTATCTTGGAGTAATCAAGACTAATCACTGATATATATTTTCTGATAAGGCTGTTGTTGTCCATGTTGGTGCGGTTATGGTAATTATCGATGTAGTGTTTACCCCAGCCGTTTGTTATTGACATAATATATTCTGGAGTCATATTAACCTGTTTAAGTTCGGATCTTAGGTCAACTCCGTTTAAAATCAAATTATTTTCTCCAAAATTAAATGCTTTTTCTAGCAAGCATCGTATGTTTGCAGTCTTTACTAATAATTTAATCCGTTCAATATTAATAGTATCGATCGGTTTTAAAACATATGGAGTAACTTGTCCTAGTATAGATAAAAAGATGGATATTTTTAGGGTGTTTTTGTAGGATGATCTTGCATGGCAGGGGTAGTAGCTTAAGCCGGAACTTGTTCTTCTTGAGATTGACGATATCGCGTTTGTAGTCATCTAGACTGCTGATATATTACCAATATCTTCTTCTGATTCATCCTGGAATTCGTCACTGTTGCTGGTTTCTAGCTTGTTATAACATTTAAACTCTACAATGCCGTTTTGACACAACATTATCTCCTGAAAGTATTGTTATACGTTTTAATATCAATAATATTAATGCACAACTGATCGACCATCATCACCGATGCTACTCTACATAATTAGAAATATATACGTAAATTTACTTTTATAAATAGATAATATTTTTATATGATTGATTAGTTTTTTAAGTAGTTTATTTAAATTATTATCTCATACTAGTGGAATTTTTTGCATTTAGATATTTATAAAATTGAATTATTTATGATTCGTTATTAGAGCAAGTATACGGTTATGCTATTATTTAACAACAGTACCCTCTTGTTTTTAGTAGATTGATAAAATAATTGAAAAGGATAATAGATTTGACTTAAACTTAGTTTAATTGCTAGGTATTTGATTAGAAGGGTGCGCGTATTCATTTCTGTTATACATAAAAGCTATTTTTTGCCATGTGGCAAATTATACTTACTCTATGTGTTGATGCTTGTAGTTTTATTTGTTACTTGATTACACATCATTAGCATTTATTGCTCTAGAGCGCTTTCTGGACGTTTTTAATTTTCTGGTTACTAGTAGTATGAAAAAATATAATAAAGCGAAAAGAGAACCCAAAACTATTATGATTATAACTGTTCTTTCTGTTTCCATTGAGTTTAGGCTTCTATCGGAATAAATGTCACGGTTATTGCCGCCGATCATATTTGGGCAGGTGTGATAGGAGGCATCATTGGTTCTAACAAGTTCTGAGAAATTACTAAGTCTATGTCTGGATTCGGCATCAAATGGGCTAGTATTCTTAATTTTTTCACATATATTTAGTGTTACTTCTCTAATCGTATTATATCTATGTTCTATTCTTCCGACATTAAGCAAATCACGAGCATCATCTGTACAACTGCGATTAACGCGATTAACTATTTCGTAGTTTTCTAATCTGTGTTCTCTGTGTTCTATTGACATAAATCCTTCTGGAGTAGTTCCAATTTTCTCAAGCTCAGATCTAACATTAATTCCTCCTGAAATAAGATTTTTTTCTCCAAATGCAAGTATGTTTCTCATCAAGCAGCGTAGGTTCATATACCGTAAAGATAATCTAGCCAATCTAGTTGTAATAGCATCAGCTGACCTGATGACACAATTAGATGTTTGACCTATTACAGAAAAAATTATTGATGCTTTCAGGGTGTTTTTGAATAATGAGAATCTAGAATTGTTACTTTTTAGCAATGAAGTTGAGGATGTTCTACTTGTAGTTACTGTGGACATTTCTTTTTCTTCTACATCTGATTCAGTTTGGCATCCATCATTGGTGCTGTTATTATTATAATGCTTAGCAGTTGTGATGCTGTTAGACACGGTAGTTTCTCCTTAATAATTTTATTATATGCTTGAATTCAAACAATATAATATCGTAACTATTGCGTGGATAGTACTCTATATAACTAGAAATATATGCGAAATTTTATCTTTAGAAATTAATAATATTTACTTCTATTATTAATTAAATTTTCCGGTGCTATATTTAGATTAATAAATGATATTTATGGTAATTTTTGTAGATAATTATATTTTATTTACTGTGGTTTATTATAATACTTGTACTGGTGTGGTGTTATTTAATACATCTTTATCTCCTGTTTGGGCTGTAATTGTACTGTAGTTACGTTGTTAATTCACCAAATTTGTTAGTTCATTGATTTTTGCACTCTTGCTGTTTTGATCATGGATAGTGATTTATGTAAGGACTTTAAAGAAGGACCTGTAATACAATAGGTGGTAATTATCGGTAGTTGTTTTTGGTTATAAGAATTTGAACAGAGGTTGTGCATAGTCATTTATCACCTATACCACAACGTTTGTTTTGGATATAGTCCACGATGCTCAGTGATCTGTAATTGTGATTTTTTACTATGTTTCAATTTTTTACGTGCCTGCCTATTACCTTATTAACACTCAAACTTGGGTTTGCCCCTTAGCCTATGTTGATTAATCTTAGATCTATTCCTAGATGCTTTGAACCTTCTAGTTCCTAGTATGAAAAAATAGAATAAAGCGCAGAGACAACCTAAAACTATAATGACTATAACCGTTCTTTCTGTTGCCATTGAATTCATACTTCTATGGTCATAACTATGGGCATAAATGTTGCGGTTAATGCTATCGACGATTATATTTGGGCAAGTGTAATATTTGTCCTCATTGGCTCTAACAAGTTCCGAGAAATTACTAAGTCTATTTCTGGATTCGATATTAAAAGGGCTGGAATTTTTAATTCTGTCACATATACCTAGTGCTACTTCTTTAATCCTATTATATCTGTATTCAATTCTATCAATATTTGCATTATCGACGATATCATCCATACTAGTGCGATTAATGCGTTTAGTGATTCGGTACTCTTCTAAGTTGTGTATTTTTGACAGAATTTCTTCTGGAGTAGTTCCAACTTGCTCAAGTCCAGATCTAACATCAATTCCGCTTGAGATAAGATTTATTTCTCCAAGTGAGAGTATGTTTCTTATCAAGCATTGTATGTTCATATACCGTACTAATAATCTAGTCAGTCTGGTACTAATAATATCAGCTGGTTTGATGATATAAGCAGTTGCTTGGCTTAGTACAGAAAAAATTAACGATGTTTTTAGGGCGCTTCTGCATAACGATAAGGTAGAACGGCTGCTTTTTACCAATGAAGATGTTCTACTTGTAGTTACTATGTTTGCTTGTGACATTTCTCCCGTGCCATTTTGTGATTCATCGTCGTTGATGTTTTTATTACAGTACGTAGAAGTTGTGATGCTGTCTGACACGGTATTTTCTCCCTAATAATTTTATTATATGATTGAATTCAAACAATATAATATCGTAACTATTGCAGAGATAGTACTCTACATAATTAAAAAGATATGCTGAATTTTATCTTCAAAAATTAATAATAGTTACTTATTATTAATTAAATTTTTCGGTGCTTGATGTATGATATTTATGGTAATTTTTTCATATCATTAGATTTTGTTGACCACGGTTTATTCTAATACTTGCACTGATGTGGTGTTGTTTGGTACATCTTTGTCTTCTGTGCTGTTCTATCAAAACATTATTTAAATATAAGCTGTTTTTTGTTTTCCTACCCGTCTGTATTAGGCCTTAAATTTGGGTCTGCCTACTAGTTTACGTTTACTAATTTTAGAGCGGTTCCTAAATGTTTTGAATCTTCTAGTGCCTAGTATGAGAAAAAAGAATAAAGCGCAAATAGAAGCTAAAACTATTATAATTATAACTGTTTTATCTGCTGCCATCGAGTTTAGGCTTCTATTATGATAAATGTCGTGGTTAGTGCTGCCGATCATATCTGGGCAGGTGTGATAGGCGGCATCATTAGTTCTAACAAGTTCTGAGAAATTACCAAGTTTGTTCCTGTATTCGATGTCAAAAGGGCTGGCGTTCTTAATTTTTTCGCATATACCTAGTGCTACTTCTTTGATCTCAGTATATCTTCTTTCAATCCTCGCGGCATTTGCATTATCGGTGACATAATCGATACTACTGCGGTTAATGCGTTTAATGATATGGAACTCTTCTAAGCCATGTATCATTGAGAGCACTTCTTCCGGGTTAGTTCCAACTTTATCAAGTCCGGATCTAACATCAATTCCGCTTGAGATAAGATTTTTTTCTCCAAATGAGAGTATGTTTTTAAACAAGCAGCGTATGTTAATGTGCCGTAAATGTAATCGGGCAACTTCATCACTAATA